>DATMNZ010000256.1:0-24419 GCA_035568495.1 Saccharimonadales bacterium (SeqCode) | reverse complement strand
GCCGTTGGGTGTCAATGGTAGGCGCCGACCAGATGCTGGCCCCTGAAGGCCCCCAGTTCTGAATGCCGGCGGCGGTCTTGGTGGTCGGATGCGGATCTTCTGCGATGCTGTATGTTTTCCAAAGCTGTTTGCCGGTAGCTGCGTCCAGGGCCACCAGTCCGCCGCGCGAGCTGCAACACTCGTATTTATCGCCCAATCCGACTTCTTCTCCGCCGGTGAGGGGCACAATCACCCGGCCGGCAAAGTATTCGAGCGCGCCCACGATCTTGGAGCGCGGATGAGAATCGATTCGTACCTTCCACAGCAGTTTCCCGGTGACCGCGTCCAGAGCGTAGGCATTGGCTTTCTGGTCGCCGAAGTATGCAGCATATCTGCCGGGCCGGCCGGGCAGCGGTGCGATGACGATCGCAGTCCGTGCCGGCGCGTCGCTCTCATAAGACCAATACTGGCATCCCGAATTGGCATCGAGCGCATAAACAAGCCGGTTGGCGCTAGGCACAAAGAGCCTTCCGCCGGTTATAGTTGGCGATCCCCAGGAGAAGGGCGAGTTAGGGAAGGCGAAGGCCCACTTTACCTTCAGGCGCGGGACCTGTTCGGCGGTGAGCCCGGCGCGCTCGGCCGGCTGAAAGCGGGCATTGGTCAAGTCCGGGGCCCAGCCATTCCAGTCGTTGGCGGAAGGTGAGAACTCAGCTTCAGTATTCTTGCAGAGACCAATGGCGGCCGCTGGTTGCTCCTGTCCAAAGGGTTTGCCGGAGAGAAACTCGGAGAGGGCGCGCCTCTGTTCAGGACGCAGCAGTGAGCCCTGGTCTTTCATGCGGCCCGTCTCCAGCGAACGCAGGATGTTCTCAGGCGACATCAGGCGCAACGCCGCGGGCGCAGGCGCCCGCGTCTTCGCCGAGCTTTCATGGCAGAGGGCGCATTGCTGTTTATAAATGACCGCGCTTCCCGGCTCTTGCGCAGACAGCCAGAGTGCGGCCCAAAGAACAACAACTATCCATCCGGCCAGATAACGGCCAGCCCTGTAATTCGGAGTCATACCCCACCCTTTCGTATTGATCTGCGGCAAGGTCTTTCAGTAAGATGATCTGCACCATGCAGCAGCCTATTTGGAATTTCGAGCAAGAACCGTTTGTGAACGAATACCCGGACGAAACCAGCATCAACCTGCGCGCCTACATGGACCGCATGCCCGACGATAAGCTCCGCCAGTATTCAGCGGCCTGGAGCGACGAGCAGGTCACTGAGTGGTGCGGCGATTTCCGCGATGACGGCGCCCTGATGATCGCGTGCTGCGAGCGCGACATCGACATCGCTGAATTTCGCCGGGCGCTGGACCAATCCATCGCCTACCGCAATCGTGTGCGGCCCACGCTTGCCGGGGCCATGAAGTAGCCTTTCACGGTCCGTCCTTCGACCGGCAGAAACGTTCCGATGCGTGTCATTGGTGGCCGGCTGTTCTTGATTGCGGCCTTGTTGCTGGGAATCCGCCTGTCTATTTAGCGGCTGGAGCGTCGGCGCCTTTTTTCTTGCCGCTGAAATCGCCTTCGCCAAATTCGCCGAACTTCACTTTGCCTTTCATCGTGTCCCCATCGACAACGCCTGCGTAGTCCAGTTGGATTTCCTGGCCCTGGGTGCTGATGGTGGCCGAGAATTTGATTTCGTTGCCCTGGATGGTCCCTTTCACGGTCGTTTCGCCGGCGCGCCCTTTGTAGGTCCCCGTGAGTGTTTCTCCGTCTTGTTTGAAGATGACAGATGGAGTGCCGGTGCCGTTGGGTGATTCCACCGTCAGGTTCCATTCACCGGCGACCTTGGCGGCATCCGCGGCCGGAACTGGAACGGCGAAGGCCATGGCCGATATTGCGATAAGTAAGGCCGCAAGGGCCACAGTAGACTTGAGTGCGTTGTTCATATGATTGTTTCTCCCCTTTTAGTGTCACTGTATTAGTGCCGTGACTAAAATTGCTAATGTAGGCGAAACAGCGGGCATGCAGTTCCGATGTCCCGATTACCCGATGTCCCGATCCGCGATGATTACTGAATCTCCCGATCACCGTACTAGTACTGGCAGGTCTCGCTGTGCAGTTGCTTCCCGGCGCTTTTAGCGGCTGCCGGCAATTCGTCGCAATCGATGCAGTATTGGTGCTTGAGCTCCGGCCGGCCATGGACGCGGTGGCAATCCAGGCATGTCTGTTTCGATTGGCCTGCCAAGACTTTGCTGGCGTAGGCGTAGGCATGGCGGTCAGCGGGGTTCATGGATGAGTCATAGGCACGCTTGAGGTCGACCTTAAAGTCGGCGAACAGGTCGTCACCGGCGATGAAATTATTGGGGTAGGGAAGTCCGGTGGATAGCGACTGCCCGCCGCGCAAGTGGCATTGGGAACAGATGGCCACAATGGCCTGGGGCTCCTGCGGGCGCTTGGAGCCCAGCCACGCCAGCTTCGGTTGAGTGGTGTGCTCGGCGGTTACCTCGCCGTGGCAGGCATAGCAATCGAAGGCATACGCGGAGAAGGCATGGGTGGCGGGATCGACGGCGGTAGTATGGCATCCGGCGCAGCGGGTGGCGAAGACCTCGGGTTGCCATGTCTTGCCATCGTCGCCGAGCACGGCAAACTTGCCGTAGCCAATCAGTTTGAGCGCGCGATAGTGCTGCGGGCTGCCGATGATGTGCGTCGCGTCCTTAGGGACCTGGGGGACGCTGGGTTCAGTCCCGACCTCGCGGACCGTCCATGCGTGCGGTTCGCGTTCCCAGGTCGGTCCGACGATATTGCGATGGCAGAACAGGCATTGGTCGCCGGTCATGTAGTCGGGCAATGGTTTGCCTACGTGGTCATTGCGGGATGGAGCCGGTCCGGGCCCGGACGCAGCGGGCTTGCTCTGCACGGCCGTGTTTTGGGCCACTGGCGCGGCGGCCTTCCCGCCGCTCTGGCCCTGCGCCGCAAGGAGCAGGGCCAGAGCTAGCATCAAGGCAACGCGAGCGCCGGTACGTGGCAGAGTGTTCCGCCCAACAGTACCGGATGTTTCATCAAGCTCAAGACCGGCCTCAGTCATCTGCGCGGACCCAGCCATAGGCGGCGTTTTCGCGCTGCAGGCCGGCGTTCTCAAAGGTCGTTCGGGCCTGGGCGATGATGTCTGGGCTGAGCGGATTGCGTTTGGCCTTCACATCGACGCCGTAGATCTTGGCGGCGTTCAAGCCAAAGATCCTGGATTTCACTTCCTTGGTCAACTTCGAATACCCGAACTTCTCGCAGAATTCGTCGCTGATCTGGAAGCGCTTGAACGCATCGATGGCCCATTGCGGCGATCCCCACCATAGGCAGTCGGTGCCCCAGATGATGTGGTCGGCGCCGTAGGTCTTGATGTTCTTGCCTATGCCGTGCATGCACATAACCGGGTCCGCAATGGCCAGGACGTTGAAGAAGCTGCCAATCTCCGGATAGACGTTGGTGATCTTGGGGTTGCGGTTCTTGATATCCATCAGGATGTTGTGCCAGGCAAAGTCGCCGGTCTTGGGGTCCATCGCTGTGGCATATTCGGGCTCATTGGGGCCGTGCTGGATGGCCGAATGGTAGATGATGAAGTTCAGGTCGGGATTGTTGAGGGCCGCCTTCTCCACGTCTTTGGGATTGGCCAGATGGCCAAGCAGGCGCGACTGATACGAGTAGCCCTTGTGTACGGAGAAAGTCTTCATTCCCCGTTTTCTGGATTCCTGGTAGAAGAAAGCGGCGTCGTCGTCATCCAGTTGGAAGCCGTGGCCGGAACGCGCCGGGTCGGCGTGGCAATACCACTTCCAGGAGTTGATCTTGTAAACATTGAGCTCGCGGTCCATTTGTTCCAGCAAGGCCACCTTGTCCATGGTGTTGGTGACTTTGTTCCAGTAATGGTTGGGAGCGAGATTGCCCTGGCTCAGGGCGCGGGTCGAATTTGCGAACTTGTTGATTTTGTCGCGCGACTCGGCCATCAGCCAACTCGGCAGGACTGGTCCGCCGCCGCGGGCTTTCCCTTCAAGAAGCTTGCCGGTTTCGTCGCGGTTCTTTTCCGGCGGCCCGGGCACGCCGGAGATCACGATCATGTCGGTCTCGGAATCGAAATAGATTTCCTTCACAAACTGGTTGAAACTGTAGGATTCCTTGTCGTCCTTCAGGTTGAAGCCCATGTTCTTCATGAACTCCATGCTGCGGAAGTTGGGGACCCAGCCATCGGTGAAGTGGGTCTGGACGTCCATGATGAAGTACTCGCTCTTGGGCAGCTTCTCGGCGTAGGCGGCCTTGTCCATGGTTTCCGCCTCATCGACTTCCCACACTTTGCCCCAGACCTTGTTGGAGGCCACGAAGCATGTAGCCAGGCCCATGGCGCTGGCCATGAAGGTCCGGCGGTCGATGCCCAACTTCTTGGATTTCTCGTCGGCCATCTGCCCGATCAGGTATTCCACTTGCTTCTGGCGCGGGCTTTGCGGCCGGGGAATGAACTCTTCGTTGGACAAAACTTGCGTCGGCATGGGAGAGTCCACGCCCTTCTTGCGGTCACGCTGAAATTTGCGAATCCACATAGTTGCACCGTCCTCCAAAAGAAAATTGCCGGAAAATTAGTGTACATCAGTTCGAAAAAGAAAGCAGTCAGTTCATTTTAGGCTGCCGGATTGGTCATGAGACGGCCTCCGGATTCCTCAATTGTAGACGCCCCAGGCTCGCCAGAAACGGCTTCAGGCAGCGGAACAAAAGCAGGACTGAGATCACCGAGGCGGTGGCTGTGACCATGACCATGGAATACCGGAGCGCATCGTCGCGGTGGAAGATGTGGTCGGTACATAGCCCAACCAGCGTGGGTCCCAGACCCAGCCCAATCAGATTGAGGACAAACAAATAGACGGCGGAGGCCTGGCCGCGCATATTGGGCGGCATCATCTGCTGGATGGCCGCCGGAGCAATACCGAAGGGGGCCGCCGCCAGCATGGATGCGGGCACCAGCCACACAGTTGCCCAGCCGGCCGTAGGCGCCAGGAACATGAGGAAGTGGATGGGGGTCCAGATGATCGCGATCCACATGCCGACATAAATGTTGGCGTTGGCGCGTCCGCGGGCGCGCAAGTAGTCAGCCAGCCGTCCGGCGCCGATGATCCCCAGAGGGCCGCAGGTCATGACCAACAGGCCGTACACCAGACCGACGTTCCTAATGTCCCAATGGTACGTGCGCACGTAGAACTCCGGCACCCACGCCGCACTGGCGTACGAGCCTAGTGAAAGCAGGCCGAAGCCGATGTTGTGGAGCAGAAAGGTTTTGGCATTGTCGAAGATATATGAGAATACCTTTCCGATGGGCACGACAGAATGCACGCTGCCGCCGCGGGTGAGAGGTTCACGAACGGTGAAGAGCAGAGGCGCCAGCAGAATGCCCGGCACTCCGACCACGAAGAACAATAGCTGCCAGGAATGGATCTGGCCGATGAACGGCAGGTGGGAAACACCGTGGTTGGCCGCGTAGCTGCGCACCAGTCCACCAAGCAGGAACGAAAGGCCGGAGCCAATGTAGATGCCGGCGGAGTACACGCTGATGGCGATCGCCAGACGGCGGGGTGGAACGTAGTCGGCCACCAGCGAGTAGGCGGCGGGCGAGAGAGCGGCTTCCCCCACGCCTACACCCATGCGCAGCAACAGCATTTGCGGAAAAGTCGTTGCCATGCCGCAGGCGGTGGTGAACAGGCTCCACAACACCATGCCGATGGCGATAATGGTCCGCCGGCTGTAGATGTCAACCAGGCGTCCAATGAGGATGCCGAAGAAGGTGTAGAACACCACAAAGCTGAGGCCCTGCAGATAGCTGACCTGCGTGTCGCTGATGTGCAGGTCGCGCCGCAGCGGACCCACCACCATGCTGAAAATCTGGCGGTCGATAAAGGAAAAGACATAGGCCAGCATCAGCACCCCGACTACGTACCAGACGTAGACGAGAGAAGGCTGGGACGATGTTGGCGCCGGGGCCGGGCCGGTCTGGGGTTGCGTGGACAATGTTTCCTCTCTTTCGAAATTGCCGGAAGCCGGCGACCGACCAGTACCATGATCGTCTGGAACGGTAATGGTCTGCCCGAGATGGTCGCCCCACCCTTCGCGCTTTTCTGTGAAGGGTGGGACGCAACCCTCATTTCTTGGCTGTGGCCTTCAAGTACGTCTTGCTCTGGCGGCCTACGACGTCGAGCAGGTTTCCCATGGTCAGATTTACGTCGATCAGATGCAGCCCCCAATCGGCCAGGACTTGTCCGCCGACGACCACGTCTCCTACGATGTCGCTGGCCCGGGGACCGGCGGGGTCGCCGTGTACGCTGACCGCCAGATAGGAGCCGCTCTCATTGGAGACGCATTCTGAGGTCAACATTCCCGGTACGCTCACAAAGGGAGTGGTGATGGGCTGGTCCGGCTTGACCCAGGGTCCGGGCGTTGCTTCTGAAGTGCTTACGATTCCGCTGCCGTGCGTTCCCAGATAGGAATGCAGCTCACCGCTGCCACCGGCGAGAGCGGCCGGATTGGTGCAGGCGGAAATCATGTTTTCACCGGTTACTTTGCCGAAACGGCTATTGGCCGGCGGCGGGGCAGTCGCGCGAAACGACGCGTAGGTGATCACGCATCCGGTTTGATCGGCTGTGCGGCAGAGTGGCACATGCTGGAAAGCTCCGCCCACGTCTTTGCCCTTAGGCACCGGCAGGCTGGTCCCCAGCAGCAACGCGGAAATAATGCGTGCTTGCAGGGGTTTGCCGTCGATCTCACTCTTGATGAGTTGCGTGAGCACTCCCGAACCTTGGGAGTGCCCGATCAGGACCACCCCCCGGCCATGGTTGTCATGTTCCAGATAGTAGTTCCACGCATCGAGCACATCGTTGTAGGCCAGGGCGCGATCCATGGGCATGGGTGTGCCTCCAAGGGCGGCCCGCAAGGCTGTGAGGGTGATCTGGCGGTACATGGGCGCATACGCCCGGCACTGGGAAGCGAAACGGGCAAACTGCGCGCGCACTACGCCTTGTTCTTCCGGACCGGGGACCATATCGCTGTTGCCGCCGGGATCGTTGGAAACCGTGGGGTACACGTAGAAGCAATCGATGGGCGCCCCCGGATCAGCGGCCCAGGATTCGCGTGCCAGCTTACCGTTGGCCGAGATTATGGTGGTGGAGAGGTCGACGGCGCAGGCATCCTGGCGTCCGGGGCGGCACAGCCAATTCTCCCCATTCGCATAATCGTTCTTGGCTACGGGCTTGGCTTTTTCCTGCGCCGGCGGCGCCGTGGCGGTTTGGGCGGAGATCGCGCCTCCACTGGCGCCGAGCAAGATCAAAACAATAAGAAAGCGTTGCATAGCAAGTTTCCCTCTCTTCCCGCGAGTCGATGAAAATCCTTGAGTTTATTCACGAAGAACGGCTTCCACACAGCGGGTAATGCAAGAATTCCGGCCGGCCCGAAGTGAATCGGCGCCCAAAAGAATGAACGGTCGCTCATTCTATTCCGCTTTCAGCAAGTCTGCAATCGATTTCGTGGCGGCGGAGTGGCGGCGGAACTTAAGGCGTAGACTCTTTTGTTCCGTCAACCAGCATAAACAATCGCGGTCGTAGACGCGGACGTAGAGACGGTCGTAGAGACGGTGCTCAGCACCGTCTCTGGGTCTTCGCGGCAGCGAAGGCCCAAGCGCGCGGCAGCGCGTGTTTCGAACATGCAATGAAGCACCCATGGCGGCACGTACGCAGGATCCTCACAGGGACCGACAGAGGTCCATCTGAGTCTCAAAATGACCCACAAAGCCCGTAAAAAGTCTAGTAATTTCTGCCGGAACCGGGCGAGGCGGGGCCGGGGTGCAAAAAAAAGAACCGGCGAGTATAAAAAATGAATTGACGTTCGTTTAGATCGTGGTAAGCTCTTCCACGGGATTTTCTGTTTAATTAAAGACGGCCCTGCGCTTTGCGTCCAATCAAAATGGAAATGCGCCGGGGAGCAAAATAAAGTGAACCAGACGAGCATGGCCGGCATTTGTTGCCATTGGAAGAGCACTTAATTTATTTTTTCACACGCTATCGTGGACATTAAATCTTATTGATTTCCTGGAAGGGCACAATGACAACATCGAAAAACCTCTGGTTCTTGTCCGTTCTGCTGGTTGTTCTGGCAGCCTCATTGGCGGTGTCGGCGCAGGTCGATTATGCGACGGCCACGTTGCGGGGCACTGTAGTAGATCCGCAAGGTAAAGTGATTGCGGGAGCGACCGTCACCGTGTCGAACGCGAGCACGGGAATCGCCAAGACGGCCAAGAGCGGCGGAGACGGCTCTTATCAAGTGCCGGCGCTTCCGCCGGGATCGTATCGCATTACCGTGGATGCTCAAGGGTTCTCCCGGGAAGCAACCACGGGTGTTGAGGTCACGGTTGGGCAGGTACTTATTTACGATGCCCACTTGAAGGTGGGCAGCGCCAGTGAAACGATTGAGGTCAGCGCTGACAACATTGCGCTCATTCAGACCGAGCAAACGCAACAGGCCAATACCATCAACCAGTTGCAGATCAGCGAACTGCCCAACATCAACCACAACATCACCGAGCAGGTCTACACCTTGCCGGGTGTGGCCAACTCCGATGCGCCGCGCTCCCAGCAGCCGGGGTTCACGGGTTTCGGCACGACCGGGTTCTCGATCGGCGGCAGTAACGGGCGCAACAACCTCTCCACCATCGATGGCGGCGAGAATGAATATGGGACGGGGCAGTATCGCGTCACCACCATTCCGCAGGATACCATCCAGGAATATCAAGTGAACCGCAACGGCTTCTCCGCGGAGTTCGGGTTCACCAACGGCAGCGCCATCAACATTGTGACCAAGTCGGGCGGCAATAAATTGCACGGCGCCGGTTACGGCTACTTCCAGAACCACAACACCTCGGCGACCAACTTCTTCAACGGAATTCAAGGTCTGCCCCGGGCTTACAGCCAGAATGTTTACACCGGATTCACCGCTGGCGGTCCAGTCAAGCAGGACAAGCTGTTCTTCTTCCTGGCCTACGAATATCGGAATCTGAACAATTCCGATTTCACCAATGCCAACGTCTTGACCGCGCCTACGGTAGTGGGGCCGAGCGCCAACCAGACCAGTTATGTGAATTCGCTCAAGGCTTCCGGCAACCCGTTCCTGGTGGGTTTTGGCAACGGAATCACGCCCGGCCTGACGCCGCTCAACAATCCTGCCCTCAACAAGATTCTTACAGCGGAGAACGGCATATTCGTGAACCCGTTCCGCTACCACAACACGCTCCTGCGCCTTGACGGCCAGCCGGACGTCAACAATTCCGTGAATCTTCGCCTGGAGTACTCGCACAACGATAGCAGCGTCGGCAACCCCGACGGCTCCGGACTCTTTACCCGCGATTTCAGCGTGCTGGGCACCTGGACCCACACCTTCAACCCCAAAGTGATCAACCAGGTACTGGTCCAGTTGGTGCCCAAGAATGTCGCCAACAATGTGCCCAATGCATTCCAGGGTGTGAATTTCAGCCTGGGCAATCTGAATTCCGGGAACCTGGGTGGCACGTCCTCCTTCGGCAGCCCGTCGCTGGTTCCCTACCTTGCCCATCAAAAGCGGTATCAGTTTGAGGACAATCTCACCGTGAACCACGGTGCCCATACCTTCAAGCTGGGTGCCTCGATGCGTATCGCCAATTACAACGTGGAAGACGACCTATGGTTCAACAATCAGTTTGATTTCAGGGACGGAGTTATTCCTATCTTCTCGCTAGCACCGGCCTCGCCGACCGGGCCCTGCGCTCCCCTGCCTCCATCCGTCCAATTGTCGGCGGTGCAATGTGAATTGGCGAAGTTCAACCTAGGTCATGGCTTTCCGCTTACCGGCCCGACCAATACCAATCTCAGTGCGCCCCAGTCCTTCAGCTTTGGTATACCGGCGGACGTTCTGGCGGGATTCAACAACCCCAAGTGGAAGGGCACGGGAAAATATTTCGGCAGCTACCTCCAGGATAGCTGGAAGCTCAACTCCCGCCTGACCATGAACGCGGGTGTGCGCTTTGACGTTGATAGCGAGCCCCCGCCGTTGAGCAATAGCTTTTACGTGTCGCCACGGCTGGGATTCGCCTGGGACCCATTTGGCGACCAGAAGACGGTCATTCGGGCCGGCGGGGGCATCTATGTAGCGCCGGTTGATGTTCTCATCCCCTCCTACGGTTCGCTGCTCGATGGCAGCGGAAAATACATCAACGAAGTGCTCTCCATCCTGAGCCCGACCAACAACCAGGTGGTCAAGCTTTGGGGCCTGGGTGTCGCGAAGGGCGAACTGCCTTTCGGGCATCTGACCCCGGCGGATTTTGCCGCTGTGGGCATTGACACCATTTCGCCCGGCGCTTTGGTTGCCTACGGCGTTGCTCCCAATTACAAGAACCCATACTCCGTGCAAGGCAGCCTAAGCATTGACCGGCAGTTGGGCAGGAATTACTCTCTGGAAATCGGGTACAACACCTACCACGGTGTCCATCTGCAGATGCCGCTGGAAACGGGATACAATCAGGTCAACCCTGGGGACCCCCTCTGCGCTACGAAGTTTAAGACATTTCCAGGATGTGTAGACATCACCGGAGGCCCGCTCTTCACGGCGAATTCGGGCCAGCTTCAGCACACTACCTATGAATCCATCGGCAGCTCCATCTACCACGCTCTGACCACTTCACTCACCAAGCGCTATACCCACGGTCTGCAGTTCCAGGTCAACTACACCTGGAGCAAGAGCATCGACAACGTAATCGACTTTGCCAGCTTCCAGAACTGGTTCCGTCCGACCCAGTTGGGCCTGTACCGCGCTACTTCGGTGTTTGACATACCGCACACGCTGGTCGGCAACGCCGTCTATACCACTCCGTTCAAGACGGGCACAGGGAATGTCCTGAATACCATCTTGGCGGATATCGCAATCGCGCCCATCGTGACCTGGCGCAGCGGCCTGCCGTTCTCGGTCCGGACACCCGGCCTGGCCAACGGTACCGCCCTCGACAACAACTTTGCCACTCCGTTCCTTTCCACGCGTGATAACAACCGGGGTGCAGCCTATACCACTACCGACCTCACCTTCAGAAAGTCGTTGTTCATCAACCGGGACCGTGGTCTGCATCTGGACTTCATCGCCACGGGCACCAACATTTTCAATCGAGTCAACTTCAGCAAGGTCAGCGACCAGTTTGACATCAACGGCATTCCCACAGTTTCCCCCACCTGCCCGATCAACACATGCGCGGGGATTGTGCAGACCGCCAGCGGACCGCTCAACCTGTTTAACGGGCCTTTCACTGGTCTGCATGGCGTCAAGCCCACCAGTCCAAATCAGATCACGCAGCCACTGTCGTTCTCCAGAGCGGACGCGGCGCGCCAGATTCAGTTTGGTCTAAAGTTGGTGTTCTAGCCATCTCGAACGCCGGGAAGGCTGCGAATCGGAACTGCGATGGGGCCACCGGGCATATTGCCCGGTGGCTTCAGAGCATAAGGGCATATTGGAAGGAAGCAGGTTCCCCCACCTGCTCCAAAGTATAGGTCACTCGCCGCTCCCCTCTTTCCGGAGACAAATCACAAAGAGGGTGGAATGTAGCTCCCATGGTTGGTCTATCGGGCCACAGTCAAAGATTGGTTTTCTCGTAAAATACCATCATCAGCCGTGCCTAAAATTGATAAAGGTCGAATCGAAAAGAACGAGCGCCGGATCATGGCTGCGGCCCTCAAGCTGTTTACCACCCAAGGGTTTCATGGAACCAACATCCGTGATATCGCCAAGACGGTCGGCGTCTCCACGGGCGCTATCTACACCTACTATCCCAGCAAAGAGACCATCTTTGCCCGCCTGGCGGAGAGCTACCATGCGCACCGGGAGGACTGGCTGAGGCAGACCTGCGCGGCCCTCAAGAGCCCTCTCACTAAAAATGATCTTCGGAAGCTGGCTGCGGAAGTGCGTTCGTATCTTTACAAAGATCCTGAGTATTTGCTGCTGGTCTACATTGACGTAGTGGAATTCCAGAACCAGCATTTCGCTGCGGCCTTTCGCGATGTGCCGGAACAATTCCGCGGGATGCTGGGATCTGCCCTCTGCGAGGTAAAGCAAGATGACCGCTGGCGGGGTGAGGACCCCGCCTTTGTACTGGCCTCGGTTTATCTCTACTTTTTTACCTCCGCGGCCATCGAGAAGCTCTATCAAGGCAACCGGCATCTTGGCGTTTCCGATGAGCAAGCCACCGGGCGATTTGTGGACCTTCTTTGCCAGGGGCTGTGGAAGGGCGGATGCGGCAACGTTGCCGGCAATGGGCGGGGACCCGATGCGGAGGGCCGCACGAAGCGGCAAGTTGAAATACTGCAACAGTCCGCGCGTGACCGCATCGACCTCATGCGCATGCTTTCCGGCAGGCTCTGGAGTTCGCCGCCCGATCTTCCCTCCGCTGATGCCCAGGCAAAGGTTGAGCCGATCATGTTTGTGCCGAAAATCAGCCACGCCCGGATCGATCAAAACCAGCTCAAAATTGAAGCGGCGGCCCTGGAACTGTTTACCAGCCAGGGGTTCCACTCCACCCGTATGCGGGAGATCGCGGAGAAGGCCGGGATGTCGTCCGGATCAATTTACACTTACTATCCCAGCAAGGAAGAGCTCTTCCGCAGCCTGGTCAAAAACTACCGCTCCTGCATGCGCGGGTTTCGCGAACGGGTGCTGCGCTCGCTCGACGATCCTTTCTGCGAGAACGGTCTACGGTTGCTGGCCTTTGCCGTCCGCTCCATGGTCTACCACGACGCCGAGTATCAACTGCTCACCCTCATCGACATCATTGAGTTCAGGAACCAGCATTTCGCCGACACGTTCTATCGCATGCCGGAACAATTCCGGCGCATCATGGGGCCGGTCTTAAACAAAGTGAAAAAACAAAAAGGCTGGTGCGGAGAAGATCCCGCCTTTGCCCTGGCTGCGATCTATCTCTACTTTTTTACCTATTTCACGGTGGAACGGTTGATGCAACGGGGCAATCAACATCTGGGGGTTCCTGACAGCCAGGCGATTGAGCGGTTTATCAGTCTGCTTTCCCACGGGCTGTGGCGCACGGAAAAGACCATGATGATATGATTTGCTATGGTAAATGAGTTTCACAAGCCCATTCTTGAAGGTAAGGGCGCTACCGACTACGAACGATATCTGCGCACGGACGAGTTGCTTTCATTACAGACCGCTACCGATCGGCTTTCACATCCGGACGAACTTACATTCCAGATAGTCCATCAATCGTCAGAGTTACTGATGAAGGGAGCGAGTTGGGAGATGGAGCGCGCCCGCGTAGCGCTTGTCGAAGGCAACTATCCAAATTCGGCGCGGCTGATGCGGCGCGCCAGTGCCATGCTTGAGTACCCGGTCTCCCTTCTTCATATTTTGGAAACCATCACTCCCTACGACTACCAGATCATTCGCTCTGGTCTGGGACACGGAAGTGGCCTGAATTCCCCAGGATTTCTTTCTCTATTGCACATCGCCCCGCGAATCGGGGAGGCATTTGAGGCGCAACTGGCGGCCCAAGGCCTGACCATGGATCACATCTATCGGCGGCACGAAGAGTTCTTCGGTCTGCACGATGTGGCCGAACGCATGCTGGATTTTGACGAGCGCATGCAGCTATTCCGTTTTCATCACCTGAAACTGGCCCAGAGGATCATCGGGGGCGGAGAGATCGGGACCATGGGGACACCCGTGGAGGTCCTGCAACAGCGCATGCAGCATGTTGCCTACAGGGAGCTTTGGGACTTGCGCAACCAGATCACAGCTACCGCGAATGCCACGGACCGAAACACCACTGACTGAAGCCCTGCAAATCTAGTGCCGTGGCCGTGCGGAAGAGTAGCTGCGATGGAGCTGGCGCAACCGTAGAAGAGGACGGCTTCAGCTTCAGCCGTCCGTAGAGTGCAGGATAACGAGCGGCTTCAGCTTCAGCCACGGTTCATCTTCCTGGTCCATCGAGAAGATTGGGGTTAACGCGTTGGAATGGACATCGGAACATAGAGCTTATCTCCCTGACGGCGGTAGAGATCTCCAATACGTTGTGCCGGTTCGACGGCAAGCGGTATGCCGGATATAAAACGACGTCAAGGCGGTTGTGACAATCCAAGTAAGGGCTGTTCACTGCGGGCGTTTGCCCATTCGTAAAACTCATCACTTCACGGGCGACACCTGGGCGGTATCCGTCCCCACGGTATTGCTTTCCCTTAGTTCAACACTCGACAGGAAGGGGCCGGTGCCGAAATCACGGGGAAAATTCTTGGCCCGCCAGGAAACCACTGCAATGCGCGGCCCGTACATCAGCGGGAAGGCTGGCGCCTCGTTGCGCACCATGTCGCAAATGCGTTGCCAGGTGGCAGTGTCCGGGTTCAGCCGCTGTTTCTCCAGGATGGTGTCCATTTCTGCGTTGCTCCACCGGCAGAGATTGCTGCTGCGCGTGGTCTGGTTCGCGGGCGCCGGTATGCTGGCCGTGCCCAGCAGTGACTCCATGAAGTCCAGCGGATCGGGCGTGTCCGGAATCCATCCGGCCAGCATCATGTCGTAGGCGCCACGGCTGTTCCACTCCTGGTACTCTTGCACATCCCGCGGCTGCCGGATTTCAATCTTGAATCCCAGCTTGCTGAGTTGGGCCGCCAGCAGTTCCGCCGTGGCCCGCGGGTCCGGCAGATAGGGGCGCGGCCTGTGAATCACCGCCAGCACCAGCGGGGTTGAGGTGTTGATGTTCTCCTTCTCCAGCAACTCAAGCGCTCCGGTGAGATCGTAAGTGGTCCGATCGGGAGTGCTCCCCAGCACCGGCGGAATCATCCCCGTAGCTGCAAAGGCCAAGGCGTTGGCATATGCCAGCGCCGCCAGCGCCTTCCGGTCAATGGCGCTCGTGAATGCCTGCCGCACCCGGCTCTCCCGGAATATCGGCCGTTCTGTATTGAAAAACAGGACGGCGGTGCAATAACCAAGCTGAATGCACTTGCGCATTTTCTCGACGCGATTCAGCTCATCGCGCGCCAGCTCATCGGTATAGTCCACTTCGCCGCGATTGACCGCCTCCAGCAGTTGCGTGCGCCGGCCATGGGCGTCCATCGGATAGCTGCGGCATTCAATCTCCTCCAATTGGGCTGCCGGTTCGTAGTAAGGATTGCGCACCAGCCTGAAGCATTTGGCTTGCGGGCCAGGCCCCAGCATATAGGGACCAGTACCCAGAAACTCGCCATTGCGTTCCAGTACAATGCCGTGATCAAATCGCGCCAGCAATAAATCAAAACGGAAGTTGGGCCGCTTCAACCGGAAGAATACACGGTCGCCACCTGCTGAAGCCGACGCGTGCAGATTGAAGGCCGCGGTCTTTTCGAGCGATGCAGCCACATGTTCGGCGGTCAACACCGTGCCGTCGGAAAAGCGCGCATTCCTGCGAACTCCTGCCGAGTAGAGCAGTGCCTGTTCGCCATCCTCGTTTTGCAACGGGCAGTCGAGCAGTCCGGGCGCGATCTGGTTGGATTCGGGCAGCAACCGGTAAGGAGATTCGTAGACATGCCATTGCACGAGAAAACTGGCATAATTCAGACCTGTCCGTGGATCGCTGCGTGCCCATCGGTCCACAAAACCGACCCGGAAGATGTCCTTCATTTTGACCCTCCTTGGATCATTCGGGTACTGGGGAAGAGGGACCCTGGCAGCTTGCGGTGGAAGTCGAGAAAATCAGGAATAACCGGTTGGAAGCTGCTGAATCGCAAGAGGAGAATCTGCTTCAGCCGAAACCGGCCTTCTACCATGGACTGTTATATACGTATTTGATAATGACGTGGCCCAAGCCGTCAACGTTACTCTCGATATCTACACGCCGGGCGGCAAGACCGTTGGATGAAGACTCTCGTCTTAACCAAAGGTTGTTATCAGCGCGCATCAGCGGAAATCAGCGGCCAACTCTTGCTTGCAGCCAGTCGATCTCTACCATGCATCGACGAAGTTCCGTTTGCGTCCGTTGCGTTTGACGCCGGTTTGGGTTGCCGCCAGGCCGCGCAGAATCCAGGTGCGGGTCTCGGCGGGATCAATGACGCCGTCAATTTCCAGATAGCTGGCCATATTCGCTGCATGGCCACGCTCATAAGCTTCGGCCACCATGCGATCAAAAAGGGCTGCGCGCTGCTGGGGATCGGCCACTGCTTCCAGCTCTTTGCGGAAGCCCAGCCGCACTCCGCCTTCGAGGCCCATGCCCCCAAATTCGCCCGTAGGCCAGGCGATGGTCAGCGCCGGAGTATGAAAGCTTCCGGCCGCCATGGCCTGTGCTCCTAGGCCGTACCCTTTGCGCAGGACGATGGTGAAGAAAGGAACGTCCATGCTGGCCGCGGTGACGAACATGCGAGATGTGTGGCGCACCAGGCCGGTGCGTTCAGCGTCGGGGCCCACCATGAAGCCGGGCGTATCGCACAACGAAACCATCGGCAAATCGAAGGCGTCGCATAACTGCAGGAAGCGCGCCGCCTTGTCGGAGGCATCAGCATCGATGGCCCCGCCCAGATGCATGGGATTGTTCGCGATCAACCCAATGGGTTTGCCGGCGATGCGTATCAGCGCCGTAATCATTCCTTTGGCAAACGCCCGGCGCAGCTCGAACACCGAACCGGTATCGGCCAGCGCTTCGATCACTTTACGAACGTCATAGGCCCGCACCCGGCTTTCCGGGATCAGATGGCGCAAGCGCCGCTGATCGGCGAACTCGCCCGCCGGCAACGTTCCCTGAAAGTATGCCAGGAACTGCTTGGCCGCCTTCACCGCCTGTGCCTCATCTTCCACCACCAGGTCGAGTACGCCATTGGGTTCTTGCATGCTGACCGGACCAACCTCTTCCGGGGCAAACACGCCCAGTCCTCCGCCCTCGATCATCGCCGGACCACCCATGCCGACCGTGGCGTCACGGGTGGCGATGATCACGTCGCAGCAGCCGAGCAGCGCGGCGTTGCCGGCAAAGCACCGGCCGGAAACAATGCCGACGCGCGGCACCAGGCCCGAGAGCCGGGCAAATTCGTAGAAGCTCGGTGTGTCGAGTCCGGCCACCTTGGGCCAATCGGTATCGCCGGGCCTTCCACCACCGCCTTCAGCAAAAATCACTACCGGCAACTGCCACTGGTTGGCCAGACGCAGCAGGCGGTCGGTCTTCCGGTGATTGAAGACACCCTGCGTCCCCGCCAGCACCGTAAAGTCATACGCCAATATCACGCAACGGGATAAGGTTGCGTCGAAGAGGTCGCCATTGATGCTCGCGGTGCCCACAATCATGCCATCGGCCGGCGTATTGCGGCGCAGGTCGTCGACACTGCGGCGCGAGCGTTGTGCGGCAATCGCCAGGGCGCCGTATTCGTTCAAGCTGCCGGCATCGATCAGATCGGCAATGTTCTCCCGCGCGGTGCGCTGTTTGGTCTTGCGGCGGCGGGCCACCGCCTCGGGCCTCGCGGCATCCTGCCCCAGGGCATGCAACGCGTTGATCGCCGCCAGGTCAGGACGGATCGCATCAAGGTCAAGCTGCGCGGCGGAAGCGGCTGCAGCCTGGATGTCGTCGCTGGCTTCCACGTAGGCCAATGCCTGGCCTTCCGCCACCACCTCGCCCACCTTCACCATGACTTTGCGGACCACGCCGCCCACGGATGCGCTCGCGTGGTGCGCCATCTTCATGGCTTCCAGCACCACCACCTCGGCGCCCGAGGCCACACGATCGCCTTCGGCCATGCTGACGGCCGTGACGGTGCCATGCATCGGGGCCACAATCGGCGTCCACTCTTCAGGAACATCGGCTGCTGGAGCATTGGTCTGTGTCTGCGCGGCTGTATGGCCATCGAAGTAGAGGTTAGGATGGTCAACCGCAGGCTGGCCGGCCAGCGCTGCGGCCTGCTGCTCAATGAAGCTGGTAGTCACCCGGTTGGCGATCACATCCGGATGCCGCAACAGGTTCAGAAGGAAGCCGGTGTTGGTGGCGGCCCCTTGAATTCGAAACTCGCACAGGGCGCGATATGCCTTGTCCACCGCGTCTTCCCACCGAAGCGACGCGCTGTGGACGATCAGTTTGCCCAGCAGGGAATCGAACTGCGGGTTGAGAGCGTAGCCGGCATAGCCGCAGGCATCGACGCGAATGCCAGGGCCGCCGGGCGGATCAAAGGCGGTCAACGTGCCCGCGGCGGGCTTCACCTTTCCATCCGGCAGCATGGTCTCGGCATTGATGCGCAGTTGCAACGCGTAGCCACGGGGTGCGGGCAGCGGAATGTCGAGCGAGAGTTCGGCCAGGGTGGCGCCTGCGGCCAGCCGCAATTGCGTCTGCACCAGGTCCACACCGGAAATCGCTTCCGTGACCGTGTGCTCCACCTGCAAACGCGGATTGGCCTCGATAAAGGCAAAGACGTTGTCTTGAGTGTGCGGGTCAGGGCCGGTCTGCACCAGGAACTCGAATGTTCCCAGGCTATCGTAGCCGGAGGCGCGGGCCATGCGCAGCGCGGCATCGACAATCCTCGCCCGCAGGGGCCCACTCAAGCTCGGGCTGGGGGCAACCTCAACCAGCTTCTGATGACGGCGCTGCAACGTGCATTCGCGCTCCCACAAATGCGTAACTTGTCCTGATGCGTCGCCGGCAATCTGTACTTCGATATGCCGTGCTTCACCCATCAGCCGTTCTATATAAAGATCGGTGTTGCCGGTGGCGGCCATCTCCACGCGGCAGCGCGCAAAAGCCTCGGCCAGATCTCCGGTATTGTTGACGGCGCGCAGGCCGCGTCCGCCGCCCCCGGAGACCGCCTTGATCATGATGGCCGCGCCCTGGCGCAGGGATTGCATGAAGCGTCGGGCCTCTTCTTCGGTGGTTGGCACTGACGTTCCCTCGATCACCGGAACGCCGCAACTTTCCGCCAGGCGCCGTGCGCGCAACTTGTCGCCGAACAGCTCGATGGCCTGGGTATGCGGCCCCACAAACACCAGCCCGGCATCGCGGCATCGCCGCGCGAACTCCGGATTCTCGCTCAGAAATCCGTATCCAGGATGGATTGCATCGCAACCCGTCCGCAGGGCCAGCGCAACGATCTGGTCGATCGCCAGGTAGGCCGCCGGGCCGCGTCCCGCAAGCGCCACCGCTTCACCGGTCTTGCGGACATGCAGGGAACGAGCGTCATCTTCGGAAAAGATCGCCACCGTGGCGAGATCCAGTTCGTCCGCAGCGCGCGCCACGCGGATGGCAACCTCGCCACGGTTGGCAATAAGAAGCTTGCCCATGCGCCGTGCAGGCCGGTCTGTTTGTGGGGAAGGTCTTGGAGGCATGACGTTTCTTTATATATATAAATGACGCAGCGGAACAGATCAAAATGCGAACGCAAAAGCAGGCGGCTGGCGAGTGCGAACATGTAGACCGGTGGCAAATCTTTTATGTGGCCATGAGGTGCTTAACCGTTTTGGGGAAGGGATGTAGAGAAGCAGATGGCTTGGCAAGAACATTGAGTGCGACAATGACGACTGCGACCATAGCGACTGCAACCATGGCGACAATAGACACTACGACGATAGACACTGCGATAATAGAGACTGCGACAATGGCGACAATGTGCCGGTTGGCCGTAGAACTGTGCGCTGTGGGCTTCAGCCGCTGCCGGTATCAGGGCATGACTTTAGCAGCCAGGAGTGAGCGCCAGCGAACGATGGGCGGCGAAGTCGTGCCATAAAGGCAAGTAACCCGAGGCCTTCAGGCCCTGCTGCCCTTTAGTGCCCCGTGCCTCTTCGTAGATCGTAGCAGTCGGAATTGTTTAGACGTTGGACAGACACGCAAAATCCCATGAGCGACACAGAGCCACATGGTCATCCTGATCTGCTCAATTGTTTTTGCACGCCAGCAAGTAAAATCCCAATTCCAAACAGGCCAGGGCAGCCCACGGATGACCTGGGCCGACCGCTCTTCTCTTGAGGGGCCACAACGCACCCCAGGGCGGTATAATTCCCAGCGCCTGCATTTCCACAACAGGCTGGCATCCTGAAAGAACGATGGAGGAGCGATGGAAATTGCTTTAACGCCGCTGGAGTTTGCCCGCCGCGCCCGGCGGCTCTATGCTGACCGGGAGGCGGTGATTGATGGCGACCTGCGGCTGACTTATGGCCAATTCTTTGAGCGTTGTGACCGCTGGTCGGCCGCTCTGCAGAAGCTGGGGGTACGGCCCTCGGACCGCGTTGCCTACATCGCCCCGAACACGCATTCGCAATTGGAATCCTTTTACGCGGTGTTGCAAATTGGCGCGGTCCTGGTTCCGATCAACTACCGGCTGACTGCCGATGATTTTGCTTATCTCATCCAGCACAGCGGGGCGCGCGTGGTCTGTGCGCATCCCGACTACCTGGAGGCAGTCGATAGCATCCGGTCGCAGATACCAGCGGTCGAGCACTTCGTGGCACTGGAAGGGAAGCGGGAAGGCTGGCTTGATTACGAGGCCACGGTGCGGTCATCGCCAGCGGAGTTTGTGAGGCCGGTGATCGGTGAGAACGATCTGGCTACCATCAATTACACCAGCGGAACAACTTCCCGGCCCAAGGGTGTGATGATCACTCATCGCAATGCTTACATGAATGTGGTGGGCACGCTCATCCACTTTCATATGACCCCGGCCGATCGCTACCTCTGGACCCTGCCGATGTTCCACGCCAACGGATGGACGTTTGTGTGGACTGTGACAGCGGTAGGCGCAACGCATATTTGCCTGGGCAAGGTCGAGGCCAAGACGGCGTTCGACAAGATACGCGACGAGCGTGTGACTACAATGTGTGCGGCGCCCACGGTCCTGATTTTCCTGGCCAACGCTCCCGCGGAGATGCGGCGCGGCGTGCCGGCGGGAGTGCGGGTCATGACCGCCGGCGCCCCTCCGGCGGCGGCCACCATCGAACGCATTGAGAGTGAATTTGGCTGGTCGATTACCCACGTCTATGGATTGACCGAAACCTCGCCTTTCATTTTGATCAGCGAGCCGCGCCCCGAGCATCGATCTCTTCCAACCGCCGAGCAGTTTGCCATCAAAGCACGACAGGGTGTGGAACTGGTGACTTCGGGTGATCTGCGCGTGTTCGACGAGCAGGGACATGAAGTTCCCCACGATGGCGCAACCCTCGGTGAAATCGCGGCCTCCGGCAACGTGATCATGAAGGGCTATTACAATGATCCGGAAGCCACGGCCAAGGTAATGCGCGGCGGTTGGTTTTACACCGGCGATGCAGCGGTGGTCCATCCCGATGGGTATGTGGAGATCCGCGACCGCCTGAAAGATGTCATCATCAGCGGCGGCGAGAATATTTCGTCGGTTGAGGTGGAAGGCATATTGCTGCGCCATCCCGCGGTGCAGGAAGTCGCGGTGGTGGGCTTTCCTCACGAACGATGGGGAGAAGCGGCGCGGGCCTTCGTGGTGCTGAAATCCGGCGGCCAGGTCACGGAAGACGAACTCCGGCAATTCTCCCGCGAGCGGATGGCGCACTTCAAAGTTCCACATGGCTTCGACTTTCTGCCGGAGTTGCCCAAGACCGCCACCGGCAAGATCCAGAAATACGTCTTGCGTGGCAAGACCGCGGCTATTCACAAGCAGTGAAGTACAGCGTAACGTAGCTGCAATCAAAAAACCTTAACCGCAGAGGACGCAGAAGTGCGCAAAGGGCGCAGAAAAAATAAAGGTTAATACAGACAAAAGGAGCTTTCATGCCATTCGCGGTAAACGACGGAACCAAGATCTACTGGGACGAAGAGGGAACAGGAGACCCGCTGTTGCTCATCATGGGGCTGGGGTATCCGTCGATTGCGTGGTATCGCACCCGGCCGGTCCTGGCGAAACGATTCAAGACCATTGCTCTCGACAACCGGGGCGTCGGACGTAGCGAGAGGCCTGCCGGGCCATATCCCATTCCGGTGATGGCCGCAGATGCCGCCGCCGTGCTGGACGCTGCAGGCGTGGAGCGCGCACATGTATTTGGCATTTCCATGGGCGGCATGATTGCGCAGGAATTCGCGCTGCAATATCCGAAGCGCGTGCGCTCGTTGATTCTAGGATGTACAGCCGCGGGCGGTGCTCATGCAGTGCGGGCAGAGGCGGAAGCCGGCGCCATGTTGCTGGCGCGCGCTCGCATGACCCAGGAAGAGGCTGCGGAAGCGGCGGTGCCGTTCATCTACGATCCGGGCACGGCGCGCCACTTGATCGACGAGGATATGCAAGTTCGCCGGCCGTGGTTCCCGCATCCTGACGCCTACAGCGCGCAACTCCAGGGAATCATGGCCTGGGAGTGCTATGACCGTCTCGAAAATATCGGCGCTCCCACACTGGTGGTCCACGGCGAATCCGACCGCCTGGTTCCCTCCGGAAACGGAAAGCTCATCGCAGGGAAAATTCCCGGCGCTAAGCTGGTCATCCTGCAGCACGCGAGCCATATCTTTGCCACCGACCAGACGCAACTGGCCCACAATGCAATCCTGGAGTTCCTCTCGGCATAGCTTGAGATCAACTCCAGGTCTTCGACCTTCCGCTTAAATCAGCATCTGGTTTAGAATGCTCAGTTCTGTCGAAATAAGGAGGATTCATCCATGAAGCACATAAGAATGTTCTGTCTGTTGCTGGTCTTGAGTTTTGCCATCGGCGCACTGGGCCAGGCGCCGGCCAATGCTCCGGCCGCCAAGCCGGCGGCGCCCCAGGCGCAAACCACACCCCAGCCGCCGCCTACCGTCGCCGGGGTCCTCGACCGCCAGATCAGCCAGCTTGAAAAACAACTGGTGGATTTGGTGGAGGCCATGCCCGAAGACAAGTTCGATTTCACCCCGACGCAGTTGAACACCAAAGACGGCCGCGACCCGGTGCGCAGCTTCGCGCTTGAGGTCAAACACGTGGCCACCGCCAACTATGCCTTCTGGACTCCTCTGACCGGCGACCCCTTTCCGGCCGGCATCAAAGGTCCCAACGGCCCCGACGATCTGAAGACTAAAGCGGACATCATCAAGTTTCTGAAGGGTTCGTTTGCGATCGGCCACAAAGCGGCCGCCACGCTGACCGGCGCGAATGTGGTGGAGGAGGTGCCGTTCCGCCAAGGCAAAGCCCCACGGCTCTATCTGGTTACGTTTGCGGTGGAGCACGCTTACGATCACTACGGGCAAATGGTGGTCTTCCTGCGCATGAACGGCGTTACACCGCCGGGAAGCCGCGCCGCGGCCCAGTAGGCAAGAGCACCGGAGCCGCAACCAGAGGCATTGGCCGCGAATCAACGCGAATAGGGAAACGGGTTGTCGTTGCTCCTGGAATGGTCGCGAGCTTCTAACATTCGGATGGATAGGAATATTTAATGGGAACACCGAGGGTAAGACTTCTGGTGTTCTTTTTTTTGTGAGGAGCTAAAACGTGATCATCAATCGTTGGGCAGCGGTGGTTCTATTGACCGCGTCCGTGGCGGCACAAAATACCGGCGCCCCGCCGGAGGTCGTTGAAAAAGGCAGCTTCACGCTGCATCTTCTGCTGCATCCCATCGGCAAGGAAAGCTATGAGATAACGCGCACCGGCCAGAATGGCGGGCTGGCCATGAATGTGCAGCTTGAGTATTCAGACCGGGGCAGAAAGAGGTCCGTCTCCGGCGTGTTGCGGATGAAAGACGACTTCACGGCGCAGGGTCTGGAAGTGAACAACGCGTCGAACACGTCTAGCACTTCGGCGCCGGATGCGGTTGAGGTGCATGACGGAAAGGCAACTATCCACGAGGGTAATGCCAGCCGTGAGGTGACGCTTCCGGCCAAGTTTTTCGTGGGGTTTGGCTATACTCCGGCCTCCGTGCAGATGATGATGGTGCGCTATTGGCTGCGCAACGGGGAACCGTCGAGCCTTCCTATTCTGCGCGCCAATCTCGCGGCCAAGGCACAGGCGGCGGAAATCAGGTTTGCCGGCCGTGATTCCATCACCATCGAAGGAAATGCGGTGCCGCTCAAACGCTACACGGTCGCCAATATCGTCTTCGGCAAAGAGATACTGTGGTTCAACCAGCAAGGGCAATTGGCGGCCGCCATGAATTTTGCCGGTGGCCTTCCTTTTGAAGTCTTGCGGACTGAATACGAACCGGCATTGCCGCAATTGTTTCATAGTGGTGTCGCCCAGCAGATGCGCGAGCTGGCGCAGTTGGAACGGCAAGCGCCGCCCATCCGTAGCGGCGATTTCGCCATCGTGGGCGCTACCCTGGTCGATGGTACCGACCGCGCGCCCGTCCCGGATTCCGTAGTCATCGTCCGTGCAGGCCGCATTGCCGCAGCCGGCAAGCGTGGCCAGCTTGCTATTCCGCATGGTATGGCGGTAATCGATGGCGGCGGGCAGACCCTGCTGCCTGGACTGTGGGAGATGCACACCCATTTTTCCGGAGTGGAATTCG
>DATMNZ010000255.1:0-3281 GCA_035568495.1 Saccharimonadales bacterium (SeqCode) | reverse complement strand
TATATCGAGGAGGCGCTGCGGCTGCCCCACGAGTACGAATTATTTTATACCTACGGACACGAATTGTTGCCTGCGAAAAGATCCGACCGGGCGCGGCCGATCCGGGAATCGAGACCGAACTTCGCTTTTTTGGAAGTGCAGCTGGCCAAACGACTGGGAGGCTCTACGGACGATCATACGCGGCTGGCGTTAGCGATGTGGGCAACGTTGCACGGGACAGTCAGCCTGCTGCTGTCGAAATCGATTCCCGAAGAACATGCGCCGGAGTTGCGCTCGGCCTGCGGGGCGGCAGTGAGAGCGCTTCTCCAGGGAGGGGCTATGTTCTCTGAAAAACACAACGAAAAGCGCCGGACGGGCTCCGATCAACCCAGATCTAACAACCGAAGCTCTAACAACCCGCAACCCTAACCGCCGGGGAAATCAACCGTCCAAATTCGTTGGCTGCTCAAGGCAAGGTCATCTCGAGCAAACGGGCGGGGTCGAGATAAGTGCCCTGCCAGCGCACGGCCACGTGAAGATGCGGGCCAGTGGCGCGGCCTGTGCCGCCACTCAGGCCGACTTCCTGGCCTCCCTTCACCGAATCACCTTCCTTCACTTTGAATTGGGAAAGATGGAAGTACAGGGTGAGAAGGCCCTGGCCATGGTCGATGACGACGCAGTTGCCTTCGAAATAGAGGAAGCGCGCCAGCAGCACGGTGCCTCGATTCATGGCCCGCACTGGAGTACCGGTGGGGACGCGAAAATCGAGGCCGTAATGCGGGCGCTGCGCTTTGCCGTTGAAGATTCGTTGCGAACCGAAGACATCGGAGATGGCCGCCTCGGCGGGAGCGGTGAATTTTCCCTCCCACTCGCGGTCGGCTGTAACGCGATTCAGATATTCATCTTTTGTCTTAACGCCTTCTGCGATTTGTTGTTGCTGCCCAGCGGATGGCTCGGTGAATTTCTTTTCCACCGTAAGCTCCACTTTAATCTGTGGATACTGGGCGTGGGCAACGGTGAAGGTTGGCCGGAAGGTCAACTGAGTGTTGGACGCGGCACCTTCGCCAGTCAGTTCGAGCGCATACTTGCCCGGCGCGGTCTCGAGGCTTACTCCCGCCAAGGCGAACCACATTTTTGTGGAGGCATCGTAACTGAAGGTGAGCTGATGGCCAAGCCATGTACCGGAGAGGGCATGGAGTTTGGCTGGTGGCTTCACCTGAAACAGAACTGGAGCGCCATTGACCAGACGGGGGGGCCGGGCGAGTGCGCTCCAAGTGGCGGCAGAGGAGGGAAGAGCGGTGCCCGATAGGATGAGCACACAGGGGAGTAGGAACTGGCGCTGCCGGGGGCGCCGGGCTTCGCCCTGGCTTGACAGCCGCGGCAGCGGTCTCCCCATGAATTTCTTGAGATCCGGAAACTTCACTCTAGCAGCGTAGCACTTCACGGAATTCCACCGCTATCATCTTCAAACCTGCGCATTCTGATTCTCAGCTTGGGAGTCTGGTTCCTATGTAGGTTCAGAGCAGCGCAGACCGAAGCGGCTCCTGTACATGCCGATCGCGGGGTGGTTCTCAAGAAGGAACGCACCCGGAAAAACGAGCAGCAGCGACGACCAGAGAACTCGCAGCCTCATGGAGACCGCTCTTACTCGGCGGACATGGATCGAGATTTTACAGGCAGCCAAGGCGAGCTGTCAGGGCTGCGGAGGAATGCACTGTAACTATAATTCGCCCCATAGCATCGCTGAGACAAGATTTGAGCTGCCGAATAATTCCAATTTGGTATAGCATCCCCTGGAAGAGGTTCACCATGACGACGATCGCAACCCCACTGCGAAGTGACGTAACCACAATGGCCCACCCGCCGCAAGCAGCCAACGGTCTGGCAATCGTGCGACTGACGATCGGCGCGATGTTGGTGTGGGTCTTTTTCGAGAATCTGGGGAAAGGCCTCTACACACCGGCGGGTTACGCGGGTCTGATCAATTACTACATCAAGGCGAGCCACTCCCCGGCCGCCTGGAAGGCGGTGATGGCACTGGCGGCAAACCACGCCGCGATGGCGGCTCCTATGCAGGCCATGACCGAGATCTCTCTCGGTATCCTGCTCGTCATCGGTCTGCTTACCCGACCGGCCGCATTTGTGGCTTTTCTCTATCTCGGCAGCCTTTGGATTTCGGAGTGGGGCACCTCGTGGATATGGGAACTGCTGGTTCCGGTGCTCGGATCACTTGGTCTCGCTATCGGCCGCGCCGGCCGGAGATGGGGCGCGGACGCGTGGCTGTCCGAACGGTGGCCATCTTCGCCGTGGTGGTGATCGGACCAAGTTCACGTGCAAGTGTCGGTCATCATCCCTACCCATAATGAAGCGCAGGCGATTGCGCGCGTTTTAGCGGACCTCCCGTCAGATCTCACGACGGAAGTCATCGTTGTCGACAGCAACTCGAATGACGGGACGCCCGAGATCGCCGCAAGAATGGGAGCCCGCGTGGTTCAGGAACCCCGCCGCGGCTATGGACGAGCGTGCCTTACGGGTCTGGCTATGGCAAATTCCCCTGACGTGGTTGTGTTCCTGGATGGCGACTACAGCGATCGGCCCTCTGAACTGCCGATTCTTTTAGCGCCCATCGCTGAGGGGCGTGCGGACATCACGCTCGGTTCCCGCCTGCTGGGGCGGCGTTCTGCTGGGGCGTTGCCTTGGCATCAGGTGTTTGGGAATCGTCTCGCCGCCAGCCTGATCAGGCTTCTCTACGGACTCGACCTCAGTGATCTCGGCCCGTTTCGCGCTGGCCGCGCAGATGTACTACGCGCGCTCGCCCTGGAACAGACCACGTATGGCTGGGCGGTTGAGATGATCCTCAAAGGCGCCCTGGCTGGGTTCCGCGTGGTTGAAGTTCCGGTGAGCTACTACCCGCGTATCGGAAAATCGAAGATCAGCGGTACGCTTAAAGGCACAGTCGGCGCGGCCTGGTTCATTCTCAGCTTGATCGTGCGCTATTATTTCCGGCACCGAAGAGCAGGGATAGCACCGTCAGCCTAGGTCCGGGGTCAAAGTTACTTTATGAAATCCGCAAATGAAACGGTGGTGCGTTCGTCAGGTAGTGACCGTGTGCTCGTAGTCATGGCGAAAGCACCAAGGCCAGGCGCGGTCAAGACCCGCCTGGCGCCCAGCCTTTCTCCCGCAGCTGTCACTGCTTTCTATTGCTGTCTTCTGCACGACACGCTGGCGCTGGCGCGGTCATTGGGCGATGTGGAGGTTGCCATCATGTGCCCGGACACCGACGTAAACGAGCTGGCGCAATT
>DATMNZ010000254.1:0-4242 GCA_035568495.1 Saccharimonadales bacterium (SeqCode) | reverse complement strand
TGACGTCATAGGCGATTTCTTCAGCCAGTTCGGAGTGAACATTGGTGGCGGCCGCCGGGCCAGCCGGGCGCAAAAAGGCGAAGATGCCCGCGGCGACCTTGGCCTGACTTTCGAAGAGGCCGCCTTTGGCAAGAAGACTGAAGTTCGTGTCCAGCGTTATGAGACCTGCGAGCAATGCCGGGGATCGGGCTCCGCTTCCAACAAAGGTCCGTCGGCCTGCGCCACCTGCGGCGGGCGTGGCCAGGTGCAGTACCAGCAGGGTTTCTTCAGCGTGGCGCGCACCTGTCCCAAATGCAATGGCAGCGGCCGGGTGGTCGCCGATCCGTGTACGAAGTGCAAGGGAGTAGCGCGGGTGGTGCGCGAACGCATCGTCGACGTTACTGTACCCGCCGGCGTGGAAGACGGCACGCGCATGCGCTATCAGGACCAGGGACATGCGGGGACCAACGGCGGCCCTGCGGGCGATCTCTATGTTTTCCTGGCGGTCAAGCCGCATTCGTTTTTCGAACGTGAAGGCAAAGAGCTTTTCTGCTCCATTCCTATCTCTTACACGCAGGCGGCGCTGGGCGCTGAGATCATGATCGCCACGCTCGAAGGTGAGCATAGATTGAAGATTCCGGAAGGCACGCAATCCGGCACAGTGTTGCGCGTTCGCGGGAAAGGCATAGCTTCGCTGCGCGGCGGAGGCAAAGGCGACCTCCACGTTCACGTGCGCGTGCAGACCCCGGCAAAGCTGACCAGACAGCAGCGCCAGTTACTCGAAGATCTAGGCGCCACAGCCAAGCCCGATAACAAACCCGACGCGCCGGGCATGTTTGAGAAAGTCAAACAGACTTTTGGATGACCCGCCGGCTCTGGATCGCCGACCGCGCCGCCGATGGCCGCGCCTACCTCACTGGAGACAATGCCCTACATCTGGCGCGCGTTCTGCGGGCCCGCAAGGGGCAGCAATTTGATATTGTCGCTGAAGGTGTCCTGCATGTTGGCACCGTCCTTTCCATTTCCGATGACCAGGTAGAGTTCGAACTGGGGCCAGCGGTTGAAGAATCCAGCCTGCCGGAAGTCAACGCGGTGATTTCCATCTACAAGTTCGACCGCTTTGAGTGGGCCATCGAGAAGCTGACGGAGCTGGGCGTTTCCCGTTTACTTCCCGTAATTTCGCGGCGCACCGAGCCGCATCTAGCCAGAGCGGCAGAGAAACGGGTGGAACGCTGGCGCAAGATCGCCCATGAAGCGGCGCAGCAGTCGCGGCGCATCGCTCCGCCGGAGATTGCGCCACCCACCGCTCTGGCCCAGGCCCTTCTGCAAACAACAGGCAGCCGTATTGTGCTCTCGGAATTGGAAGAGAAAGTCTCTCTCAAGGCAGCCCTCGCCGGATGCCCTGCTCCTCTGACTCTGGCGCTAGGCCCCGAAGGCGGATGGACCACAGAAGAAGCAGAAGGCTTCCGCAAAGCCGGCTGGAAGGCCGCCTCCCTGGGAAGCACAATCCTGCGCGCCGAGACTGCGGCCATCGCGGCAGTGGCCGTAGTGATGGCGGAAATCAGCAGTTAGCAAATAGCAATTGGCAATTAGCAAGAGCACTCAGCACTGAGACATTCTCGTCGGGGATGCAAGAGCTTGCACCGCAAAGGGCGCGAAGGGCGCAAAGGAAAAACAAAAGACTGAACCGCAGGGGGCGCAGAGGGATACAGGGGGCGTAGAGAAAACCAGAAGGCAGTTAAAAAATGATGCGAAATCAAAATCTTCCGTGGGTGGGGACAACTGTGGGCCCGCGCGTGTCGGGTGTGGGGTGTGTCAAGTTCTCTGTGTAAACGGCGTGTCAGCTTGGGTGTGTCAGCTTGGGTGTGTCAGCTTCTCTGTATTACTGTCCATCAGAATTATTGTCCATCGGAATCTTCGCGGTTCGCGATGATTTTCCCGCCGCCTCACAACCCCAAAAACCTCTGTTGCCTCTGTTCCTCTGTGTTTCAAAGGTTTTGGTTGCGGCAACGTCACGCTTGTGTTTCAAAGGTTTTGGTTGTAGCAACGTCACGCTGTGTACCACCGCGTCCCCTGCGGTTCAGCTTTATGTTTTTCCTTTGCGTCCTTCGCGCCCTTTGCGGTGAAAGCCTTTGCATCCCCCACAAAAATGTTTCAGGGCTGAATGCTAACTGCTATTTGCTAATTGCTTCCCACTCCCGCATAATGCAAATCGACCCCCGACCGACACGATATTGACCAACAAAATCGCTCCCAATCCGAAACAGCAGCAGGCCATCGAGCACGTCGCTGGCCCCATGCTGGTGCTGGCCGGGGCCGGCACGGGCAAGACATGGGTGCTGGTGGAGCGGATTGCCCGGCTGATCGAACAACATCATGCCCAGCCGGATGAGATCCTGGCCATTACCTTTACCGAGAACGCCGCCCATGAAATGAAAGAACGTGTGGAGCGGCGGCTGGGCCGTAAGGCTCCCATTACCGCCGCCACCTTCAACGCCTATTGCCAGGCGATTCTGCGGCGTAATGGCCGCGACTTCCATGTGCTGATACCGGAAGACGTCTACGTATTCCTGCGCCAGCGTATTGAGCAACTGGGCCTCGAGCGTTTCATTAAGCCCTCGTCCCTGGGTGAGTTCCTTTACGACCTGCGGAGTTTTTTTGACCGCTGCCACGAGGAACTGGTGGAGCCCGAGCGGTTTCAGGCCTTCGTCGATGCATTGCAGCCGTCACCGGACCTCCCGCGCAACTGCAAGGCCAAAGATGTGGACGAACTGGGGGCCGCTGAGATTCTGGCCCGCTGGCGTGAAATCGCGCGCGTCTACACCAACACCATGCGCATGCTCGAAGAACAGGGCCTGGGCACATTCGGCATGCAGATCAGCCGGGCGGTGCGCCTGCTCCAGTCCGATGCGGAGCTCCTGCGGCAGGAGCGGGCCCGCGCGCGCTTCCTGCTGATCGACGAATTTCAGGATTGCAACTCCAGCAACATTATCCTCGCCGACCTGCTGGCCGGCGACGAGAAGAATATATTTGCCGTAGGTGATCCCGACCAGGCGATCTACCGCTTTCGCGGGGCATCAAGCGCTGCCTTTGAGGAATTCCAGCAGCGCTTCCCACAAACTCTGGGGGTCACGCTCGATGAGAACCAGCGCTCCCGGAGCAACGTGCTGCGCATGGCGTTTTCCGCGATCAACGCGAACCCCGAGGTGCGCTCCGAGTCGCACATCAACTTTCAACGGGTGCTGCTGCAGTCGGGCCGTGATCGCCGTGACGCACAGGAAGGGAAGCTGGTGTTTGACGATCCGGTGGAGGTCGCCATCGCTCCCTCGGATGACGAAGAAGCAGCCGAGATCGTCCGCCAGATTGAGCATCTGCGCCAGGGCCCCGCTCCGGCAGGTTCCATGGCGGTGCTCTATCGCTCCCATACGCACCGTGAAAAAATGATGGCGCGACTGACTGCCCACGGGATTCCCTTCATCGTGAAGGGCCTGGATATTCTGAATACTCCGGCCGTGCGCGATCTGCTGGCCCTCGCGCATGCCGTGGCCAATGAAGCCGATGCCGGCAGTTTGTTCCGTGTCTGTGCCTTCGCCCGGTTCGGTCTGGAAGCCGCAGAGCTGCGGCAGAAGCTGGCCTCTGCCGCCCGGGAAAGCACATTCAAGAGCGTCCTCAATTCCATGGACGCGGGCCGGCAGATGCTGGCTGCCGTGCATGCGGCGCGGGAGTTCATTGCCCGCAATGGGCTGCGGGTGGCGCGCGCCCTCGAATATCTTGCCGGCCAATGCGATTCTTCCGGGGCCGACGCTACCGTGCAGGCCCTGCTCCGCTTTGCCGTGGAGTGGGAAAAGAAACCGTTTATCAAAGACAAGACGCTTCCTGCCTTTCTCGAATACCTTGGGCTATTCGAAGAGGGCGGTGGCATGGTTCCGCTGTATTCCGACGATCAGGTCACACAGGCGGCGCTGCGAGTTCCGAATGCGGTGCAACTCATGACCGTCCACGGCGCCAAGGGACTGGAGTTCTCCCATGTGTGGCTGCTGCGGGTCGTCTCACCCTCATTCCCCAGCACCTTCCGGGAATCTCTGTTCGAATTTCCCATGAAGCTGCGTAGCTCCATCGCCTTGGGTGAAGGCAAAGAGATCAACGAACAGGAAGAAAGACGCTTGTTCTATGTGGCCATTACGCGCGCGCGCGACCGGCTGGCCATAGGTTCACGTCCGGGACGCGGGCAGGATGCGGCCCCCCCCGGTTTCTTGCGGCCGC
>DATMNZ010000253.1:0-3232 GCA_035568495.1 Saccharimonadales bacterium (SeqCode) | reverse complement strand
GCGTAACTTAATCGCCAACCAAAACCTTTGAAACACAGAGGAACGGAGGAAGCAGAGGATTTTAGGGGTGTGAGGTGGCAACAAGAACCGTCGTGGGCCACCAAGATTTTGGATCTGCCTCACCCCCAAAAATCATCTGCTTCCTCTGTATTACTATCCATCAGAATCTTCGCGGCTCGCGACGATTTTTCCGCCGCTTCACAACCCCAAAACCCTCTGCTTCCTCTGTTCCTCTGTGTTTCAAAGGTTTTCGTTGCAACTCGTTGCTGTTGTTTCAAAGGTTTTGGTCGCGGCAACATAACGTTATGCCTTCGTGGTGCGCTTTGGGTTTTAGAGGAGCGACACCCTGGAACACCCGTCCGGTGTATCCTTATCACTGGCCATGTATAGCTACCTGCGCACCATTCTCTTCGAAGCCTTCCGCGAACTGGGACGCAACACCGTCCGTAGCACCCTGACGGTGCTGGGCATTGCCGTGGGCATCGCAGCGTTTATCTGTGTGGTGGCCATCGGGCGCGCCGGGTCGGGGAAAATTGAACAGCAACTGCACGATCTGGGCGACAACATGATCTGGATCGAAGCGGGCAGCCGCACCGCCAGCGGTGTGCGCCTCGGCTCACGCCAGACTAAGACCCTGATCGTCGAAGACGCCCAGCAGATTCTTGCCCAGGTCCCGGGAATCAAAAACTCTGTGCCCAACGTTGACGGACACTCCCAGGCGGTCTACGGCAATACGAACTGGGGCACAACTTATCGCGGGGTTTCCCCCGACTTTCTCGAGGTGCGGCGCTGGGACATGCAGCAGGGCGGAATGTTCACGCAGGAGGACGTCGACCGCGCAGCCGCGGTGTGCGTTCTGGGGCAGACCGTGGTCGAGGGTTTATTCACCGATGAAAACCCGATGGGCAAGACCGTCAGGATCAAGACGGTCCCCTGCCGGGTGATCGGCGTGCTGGCTGCGAAAGGCATGTCCGCCAACGGACAGGACCAGGACGACTTCATCATCTTGCCATACACCACGGCGCAAAAACGCATTACCGGGACTTTCTGGCTTGATGATATCTTTCTTTCCGCGACTTCCCAGGACGCTATGGCGGAAGCGACGCGGCGCATCACGGGCCTGCTGCGCGAACGCCATCATCTGCACGCCGGCGAACCGGATGATTTCAACGTCCGTACCCCGGAAGAGTTGATTCGCACGCGGCTCCAGGCCAGTAACCTGCTGACGTTGCTGCTGGCCTCCACCGCTTCCCTTTCACTCATCGTCGGCGGCGTGGGCATCATGAATATCATGCTGGTCTCGATTACGCAGCGCACCCGTGAAATCGGCATCCGCATGGCGATTGGGGCCACCGAGACCGACGTGCAGCTTCAGTTTCTCAGTGAAGCCGTGGTCATCAGCCTGCTGGGCGGAATCTTCGGCGTAATTCTGGGCATCCTGGGCGCGCAACTGGTGCAGAGCACACTGCACTGGCAGATGCAACTTTCATGGCAGATCATGGCCTTCGCCAGCCTGTTTGCCGCAGCCACCGGAATCTTCTTCGGTTACTATCCTTCCAGAAAAGCGGCGCAGCTTAATCCGATTGAAAGTTTGCGGTACGAGTAAAGAATACAGATCGTATAATCACCCCGATGATATTCCGGCTTGCACTGATGATGTTTGCCGCCGCCCTGGTGATCGGGCTGCTTGCCAAAAAGGCCGAGCGCGTCTGGATGGCCCGGCTGGCCCTGATCGGCCTGTGTCTGCTGCTGTTGGCGGCGTTTATACGGGTGATCAGGATTTAGACGGTTCGGCGCTACCTGACCAGAGCCCGGCGAGAAGACGCTCCCCAACTCGTGCCTCAACGCAATCTACACCTGGGCAACGAAACTTATCGACCTCACGCCTGGGCGCCCCGCTCCTCGGGCAAAACCCGGTCCAGGAATTGCGCCAGCATCTGGGCCAGGACGCGCGGGTTGTCGCCCTGTACCGTGTGGCCGGCCTCTCCGACTTGCACGTAATGGCCGTCCCCGAATTCATTGGCCAACTTTTGCGCATCCTCGCTGGTGAATACATCGCTCAGACCGCCTTGCACGATCAGCGTGGGGCAGCTTACGCGCTTCGCATCGCGGAAGCGTTCCAAAAGGCGGTCCCGTTCCTGTTCGCGATTTCTGTTGCCGTGCCACATGCGCAGGTCCATCTTCCGGGCCCATTTTCCTGTAGCGCCTTGGCGAAAATTATGGAGCACGCTACGCCGTAATAAGCGGGGATCGCGCCGGGGATTGAACTCCAATGCTTTCTGAATGACCTGCTCCAGGGAATCGAGCTCTGCGGTTTCGGTCACAAAGTCGACGATGCGCCGGGGAAATTTCACCATCATGCTGGGACCGGCATCCACTAATACGAGGGCAGCGAGACGATGGCTGTGGTGGAAGGCATAGTTAAAGGAGTTAAAACCTCCCATGGAATGCCCCACGAGCACAAATTGATCCAGGCCGAGTCGATCGGCGAAGGCCTCGATGTCTCCACGATGGGCATCGCCGCTATAGTCCGCGTCTTCCGCCCAGGCGCTTTCTCCGTGCCCACGCTGGTCCAGGGCGTAGCAGTGATACTGAGTCCGTAGCTTGAGACACACAACGTCCCAGGTATGGGCATTGAGGGCCGCTCCATGGAGAAAGACGATGGGCCGGCGGCCCGCGGTACCCCAGTCTAAATAGTGGAGCTTCATGCGCGGCGCCGCGATTTCGTACCCTCTGGGCAGCACAATCTCGGCTTCAATGCCGGCAATCTGGGCGGCCAGCGCCAGATGTTCCAATTCTTCTGCCGGCTCGATCGCCGACTTCCGTGCCTGCTGGACTTCGCTCATTTGCTCCCCCCGTTTAACTCGACCCCAAGTAGTTTAAATGCCTGAACCAGGCCGCGCACATGATTTCGAGATATTTGCATTCGCGGCTGGCAGTGATAGCCTAACAGCATGGCGACCTTGACGATTCGACAACTTGACGAGAAAATCAAGACCCGGTTGAGGGTGCGAGCTGCTCATCATGGACGTTCGATGGAGGAGGAGGCCAAGGAAATCTTGCGCTCGGCCCTAATCGCTCCCTCGCGGGCCAAGGGGAATCTGGCGGAGGCCATTCGCCAACGATTCGCAGAGTTTGGCGGGCTCGATTTGGAAGTACCACAACGCGACGCTATGCGCCAAGCCCCAGGATTTACCCCCCAGGATTTACCCCCCAGGATTTACCCCCCAGG
>DATMNZ010000252.1:0-4606 GCA_035568495.1 Saccharimonadales bacterium (SeqCode) | reverse complement strand
AGAGCCATCCGCTCAGCGGCAGCACGATGGCATTCGATACCAGATATGAAGTGAGAACCCAGGTGCTCTCGTCCTGACCCGCGGAAAGACTGCCCGCGATGTGGGGCAGGGCCACGTTGGCGATGGAAGTGTCGAGCACTTCCATGAACGTCGCCAGCGTGACGGCCAGAGCGATAATCCAGGGATTCACCGCCGGACGCCAGGCGTCGTGGTCCAGCTTTGCCGACGCCGCGCTCATCTCCGAGTCCACACCTTGGGAGTCACCGACATGCCCGGTCGCAGGAGATGGTCTTTGTTTTCTCCGGGATCCAGCACGATCTTCACCGGGATGCGTTGCACGACTTTCACGTAGTTTCCCGTGGCATTTTCGGGAGGCAGAAGACTGAAGCGGGAGCCGCTGGCGTCGGCAACGCTATCGACCTTGCCAGTATAAGTTCGGCCATTCGCATCCACGTCGATAGAGACCGGCTGGCCGACTTTCATGTCGCGGAGCTGGGTTTCTTTGAAGTTGGCGGTGATCCAAACATCGTCGAGCGGGATGAGTTTCATCAGTTCCTGGCCCGGGGCCACGTTTTGTCCAACCTCGACCGTACGGCTGCTCACGCCTCCACTCACCGGTGCGACGATCTTTGTATATTGCAGGTTCAACGCCGCCTGATCGAGGTCGGCTTTCTTGCGTTGCGCCTCAGCTAACGCGGAAGTGGCCCTGGCCCGTACGATCTGCACTTGCTGGGGCGCGGTCTGGGCGTAGCGCGAACTGGCTTCTGCCTGCACCAGCTTTCCCTGAGCTTCGGTAACCTGCTGCTGGGCGGCTTCGGCCGTGGCCCGCGCGCCTTCCACGGCGGCCGCGCTGGCTTTTGCGGCGGCGGTTGCCTGGTCATATTGCTGCTGAGAAATTTCCTCCTTGTCGACCAGTTGTTTGTAGCGCACCAGGTCGTTTTGCGCCTTCACGTTGTTGGCTTCGGCTTCCTGCAACTGCGCCTTCGCAGCTTCGAATTGCTGTTTCGCGGCCTGGATTCCAGCGCGCGCATTTTCCACGTCAGCGCCGGTGACGGAGACTTGGCTCGTGGTGTTCACCGAGGTAATGGGCACATTGACGCCGGCTGCGATCGCAGCGGCCTGGGCATCTTCAAAATCAGCTTTGGCTCGGTCATAGGCTACCTGATAATCCGCGGGATCGATTTCGACCAGCACCGTGCCGGCTTCGACATATTGGTTATCCTGCACATTGAGTTTGATCACGTGACCGGAAATGCGCGCGCTGATGGAGTTCAAATGCCCGTCCACCTGAGCGTCATCGGTGTTTTCATAACTGCTCACATGGCGGTAGACAAAGAATGCACCGACCAGCAGAACCACTACGGCGACTCCCACGCCGACACGAAACGCGGCGCCGTCTCTCGCCTGCGGCCACCGTCGAAAATCTTTTTCTGTCGCCGGCAAGGGCGTCGTCTGGGTCCCGCTCGCCGAAGCAGCAGTGTTTTCAGCCGCGGGAGGACTTTGAGTGGTTTGTTCCATAAGCTATTAATTGCCTTTCAAATATCGTTTGACGCCCTCTTCCGCATCGCCAATCGCGCGCGCCAACTCAATCTTGGCCAGATTGTGACCATACAGGCTCTGGATGTAATTCTCATGCGCCGTGGCAACGGATTCCTGCGCCTGCACTACTTCCAGATTGTCGGCCACGCCGGCCGTGAAACGGTCCTGGGATTGCACCAGCGTCTGCTCCGCTAGGTCCACCGAACTGCGAGCCACTTCCACCTGTTCCGCAGCGGAGTGCAAATCAAGGAGCGCGGTGCGCACTTCATAATCGATGCGGCCGCCCAGATCGCCGAGCTGCGAACGAGCCTGCTTCAGCTGCGCTTCCGCTTCCAGCACGTCGCTGTGAGTTTTTCCTCCGGCAAAAATAGGGATCGTAACCCCGCCCTGCACTTGCCAGGTTCCATTGGAATGCGCCGGCGTCACCCCGATATCTCCGATGTTCGCATTCATATCCAGCGAAGGATAATGCCCGGCGGTCGCCGAGCGCCGCGACAATTCCGCGGCTCGGACTTGCGCCAGCGCCGCCTGATAATCCGGGCGCGAAGCGTATGCATGTTGCAGATAGGTCTCGAGCGGTAACGGCGTCAGCTCCTGGTAGGGAGCGCTTTCCGTCAGCACAAACTCCTGCCCCGGAGGTAGCCCAATCACGCGTGCCAGACTCAGCTTCTGCTTGGCCAGGTCGTTGCTGACCGCGATCAACTGTTGCTGGCGGGTTTGCAATTCAACCTGGGCGCGGAGCTTGTCAATGGCCGGACTCAACCCCGCCTTCCGCTGATCGTCCGCCTTGTCGTAAAGCGCCTGCGCATTCTTCACCTGCGCCTGGGCGGTTTCAACGCGAGCCGCCGAAGCAATCGACAACAGGTAGGCGTTTCCCACCGCCAGAACCACGAACTCGCGCGCATCCTTGTAGCTGAACCGCGCCGCCTTCAGGCTCTCGGCGGCCGCGCGCTCTTTCTCGAGATCTTTGTAATTGAACAGTGACTGGCTGAAGTTAGCTCGCATGTCGAAATAGTTGAATGGCCCAAGCACTCGCGGCAGCGGAAAAGGAAACAGGTTGCCCTTAAATCCCAACGCGGTAAGGCTCGTGGTTTGAACATCCTCGAGGATGCCGGCCGAGAGGTTCGGCAAAAGATTGCTGAGTTCTTTCCACCTTTCGCCGTTCGCTTGCACGGTCTGGTCGCCGGCCAGCAGCAGGCCCAAATTATTGCGCAAGCCGCGGTCAATGGCGTCCCGAAGGTCAATTTGCAGGACGGTGCCGCTGGCTTTGCCTTCGGGTTCGCTGCCCAGGAACGGTTGCTGAGAGCCGGGCACGGAAACATTCGGCGAAGGTGTTCCCGAAGCCGCCTGCGAAAAAAGCACAGGAGCAGCCACCAGGGACATCGTCATGACGAAGAAAATTCCTCTTAAACTCTTGGATCGCAGCATCTTAGCCGTGGAAGCGTCCCGCTCGAGGCTGGACCCCTGGACGCTTTTTTCTCTCGTGGTGTGCCCAAACAATAAAATTTTGATTCCATTTAGCCGCCTTGCGATGCAAAACCATTTGCCGCAGGCACTCCCCTCGCCATCGAGTCAAGGCCATGAGGGCGGAGCCGGATTATGGAGCCGGATTATATTGTTCGGCAAGATTGTTCTCCAACAGTGCTCTCCAGTCTGTTCGCTAAGCCTTCGCCAGGGTGGTCAGTCAAGTTTGCCCCACCATCGTGCCATACACGTTCTACCAAGCACTTTCGGAACTTTATTCCCATCTCTGCACTCCCTAGACTGACCATAACTGAATTAGGGGGGTAGGTTTCGATGCATCGAGGCATCACTGCATTTCTGGCCGCGGTAGCGATTACCGGGTTCGCGCTTGTTCCAGCCCAGCGGGCTTCGGCTCAACCTCATCCCGAACGCAGGGTGATCACCCGAGTCACACCGGATTATCCCGAACTGGCCAAACGAATGCACCTGCAGGGGGCGGTTAAGCTGGAGGTCGGCGTCAAGGCCGATGGCGCCGTGAAGTCCACCCGCGTGATCGGCGGAAATCCGGTGCTGGTCCAGGCCGCAGCCAATGCTGTTTCGAAGTGGAAGTTTGAGGTTTCACAAGGCGAAACTGTGGAGATCATACAACTCACATTCCAGCCCTAGTCAGCCCCAAATCACCGCATTCAGAAAGCGAAAAGCATGTCCGCCAAGCCGGGGAGAGCCTTCACCAACACGCCGGGCCGTCGACTCAGACGGAACCCGCGCTACCGCTCCAGCTTCCCGGTGCTGGTGACGCTGCTGGCCGCGGGCCGCTACGAGAGCCTGCAGGCTCATTGCAAAGACCTGTCTGAGGCCGGCATTGGGGTGCTGCTCGCCGCCGAACTTGCTTCCGGCGAGGTCGTGTCCCTGAACTTTACCCTCCCCGGTCTACCCGCGCCCTGGGATGTGCGTGGCATCCTCCGTCATCGGCGGGGATATCACTACGGTTTCGAATTTTTTTTGCTCACCCGCGAGCAAACCGGCACGCTCAAACAACTCATTCTGCGATTGGAACGCGCCGATTTTGACTAGGTCCGCCAGCATTCAGGATTCAAAGATCAACAGGTAACTTCGGTCATCTTGAACAGAGGTGACTTTCGCGTCAGCATGGAATCGGGCATTTAAGGGCAAGTTTCAGGAAAGTGGCCTTGATCGTTATGAGTACTGCGAAGTCAGAAGCCATGGGAACAGACTGGACCAAGCTACTGTCTGACCCCGACCTGGTGCGGCACGTTGGAAAACTGTTGCAGGCCTACCGCGAAGCGCCCGCCGAAAAGCGCGAAGAGACGCTGCTCAAGACCATGCGCCAAATCAAAGCGCAGGCCGCGATTGAAAGAAAATCCGCGCCCTCTTCGAGCCTTCAATCTTTGGAAGAATCGCACCCAGTGCCCACACCGGCCTCGGCCAGCCCGCCGTTTGAGCCTGACATGTTCCGTCCCAGCTCGGCCGACGACCGCCGCCGCCATCCCCGCATCAAATGTTTTGTTGCCGTAGAACTGCGGGTGGACGAAGCGACCACTCCGGTCTGGGGCAACCTCAGCAATACCAGCGTGGGCGGGTG
>DATMNZ010000251.1:0-39380 GCA_035568495.1 Saccharimonadales bacterium (SeqCode) | reverse complement strand
CGCCATTCGTCAGCACTGGGGTATTGAGAACAAGCTCCACTGGGTCCTGGATGTCGCCTTTGGCGAGGACCTGTGCCGGAAGCGCGCGGGTCATGCGGCTCAGAACTTTTCCCTCATTAACCGTCTTGTCCTCAATTTGCTCAAGCAGGATAAAACTTCCAAACTCGGCATTCACGGCAAACGCCTCAAGGCTGGCTGGGACAACAATTACCTATTAAGGGTCTTGGGAAATTAAGATGCGTTTGCCCTGCCCGCGGCCCTGGCGGGGACACGCTGGGACGAGTTCATCTACTACCACGATCATTGGGAGCCGCTGGGCCTTATCGTCCCCAAGCTGCTGGAGGCGCATATCGATCCCGCCGGCTTGCCTCATGCTTTTGGGGCCTTCAATCTGCTGGGCTTTCTGGCCATTGTGATTGCCACGCTCATTCTGGTGGTGGGTATCAAAGAGTCGGCGAATTTCAACTCACTGATTGTCGTGGTCAAAGTTTGCGTGTTGATCGTATTCGTCGTCATCGGCGCCCGTTATCTTCTGCAGCACCCGGAACTGACGTCGGCCAACTGGCATCCTTTCATTCCGCCCAATACCGGCCAGTTCGGGGACTTTGGATGGTCGGGGATACTGGAAGCCGCCAGCCTGATCTTTTTCGCCTACATCGGATTTGACGCGGTTTCCACCGCGGCCCAGGAAGCCAAGGACCCGGAAAGGGACATGCCGATTGGCATTCTAGGTTCGCTCGTGGTCTGCACCATCCTGTACATCGCGGTTGCGGCCGTGCTGACTGGCTTGGTCAGTTACAAACTTCTGGGCGTAAGTGACCCCCTGGCCCTGGGCATCGACCGCACAGGCGTGCGTTGGGGAAGCCTGCTGGTAAAGATCGGGGCCCTCATGGGCCTCAGCAGCACGATTGTAGTCATGCTGATGGGGCAGGCCCGCGTTTTCTTCGCCATGTCAAAGGATGGGCTGCTGCCGGGCGTCTTCAGCGTGGTCCACTCACGTTTCCGCACCCCGTGGATCTCATCCCTCACGGTTGGACTGGTGGTGGCAGCCTTGGCTGCTTCTTTGCCCATCTCGCTGCTCGGGGAAATGGTCAATATCGGCACCTTGCTGGCGTTTGTCATCGTGTGCGCGGGCGTGTGGGTGCTTCGTCACCGCAGCCCGAATCTTCCTCGTCCCTTCAAGACGCCTTGGGTCCCGGCCGTTCCTATTCTCGGGATTCTAATGTCGCTGTCGATGATGCTCAGTCTACAGACGGATACCAAAATCCGCCTGGTCATCTGGCTGGCCGTGGGCCTGATTATTTATTTCTTCTACGGGAAGAACCACAGCCGCGTGCAACGGGGGCAGACGGCGCCGTAAAAACCAAAAGCGCACCCCGGAGGCACGGAGAAAGCAAAATGGGGTATTTAGTCTTTGGTATTCGGTACTTGGTATTTAGTGCTTGTGGCGGGTGCATGCTTCCTGGAATTTGGGAAACCCAATTGCTTCTGAGAACCAAATACAAAGACCAAAGACTAAAAACCAAGTACCAATAGCCCATTTTGTTTTTCTCCGTGCCTCCGTGGTGCGCTCTTGGTTCTTGCCTCATTGCAACAACCCACGTATCTGCGCCAGTTTGTCCCGCAAATCCTTCTTCTCCTCAATGGCACGCCGGGGATTCGGAAGAATTTCCTGGAGCGAGCGGGGTGCGCTGGCAATCAGCTGCTGAAGTTCCGGCAGCGTAGATGGTTTATCGAGGGAGGCCACATAGACTGGCGTGATTCGCACCAGGGCCGCCAGGGCCTGTGCATCCAGCCCATTGCGCGCCGTGCCGGAAGGTATCTCGAGTTCGCGCTTCAGATTGGCTTTCCAGTCGAGGCCGTCAGTGCCGAGCTGCTCCATTGCGTCTCGCAGGAATGACCGTTGTGTCTTGGAGAGCGCCCCGCTATGTAACGCAAACGCGATGACCCTCAGATGGTCTGCAAGAAGGTGTTTGGCCACCAGTGTGGCGAACAGCGTTCCGCCGTTGGCAACATCGTGGGAGAAGCGCAACCCGGCCGCCAGCACATGCGCAGCCCCATCAGGACCGCCTGTCTGCAAGAGGTGCAGCGCGTATAGAACATTCAGGCGCCCGAGCGCCAGTCCCTTACGCACGAAATCGATGGGAGTCTCCGGGCCAAGCTGGTAATCCAGGCCCCAGTCGCAGTTTGGCAGAGCGGTGCCTCGAACCATGGTGTCAATCGCCGGTTGATTTTTCTGTACCAGGCCCCGGTACTTTAAATCGGAATAGGGAGCGGCGCCTTCGAGAATGAGGTTCAGCTCCTTGGCCTGCTGGTCGGTAATATCGGAATCCTGCATTTGGGCGAATGCCGACCAATAACGCAAGGCCGCATTCTCGCCCAGCTTCACCCGCTGCTGGGCCGCCGCGCCAACTGCAAGACCGGCCAACAGGACCATCGGCAAGATAAAACGGAAATGTTTCATAATTCAATATTCTCCTGGCTGAGTACAGCAAGCGCGCTATGCTTGCCCTTGGATACATGGGTGGCTGGCGAGCGAAATGCCAAGCCGTTAAGCGCTGCCCGGTCCGTGGGTGTTCGCAAGAGCAGGGTATTGGCCGTGCGTATCGTCAGCGGTTCAGGGTTAATGGGACGTTCCACCGTTGTCAGTGGTGAGGTCTCCGGTGAATGAATTCGCGTCTGCTGGTGATGAATCAGCAGCACCGCGCCCATCAGTACGGCCGCCGCCGCTGCGCTCCAGGTCAGGAAGAAGGGCCGCCTGTTCGCGCGTTCCGATATTTCGACCGGTAGCCGCCGGGGTGTACGCGGACGGAACTGCTTCAGGAAGTTTTCAAATTTCTCGTCATCATTTGGCTGTATGTTCATTCCCCACCTCCAACGGCTGCATTCTTTCCCGGAGTTTGGCGAGTGCGTAGCGATATCGTGAAGCCACAGTATTGATGGAAATCGCGAGCACCGTAGCGATTTCATCGAAAGACATCTCGCCCCAGATCCGCATGATCAGCACTTCACCCTGCTCCTGCGGCAGCTCCCGGATTGCGCCCTCCAGCTTGGCGCTCCAATAACCCAGCTCCGCCGGCGCTTGGAACCACTGCTCGCACTTGTTGTCCGGCCCTGCCTCGTCAGCCAGCGGGACGTCACGCCGGCTCTTCCTGGTCATGCTGAGGGCCGCGTTGCGGACCGCGCTAAACAGATAGGGACGGGCGGGGCTGGGCAATTCCATGGCGCCTCGCAACAGCTTCAAGAAAACCTGTTGCAGCGCATCTTCAGCGCTGCTGCGCTCGCCCAGGATCGAAGATGCATAAGCCACCAGGGCCGGTCCGTACTGCTCATACCACTCCCGCACCTGGTCAGCGCGCGTTTTGGCAGAGCTTTTGGTCATTGCGGATAATCTTGGCACGTATCTGCCGTCCCTACAGCTAAATACGCGCGAGCGGAGGGGTTTTGTCTAAAGCCGGGCCAAAAAAGCGGAAATGCTGAGGCGGTAGACCGTTTGGGGACCCTGGAAATCCTGTTGTAAAACAGAGAGGCTGCGAAGTGGACGCGAGCAACGACACCCAAATGTCCATGGAAGAGTCATGCGCCCGCATTAATCATGCTGTCCTGGGCGGCAATGAAGGCGTGACTTCAGAGAGAAGTTGGTTCACAACTTCGTTGACCGTGCCCGGAAATCTTGCGGCATACGATCGAAGTTTTTGAGAATCCAGAAATTGCAAGGTGATTTCATCCAAGGGAGTCGGAAGGCCCTCTTGCCGGCTTAGATAAATCCAGTCGAGTAACGCCTTTTCAGGTTCGGCAATAAGGTAAGTGTTGTAGCGGGTGGCCTTCTGCTCGAACCCCCAAAACAATTCTTTCGAAATCTTCCGGTAAGCGATAGTCACTGAGCGGCTCCTGAATGTCCTTGGATATCCAAGGGTGACACAGGTAAGCATAACGGGACTCTGGCTGGTAACGCCACGATCCACAAGCGCGGATTCGAGTGAAATATAGGAGTCGGGCCGCAGCACATTGACAAGCTCTCGTGGCGAGAACTGCTGATTGAGCCTGTTGATATAGACCTTATTGGAGATGTGTTCGACCAACCCACGGCCCTCATAGCGGCGCAATGCGTTGCGGGCGGAGATTTCCTGGATGTTGTAACGGTGGGCAAGATCGTCCAGCCGTAATATGCTGTTCTTGCGCGATTCATCAGCCAGGATTGTCGTCCAATTCATGACTTCCTCTTCACATCCAGTTTGAGTAAACGTCCTCAAGGGAGCGCCGTAACCGTTGGAAGCCTTCTTTGGCAAGCTCCGTGAACAGTCCGTGCGGAAGTACCGGGCGAAGTTCGACCGTACAGAGCTTTGCATCAACGCTGCCGATTCTGGAGCGGATATCATATATGATGCTTAATAGATATATGATTAAAGGACGTTCGGGATTCCTTATCAAGTCAAGTGAATGGTTTGAGTTACCAGAGCTTGGGGATGGTCGCGCTTTCTTTCATTGGTCGCCCTTTCTTCAAGAGATGTCGCAGAATCAGCGGGCTGAGCAAAAGCGCTGCTGATGGAAACTGTTCACTGCGGGCCGGTATCCGGCTATAATCTCAACCACTTATGCCGCTTTTTTGGTTACGGGTCGCGTTGATGTTTTACGGGGTCGGTTTGCTTTACGCCGTGGTGACCTTGTGGGGCAGCCACCGGATGCTCACTCGCATCCTATTGCCGGCCGCCGGTTTGGGAACGGTGTTTCACCTGGTGGCCATCGTCGAGTACCTCATGCGCGCTGATCTGGCGCCCTCGTTCCTGCACCAGGTGGAATCGCTCTTGGCCTTTCTGCTGATGGCGTTTTTCTTCGTCGTCTATATGCGCTATCAGACGGCTTCGCCCGGCGTAGCGGTGTTTCCACTGGTGTTTTTGCTCACACTTTCGGCTTCGTCAGCGGCCTGGACGCCGGGGAATGGCCCTTCGCCCACCGTCAGCGCCAGTTGGATCTTCATGCATGTGAGCCTGATCCTGGTGGGCTATACGGCGCTATTCTTTACATTTTTCGCCAGCATCCTGTATCTGGTCCAGGAGCGCAACCTCAAAGCCAAAGGCACGGGAAGGAGCTTCTGGTCGAGGCTGCCGGCGCTGGCCACCATCGACGAGATCGGCTATCGCTGCCTGGTCTTCGGATTTCCATTTATGACCCTGGGCCTGATTGCCGGCTCGGTGGTGGCGGAAGGCCGGTATGGGGCCAAATATTTTGCCGATCCGAAGATTCTGATTTCAATTTTCATGTGGTTGGTGTATACCATGCTGCTCTATACGCGCTGGAATGTGGGATGGCGCGGACGGCGGGCCGCCTACATGTCGGCCGTTGCCTTTGCGGCTGCGGTGGTGGCCCTGGCGGCCAACAGCCTCAGCCAGACACACCGGTTTTTTGCGCAATGAACTTCAAGCTCATCGGCGTGAACCACAACAGCGCTCCGCTGGAATTGCGCGAGCGGCTGGCCATCCCCGAGTCACGCCTGCCGGATGCGGTGCAGACCCTGGTGCGCCATCCGGGAGTGGAAGAGGGCATGGTGCTTTCCACCTGCAACCGCGTCGAACTGCTCACCAGCACCAAACAGGAAAGCAATCTGCGTTCGTTCATGGGCTCCTACTTCGGCCTGAGCGCCGACCTGCTCAGTTCGCACCACATCTATGAATTCGAACATCAGGAGGCCGTGCGCCACGTCTTCCGCGTGGCTTCCAGCCTCGACTCCATGGTGGTGGGCGAACCGCAGATCCTGGGGCAGGTCAAGGAAGCCTATGCCGTGGCCCGTGGACTGGGCGCGGTGCATTCCCGCCTCGATGCCCTGGTGTCGCGGGCCTTCGCTGTGGCCAAGAGGGTGCGCACTGAGACCGCCATCGGCGGCGCCAGTGTCTCGATTTCTTCGGTGGCCGTACAACTGGCGGAAAAAATCTTCGGCTCACTCAACGACAAGACCGTATACGTGGTGGGCGCGGGCAAGATGGCTGAACTGGCGGCCCGCCACCTGATCAGCAGCGGCGTACATAAGATCATCTTCAGCAACCGTACCCACGAACGCGCCCTGCAAATGGCGGAAGCCTTCGGCGGCCAGGCCGAGCCCTTCGAACGGCTCTATGAAACCGCCGATCGTGCCGATATCATCCTCACCTCCACCGGGGCCAGCGAGCCTCTGTTCCGGCGCGAGCACGGCGAACGCTTCCTCAAAGACCGCAGAAACCGCCCGATGTTCTTCATCGATATCGCCGTGCCCCGCAACGTCGACCGCGCCATGGACAAGCTGGACGGCATGTTTGTCTATGACATCGACGATCTGCAGAGCGTGGCCGCCGGCAACACCGCGGAGCGCAAGAAAGAAGCGGAGCGCGCGGAAAAAATCATCGAGGTCGAAGTCGAGCGCTTTGCCTCGCGCATGAAGTCCCTCGAAGTGGTGCCGACGATTCTCTCCCTGCAGGAACAGTGCGAGACCATCCGCCAGGCGGAGATGGACCGCATCCGCGGCCGGCTGGGCAAGCTGACGCCCGAGCAGGAAGCGGCGATTGAAGCCATGACCCGCGGCATTGTGAACAAGTTGCTGCACACACCCATCACCACGTTGAAATCGGCGGCCTCCGGACCGGAGGCCGCCACCATTCATGAGATAATTCGACGTATCTTCAATTTGAATCTCAAGAACGAAAAATTGGACAAATAATAATGGCGCACCTTCGCATAGGCTCGCGCGGCTCGCAACTGGCGCTATGGCAGGCCAATCATGTGGCCGACCTGCTGCGGGCCCAGGGACACACGGTCGCCCTGCAGATCATCAAGACCACCGGTGACAAGATCACCGATGTGGCGCTTTCCATGGTGGGCACCAAAGGCATGTTCACCAAGGAAATTGAAGAAGCGCTGGCCGCCGGCGCCGTCGATCTGGCGGTCCACAGCCTCAAAGACCTGCCCACCGAGTTGCAGAGTGAATTCCATCTGGCTGCGGTGATGAAGCGCGAAGACCCGCGCGATGCCTTCGTTTCCTCAAACTTCTTCGATATCAGCGAGCTTCCTGAAGGCGCGCGCGTGGGCACCAGCAGCCTGCGCCGCCAGAGCCAGTTGCTGGCCTACCGCCGCGATCTGCGTGTGCTGCCGCTGCGCGGCAACATCGATTCACGCATGAAGAAGGTGCAGGCCGGCGAATATGACGCCATCATTCTGGCCGCAGCCGGTGTCTCCCGGCTGGCGTTGAGCGCCGATGTCACCTGCCGCATCCCCCCGGAGCTGATGTGTCCGGCCGCCGGACAAGGGGCGTTGGGCATTGAGATCCGCAGTGGCGATCCAGTGACGCTCGGCCTGCTGAAATTCCTCGACAACGAAGAAGCCCGGGCCACGACTACATGCGAGCGCGCGCTCCTGCAGGCCCTCGGTGGCGGATGCCAGGTGCCCATCGGCGCGCTGGCCGAAGTCCATAACGGCAAGCTGGTTCTCGATGCCATGGTAGGGCGTCCGGATGGCAGCCAGATCCTGCGTAGCCGCGGCGAAGGCCGCGATCCGGAAACACTCGGAAAAGAAACGGCTGCCGCCCTGATCGCCAAAGGCGCGGATGCCATCCTGCGCGACATTTACGGCAAAGACATAGCCACGCTGCGACAGACATAAAGGCCGGAACATGACGACCGCGAAAAAGACCGCCAAAGCGCTGCAAGGCCGCCGTGTGCTGGTGACGCGCGCGCGCAAACAATCCGCCGGTCTGACGCGCCCCCTGCGCCTCTTAGGCGCAAAAGTGGTTGAGGTCCCAACGATTGAGATCAAAGCGCCGCGTTCCTACGCGCCGCTCGATAGCGCTCTCAGGAAGGCCGCGGATTACGACTGGCTGATTCTCACCAGCGTGAATGGCGTGGAGGCCCTGTTCGCACGGCTCAAGAAGCTCCGCATCCCCGTAGACCTTTTGCGTCACATGCATGTGGCGGCCATCGGCCCGGCCACGCGCCAGGCCATTGAAGACCACGGACTGCCGGTGACCGTAACGCCGCCGAAGTATATCGCCGAATCGGTAGTCGAGGCGTTGCGTGGCCGCACAGAAGGGAAGTACGTGCTGCTGGTCCGCGCCAAAATCGCCCGCGACGTTCTGCCCACTGAGCTGCGCAAAGCCGGCGCAGCCGTGGACGTAGTCGAGGCCTACGAGACCCATGTCCCGCGTGGAGCAGCCACCAAACTAAAAAAGCTCTTCACCGCCCGCAACAAGCCGCACGTCATCACTTTCACCAGCTCTTCCACGGCCACCAATTTCCTCAGCCTGCTGGGGAAGAATGCCCCAAAGCTGCTCGAAGGCATAAGCTTGGCCTCCATCGGCCCGGTAACCAGCGCCACGCTCACGCAGGCCGGGTATCGGCCGTCCATCGAGGCACGGGAATACACCATGCAGGGGCTGGTGGAGGCGATAAGAGCGATTGGCAATTAGCAAGATCTTAGGATCTTATGAATGGCCCACAAAAGCTGTCATCCCGAAAGGTCCGAAGGGCCTGAGGGACCTGAGGGACCTGCTCCGCCACCTTTCGAGGTGGTAAATACGTCCTCGGTCTGACTGCTGCAAGTGCCGATGTGTCATGCCGGGTGATAGGAACGTTACAAGATTTCGATGAGAGGTCAATTTAAATATTCAGGGCTGGCGACAGCTTTGAGATCAGTTCCGTCACCAAGATATGGATCGCATAAAGTTTGTAACAAACAAGCCGTAGGCATCACTATAAGTAATAGAAACTTAGAAACACTATTAGGATAGGAGAAGATATTCAATGTCAACGCAATTGCAAGATGTCCTCATTCAGAAGCTCAACCCACCTACAAGAAAACCGGGCCTGTTTACCCTGTGCGGCGGACCGCTGCACATCGTATTTACACCTTTCGCTGCCGATGGAAAACCACACCTTGAGTACCGTGATGCTTCCCGGGCCATAAACTTTTCCGGCGACCAAATAAGGATAGTCGATACGGAGATTGGCACGCTCGTTACCGTCACCATTCTGATGACCGTGGACGCCGGCTCAACTTCATTCACGCTATTTGTGCCGCAAGTCAACCTGCAATCGCCCGAAACCCAGATTCATACCCTTGGTGTGACCACCCATCACCGCGTTTCTGTCCTTCCAACGCTCAATCAGGGTCAGACCGAAATCTATGCAGTGCGGCAGTTGCAGGGCACGCTTCAAGCGGCAAGATAGCTGCCCGCCGGAAAGCCTTGAGGTCACGGATTCCCGGCTGCCAGAAAAAATGCGCGTGCAACGGGCCGCTGGATAAGACGCCACGGCCGTTCGCTCCACGCTGGTCCCGCTACGTTTTTTTCCTTTCCATCAATGTTGATCAATGGGTTGCCACTTAGTCTTTCGCGCACCGGTATTCCATCAGAGGATGCACACCTACGGTAGACCCTGTTGTTTGATTAACAATATTTAACAATACATGAATATTATCATTAAAAAACTGTTGATCTGCGGTACACTGTATTGCTTCATTAGAAACAATTAAGAAGCGCAAGCATTTCTGTGAAGAGGAAGATATTCAATGAAGCATTGGTCAAGCGATGTGTGCCGTTGGATCAGCAAGCTGATGGTGGCCATTCTGGGATTGGCGCTCGCCGGTTCGTTGGCTGTTGCCTCGGACGGCGGCGGCGGCGGTGGAGGAGGGACCACAGCGCCTTTTCCCGGGCTTTCGTTGAAGATACAGAATGCCACGGTTCCGCCGAACGGGGTGTATCAGTTGCAACTGGCGATAACCGAACCTAAGCCTGTGGGTACGGGAAGTTCATCCCTGGTCCTTTCGAGCACAGTTTTCGCCACAGGAGCGGGTGCGTCCGTCTACGACCCTTCGGGGCAGTCCAGTGGGGTCCTGGTCCGGACCGCTAACGGATTCCAAGTTTCTCTGCTCTCCCCGAATGCGATGCTGGGCACCAGTGGCGACATTCCCATCTTGACGATTGCGCTGCCGGTCAGAGGAGATGCGCCCGTGGGATCGCAAATTCCCGTGAACCTTGATCTATCCAACACGGTCTTCCTCGACGGCTCTGGCCAGCCCTACCCGCTCCAGGTGTCTCCCGGCACTTTGACCATCGGCGGAACGCTCTCCATTGCCAGTGTGGTTCAAGGTGGAGCCGCTGTTGCCGCGGGTTCCACAATCAATATCTTGGGCCTGGGATTTACCTCCGCTGCCATCGTGAGTGTCGATGGCGCAAACGTCGTCACCACGCGGTTGGTCTCTTCCCAGCAACTCGATGTTACTTTGGATCGTATATTGGTATTGGATGGGGTGCGTGTGCGGGTCGATAATGGCACAGAAAGGGTGACGTATTACCCATACCTTCGCACGGCGGAGACGGGTAACAGCGCAAATCCGCTGATCACCGCTGCCGATCCTCTGTTTTCACGGGTCACTTACACGGCCGCCAGCCTGCCATGGACCAGAGGAGGCACGGCCTTCACCGGCTTGGCCCTGCAGAATCCAGGAGCGAGTTCCACGCAGGTAACGCTCTCATTGCTTTCCACCAGCAATCAGGTCTTGCAGACATTCAGCCTTCCTCTGCCCGGCAAGAGCCGGATCACCGAAGACCTGCTCGACTTCTTTTCACAACCAGGCGCCAGCGCGGCCGCAGTCCGCATCAGTTCGCCGCAAGCGATTCAATTGCTGGGTCTGAAGGGTGATACAGCGGCCGCAACGCTCCAGCCTGTGGTGGTGTCGGTTCCCTAGGGCATTGCTCTTCTGGTTCCATCAACCACCGTAAAACAACCGTGGCCGTAGAGACGGTGCTTGGCGCCGTCTCTGGGTCTTCGCGGCAGCGAAGGCCCAAACGCGCGGCAGCGTGTGTTGCGGACTTTCACGCTTACGCTTGGCGTTTGCGTCTGGTCCGCCGCAGGCGCAGGAGCAACAGTATTAAGAGCGCAAAGACAGGAACCGGAAGTAGTACCGCCTGCCAGGGAAGGAACCTGGGCGCCAGCCCGTCGCCGTCGCCGTTCAGAACAAATGCAGCCCAATACCTCGGATGGCTTAAGGCCGTCCCTGAATGCAGGAACTCCAGCTTGGTCAGACGCAGCGCTTCCGCCTTGGGTTTGTGTTCCCGTAGAAGGAAGAAATAGAACTGCTTCATGAAATCCGCCGTGGGTTGATCGGGAACGCGCCATAGGGTAGTCAGCGTGGAGCGGGAACCGGCCGCCAGCAGGGCACGGCTGAATGCCTGTACTCCTTCACCGGGAAGCAACCGGCCTCTTTCAGTGTCACAGGCGGAAAGGGTCGCCAGGTTGACGTTCCTCAGGTCCAGATCATAAAGCTCTTTGAGAAACAGATAGTTGTTGGGCTGTCCTTCGTGGTCGGGAGAAAATAGAAGCCGCGACCGCTCCGGGAAATCCATATCAGCTACCGCGTGAGTGCTGACGTGCAACAGGCCGGCGCCGGAGCGGGCTGCATCGAAGAAGCTCTGTTTCCGGTCATCCGTGCCTAGAAAGATTTTTGTTTGGCCGTTGCTCATTCGCGCAATCTGCCGAATTTCTTCCGCCGAGCCCGGCAGGAACCGACCTCCCTGGTCATTCGGGCCAACGAGCAACTCCGCACTTCCAGACACCACAGCAGGATTGCCAAAGGCGGTCAACTGCCGGCGCCAGGGAAATTGGAGACGCCCTGATTGGGGGAAGCCGTCACGCACTAACAGCAGGGCGCTCGGCAGGTAAGTGACGTCGTGCTTTTCGAGCAGCACTCCTCCGGAAGCGGCCGGCATCAACTCAATAGGAACAAGGCCTAAGAAACTATCGGGAACAATCAAGATGTGTGTATAGCGGCCATCGAACGCCGGCGCGAGCCCCTGGGGAATCAACGCCTTCAGCTTCTCGAATCCGGCCTGCCAGTTTTCTCCCAGAGATTCCGGAAGCCCGCCGGCAAGGTGCGCAAGGTCGGCCATGGCAGCCGAAGAGATTGGATGTTGCGCAATCCCGGCGGAATCCCGTGTAAGCCATACGGCGGCGATGGCTTCCGGCCCTACCCAGAATTCAATGAGCGCAGTGGACGGAGCCAACCGCTGCTGGATGGATCTCAGCTTCACTGCTCCCGCCGGGGTCTTGCCGTTGTAGAAGCTGTCTTGAAACACACGCGCCCGGCTGCGCTCCATGTACTCAAACGCGGCGTCGGTATCGCTGCGCTTGAGCAGCAGATTGATCAGGCCATCGTAGACATCGCGCTTGTCCGCCAGAAAATCTGACTTCAGGCGTGAGAGCTGGATTTTCGAACGCATACCTTCAATCCTGGCAATCGCATCGCGGTATTTCGCCTCGGCCCGCGCGGGCTCGCCGGACCGTTCCGCAATTCTTCCCAAGGCAAACAGGGCCTTCCATTGTTCTTCCACTGTTCCAAGATCGTTGGCTTCGGCGAATGCGGTTTCGAATTGCCGCTGGGCCTCCGGCAGGCGTTCCAATCTGTAGAGGGTCTCCGCGCGATAGAGTATGGACTGCATGGCCTCGCGCCGGTCTTTGGACTTTTCCGCCAGCGTGCGCGCCGAACTGAATGCCTGCAGCGCATCCGGGAGCCGGCCCAAATCCAGTGCCAGGGCAATTCCGGTGTTCTTCAATACCCCCAGCTCCCCGTCCATGTCATGTTCCAGGACATACGACTGCTCTGCCTTCCGGTATTCATCCAAGGCTTTCTGCGGGTCTCCTAGACGGCGATAGAGCGCGCCCAGGTTTGCATACAGGTGGCCGAGGTCTCGTTGGGTCAGACCCTGCGGCGATTGTTCCAACTCTTTGTTGACGGCCAGAGCGCGCTGGTAATTCCCGAGCTTCTGGTACAGGGCGCCCAGATTCAGCAAGGTGATCTGGCGCCAATAGGCGGCCCACGGCTCCTTTGCGGATTTTTCCAGGCGCTGCATGGCATCGTCATACGCGCCAAAGGACTCGGAGTATTTCGACTGGTAGTAATAGACGCTGCCCAGATTGTTCAGGTTCGACATCGATGCCCTGGTGTTTCCAGTTTGGCGATTCAAACTGAGCGCCATGGTCAGTTCGCCCGCCGCTTCCGGGTATTTCCCGGAGTTCATCAGGGCCAGCCCCGCATCATTGCCGGCGCGCGCTTGGCCGTCTTTGTCTCCCAACTTCTGGTAAGCTGCGGCTGCCTCGTGCGCCATCGCCACCGACTGCTCGTAGCGGCCTTCCGCGTTGTCAATCTGACTAAGCCCAATCAATGTCTCACCGAGTTCTCCGCCCGTGGGCCGGCCCCGAAGATGGGACAACACTTCCTCATAGACCTTGCGGGCTTCTTTGAAAGACCCCTTCTGGCGTAGGGAAGTGGCCTGCGCCAGCCGGGCTTGAATGTTTTCCTGAGGCTGGGAAAACACATATACCGCCACGCACAGCGCCAAAAGAAATCGAATTGAAGCTTTGAACTGCACAACGAAGGGAGCAAGTATATTGCAAGGGCCTCCGTCGCGGATATGGTTGAGACAATCGAAGACCGGAAGCCCTGGTAGCTGATGTGCAGGCGGGCGGCCGCCGAGATTTGCGAACGCCCCGGCCAGATGCCCGGTTCCAAGCCGATCGGATTATTCCTGAAGATTCCTGTTCCGCAGCCGTGGCGAGCGGGTCTAAGACGCCAGCAAGAAGACCATTCGGAAGGCTGGGGGTCTTATAATGCACGGCGTTTGTCCAAGATATCAACGGTTATTGAGAGCCTATCAGTGTGCCCTGACCTCATGGGGCGAACGTAACGACGCCGAGGGCGAAGGCATTACGGATGGCGCTTCGGCGGCGCTGGAGAAAAAGTATCGTTCTTTGGTCGATCATCAACAGTCGTGCCCGCTTTGTCTGCTCAGTTTAGGTAAAGAGTCGCCCCGTGGTCCTGGTCCGCCGGTGCGCCGGGGTTCTTTCAGCGTTGAGGCCGAAAAAAAGCGCAGCCGTGCGAGGCAGCCTGATCGTGTTCTCGGAGTCCTCAATGCGCGGCATCATTAACGTTTCGGTATTGTAGGATTTCGGTAAGAGTCAACTTCAAACTGCGGCTAAAGCCGGTTCCATCCTAGCGATTCACGGGCGGCTGAAAGCCGCCCTCTTTGACAGTCGTTCCGGCATTTCCCACCAATGTTCATTCGAGTGCATTCGTGTTAATTCGTGGCTAATACCCGAAACCGCCCCCGGCCTGAACTGGCGATGGGCTTTCCCGAGGCATCGAGCGCCGTCACTTTCCACAGTAGTGTCTTGCCGGGATGCATCTTGGCCTTTAGTTCGCGGCTGGTGGTCAGAAAGTTTTTCGCGGACTGTCCGTTCCAATACTCTGTGCCATCCACTTCGAGCAACTGAATGGAATAACTCTTGGCCAGTGGCGAGGCTTCCCATCGAAATTCCCCCGGCGCCTGGTCCAGATCGCCGGAGGGGACCGTAAGCCTGATGTCGGTTGACCGCATGTTCTCGTTTTCTGAAGTCGGTGTGAACAAGGGCCGTTCCTGCCGGTTGGAAACATAGAGAGACAGGGCCAACCCAACCATCACGGTAGCGGCGACAGCACCCGAAAGACGGGGAATGGTCATCCATGTGCCCCACCATGGGATACGGGCAGCCGGGGAAGGCACGTATTCTGCGTGTTGCAACCGGGCAGTAATCCATTCGACTGCTGCCTGGTCGTTGGCGCCGGAAGGCGGCAACTCAAAGCTTCTGAGCATGGCCAACTCTGCCTGACAGCGTGGACACCCAGCCAGATGCGCGGCAGCCGGTGTGCCCGGCGGCACTCCTTCCACAAGTCCTTGCAGCATCTCCAACGAGAGACAGTCTTCGTCGGCGGAAACTCCCTTCCGCCAGGCATTCAGATTTTCATCGTGCTCCATCATTCGCGTTCTCTCCTCAAGCTCAAGCGCGGGCCTTCCAGATTCTGACGGCCCGCTCGAGTTTTCTTTTGGCGCTGACCAGGTAGGCCTTGGCCCCGCTGGCGTTGGTCAGATTCAGCATGCGGTCAATGACATCCAGGGGAAGTTCTTCGGCGAAGTGCAGCGTGAAGACCACCCTTTCCGTCTCTTCCAATGTTTCAGACACGAGCCGACGGGCGGCTTCGGCCAGTTGCTGGCCTTCGATGGCGGCGCTCGGGTCTTGCGATGTAAGGTCGGGCAGGCTGTCCATGACCAGCGGGTCGGACTCCATGGCTGGGACAATGGAACGGGCCCTCGCGGAATTTAGGCAATGGTTGCGCGCGATGGAGAACAGCCAGGTGGAAAACTTTGACTTGCCTCGAAATGAGGATAGGTTCTGATAAGCCTTGGCGCATATCTCCTGGGCCAGGTCGGCAGCCGATTCCCGGTCATTCGTGAAGGCCAGACACCAGCGGGCCACCTTGACGTGATGGCGGCGGAAGAGCTCATTCGCGCATTCCCGCGACCGCGGCTCCTTTGCCCCAGCATGGTATCGGGCGATAAGCTCTTCATCCGAAAGACTCTCCCATCCCATTTGCGGGATTATACCCGCCATGAACTCTCCGGCATCACCGCACGCAGCCTTGGCCCCGGCTGATAAGGTCCATTCACCCCAGTAGGAATCGCCCGCCTTTTTGGCCGGCTGGTGTAGATATGCCGGCATAGAAAACAAAGGACATAGGGAAGGCGTCACGCTAGTTTGCGCAGCCAGCAGGGTAATCCTCCTATTTGAGCATTGAGACACTTCCTCAGGCAGTGCGGAACAGATTTCGTGTCGCACGGTCGCCTGACATGTGCTAATATCCCTTGGACTTTTGCCACTTCAGCCAAAGTGGAAATTCCTAATTCTCATCCGCTTTCTAGCGGCACTTCCACAAAAAGTCGCACAGGCAGTGGTGTGTACATCGCAGACTGCGGCCCGTTTCCAGGGGGAGGATCTATGAAAAAAACGTTGTTGTCTCTTGCCATAACTATATTGGTTGTACCGTCTTATTCGACTGCACAACAAATCAACAAGATGAATCCAGCTTCGCTCGGCACGACCGCCCTGATTTCGCCGGATGCAAACGCACAAGCTCCATCGGACTTCATCACGAAACGAAGCATCCAGGTCGATGGCCGCTTAGGCCCGGCCATCAATAACGGAAACCCGGCAACGGCATTACAGGTGCCCGGACCGGCAAGCGCCCAGGCGGTTGCCGCAAGCACCCGTGGAGTGAATGGCTTCACGGGCCTCAGTCATCTTGACCAACTTCGGGCCGGTACCGGCCCCTTCGCCAATTCGCAGTTCAGCCTGGAACCGCCTGACCAGGGTCTTGCCGCCGGCAACGGTTTTATTCTGGAATCCGTGAATGATGCTCTTGCGGTATACGACCAGACCGGCAAGCTGCTGGTAGGCCCAACGCCGCTGAACCAGTTTTTTAACCGCCGGCCGGAATTTAACCGCGCGGACCGGACCTTTGGCGACTTCGTCGCCGATCCGAAAGCCTTGTTTGACCGGCAGACGCAGCGCTGGTTTACGACCGCCCTGGAAATCGATGTTGATCCGGTGGGCGGGTTCTTTACAGGCGGCACACACCTGTTGATTGCCGTTAGCCAGACCGGCGATCCGACCGGCCAGTTCAATCTCTTTAGCATCGATACTACCGACGATGGAAGTAATGGCACCGTCAGCCATCCTGGTTGCCCGTGCTTTGGCGACCAGCCGCTGCTGGGCGCCAACGCCCATGGGTTATTTATCTCCACCAACGAGTTCGGACTTCAGCAGGGGTTTAACGGCGCTCAAGTCTATGCTTTATCCAAGAGACAGCTTGCGCGCGGCGTCGCACCGGCGGTGGTGCATCTGGGAAACTTGCCGTTTCCAGAAGGGATTCCGTTTTCAATCCAGCCCGCAGTCAGCGGCGATGACGGCGACGACAGAGAAGACGGCGATGGTCCCGGCGGCGTTGAGTTTTTCATGAGCACTCCCGATATCACGCTGCTCTTTGACAACCGCGTTGCGGTCTGGGCGCTGGCCAACACCCGCAGTCTGGCTTCGGCCACCCCCAGCGTTACGCTGACCCATGTAGTCATTCCCAGTGAGACCTTTGGAGTTCCAAACGATGCCGCCCAGAAGACCGGCGCCACGTTCCTGGGCAATCTTTTCGGTGAGCCGGAGGAGGTCCTACAGACCAACGACCAGCGCATGAATCAAGTGGTGTTTGCCCGCGGCCGGTTGTGGTCGGCTTTGACGACTTCCGTGAAGCAAGGCCCAAATTGCGTCACCGGGTTTGAGAGCGATTGCAAGGCCGGGATTGCCTGGTTTGCAGTTGTACCTCGGTTTGGTGAACACGGATTGCGGGCCGAAGTCGAAAAACAAGGATACGTAAGCGTACAAGGCAATAACGTATTCTTCCCCTCGATCGCAGTGGGCCGGGAAGGCGCCGCCATCGCATTTTCGCTTTCCGGCCAGGATTTCTTTCCCAGCGCAGCTTTTGTCCGCCTTGGGGAAGATGGCGCCGGCCGTGTACACGTGGCAGCGGCAGGCGCTGGTCCTGAAGATGGATTCACCGGCTATGCCCGCTTTGGCGGAAATGGCCATGCCCGCTGGGGAGACTATACGGCCGCCGTTTCCGATGGTGAAAGCATCTGGATCGCGAGCGAATTCATTCCCGGAGGGCGGCGCAGCTTCCTTGCCAACTGGGGTACATTCATCGCTCGTATTCATGCCGGAGACCGAGACGACGATCGATAGCTCAATATGACCAGAGGGGACAGGTAGAGAACTCCGCGGCATGTTCTCAATTTTGTCATCCCGAAAGGTCCCGCCCGCGCGGGTTAGGCGCGGGCGGGAGCTGAGGGACCTGCTCCGCTGCGCTTCGAGGGCACGGAATATGTCTCAGCCTGGTTGCCTGGAGCGTTCACGCTCTTGCAATGTGGCCGAGACGTGAGGAACGGCGGCATGGGAGAACCGCTGGCCGTGGCGGAGCCGGTTCCTCCCGCGACGCGGTTCGGAATGACAAGTCATTAAAGCCGAGGGGCTAACGGCTAAGAGCTTAAAGGCTAAGAGCTAAAAGCCAGCAGCCAATCCAACATCCATCCCCAGCTAATCATTGATACTGCACCCACACTTCGCCGGCGGCACGTGTTTCTTCAGGAATTCCGCCACGCGTGAATATGCGTCGATCTGGTTCTCCAGCTTGGAAAATCCATGACCTTCATTCTCGTAGACTTTTAACTCGACTACCCCTTTACGCTTTTTGACGGCGCTGGCCACCTGTTCGGCTTCGGTGCTGGGGCATCGTGGATCGTGTCCGCCGGCCAGGATTAACAGGGGCGCCTTGATCTGGTCGACGAAGTTGATGGGTGAGCGCTCCACGTAACGCTGCTTGTCTTTTATCGGATCGCCCATGGTGGCCAGATCGTATTCACGCAGCGCCGGGTCTTCGTTTTCCACCTCGGTAAACCAATTCACGAAAGGGACAATCGGCACGCCGGCGGCCCATAGTTCCGGAGACCTGGTGACGGCCACCATGGTGAGGTATCCGCCATAGCTGCCTCCCATGGCCACCAGCTTTTGCGGATCGATGTAGCCGGTCTTCTTGATCCACTCGGCAGCCGCTGCCACGTCTTCGTAGTCGCCGCCCCCCATATCGAATCGATTGGCGTCGGTGAATTCCTTGCCGTAACCGGTGGAGCCGCGATAGTTGGGCGCGATGACGAAATAGCCCTGGTTGACCATGTACTGCACGGAGCGATTGAAAGAGTTTTCCGTCTGTCCTGCGGGACCGCCGTGGATGTACACGATAGCGGCGTTCTTGCCGTTGCGTTCGGCGTTGAATGGAACATAAACCAGCGCCGAGATTTGCCACTTGCCGTCTTTGCTGGGATAGTGGACCAGATACGGTTCGATCATGTCTTCGCTGCGCACGCCGCCGACCAGCGAATGCGTGATCTGGTGGGCCTTGGCGGTGGTGAAATTGTAGACCCATAGGTCCTGCGGGGCGTTGGGACCATTGTGGCCGTAGAGCATTCTGAGGCCGTCATGGGTAAAGGGAGAATCCGGGCTGATCAGGGTATTCACTCCCGCGGCAACGGGCAGCGTGCTCACCTTTTGCGTGGCCCGATCGTAGAGAAAGATGCCGGTGTTGCCGTCGATGTTGGCGGCCCAGGTCAAGCGCTTTCCGTCGGGGGAAAAACTTCCGGAGGTCACTTCCCACGTGTCGCTGGTAAGCCATGTGATCTTCTTACTGGCAAGGTCTAGCAGGCCGGCATTGTCATAGCCGTTGTGCGCGTTGGAAGTGATCAGCACGGTCTTGCCGTCAGGGGAGATGTCCGTGGCAGAGTAGTTTTGCTCGCCCGGGTGGGGCGTGATGTTGACTGGCTTGCCGGTGGCTACGTCGGTGATGAAGATGTTGGAATCCTGCCCGTTGGCCGAACCCTGGCCGAAAACCAGGCGTTTGCCGTCACGCGACCAGATAGGGAAGACGTTGCTCAGCTCTTTCGGCGTGTTGGTGGTGATATGGCGGACCTGTTTGGTCAGCACATCCATGACGTCGATTTCATAGGTGGAAGAGTTCTTCGGCTTGACGCCATAGGCAAGATAAGCGCCATCGGGCGACCAGATCGGTTCGGCTTCTGCGATTTCGGGCGTGTTGGTGAGATTGACGACCTGTCCGCTCTGCGGCGAGACCAGAAAGATGTCCCACTGCTCGTCACCGTCGTTGTCGGACATGTAGGCGATCCAGCGGCCGTTGGGTGACCATGTGATAGAGGTCTGGCGCTGATTGCTGACGGTCAGTTGTTGCGGCCAGCCGCCCTCGGCGGCAACCACCCATATATTGTTGCGCCCGCTGATGTTGCTGACGAAGGCGATCTGCTTGCCATCCGGCGACCATGTGGCGGGGCCCACGGCGCGGGTGGAAAACAGCTTGTCGATGGAGAACGGTTGGACGTCGAATTTTTCACGGGACTTGATCTGGGCCGGGTCGGTGATGAAATTCTGCGCGGATGTTTGGGCGGCCAGACCGGCAACTCCTGCCACCAGAATCAGGAAGATAGAGGCGCGCATCATCGCTCCTAAAGATGCTCCTAAAGCTTTGCGGACTTGTGGATCTCAACCGTAGACCAAGTCTTGTCCCCGGCGTGGCAATGTCTTTCCATGATGCATTCCGAGCATCGTGGCCTGCGGGCCACACACACCGCCCGCCCATGATGAATAATCTGGTGCGAGAACTCGATCCACTTGTTCTGCGGCAACACTTTCATCAGGTCTTGTTCGATAGTCTTGGGATCGTTGTTGCGGGTGAGCTCCAGGCGGCGCGCGATGCGATGCACGTGGGTATCGACGACCACGCCGATGGCCTGTCCGAACCAGCTTCCCAGCACCACGTTGGCGGTCTTGCGGGCCACACCTGGCATGGAAAGCAATTTGTGCATCTCGTCGGGCACGTTGCCGCCGTATTCGGAAACGACTTTCTTGGCGCTGCCAATAATGGATTTCGCTTTGTTGCGGAAAAATCCGGTCGAGTGTATGTCCGGCTCCAGTTGTTCCGGCGTCAGGGCGGCGAAATCCCGGGGCGTGGGATACTTCCGGAAGATCACCGGGGTCACCATGTTGACGCGCGCATCGGTGCATTGCGCCGATAGAATGGTGGCCACCAGAAGTTCCCAGGGGCTGGTGTGCGTAAGCGCGCAGGTTACGCCCGGATACAAATGGTCAAGACCCTGTAGAATGGCTTTGACCCGCTGCGGCGAAACCGGGTTAAACTTGCCCGGGCTGGAAGCGGTACTGGCCTTCCGGATGGTGGGCTTACGGGAGGCGGAATTGGCGCCCGATCCTGCTTTGGTGGAGCGAGGTTTCGCTGGTTTGGTCTTATTCATGAGCGGTTTTTGTTGACGCCACCATGGCGGCCTCCTTTAGGCTGCATGGGGCTTACTATCACAATAACAGAGGCAGACAAATGGCATCCACTACAGAAGCTGGGTTGAGTACGATTTCCGCCGGATTGCCGGCGGTCCCGTTGACCATTGAAGGCTCGAGCGTGCTGCACCAGATGTTCCGCTTTCGCTGGATGGAGTGGCGAAAGCTGGCGGAAAAGCAAAGACGTGAAATCTCCACCGAGGCTGCCGATACCCTCGCCCGCCTGGAACAAGCGGTGGAAGGCCAGAGTGCGCTCTTTTCCATGTTGGGGCACAAAGGCGACCTGATGTTCATCCACTTCAGGAATTCGTTTGAGCAGCTCAAAGCGGTTGAGCTGCAGATCTCCCAGTTGCGGATCAGCGACTTCTTCGACGCCAGCACCTCGTATCTCTCGATGGTGGAGATGGGTCTGTATGAATCGTCGGTCAAGCTCTTCCGCCAGTTGCAGGAACGCGGCCTGGAGCCGAATACGCCCGAATGGAACGCCGAGATCGAAGAGACCCGCAAACGCCAGACCGAGGCCATGCGTCCGCGCCTGTTTCCGCAGATTCCGGCCTCCCGCTATCTCTGCTTCTATCCCATGGACCGCCGCCGCGGGGAAGACAAAAACTGGTACCAACTGCCGATCGAAGAGCGCCAGCGGCAGATGGAAGAACACGGCCTGATCGGCCGCCGCTACGCCGGAGTCGTCAAGCAGATCATCACCGGCTCCATCGGCTTCGATGACTGGGAATGGGGCGTCGACCTGTTCGCCGAAGATCCGGTGGAATTCAAAAAACTGATTTACGAAATGCGCTTCGACCAGGTAAGCGCCGTCTACGCCCTGTTCGGCACGTTTTATATAGGCGTGCGCTGCCCAGCGGCGGGACTCGCTGACCTTTTGGAAGGAAGACTTCCTGGAATCGGATGATCGGATGATCGGGTGATCGGAAGGACGTTTGCCCCGGTCAGGTCCGATCCCGATCCCGGCGATCGCCAGATCACCCGATCTACGAATTACTCCCGTAATGCCAACCCAGGTTCCCGCTATTGACCTCAACGCCAACACCTCAGTAATCTTGCCCAATATGGTCAAGGCGATCCAATTGGGTCAGGTCTGGCGGAATAACAATGATGGTAATAACTTCCTAGTAACTAAGGTCTACATGGATCTCTTTACCCAGTATGCCATGCTGCGTCCGGCCAGTTTCAGCGCGCCCCAGGCGGATACCATTCGCGTGAAAGTTTCCAGAAGCGACGAGGGCGTCAACCTGCCCGGTTATACTTTTACGCAGGATTCGCAGGAGTTCTAGACCAGATTCATCCCCATTCATGGTTGAAAAAATCCTCAGCACTCTGGCCGGCTTTGTGATCGCCGTGATTTCGAAGGGCGGCTATTGGGGCGTTGTCGCCCTGATGGGCATTGAATCCGCCTGCATCCCTCTGCCTTCGGAAATCATCATGCCCTTCGCCGGCTTCCTGGTCTACAAGGGCGAATTCAATCTTCTGTGGGCGGCCACCGCTGGGGCACTGGGCTGCAATCTGGGCTCCATCGTTGCCTATGAAATCGGCTTCTACGGTGGACGCCCCCTGATCATGCGCTACGGCGGTTACTTTCTGATGAGCGGACACGACCTCGAACGCGCCGACCGCTTCTTTCTACGCTTTGGAACGGCGGCCGTGTTCATCGGGCGTTTGCTGCCGGTAATCCGTACGTTTATTGCGTTACCCGCAGGGGTGGCGCGCATGCCCCGGCTGCGCTTCCATATTTATACGTTCGCCGGTTCCTGGCCCTGGTGTTTCGGCCTGGCATGGCTAGGGATGAAGGCGGGCGAACATTGGCGAGATCCGCGCCTCAGCCACTGGCTGCACCGCCTGGACGCTGTCATTTTAGTGCTGCTGGCGGGCGCCGCCGCATGGTTCCTATGGTCGCACTGGAAGAACCGCATATCATCGCTGCCGTAGAGACGGTGCTCCGCACCGTCTCTGCAGCCATGATTATCGCGCCCCATCACGATGATCGTATAAAATTCTTTGCCGAGGAACCGAGCCAATCATGAAATCCATCATCGCCATGTTTTTTGCCGCTGCGAGCATTCTTCCCCTGAGCGCCCAGGAAGAGGGCAAGGTCGTCCGTTACGAAGTGAAGCCCAGCGAGCTGAAGTACACATACGCAGCGTCGTATGCTCCGGTGGCGCGGCTTAAGCCGGGGAACATTCTTGAGACCAATACGGTTGATTGCTTCGGCAACGCCGTGAAGAAGCCAGGGGACACCCTAAGCCTGGCGCCTGGGGACAATCCGCTGACCGGGCCGTTTTATATTGAGGGCGCGGAGCCGGGCGATACGCTGGCGGTGAAAATCCTGGAACTCAAAGTCGACGGCAATCAGGGTATCGGGGCTCTGGCGCCGGGGTTCGGCGCGTTAAACGCCACCAACTACACACCCATGATCAATGGGTCAGTCCCGGAAAAAATATGGTTTTACCCTATCGACCACGCCACCAATACGGCGACATTCCAGGCGCTGGATTCGAAATTCACGGTGAAGATTCCGCTGCATCCGTTCTTCGGATGCATCGGCGTGGCCCCGGCCGGGGGTGAAGCGCGCAGCTCAATCGTCCCCGAGGCATTCGGTGGCAATATCGATTCGCCCGAAGCCAGCGTGGGCAACACCGTCTATTTCCCAGTCAATGTTTCGGGCGCCATGCTGTTCCTGGGCGATGGACACGCGGCCATGGGCGACGGCGAAGTTGCCGGCACCGCCATCGAAGTGGCCATGCGCGGGCGCTTGCAGGTACACGTGATCAAAGGCCACAAGATCAACTGGCCGCGCTTTGAAAATGACGAATACATCATGACGCTGGGCGCGTACCGACCGCTGGATGACGCGCTGCGCATCGCCTTTATCGAACTCATCGGCTGGATACACAACGATTATGGCCTCTCGGAGCTGGATGCCTATGAGCTACTGTCAAAAGTCGCGGAAATCCATTTGAACGAGATGGTGGACCCAAATTATGTCGTAGTCGCGAAGGTGAAGAAGAGCTTTCTGCCGAAGAAAAAGTGAAGTGGATCATAGATGCAGGCCGAGAGCCTGCGTTGCCCCAACGTCACGCCATATCAGATCTTGCTCATATACTCGACGATGTCGGCGCTGGTCCAATCGACGGCGCCGATGAATTTGCGGCGGATGGTGCCGGCGCCATCGATGATGTAGGTCTCAGGCCACATGGAGGTCCCGTACAGTCCGGAAACTTTCTGGTCGGGATCACGCACCGTCAGCAGGTTTACGTTGTAGTCCTTGAGAAATTTGTGGTAAGCGGCCTCATCGGTATCGATGCTGACAGCCAAGATCACGGCGTGGCTGCCGATCTGTTTCTGCAGGCGCACCAGCGAGGGCATTTCCTCGATGCAGGGCGGGCACCATGTGGCCCAGAAGTTCAGGACTACTGGCTTGCCCCTGAGGTCGTGCAGGGCCACGGAGCGGTCACCGTCTTTGACGGTAAAGTCAGGAGCGCTGGTACCGATGCCCCGTGGATGCGAGCCGCGGTCGCAACCGGTCAGGGCGCAGGAAAGAAGGATGACGACAGCCACCAGAGGTTTCACCCCCCTATAATAAACCCTGGGCACGATAGCTGTTAATCATGGATGTCCAGATTTTCATTCCGGCGCGTAACGAGCAGGCTGCGATTGGCCGCTGCCTGGAATCATTGCTCGCCCAGCAGGGAATTGCCTTCCAGGTGACAGTCATCGACGATCACTCAACCGACCGGACGCGCGCCATTGCCGAATCGTTCGCCGGGGTGCGGGTCATCACGCCACCGGAACCGGGGCGCGGAATTTCCGGCAAATCCAACGCCCTGAGCTTCGCCGTGGACGATGCGGCGGCAAAACGCGTGGCTGCGTGCGCCGGCCTTCCGCAGGCGCTGCCCAGCAGAGGACCGGAGTGGCTGCTGTTCACCGACGCCGATACCTGGCATTATCCGGGGTCGCTGGCCGCGGCGGTGGCCGAGGCACAGGAGCGTCAGGTGGATTTACTTTCCTATTCGCCGGAACAGGAAACCGCCACCCTGGCCGAGATGGCGATCATGCCGCTGGTGTTTGCCGAGCTTACGCGGGTCTACCGGAGTGAACGCATCAATGATCCTGACGACCCGGCGGTAGCCGCCAACGGACAGTACATCCTCGCGCGGCGCGCCATCTACGAACAACTTGGCGGACACCGGGCGATTGCCGGCAAGCTGCTGGAAGATGTCGAACTGGCGAAGCTGTTTAAATGTGCGCGACGGCCGATCTGGTTCCGCTACGGCGCGGGCCTGGTGCGCACGCGCATGTATCGCGACTTCCATGCGCTGTGTGAAGGCTGGACAAAAAATCTGGCTCTGCTGTTCCGCCATCCCCGGCGGCAGGCCGCTCTGCATCTACTGCTATTTTTGGTGATCAGCGCATCGCTGCTGGGAGTTGTTATCGCGGGAACGCGCCATGATTGGCAGGCAGCTCGAATCTATGCACTGGTGATGGCAACATGGTATGCGGTGTTGCTTTTCCATGTCAGCCGGGCGCATTTCCCATGGAATGCAAATTTGGCTGCGCTCCTGGGGTTGCCTCTATTTTCGTGGCTTCTTCTTCGCTCCGATCTTCAACTACGGGTGCGGGGTGAGGTAATCTGGAAGGGGCGCACGTACGAACATTCTGGACCCGCGGCGCCCGCAGGTTCATCTTATCGAAAGGGAAATGTAACACTGAAGGGCTGAACTCAATATGGTCTATCTCACGAGGAAGGCTGAGTTTTCCGCATCGCACTATTACAATAATCCGGCATTCACCCCGGAGGAAAATCAGCGCATCTTCGGCAAGTGCAATAATCCGCATGGGCACGGGCACAATTACACCCTGGAAGTGACAGTGAAGGGTGAAATCGACCCGCGCTCGGGTTTTGTGGTCGATCTTAAGCAACTCAAGGAGATCATGGACCGCGAGGTAATCGGCGTGGTCGACCACCGGCACCTGAACGAGGAAATCGCGGAATTCAAGGTGCAGATCCCTACGACCGAAAACCTGGCCATTACGATATGGAAGTGGCTGGGCCCCAAACTGGATGTGGCCCGGCTGCACCGCATCCGGGTGTATGAAACGCCCGACCTGTTCGCCGACTACTACGGAGAAGAATGAAGGCCTATCTGACGAAGCGCTACCGGTTTTCGGCTTCCCACCGGCTACATTGTCCGGAGATGTCGGCGGAGGAGAACCGCGCGGTCTACGGCAAGTGCAATAACCCGCATGGACATGGACACAACTATTTCGTGGAAGTCACGGTCGCCGGCCAGGTCGACCAGCAGACGGGCATGGTTTGCAACCTGGCCGACCTCGACGCTTTTGTCAACGAAAGAATTGTGGAGCGTTATGACCTGGGCAACCTGAATACATTACCGGAGTTCAGCGGACGGTCGCCAACCACGGAGAACCTGTGCGTTGAAATCTTCGAAACCCTGCAGCGTGAGTTTCGCCATGCCGAGGTCGAAAAGGTCAGAATGGAAGAGACCATGCTAAATTCGTTTGAATACGCCGGCGGCCGGCAACCGCGGCATTAGGATTCACATCGTGAAGCGAACTGAAGAACAAGTCTCTCTGACTGCGGCCAGCACCGAAGAGCTGCTGCGCGAGCTGCTGGTGCGCCTCGGTGAAGACCCGGAGCGCGATGGCCTGCAAAAGACCCCGCAGCGCATGCAGAAATCGCTGGAATACCTCACCCAGGGCTCGGCCGCCGATCCTGACAAGATACTGCAAGGGGCGATGTTTGACGTGAATTACGATGAGATGGTCATCGTAAAAGACATCGAGATGTTCAGCCTGTGCGAGCACCACCTGCTGCCGTTCTTCGGCAAAGTACACGTGGCCTATATCCCCAACGAGAAGGTCATCGGGCTGAGCAAGATTCCGCGCATCGTGGACGTGTTTGCCCGCCGGCTACAGGTGCAGGAACGGCTGACGGTGCAGATCGCCGAGACCATCCAGCGGGCGATTCAACCCCAGGGCGTGGGCGTGGTGGTGGAAGCGCGCCACCTGTGCGTAATGATGCGCGGAGTAGAAAAACAGCATTCGTCGGCGGTCACCTCGCACATGATGGGAAGCTTCCGCACATCGGACAAGACGCGCAAGGAATTTCTGGCGCTGATCCGGAACCGGAATGGGCTGGGGTTCTGATGGGTGTACGGCTGTCGCTACACGGCAAGCTGGCGGTCATTACCGGCGGCGGACGCGGCATCGGTCTGGCGGTGGCCCGCGTCTTTGTCCGTGAAGGCTGCAATCTGATTATTACCGGACGCCACGGACAGACCTTACAGATCGCCCTGGCCGAATTGAACAAAACCGGAAGCGGCGAGGTCACGGCCCTGGGATGCGATATCGCAAAACCTGCCGACATCGAAACCCTGTTTGCCGCGGTAGCCAAGAAATACCATACGATCGATGTCCTGGTGAATAACGCCGGGATCGCCCACGGACTAGGCCCGGTCGACCAACTGGAACTGGAGACATGGCAGCGGGTGATCAACACCAACCTTACCGGCATGTTTCTGACCACGCGGGCGGCGCTGCCCATGATGAAGATCGCGGGAACCATCGTCAACAATCTTTCCATGGCGGCAGTGCAGCCCTTTGCCGGCATGGCCGCCTATTGCGCGTCGAAGTATGGAGCCCTGGGCTTCACCAACGCCCTGCGCATGGACCTGCGCCAGCGCGGAATTCGGGTGCTGGCCCTCATACCCGGCGCTACCGATACCGCAATCTGGAACGAGTTCTGGCCCCAGGCCCCACGGGAAAAAATGATGTCCTCTGACACCGTGGCGGAGGCGGTGCTGCATGCGGTGACCTTGCCGCCGGAAGCGACGATGGAAGAGATCCGGATCGGGCCAGCGGCCGGGGCGTTGTAACCAAGATATTCTTGTGCCCAATGAGAAGTTCTGTGAGGGCGCGATCCAGGCGGTTGAGACGTAAGAAGTTACGTCTACGCATTGGGTGTGGATGGGGCCTTTTCAGACAGCGTCAGGGATACCCACCCGAATGTCAAAGCCGCCATCGTGTTCCGATTGGGTAATTAAGATCTCCTAGACGTAACAAGTTACGTCTCGCACGGAGCATGGTGAGCCTCATGCTGAAATCCATTACGCCGGTTCGTACATTCCGTAGCGGCTGCGCGCCGGCAGCAGTTTGATCAATCCAATACCACCGATAAATCCGCCAACGTGCGCCCAGAAAGCGACACCGCCGGTCTGCTGGACGGAAGTCATGGCTGAAGCTGCACCGCTGATAAATTGTCCGACGAACCAGTAAGCGAGATAGACCCAGGCGGGCAGCCATACGATGGGGAAGATCAGGAACAGAGGAATCAACGTGAGTACGCGGGCGGTAGGGAAGAGCAGGAAGTAAGCGCCCATCACACCGGCAATCGCGCCGCTGGCGCCTATGGTCGGTACCGTCGAGCCGGCGTTGAAGGCAAAGTGGAGCAGGATGCCACCGAGTCCGCTGGCCGCGTAGAAAAAAAGGAAACGGAAATGACCGAGGCGGTCTTCCACGTTGTCGCCGAAGATGTAGAGAAACCACATGTTGAAGATCAGATGCAGCCAGCCGTAGTGCAAGAACATTGAAGTCAGGGCCGGGACCAGCGCGGCCTCCAAGGGCACGGAGCCTTCCAGCCATGCGCCCACACGGCCGGGCACGAAGCCAAACTGGAAGTCGAAGGCCCGGTGCAAGCGCGGTGTGAGTGAATCCTGAAAGAGAAAAATGGCCAGGTTCAGCACAATGAAAAGATATGTAACGTAGGGTCTGGTGTAACGCGGAGCATCATCGCGAAGTGGAATCATTCAAAAATAACCCGGCTCAATTAAGATGCTAGCACGGAGACACACACGTGGATGGAGTACTGATAATTAATAAACCGGCGGGCTTCACCTCGCACGACGTGGTGGCCCGGGCCCGTGGCATCCTCGGGGAGCGCTCCATCGGCCATCTGGGGACGCTCGATCCCGCAGCCACCGGGGTGCTGCCCCTGGTGGTCGGCCGCTTTACCCGGTTGGCCCAGTTCTACAACGAGGCCGACAAGCGGTATGAAGGCACAATTCGCTTCGGCTGGGCCACCGACACCTATGACGCCCAGGGAGAGCCGCAGGGCCAACCGCAGCCAGTCCACCTGACCGAACAGCAGGTCCGTGAGGCCGCCGGCCGGCATGTGGGACACATCCAGCAGATGCCCCCGCCATTTTCGGCCAAGAAGATCGGCGGCATTCCAGCCTACAAGCTGGCCCGCAAGAAACAGGAAGTGGTACTCGAACCCAAAGCCGTTGAAATCAAGGAGCTTGAGATTACTGGTTGGAACGGCAGCGAAGCCCGCTTTCGCGCCTGGGTGAGTTCCGGAACGTACATCCGTACGCTGGCCCACGAACTGGGGCAGCAACTTGGTCCTGGGGCCCATCTGGCAGAGCTCGTACGGACGGCGGTGAGGGAGTTTACGCTGACGGAGAGTTACACCCTCGCCGATTTGGGAGAAGCAGCGGCAACTGGCGCCCTGGACCGTCTCTTCCTCCATCCCCGATTGGTGTTACCGGAATTTCCGGCGGTGACCGCTCCCCCGGAGAGTGTCGCCCGAATCCGGCATGGCGGGACGGCCAATCTGCCGGAATTCAGCAAGGCTCCGATGATTCGGGTGTTTGACGGCCAAAGAGACATGCTGGCCATCGCCAGACGGATTGCCGGGACTCTGTTTCAGCCGCGTGTCGTGTTGCATGGAGCAGATTGAGAACCAAGCAGGAACTGTGGATAAATCCCAGGCATAACGTCTGATAACAGATATTATGTTAATAATAACGAGGGGCCTGGCCACGGACGAAACATGGAACACCCGATGCGAGGTACTGATATCATTCTTATAAAGATACGAGACATCGCTGGCTTTCTGCGCGGCCAGGAGTATCGGAAAACAAATAGAGGGTAACCTTGCCTCGGCAGCTTTTGCCAAATCTCGAGCATGCGGCGATTGCAATTGAGAAACTGAGAGATTATGTCCTAAATTCGAAGCATCCGACTGGGTGTAATAAAGCACGGGTATTTAAGGCCATGTTAGGGATGGAACGCAAACATGCCGTTGCTCTTGCAGAGATCATCAAGGGGACTTTGAGCCGCGCGCCTGCAGTAAAGAATGTGAAATCCACATACGGTGGTCGTTGGGAGACCTACCATGAGATAGTTGGTTCGAACGGACGACCAGCGATTGTTACCGTCGCTTGGCTCTTTAGGTTGGAGCAACCCGATGTACCAGTGCTAATAACTTGTTACATTGATACAGCACGTCAGGATCAACTAGCGGTACTTTTTGGTTAACAATATGGATGCAAGGCTTAATCCGCGACTGTTGGATGTTGTGCGAGCGCCAAATGACCACGCTGAACTGGATCCAGTTCATACGTGGACCGTGGTTGAAGTTCTAAATACGACTCCAAATACTGTGCTGATCGAGGTGGCCAATGACGACGGGGTCCTCACCGATCTAATTGTTTCTGAAACTCAGAAGACTGACGTGGTTTGGCAAGAGCCGGAATCTGCAAGAGGCAATGAGCCTTTGCCCGGCGTTGAGGAACTCTTTGAGCAGGGCGTGTTCCTATTGCAAAATGGTCTCATTCCTAAAGCGAAGGCTGCCTTCGCCGATGCCTTTCGAATCGAACCGCGCTATGCTGGCACGCTAATGAACCTAGCGAATGAGTCGGCTAACAGTTCTGCTTTTGAGGCTGCGGTTTTTTTATACCAGATGATCATTGAGCTTCAGCCTACCTACCGCTTAGCACTCGAAAATCTCGCCATCACGCACCTGAATTGGGGAGTTGCATTCGCGCGTCGTGGTGTGATCGGCAAGGCCATCGAGGAATTCAATGAGGCGCTTCTCCTTCGCCCAACAAAGAGTACGTTGAAGCTCTGCAAGAATAACCTAGTGGCAGCGTACACGGCACTCGGTATGCAGCTTGCAGCCAACAAAAGGCACCAGGAAGGAATGCAGTTCTTTTTACTGGCATTTCAATTGGATCCTGCCGAAGAGATCGCTCTTAAGAATCTCGCGTTGGCGCTCGTGGCAGTTGCGGCGTCTGAACACAAGGGTCGAGGCATTCCCGGCGGAGAAAGTTTCGGACGATTCATGCTGATGGGATTGACACTTTCGGAGTGCATGAACGCATATGGAGCAACATTGGCAGGGTTCGGGAAGACATCAGAGGCCAAGATCGCTTTGCGAAAAGCTTTGGAAATCGATCCCCACAATGCGTTAGTAGAGAGTAACTTGGAAATATTGGAGTCGCGTGAAGTCCCATCGGAACTCTCTTCCGGTATCAGGGCATTTGAGCCGCGTCCTACTCAGTTATCTATCCATTTGCAGTAGTGTTTTTTATAGGGAACGCTCCCGCTAGCGGTTGGCCAACCGGGTCGAGTGACCCATCTTTTCTCTCCCGGTCATGAAATCTTCAAATCCTCAGCCGCTCCCCCCGCAGCACCGCCCTCAAATCGGCCGTGAACTTTACCAGGATGGCTACGCGTTCGGGGGTGGCTTCAATCACCTCTTCTTTGTGCAGGAAGACCTTGCGTCCGTTGCGCTCGACCAGGGGGCCGAGACTCTCGCCCATGCGCCAGCCTACGTTGCCCAGTACCTGCAGGCCTGCGTCAGTTCCAGCGGGCACAAGAAAAGCAATGCATCCATCGCGCAGCACACCGATGGCCTTGGGAAAGCGATCGAAAGTCTGCAGCTCGAAGCCTGCGACGTAGAGTTGTTGGAGCTGTTCGGCGGAATCCATGGAGGAATGAAGGGATTGGGTAAGTGAGTAATTTGGTAATTGGGTAATTGAACGGCAGCCGTTGCCCGCATTTCAATTACCCAATTACCAAATTACTCACTTACCCAATCATCTACATCTTATACCGCCCCAAGTCCTCATCCCCCAGCGATTCGAGCCACTTGCGCAGGTCGTCGGAGGAGATGCGGTCGGCGCCGGCGGTGGCCGTGGTGGCCATCTTGGAGTTCTTCAGGACCTCGTCATCCACGAAAATGGGGCAATCGAGACGCAGGGCCAGGGCCAGGGCATCCGAGGGACGGGAATCGATGCTGATGACCTTCCCTTCGCGCTCCATCCAGATAACGGCGAAGAAGGTGTCTTCCCGCAGCTCGCTGACCACGACCTTATGCACACGCGTATCGAGCCCGACCAGCAGGTTCTTCATCAAGTCGTGGGTCATCGGCCGGGGAGTCGAGACCTTTTCGATTTCCAGGGCGATGGCATTGGCTTCGTAAACGCCGACCCAGATAGGAAGCACCGTTTCGCTCTCTACATCTTTAAGCACTACGATGGGCATGTTGGTGGTTGGATCCATCATCAGTCCCCGGATTTTCATTTCGACTTCCATGGTGCCCCTCCTGCCAGACCATCTCGCCCACAAGACTATTGGGAAAACTCTTCGTTACACGCACATTAACATAGCTTCCGGCTTCTGGCACGGAAGAATTGCCAGTGGTGAAGTTCAAAGTCATATTCTGGGAAGTGCGCCCGATGACTTGTCCGCGGGCTGTATTGAAACCTTCAACCATTACTTCAAGTATCTGGCCTTCCCGGTTCTGATAATTGGCCCTCTGGATCTCCCGCTGCCGCTCCATCAAAATCTGCAGCCGCTTCGATTTTTCCAAATCAGGAAGGCTGTCGATCATTCCCAAAGCGGGAGTATTCGGACGCGGCGAGTATTTGAAGCTGAAGACAGCATCAAATTGACATTCATGCAGCAGGGTGATGGTCTCTTCGAACTCCGCCGGGGTCTCGCCTGGGAATCCCACGATAACATCGGTGGTAATCGAGATAGGGCGGCGGGCCGCCTTGATCCAACTGATTTTTTCGAGATACATCTCCCGCGTGTATTCCCTGTTCATGGCCTTGAGCACCCGCGACGACCCGCTCTGCACCGGCAGGTGGATGTGATCGCACAGGGTGGGATGCGCCTCGATGACTTCCACGATGTCTTTCCCGAAATGCCGGGGATGCGAAGTGGTAAAGCGTACGCGCCGGATGCCGTTGATTTCGCCTACGGCATGAAGCAGCTCCGCAAAGCTTGTCTTTCCCATCGGATCAACGTAAGCATTCACGTTTTGCCCGAGCATCTGGATGTCGGTATAGCCGAGGTCGGCCATCTGCCGGGCCTCGGCCATGACTGAATCGGATGTCCGGCTGCGCTCTTTGCCCCGCGTATAGGGCACCACGCAGTAGGCGCAGAATTTGTCGCACCCCTCGATGATGGTGATGTATCCCCGGTGGGGATTGCTGCGGGCGGTGAATTCGGTCTCAAAGGTCTCGCCGCTCTGGCGGTCGTCGAGTCCGGTCACCCGGTTGTCGCCGGCTTCGAGCTGCACCAGCATCTGTGGCAGGTTGCGGTAGGAAGCCGATCCGGCCACCAGAGATACATAAGGCGCTTTCTCAAAGATCTTCTCGCCTTCCTGCTGGGCCACGCAGCCGATCACGGCGAACTTTTTCCCATGGGCGTGTAGCTTTTTGTAGTCGTTCAGCCGGTTAAAGACCTTCTGCTCCGCCTTATCGCGGATGGAGCATGTATTGTAAAAAACCAGTCCGGCCTCTTCGACGGTTTCAACCTGGCGATATCCCTGCTGCAGTAAGGTGCCGATGACCTTCTCTGAGTCATGTACGTTCATCTGGCATCCGAAGGTTTCAAGGTAAAACGTCTTGGGACCGCTTGCGGGCATGGAGTAAGTATAGCGCCAATAGGGGAGATTGATAATCGGGTAATTGAAGAGCTGACAGCCGCAGCCTTACAATTGCCCGATTATCAATTGTCCAGTTACCAATCTGCCACAGCAATTGCGCCATTGCCAATCCTCCATGTCAACTGACGACCAAGTTCGCTGGAATGGAAAGTACACACAGAATCCGCAGTCCTGGGAGACAGCGGATGATTTTCTTGAGCCGGCGTATGTGATGGTGATGGAAGACTCCGTTCCCGGCCGGGCCTTGGACATCGCCGGCGGCGCCGGCCGGCATTCTGTATGGCTGGCACAGCGCGGATGGCAGGTCACGATGCTCGATATTTCCGATGCCGGAGTCGATCTTGCGCGCAAGAAAGCCCAGGCTGCCGGCGTAGAAATCGATGCGCGCGTGGCGGACTTGTCTGGCGGCCCGATGGAGGCTCCCTTCGGCGTTCCGGACCTGGGTGGTTCCTACGGCCTGATCGTGGTTTTCTTCTTTCTGCATCGGACGCTCTTCCCTGCCATCCTGCAAGCGCTCAAACCCGGCGGACATCTTATTTACAAGACGTACACCATCGATCAGTTGCAGTTCGACCAGGGGCCGCGCGACGCCGAATTCCTGCTGCAGCATGGGGAACTGCTGGAAGCCTTCCGGGACACACAGGTGCTCCAATACCGTGAGGTGGTGACAGCAGGTGAAAAGGCGGTGGTGGAGATGGTGGCGAGAAAGAATTTGTAATCGGGCAATTTGCAATTGGGTAATTGAAGAGCTGCGGGCCGTGGGCCCTTCAATTACCCGATTACAAATTACCCGATTATCAATCTTATGTCTGCCCGCCCTCCGGATTCAGCTTCCTGAACATCCGCTCGGGATCGACCTGCACGAAGGTGGCTGTGCCCTGGGCCAGAATCTGGCCTTGTTCGTTGGTGATATCGGCGGCGTTGGTATGCTCGCGTCCGGAGATGTGCTGCTCACGGGCGGTTACAGTCAGCGGCTTGCCCAGGGGCACAGGCTTCAAATATTTAATTTCCATATTGCGGGTCAGGCCGATGACGTTGCGCAACTTGTTCACCTTGCCCATGGCCTCGTCGAGAATGGTGGCGATGATGCCGCCGTGGGCGTGCCGGGGCGGCCCCTGGTAGCGGCCCTCGAGGGTGAAATGGCAGATGGCCAGATGCGCCGCTTCGTCAAAAAAGAACTGCAGCTTCATGCCTTCGGGGTTGTCCACGCCACAGCCAAAACAGAAATTCTGTGGGTGTCCGAGTCTGCCGAGAGGATGGTCAACGTGCCCGGGAGCGGGGGTCTTGTTTGACATAAGTTAGGATTCTAACGGGGAAATTTGGTAATTGGGTAATTTTGTAATTGGGTAATTATGGCGGTCCAGAGTACGGTCTGCGGCCCTTCAAAATTACCAAATTAAAAAATTACCAAATTCTCCAATTCCTCAATTACCAAATCAGTGGAGAGGATTCAATTGGGGTAGAATAGAAAGTTGGCTGCTGTTCTGCGGCGGCTTGGGGGTTGTTATGTCTGATCAAAATGGAAACACCGGATTGCGGCTTAAGACCGGACTGGCGGAAATGCTCAAGGGCGGCGTCATTATGGACGTCACTAACGCCAAGCAGGCGGAAATCGCGGAGAAAGCCGGCGCCACGGCCGTGATGGCCCTGGAGCGGGTGCCGGCCCAGATTCGCGCCGAGGGTGGCGTGGCCCGTATGGCTTCGCCCAAGATTATCCGCGAGATCATGGCCACGGTCTCCATTCCGGTGATGGCCAAATGCCGTATCGGGCACTTCGCTGAGGCCGAAATCCTACAGGCGCTCGGAGTTGACTACATCGACGAATCCGAAGTCCTGACCCCCGCGGATGAAGCCCACCATGTCGATAAGCATGCCTTCCGTGTGCCGTTCGTCTGCGGCGCCCGCGATCTGGGCGAGGCCCTACGGCGTATCGCCGAAGGCGCGTGCATGATCCGCACCAAGGGCGAAGCGGGCACCGGGGACGTAGTCCACGCAGTCAAGCATCTGCGGCAGATCGTCCGTGAAATGAGGCAGTTAACGGTATTCTCTGATCAAGAACTTTATGCCCAGGCCAAAGAGCTGCGTGCGCCTTACGAGCTGGTACGCATGGTGGCCAAGGCGGGCAAGCTGCCTGTCCCGAACTTCTCTGCAGGCGGCATTGCCACCCCGGCAGATGCGGCCCTGGTCCGCCATCTGGGCGCTGAAGCGGTCTTCGTCGGCTCGGGAATCTTCATGGCCGACTCGGTGAATTTCTGCGAACCAGCCGAGGCCGAAAAGCGCGCCCGCGCCATCGTCCGGGCCACCACCCACTACAACGATCCCAAGGTGCTGCTGGAAGTCAGCGAAGACCTGGTCGGAGCCATGAAAGGTCTGGCCGTAGCGGCCATGGCCGAAGGCGACATGTTGCAGACGAGAGGCTGGTAGAGAGTTCCCTACCGGGTTGCGGTTCGACTGAATTTGGTAATTGGGTAATTTCGCAATCTGGTAATTGCGCGCCCGCGATTCGTGCCGTCTGCCGCTTTGAAAGTTACCCAATTACCAGATTACTCAATTACCAAATCTTTCTTTGCAGATCTTGGCTCCTTTATGAAAATCGGCGTCCTAGCAATCCAGGGTGACTACGAAGCGCATCAGTCCGTGCTGGAACGGCTGGGCGCGGATGTGGTGCTGGTGCGTAAAGCGGAACAACTTGATTTGATCGACGCTATTGTGATTCCCGGTGGCGAGTCGAGTACGTTTCTGAATTTCCTCTCCGAACACGGCTTCCTCGAAAAACTACGCGCGTTTGTGCTGGCCAAGCCGGCGTTTGGCACCTGCGCAGGGGCAATTCTGCTGGCCAAGGAAGTTGAGAACCCTCCACAGATATCGCTGGGCGCGCTCGATATACGCGTTCGCCGCAATGCCTACGGACGCCAGCTTGAAAGCTCGATCCAGTCATTGCAGACCAAGCTGGGTGAGAAGCCGCTGGAAATGGTGTTCATCCGCGCACCCAAGATCGTGAACACCGGGCAGGGCGTGGAGGTGCTGGCATCGGAGGGCGGCCTTCCGGTACTCGTCCGCCAGGGACGCGCCATGGCTTGCACGTTCCATCCGGAGCTGTCGAACGACACGCGCGTGCATGAGGCATTTCTGGCGCTCGTCAGGAATGGTGACAGCCCGAAGTGATTCGCCTCGCACTCACGCTGACTCTACTCGGCGTCCTGCTACTGAGTGTCTATCTGTTGGTTGCGCATCCATGGTGGTTCCCCGCCGGGGTTTCAGCGCACGCCGCCGCCATGGACCATCAATTCACCGTGGCATTCTGTCTGCTGGGTGGGCTGTTCATCGCCGGGCAACTATTGCTGGCATTCGTAATTTTCCGCGCACGCCCCCAAGACGGCCCGCGCTTCCCTCGCGGTGACTGGCGCTTCGAAGCCGCATGGACTGTGGCCATTACCTGTATCTTCTTCGGCCTGAGCCTGGCTGGTGAAAAACTCTGGTCACAAATGAAGCTGCACGACGCCGAGCCGAACGCGCTTCATGTGGAAGTTACCGGCATGCAGTTCCAGTGGTATTTCCGTTACGCGGGCGCCGATGGCAAGCTGGGAAGAATCGATCCCCAGCGCTATGCCAGGCCGAATGAGGGGAATCCGCTAGGCATCGACCCCGAAGACCCGGCGGGACGCGATGATATTGTTTCGAGCGCCCTGGTGCTGCCCGCCGGCCGCGACGTGATGCTCACGTTGCGCGCCCAGGATGTGATTCACAGCCTGTTCATCCCAGCCATGCGCTTCAAACAGGATGCGGTCCCGGGGATGGAGATTCATGCGCGATTCAAACCCATGCAGACCGGGACGTACGAGATCGCCTGCACACAGCTTTGCGGACTAGGGCACTACCGCATGAGAGCTGCGGTGCGGGTGGTGAGTGAAGTTGAGTTTGCGCGATGGCTGAAAGAACAGTCGCCAAGGTGAGAAGCCCGGCGGACCAGCGACAGCTCAAGCAAAAATCACAGGGTAAAAAATTAGCTGTCCTCCCGAAAGCTCCTGCACGCGCGGTTCTAGCGCGGGCAGGAGCTGAGGGACCGGCTCCGCCGCTGCTTCCGGTGGTCAAGAATGATTGAAGTGAATAGCGTGAAGCCTCGGTTAGTCTTCACACGGAAGACTGTTGTACAAGCAGCATGGGCACTCCTCCGGCCGCGGCGGAGCCGGTTCCTCCGCCACTGCGTGGCGTTCGGAATGACATCCGGGTAGAAGTTCACCCGTCGCACACGCATATTTGTGAACTACACTGTTGTGAGACCCGCATGGCTACCTCGCCCAATCCGAGGCCTTCAACCAACTTCCTGCGGCGCTACATCTTCTCCAGCGACCACAAGACCATCGGCATGCAATATATTTTTCTGTCGCTGGCGGCGGTTGTGATCGGCGGCTTGCTCTCGCTGTTGATGCGCATTCATATTGTCTGGCCGCAGGCGGCGATTCCCTTCCTGGGCGTGATCAAGCCCGGGGACTACCTCGGCTATCTCACCATGCACGGCACCATCATGGTCTTCTTCGTGCTTTCGACGGCGCCGCAGAGCGGTTTCGGAAATTATTTTCTGCCGTTGCAACTGGGCGCCTCAGAGATGGCTTTCCCGCGATTGAGCATGGCCGGGTTCTGGCTCACGCTGGTTTCGTTTCTCGTTTTACTAGCCGCGTTCTTCGCGCCCGGAGGCGTGTCGCAGGCCGGCTGGACACAATACGCTCCGCTCAGCGCCGTGCCCGCCGCCGGTCCGGGCCAGGAACTGGGAACCGATCTGTGGCTGATCAGCATTACCATCTTCTGCCTGGCAACCGTGATCACGGCCTTCAACTTCATCGTGACAACCATCCGTGGGCGCGCCGCGGGCATGACCTGGCTGCGCATGCCGCTTCCCTGCTGGACGTGGTTCGTGGCCGCCCTGCTGAGCCTGCCGGCCTTCCTGATTCTGTTGCTCGCGGGCGCCATGCTGCTGCTCGACCGCCATGCCGGAACCAGCTTTTTTGTTCCCTCGGGATTGGTGGTGAGCGGGACGTCCATCGATCACCACGGCGGCTCGCCGCTTCTGTGGCAGCATCTGTTCTGGTTCTTCGGGCATCCGGAGGTCTATATTGCGATTCTGCCGGGCATGGGCATCACTTCGCACCTGCTCTCGGTGTTTTCACGCAAGCCGGTCTTCGGATACAAAGCCATGGTCGGCGCCATCTGCGCTATCGGCATGATGGGCTTCAGCGTCTGGGGACATCACATGTTTGTCAGCGGCATGAATCCCTACTCGGGGTTTGCGTTCTCGACCCTGACCACCGCTATCGCCGTGCCTTCGGCCATTAAGACTTTTAACTGGGTCGGCACGTTGTGGGGCGGAAGACACCGGTTCTCGACACCGCTTTTGTTTTCCGTGGGCTTCGTTTCGCTGTTCATCACCGGCGGCATCACCGGACCGATGCTGGCCCAACCGGCCCTCAACATCTATCTTCATGATACGTATTTCGTCGTCGGACACTTCCATCTCATCATGGCCATGGCCGGCGTGTTTGCCCTGTTTGCGGCCACGCACTTCTGGTTTCCAAAAATCTTTGGGCGCATGATGAATGAACGCCTGGGCATCGTCCATTTCTGGACCACCTTTCTGGGCGCCTATGCGGTCTTCCTGCCCATGCATCTTCTGGGCGCGGCCGGGCATCCGAGACGTTATGCGGAACTGACAGGTGTGCAATACCTGGCAGGCCTGATGCCCTTGCAGAGATTCATCACATGGGCGGCAATCATCACCCTGGCCGGACAATTGCTCTTTTTTGCGAACTTCTTCTGGAGTA
>DATMNZ010000250.1:0-18095 GCA_035568495.1 Saccharimonadales bacterium (SeqCode) | reverse complement strand
CGCAGCCATTCCAGATCATCGAGCGTTTGCTTGCTACCCGGCAGAATGACCAGGTCGGCTTCCGCAATTTCTTCTGGCCGATGAATATAGGCGAGAGATACTGAAGGTTCGGCGGCCAGAACGTCGAAGTCGGTGAAGTTCGACATATGCGGCAGAGCAATTACACCGATCCGCAAGGGACGGTCCGGTGACTTGAGACCGATGCCGTCTCCCCAAATCCGTCGCGCGGTGCGCCGGTCTTCGACGCCGTTGTCTTCCAATGCCACGCTGTCTTCTTCTTCCAGACCCATATCGTGCAGATAGTGAACGACCCCAACACAGGGAAGATGCATGCGCTGCTCGATCATCGCAATTCCCGCTTGCAGCAGAGCGCGGTCACCGCGGAATTTATTGATGATGAAACCCTTCACCAGCTCGCGCTCTCCGGGCTCGAGCAGCTCCATGGTGCCCAGCAGAGAGGCGAAGACGCCTCCGCGATCAATGTCGCCGACCAGCAGGCAGGAAGCGTTCGCGGCCCGGGCCATGCGCATGTTGACGATATCGCGCTCGCGCAGATTGATTTCCGCCGGTGACCCCGCGCCTTCCAGCAGAATGACCTCATGCTGCGATGCCAGTTTGCGATAACTCTCCAGCACCAATGGGAAAAGCTCTTCCACCATCCGGGTGTGATAGTCCCATGCCGTGGTCTGGGCATATACCCGGCCCAGCATCACCACTTGAGAGGTAGCATCGGTGCGCGGCTTAAGCAGGATAGGATTCATCTCCACCGAGGCGGGGATGCAGCAAGCTTCAGCCTGTAGCGCCTGGGCCCGGCCGATCTCCAGACCATCGGGAGTGACGGCAGAATTCAACGACATGTTCTGGGCCTTGAAGGGGGCGACACGATATCCCTGGTTGGCGAGGATGCGCCCGAGGCCGGCGGTGATGATGCTCTTGCCCACGTGGGACGCAGTGCCCAGGATCATCAATGCGCGTGGACTATCCATTTGAGTGTTGGGCCTCACAAACAAAAAACCAAAAGCGCACCACGGAGACACGGAGTCACGGAGGAAAACAAGAGCGGGTATTTGGTATTAGGTACTTGGTATTTGAACCGGATCCGAGCCGCTCTTGCTTGAAAGATGTTGTGGCTTTCTGAAAACCAAATACCAATTACCAAGTACCTGTTTTGCTCTTCTCCGTGACTCCGTGGTGAATTGCTTTTACTTGCTCTCCGCGCACTCGAAGTTCTCCGCGGCATTCGTATCGCCCGTGCCCTTATACTTCGCGACCTGCGGATACACACACAACGGACGAGTCATCTTTGCATCTTTCCCAGGATTACGATCGTCTGCGTATTTTGTGGCAATGATTTTGCCGGGCGCCGTGCCCTTTTCAACCCATTCTTCCAGGGCGGAAAAAATGCTGTGCTGCGGATCGATCGCTTGCGCCGAAGCCCCGAACTGGTCGAAGGCATTCGGGCCGGGGCCACCGGCACAGTGTTGCATTCCGGGGACCATGTAGAGGCGGACAAACTGCGTGGTGTCGCGCGCGCCCATGGTGGCCAGCACCTTATTGTAGTAGCGGACAGCATTCAGCGGCGGGATGGCGGCGTCGCTCCATCCGTGGTAGATCATCAGCTTGCCGCCGCGTGCCTGAAACGCCTTCAGGTCCGGATTGGTGGCGTTCAGGGCGCCGGCCTGTTTGTCTTCGGCGATCTTGATTCCGGTTTCGAAATTGAATGTGTGGAAATCCCAGTTGGCGTTGTCGAAAACCATGTTCTTGAAAAACCCGTTGGTGAACGCGGATTGGAAGCTCCGCCCCGGAGCGGCGCCGCTGATCCACAGAGGCCAGCCCCCGGGGCCGGTCTCACCGCCTACGGAATAGCCGGGAAAAATCTGTTCGCCCTTGGCGCTGGCCGGGCCGGCATAGACTTTCTTTAGGGCGTCCACCTGGGGCGCAGTCAGACAGGCGGCGGAAGCCGGTTCTTTTTCTTTGCAGAGCAGCGCCGCCGGATCGAAGCGGCATGCCGGAGGATTATTCACGATGCCGTCGGCGACTCCATCCTGTTTGTCGCAAGCGGCGAGCACCGCCGCACCGATGGCAGGTATGCGGTCAGCGGGAATATAGCTGGCGTCGTCGTGCTGCAGTGCCTGCAGGTCCCATACGCCCGCGATCAACAGACGGATCCAGTCATTGGCGGGCGCGCCGGCGACGATGCCGTCATAGTCTTCGGGAAAGCGTTGGGCTTCCATCAGGGCCTGACGTCCGCCATTGGAGCAACTGGCAAAATACGACTTGCGCGGCTGGTCGCCGTAGAAGGCATGAATGATGGCTTTGGCCTTGAGCGTCATCTCATGGATGGCGCGGTACCCGAAGTCGATGATTTTTTCCTGATGTCCCAGGGCCCATGTGGCGTCGGTCCCCGGCGCCGTGTGTCCGGTATCGGTGGAGGCGCTGGCGTAGCCTCGGGCCACGGCCCCGGCGAGTCCCGGATAAGTTATCATGCCCGCGAATCCACCATTGCCTTGTCCCTGGTATTTGCCGTTCCATCCGGTGAGCGGCAGCCAGACTTCTATCTTGATATCGGAATCGGCAGCCGGCTTAATCTCAGCGGTGACCCGGCAGAATGCCGGCAGGTTCTGGTACACCGGAGATTCCGGCTGGCCCGGCAAGGTAAGCTTTCCGGCGGCCACCGAATCCGCTGAGGTAATGGTGGTGTCTTTGAGTTTCAGTTCGCGCAGACTCTCACAGGATGAGGTGAGGGCCCGGCTGGCGTTGCCAGCGAACAGCACCGTGATGGTGAGCAATAAGACTTGAGTTCGAGCGGTTGTGTATCGATTCACGATGGGCATCCTTGTGGTCCCTGAAAGGGAACGGATGCAATCCTAACAGGAGTATAATTTCCCCGCACCCGAGGAGACCCGATGAAGCACGCCCCTACCACGATTGTTTACGACGATGTTGCCGTTGAAATCGAATCTGCGGAAGCCGAAGGCGGCCAACTGTGGCTGACAACCGGCGACCTTGGCCGCGCCACGCGTTTTGAAGTGAAGCCCCAGGGCGTCTGCCGGGATTCACTTTGTTTCCCGCTGCCCCAGGCCCAACGCCAAGAATTCCTGCGTGATAAAGCCGGCAAGACATGGTTCAACCTGACGGCCTTTGCCCGTCTGGTGCAGCAGCCGGTGGCCCATGAGAGCGCCGCCGATTTTTCGGCGTGGTATTTCGGCCTGCGTTCCGACCAGCGGCAGCAGCTCGCCTCACTGCAGGCGCCCGATTTCACCCTGCCGGACCTCGACGGCAAACTGCACTCTCTTTCAAACTTCCGGGGCAAGAAAGTCTTTCTAGTTACCTGGGCCTCATGGTGAGGCTGCCACTTCGACCTGCCAGGCTGGCAGGCACTCTACGAAGAATTGAAAGACCGGAATTTTGAAATCATCACGGTCGCTGAAGATACGCGCGGCGCGCAAGACGCCGGCCCCTGGATGACCGCCTCCATGTTGCCCCTCACCGCGCCGGTGATGTCGCCGCCCCCGGCGGAAAAAATCCGGCTGACGCACACCGCCCTAATCGACCAGGAGCACTTGGTTTCGAAGCTCTACAACATGATCAACGTCCCTACGGCGGTATGGATCAATGAGCAGGGAAGAATTGTCCGTCCTAACGAAACCGCTTACGTGGACGACCGTCTAAAGCACATTCACGGAATTGAGGCCACGCCCTATATTGCCGCATTGCGCGACTGGGCGGAAAAGGGCGACAAGAGCGCATACGTTTTCAGCGAAGAACGTTTGCGCGAGAAGCTTGCCCCGCAGGACCCAAACTGGACGCTGGCAGCCGCAGAATTTGGATTGGGCGAGAGTCTATATAAGTCCGGCCACTTGACCGAAGCCATCCGCCACTTCAAGGAAGCGCAACGTTTGAATCCCGATAGCTGGAACTACAAGCGACAGGCATGGCTGCTCTCCGATCCCAAGCGCGATTACGGCACTACCTTTAGGGATGAGGTGGCAAAACTGAATGGCAAGCGGTACTACCCGGCCAGAGATCTTCCTGGGGAAGGATGAAATTCTGCGGCGCATTTGCCGCAGATGAGAATAGGGTGCTCGAATGTCAGGTTTCGGAGCGGGCCGAACTTGATCTTCAACAACGTTATCTGGATTGCGGCTATTCTCCTTTCACTTGGCTGCGCGCCTCGGCCAGTTCTTCGCGGCCAGGTTGATCGGTGCGCTCCGCCACCTTGAGCAACTCCCGGAAGTGTGTCCGCGCCGTCTGGTGCTCGCCGGCCAGCCGTGCCGACTCGGCTGCACCATACAGCGACCAAAAGCGCTTGGGTTCCTTGGCCAGCGCCGCTTCGAATTCCTTGAGCGCCTCCGAGGGCCGGTTTGATTCCATGAGTAATTCTCCCAGCATCTCCCGTGCAGGCTTGAGTGGCCCGGGCGTGACGGCGCTCTTCTCTGTTCCGTCTTCCATTCCTGCTGCGGCGCGCATTCCCGCGAGCGCTCCTTCGCGATCTCCTTCAACAAACGCTAACCATGCGGAGACTTCCTGGCGCTGAATTTCCACCTGATTGGCCCAATAGCTTTCCTTCATTTGCTTGAGTTTGTCGCGAATCTGTCCTAGAGAAGCGATCGCTGAGCGCGCTGCGGCGCCGTCTTTCAAATGCGCAGATCCCAGGCCTCGGGCAAAGTATGTAATCGCATCCGTGTGCGGAAACGGAGTGGCGAGGGGCGCCAGCTTCGCCGCGTCAGCCCAGGCACGCCGTTCCAGGCAATATCGGGCCGGAATGGCCGCTCGGGCAAAGTACGCCGCCGAGGGAGGGGCGGCGCCACTCACGAATACTTTAGGGTCGAAGCGCGAAAAAATCTGGACTGACGACTCCACTAAATGTTGGGCGGCGCGGTCTTGGGCGGTCTGCAAGTATGCATACACCGTGTAGTCGGTGGCGTGCAGCTCTTCGCCCGTCTGGCCTTCGCTTTGGGCGGCCGCCGCAGCGGCAGTGTTGGTGTCGATGGAATCCTGCCAGTAGCCGACTCGCGTAAACGTATGCGATGGCATGTGCAGGGCGTGCGGCGCCGAAGGCGCAATCTCAGAATAGTGCCGTGCAGCTCCGACCGCCCGCGCAGCCAGCGGTGGAACGTCGTACGTGTGGATGATGTAGTGGGCCAGTCCCGGATGGTCTGGATACCGTGCAAATAACTTTTCCAGGATTGTCCCGGCCTTGAGTTGTTTCGTGTAAGTCTTGTCCGCTGGGTCGGCGGCCGCAGCGAGGGCCAGCGCGTAGAAAATGGAGGCTTCCGTGTCCTCAGCATAAGCAGTACTGACCGCAGCCATCGCGCTTTCATACGCGAGCATGCGCGAACGCTGATCAATTTTCGCTGTATCAGTAAAGAGATGGGCAGCGGCCTCGATGTAGGCGCGTTCCCGCCCAGTCTTGGCGCCTGTTGCCTGCCCCTGTTCCACGGCTTTGAGTCCAAGGTCCAGTTGCGCCTGGGGCTTAAGGCCAGCGGCGAAAGGGTTGCCCCAATTGCTCAAAGCGATTCCCCAGTAGGCGATCGCACACGAAGGATCGCCCGCAAGAGTGGCATTGAATCCGTCAATTGCGCGCGCAAATTGAAACGAGTGCATGAGGGCGACGGCGCGATTGAACCGCGGTTGGGCCGCGCTACTGCACGAAGAGCTGAATTTCACAGTCCCTAAATTCTCAGGTGAAGCGTGCGGATGGGCCTGGGCGAAACTCAGTCCCCGTGCCAAGAGGGTAATCGCCACCAGGACTGAAGCGAAGCGAGCTTGCATAAATCCTCCCTATTGACCGAAAGCATGTGGGGACATTGTACTTATATGGACGATCAACGAGTCAACTGCAGAAAATGCTCATTGCAACTCTTCATCAGAACTGCCCCTCAAACACCCTGAATCGCTCCTCCAGGTCCTTGAGCAATCCCTCACGGGTATTCTTGTCGGCGAAGCTGTAGACAATCGAGTTCCTGACCGTCTGTTTCAACTGAGCATAGCTCAGGTCATAATCGGTGACTGCGCGCTGAAATTCGCGGGTCAGGTTGGAGCGGGCCACGCCTTCATCGTCGGAGGCGATCACTACCGGCACTCCGGCGCGCAGGTATTCCGGGAGTGGATGCTGGTCGCCACGGATGCCCAGTATCTGGTCATTGCTGCTCAGGCAGATTTCCACGACGACTTTCTTCTGCGCCATTTCCTTGAGCAGGTCGAGCGGATGGTCTTCGTAAAAGATATCAACGCCGTGGCCGATGCGTTCAGCATGGGCGATCTCCACTGCCTGCCGGATGTGCGACTTGAGCCCTTCGGGCGGCACCAGCCCGGGCGCCAACTCCCCGGCATGAAGAGAAATATGGACGCCCGGATAAGTCTTATGCAGGAACTCGAAGATGCGCATGTGCAGCTCGTAGTCGCGCATCGAGACAAACCCGTCTTCGGGCATCACCGGGTTGACGGCCACCACGCGCGGATCGGAAGAGGCCATTTCAAATCCGGCAAGGGTGAGAGCGAAGAACTGCTCTTTGGAGAATTCACGATAGACTTCGTAGATGTAGCGCACTTCCATCTTGCAGGCGGGGCCCTCTGGCGTCGCGCACAGGAGCTTGCGGGCATCGGCGTCGGTGCGGTCCAGAGACTGGGCGGCGCTGGTGACGATGTCACGCAGTCCGTTGGCGAGCAGACGGTCACGCATGGCGGCGAAATTGTTGTCCCAGCCCAGCTTGGCGCCGAGTTGGGCGCTGGCTGCATGGTCGGGGTTGAGAAACAGCTCCAGATACGATTCGTTCTCGGCGGCCGCTCGTGCAGCGACCTCAGCGATCATCTCCGCGGGGTGTCCCCGTGCCGCTAAACGAAACTTGCCGAAGGTGCTGAAAAAATGGTCATGTCCTGATTCCGCTGCCGGACGCAGTTGCCGCATCGAGAGTGAGTCGATCAGCTCGCGGTAAAGAACGGAATCCTGCAGGGCGCGGGCGGCGGGAATCTGGGTTTCAGAGCAGGGCGCGGCGGTGAAAGCCATCGACTGGAGGTCGACACACAGACCTTCCCGTGCAGCAGTCTGAATGTAAGTTTCCGCGTAGACCGCTCCGGTGAGGTGGTTATGCAGGTCGCCGCCCTTGGGCATCTGCTGCAGAAATGCCGCCAGCATCAGCGGCCGGTTATGAATCGATTTCAAATGGGCAGCGGTACGCTGCTCGTTGCCCGTGGTCGTTGATTGTGCGCTCGCCGAACCGGCCAAGCCGAAATTCAGTAGGAGTGCCAGGAGGAACAGGTGGGTTTTCAATGCCAGGCTCCTAAAGAAACTCTACTACAAAAGAGGCAGCCTGATTCAGATAGAGAGCGATTCGATTCAGTGGAGGGCGCTCAGCGTGGGGTGGCGCCCGCGGCCATGGTCAGCAAGTTGCGGAACTTTTTGATCTGGCCGTCTTCAGCCGGAGTCTCGCTATAAAACTGCACGCCGTAGTGATAACCACGGCGATGGCGGACTACCCCGCGAACGCGCACGGCTTCGCCGGAGAAAGGCGGAGTGAATTCCACAAAAACACTGTCACCTAAGGAAACCTCAAAGCCGGCAAAGAGCAGCAACCCGCCATCGCTGATGTCGTTGGCGCGGCCATCGGTGATGCGCGTGGCGTTGTCCCGTGCGACGATCAGGCGCACCGGCAGGCTCAAGCGGAAGCGCTGCCAGCTCCGGAAGACGTGTTTCTCTTCACGCTTACGTTCATTCCTTCCCGGAGCTATTGGAACGCTGTTGTGAAGTGCCACGAGTAAAATCATATTGCTGGAGTATGCGCAATCAAAGTTACAGAAGTCACGGGCCGGGACTGAACATCCTGCGGGAAACAGGTAATGCAGCCTGCCACGCTTTACGGCGGCAAACAAAGCATTGCACCGCAAAGTGCGCGAAGGGCGCAAAGGAAAAACAAAGCTTTGAAATATAGCGTAACGGGTCGCAACGAAAACCTTTGAAACACAGAGGAACAGAGGCAACAGAGGTTTTTGGGGTTGTGAGGCGGCAAGAAAATCGTCGCATGCCGCGAAGATTCTGATGAATAGCAGCATAGTGGCGTGCGCTTCAGGGTGCAGACGCTCTCTGGAAGCCCTCGGCGCCTCGGGGCGCACACAGTCTTCCGGAGAGGCCCGGATTCCGGTAAACTGGATATGCAGGCAGGTCACGCAACCCAAGGCTGTGACCGCCCATCCAATAGCCGGGGCCTCGCGTCTCTGCAAAACGCTGAATTCAATCACTATTCCTAGAGGACAGAACCATGAGCACTGCGGTTGAGTCTTTTCAATTTCAGGCCGAAACCCGGCAACTTCTTCACCTGATGATCCATTCTCTCTATACGGAGAGAGAAGTTTTTCTGCGGGAATTGATCTCCAATGCTTCCGACGCGCTCGACCGGCTACGCTTTGAGTCCCTGACCAAGCCGGAGTTGAGCGGCCAAGACCACAAGTACGAGATCCACCTGAAGCCCGACTCCACCGCCCATGTGTTGGTCATTTCCGACACCGGAATAGGCATGAGCCGCGATGAGTTGGTCGCCAACATTGGCACCATCGCCCGCTCCGGAACGCAGGAGCTGCGCAAGCGGATTGAAGAAGCTTCCTCGCAGCAGGCTTTTTCCGACCTGATCGGGCAGTTCGGCGTCGGCTTCTACTCCGCGTTCATGGTCGCAGAAAGAGTCATGATCGTTACCCGCCGTGCGGGCGAGGAAACGGCTACCCAGTGGGAATCGACCGGCGATGGCACATACACTCTGGCCGCATGTGAGAAGCCGGGGTGCGGAACCGATATTACGCTTTATCTGAAGAAGGCCGATCCCGAGGGCGGCATCGAGGATTTCACCGATCGCTGGAAGCTTTCGAGCATAGTCAAGCGCTATTCCGATCTAATTGCCTATCCGGTGATCTTTGAAGGTCTGGTGGAGCAGACCGATCCCCAGACCGGTGAAGAGAAAGGGCCACCGCAAATTGAGACCAAGGTCCTGAACTCCATGAAGCCGATCTGGGTGATGCGCCAGTCGGAAGTCTCGCAGAGCGACTATTTTGAGTTCTATAAGCACATCGCCCATGACTGGACGGAGCCGTTGAAGGTGCTTCCGCTGAAGGCCGAAGGCGTGCAGGAATATGACGCTCTGCTGTTTGTGCCGGCCCAGGCGCCGCACGATCTTTTTTATCATGGCTCGGAAGCCGGGTTGCGGTTGTATGCCAAACGGGTGATGGTCATGGAAAAATGCGAAGACCTGCTGCCCCGCTATCTGCGCTTCATCAAGGGCGTGGTCGATTCCAGCGACCTGCCGCTGAACATTTCGCGCCAGCGCCTGCAACAGGACCGCCACATCGGCCAGATCAAGAAGTGGCTGACCCGCAAGGTGCTGGATGCGCTCACCGAAATGCACGAAAAGGAAGAAGAGACCTACCTCAAGTTCTGGAAGCAATTCGGCCGCGCTATGAAAGAAGGTCTGTCTTCCGACTTTGACAATAAGCAGAAAATCGTCTCGCTGCTACTGTTTGAGTCTTCGCATGATCCCGAGAAGCTGACCACTCTCAAGCAATACGCAGAGCGCATGAAGCCGGAACAAAAAGAAATACTGTATCTCACTGGTGAATCCCGCAACGTGATCGAAAATTCGCCGCATCTGGAAGCGGTCAGCGCCAAGGGGTATGAAGTCCTGTACCTGAGCGATCCGGTGGATGAATTGATGGTCCAGCACCTCTACGATTTTGAAGAGAAGAAGCTCAAGTCCATCAACAAGGGCACCATGGAACTGGGCAGCGAAGAGGAGCGGACGCAGGCGCAGGAACAACTCAAGACCAAAAAGGAAGAATTCGCAGGCCTGCTCGAAATGTCACAGAAAAAACTGGATGAGCATGTCAAGCAGGTGCGCCTGTCAACGCGCCTGGTGAACTTCCCGGCCTGCCTGGTCACGGAAGAGCACGAATACAGTCCTCACCTGGAGAAGCTGTTGCAAAAAGGCAAAGGCGGTGGTCCGAAGCAGCGCCGGATTCTCGAGTTGAACGCTGGTCATGCGATTGTCACCCGGCTGCAGGGCCGGTTCCTGGCGAACCCGGAGGACGCCGAGATCGGGAACACCGTGGAATTGCTGTTCGCCCTGGCTTTGCTGGCGGAAGGCTCGGAGATTCCCGATCCCGTCAGGTTCAACCGGCTGACCCTTGATCTGATGGAAAAGACCCTGCAATCTTGAGCGGGAAGGCGAGAGCGGCCTCTCGCGCCATAAAAAAAGTCGCGGTCAGTTTAAGCATACCGGCAGGCACCCATCGGGCAGCTTGCTGGCGTACTTCTCATCGACCGCGACGAAGTTTCTTACCACCCAAAAACAAGAGGAATATGGACAGAACAAGAAAGAACCAGAGTGGGAGAAGGAGCCAGCTTGATCCCAACCAGTTCTTTCTGATTCCTTAATGGGTAGTGTTAGAAACGGTCTAAACGTTACAGACTTTTTCCTGATTTCTGATACGGCCTTCGTGTGCGGCGGCACCCTTGGGGCGAAGATCAGTAAACCCTAATCGTTTCTCTGGGGTCCTAAGGGCTTTCTAATCCAAATAGAAGGCGCTTTTCGGGAAATTAATGACAAAAGTTACCATCGGAATATTGAGTACCGCGCATGGTTGTATTAGAATCCACGCTATAGTCTCAGTAAAACGAGCGGCCCCCGATCGGGCGGCGCTGATTTTTCCAGGTCTTTAAATACAATTTTTGAACGCCAGTCTGGTCTGACTGAGCCACCCACAGTTCGAGCGATGGGCGCGTGACCGGGGAAGAAAGCATAGAGATGACATCATGATTGCGAATCAAGAGACCCTCTCGGCCAAACTTCGAAGTCTTACCGCGCAGATCAAAGAGTTTGAGGGTGAACTCAAATCGGCCACCCTGCCGGATGTGCCGCTGCTCTCCGCGTTCCGCTCTGCCTTGGACAATGTTCGCATGACCGCATGGACCGCGAGTGAGCTGCTGCAGGCGCGACAGTCGGGCATTGAGCGCGAGCGAATGGAGACCTTCGTGGTGGCGGAACGGGTGCGTAGAATCACGGAAATGGCCGACGATCTCTGCACTGACATCCGCTCGGGCTTAGTGACTTTGAAGCCTTCAGGAATGCGTTTTCTTTCGGATGGTCTGAGGGGCCTGCTCTTCAGGTTAGACGGCATCAATCGGTCGCACTAAGCGGCCCGCACCGGGCAATCGCTTCTCTTTAAAAAACCAATGAAGGGAGGATTCAGCTTCCGGGTCCAAATCCTCCCACTAGCAGTTCGAAAGATGAGCCTGCTATTGCAGACAAGTCTACCGCAGCTCAAAAATTATAGCGATGAATTATTTGCTTGTTTCCATTTTTCCATGCCTCACTAAACAAACAAGCTTCTAGGGTTGATTGGTTAACGAACATACCCCAATATCTGCTTCTACTGGCCATTTGTGCAAAGAATAGAAATATTTATCACAAAACCCGGAGGCACGGGGAAAGACAAAAGCCAGTATTCGCGCTGATTTGCGCGCAACATGAGGAAACTTGTATTGAAGGAGGGAGGAATTAGAAACAAGAACAACTTCTCGTTCTTTAATCTTTCATCAGCATGATCAGCGTAAATCGGCGGCAAATTAGGTTGACTCCGCACGGGTGGTGAAGCCTTTGTTCCCTTAAATCGATTTCACTGGAACCATTGTCAGATCATCGACCAGTCCTACCTCTTTCTGCAGGAAGGGCTCGGCGTATTTCACGCCTGCCAGCAGTCCATAGAAACGCGCCATGGCTTCGACGCGTTCGCGGATTTCCGAGTGTGCGGGGAAGTCCTGGCTGCCGGCAGTCTGGTCGGTGTACTGCGACTTGTAGGCGAACAGAGAATCCATACGGGCTTCGAACTGGCTGGTAATATCCACGACGAAGGTCGGGCGCAGGTCGTAGTAGAGCGTGGCGTACACGACCTTGAACGGGCGATGCGGAGGATCGGCGAGGTCCTTGGAGACATCTGTGGGCGCCGATTCCTGAATCTGCAGCTTGCTCAGACCGGCGAGAAAGCAGGCTTCGTAGCCCAGCGTGGAGCATGTGTAATGGTCAGGATGCCGGCCCTGCCAGTAAGGCAGAATCACCACCCTTGGCCGCTGCCGGCGGATGACGCGGGCAATCTTCAAACGGTTTTCCCAGGTGTTCTCGACGCGTCCATCGGGAATATCGAGCGCGTCCCGAAAGCTGGCCTTGAGAATTCTGGCGGCTTCGCCGGCCTCGCGCGCCCGGTCGGCGGCGGTGCCTCGTGTTCCCATTTCTCCCTGGGTGAGATCGAGGATGCCGGTGCGCTGCCCGCGTTGCGCGGCCTTCAGCAACGTGCCGCCACAGGTCTGTTCTACATCATCACGATGGGCGGCGATGGCCAGGATGTCGAGAGGAACTGGATTCACTGCTCCACTTTAAATGACTGCGCGTGTGTTGGGGAAGTATGTTGGCGCCGACCGCAATTAGCCCCCACCGAAACCTTTGAAACACAGCGTAACGTAGCCGCAACCAAAAGCATTTCACCGCAAAGTACGCGAAGGACGCAAAGGAAAACAGAAGACTGAAGCGATTTGCCGCGAATTAACGCGAATCAACGCGAATGGGAAAAGGCATTGGCCACGAATTAACACGAATGAACACGAATCGGAGAAGGCATTTGGCCACGGACCAGCGCGAATCGCAAAGTGTATTTTTCCGGATACCGGCACGGCCAGCCCGCGGAGAGCACAGCGTAACGTTGCTGCAACCAAAACCTTTGAAACACAGAGGAACTGAGGCAACAGAGTTTTTTGGGGTTGTGAGGCGGCCCCAGAAACCGTCGCGAACCTCGAAGAGTCTTGATGGGCAGTCATACTTAAAGTCTTCGCGGCTTGCCGGGGATTCTCCCCGGCCTCACACCCCCCCAAATCCTCTGTTGCCTCAGTTCCTCTGTGTTTCAAAGGTTTTGGTTGTGGCCGCGTTACGCTGGGGCTCCGTGTACGTTCTTGTTTACGCATTCCACAGCAACTTTCGGATTGGCCATTCCTCCGCCCGCCCATAAAATCTTTCCATGAAGAATCCTGATTGGGCCTTCCGCAAACCGCTGGAAACCGCATTCAAAGGCGCTCTCGCTTATCTGGAGGGCCTTGACCGCAATCCAGCAGCGGTGACCGTTGATCTGCACACGTTGCGCGAGCGTTTGAATCGTCCTCTGACGCGGCAGGGAGTGCCGCCCGAGCAGGTAGTCGATGAGTTGATTCAAGACGTGGAAGGCGGAATCATCGGTTCGGCCGGCGGACGATTCTATGGCTGGGTGATTGGCGGAACATTGCCGGCAGCCATGGCCGCCGACTGGATGACCTCGGCGTGGGACCAGAATGCCGCTCTCTACTCCTGCGCCCCGGCCGCGGCCGTGGTCGAAGAGATTGCCGGGGTGTGGCTTAAGGGCCTGCTCGGCCTGCCTGCTGAGGCCAGCTTTGCGCTGGTCACCGGCAACCAGATGGCGCATGTCACATGTCTGGCCGCTGCCCGTCATGCGTTGCTCGCGCGCCGTGGATGGGACGTGGAACGCCGTGGACTGTTCGGTGCGCCTCCTATCCGTCTGCTGGCCAGCGGACAGCAGCATGGCACGGTCCTGCGTGCCGTGAGATTGTTGGGTCTGGGAACTGACCAGGTGGTTGACCTCGAATCGGACATAGCCAGCCGCATGAAGCCGGAGGCGTTGCAGAAAGCCCTCGAAGAAAATGACGGCTCTCCGGTGGTTGTCCTGTTACAGGCCGGCGATATTAATACTGGCGGGTATGACCGTTTCGAACAGATCATCCCTCTGGCCAAGAAACATGGGGCCTGGGTCCACGTGGATGGAGCGTTCGGACTGTGGGCGGCAGCCAGCCCGCGTTACCGGCACCAGACGTTGGGAATGGAAGGCGCCGATTCCTGGGTGACCGATGGACACAAATGGCTCAACACTCCGTATGACTGCGGCTTCGCGTTTGTGGTCGATACCGAAGCGCATCGGGCGTCCATGTCTCATCGCGCTTCTTATATAACGCACGACCCGGAGGCACGTGACCAGGTGGATTGGAACCCCGAATGGTCGCGGCGCGCCCGCGGCTTTGCCGTCTACGCCGCGCTCCGCCAGCTTGGCCGTGAAGGTCTGGCTACCCTGGTGGAACGCTGCGGACTGCATGCCCGCGAACTGGTGGCCGGCATCGGCGCGCTGCCCGGCGCTGAAATCATGTGGAAGCCCATCATCAACCAGGGCATGGTGCGCTTTCTCGACTCCCGTTCCGGCGCAACCGGGGATGATCACGACCGCCGTACCGACGAAGTCATCGCAGCCATCGTAGCCGATGGAGAAGCCTTCTTTGGCGCCACCACCTGGCGCGGAAGGCGGTGCATGCGCATCAGCGTTTCGAACTGGATGACCGGCGAAGAAGATGTAAAACGGACGGTGGCCGCAGTCCAGAGGGCCATGGGGCGCATTTAGCTGAAAGCAAGAGCGATTTGCCGCGAATCAACGCGAATGGGAAAAGGCATTGGCCACGAATTAACACGAATGAACACGAATCGGAGAAGGCATTTGGCCACGGACCAGCGCGAATCGCAAAGTGTATTTTTCCGGATACCGGCACGGCCAACAGGGGCAAAGAGCGTAGTATTTCACCAGGAGTGCTTTTATGGAACGCTTTGATCCTGCTGTCGCGCTGGAAGAGTTAAATGATGAAGCCCGCCTGCCCAATCCCGTGCATATGCGTGACCTGCTGCTGCGCGCCCACCTTGAGCCGAAGGATTCGCTCGAGCTGAACCGCCAGTTTACCGAATACCAAAAGCATTTCGGGGAAGCGCTGAAACTGGGCAAGACCCTGCTGGCCGAACTGGCCGCCCGTCATGCCAGGCCAGTTGGCGATTAGCTGCAACAGAATTGGTAATTGCCAAAATTGGTAATCGGGAAATTGTGGACCGGCGTCTGCCAGTCCACACGCTGTTCAGAATTGCCATTACTGCCATTATTGCCAGTATCGCCGGTAGTTCAATTCCCCGATTGCCAATTTTGGCAATTACCAATCTGTCGCCGGGCTAATTGCCAATTGCCAACTGCTTCCTCACCACACCCGGCACGCATTCGCCGGCGCCATGGGTTGTCCAGCTTTACACCCGAAGGCTTTCTGGAACTCCGGCATGTTGCGCACTACACCGTTGACGCGCCAGCGGCCAGGGGAGTGGGGATCGACACGGACACCCAGCCGCATGTTCTCGGGAGTGGTGTTTTCACACCACACGCGTCCATAGCCCAGGAAGAACCGCTGGTCCGGAGTATAGCCGTCGATGAGCTTGCCGGAATCCTGTTTACTTTCGCGCATCAGGGTATGCAGGGCCATGAGGGCGACGCGGGCGCCGCCGTTATCGGCGGTGTTTTCACCCAGGGTGAGCCGTCCGTTGAGTTTCAAATCGTCGATTGCTGTGAAACTGCTGTATTCGTCGGCGACGCAGGTGGCGCGCTTTTCAAACTCTTCGGCGTCCTGGGTGGTCCACCAGTCGCGCAGATTGCCCTGGGCGTCGAACTTGCGGCCTTCGTCGTCGAAGCCGTGGGTGAGTTCGTGGCCGATGACCAGGCCGATGCCTCCAAGGTTGATTGCGTCATCCATGCTGCGGTCAAAAAACGGGGGTTGCAGAATTCCTGCCGGGAACACAATCTCATTGCGTTCGCCGTTGTAAAAGGCGTTGACGGTAGGGGGCGTGATGCCCCATTCCGTCCGGTCCACGGGTTTGCCGATACGCTGCAGGATTCGGTTGCTTTCAAATTTCGCCGCCCGTTGCGCGTTGCCCAATAGATCGCCGCGAACAATCTCAAGTTTGCTGTAGTCGCGGAACTTGTCAGGGAACCCGATCTTGTTGCGGATGGCCGCCAGCTTGATGTGCGCTTCCTTCTTGGTGGTCGCGGACATCCAGGGAAGATCGGCGATGTCCTCTTTCAGCGCTTTTTCCAGAGCATCCACCATCTTCAACATGCGCTGTTTGCCTTCATCGCCAAAAGTGCGCTCCACATATTGCTGGCCCAGGGCTTCGCCTACAGCCATGTCCGTTGAGTTGATGCAGCGTTTCCAGCGGTCCGGCAGTTGCTGTTGCCCGGTGAGCGCCTTCTGGAATTGGAAATCTTCCTGGACAATGTCGCCGGAAAGGAGCCCGGCGGAGTTGCTGAGGAGCTGCCACGCCAGGTAGGCCTTCCATGATTCCAGCGGCTCCGATTCGATGAGGCCGCCGACGCTCTTGAAGAAGTCCGGAGTGGCCACATTTAATTCCTTGAATGCCGGGGCGCCGGTGGCCCGGAAGAAGCGTTCAAAGTGCAGCCCGGGGGCCAGCTTCTGCAACTCCGCCACCGTCATCTTGTGGTCCAGCATTTTAGGGTCGCGGCGCAGGGTGCGGTCCACGGCGGCGCGGGCCAGTTCCGTCTCAATTTTCAAGACCGCGCCGGCGCTTTGCGATGCCTGGCCGGAAGGCCCGCCGATCAAGGCAAACATCTTTTTTAGATGGTCGACATAGGCTTTGCGAATGGCGACCATGTCGGCATCGTCTTTGAGGTAGTAGTCCCGGTCGGGCAGCGTGAGCCCGCCCTGGTCGATGCCGGCAATGTTGATGCTGGAATCATGCAGATCGGGGTTGGCGCCGAAGCTCAAGATCGGGTTGGGGCCCAGAAGGGAAAGACGCGCCGCCACTTCTATCATTTGTATCTTGTTCGTGATGGCCGCAATGCGGTCGAGCTCCGGCTTAAGCGGCGTGTAGCCTTTCTTGTTGACGGCCTTTTCATCCACGCAGGAGGCATAGAAGTCGCCAATCTTTTGGCTGTTGGCGCTGCGCTTTGCATCGTTGGCGCCCGCTTTTTCGAGAATGGAACGCAGGACCACATAGTTGTATTCCTGGACCTCGTTGAAGCTGATCCAGTCTACATAGTCCGGCGGCAGGGGATTACTCTTGATCCAGTTGCCGCAGGCGTATTGATAGAAGTCGATGCATGGGTCCACCGACTTATCGATGCTGCTGATGCTGAAGGCCGGGGCCTTGGGCAGTATGGAAGGGCCCGCGCCCGTCTGGGCAACCAGATTCAGGGCAAAAAACAGAAATGCGGCAACTTTCACGATGTTCTTGTACATAGAATCGTTATTTCCTCGTTGATCTAAGGCAATTAGCACTTAGCAATTAGCATTCAGCCCCGACACATCTTTTTTGAATCGTCTAAGAAAGCGAGTGCCGAAAAGTCAGTCGATCTAACGCGCCGCCGCTTTCATTCTTTCTTAAGGATGCAATCTTTCCGTGCCCCTGAACTTTCCGCGCCCTTGAATAATGCTCCCTGGATAATGTTCCCTGGCTGAATGCTGAGTGCTGAGTGCTAATTGCCAACTGCTAATTGCCAATTGCTTCTACCACACCCGGCAGGCATTCGCCCGTACCATAGGTTGTCCAGCTTTACAGCCGAAAGCCTTCTGGAACTCGGGCATATTCAGCAAGGTCCCCGTGACACGCCACTTGCCGGGCGAGTGGGGATCGACATTGACCATCATGCGTGACAATTCAGGGGTGGAATTCTGGCACCAGACGCGGGCAAAGCCCAGGAAGAAGCGCTGATCGGGCGTATAGCCGTCGATCTTGCGGTTCGGATCTTGCTTGGTTTGCGCCATGAGATCGTGCAGGGCCATGAGCGCAATGCGGGCGCCGCCGTTGTCGGCCGTATTCTCGCCCAACGTGAGCTTGCCGTTCAGCTTGAGGTCATCGATAGCAGTGAAGCCGCTGTACTCGTCGGAGATACAGGCGGCACGCTTGACGAACTCTTCTCCATCTTTCTCCGTCCACCAGTCGCGGAGGTTGCCCTGAGGATCGAACTTACGTCCCTGATCGTCGAAGCCATGGGTCAGTTCATGGCCGATGACCAGGCCAATCCCGCCAAAATTGATGGCGTCATCCATTTGCCGGTCAAAGAACGGTGGCTGCAGAATTCCCGCGGGGAATACGATTTCGTTTCTGCCCCCGCTGTAATAGGCGTTCACCGTAGGTGGCGTCATGCCCCATTCTTTCCGGTCGACGGGTTTGCCGATGAACTGCAACTGGCGGCGGGCTTCGAAT
>DATMNZ010000249.1:0-43407 GCA_035568495.1 Saccharimonadales bacterium (SeqCode) | reverse complement strand
GGCTGTGAACAAGCCGCAGCACCAAGGCAAAATTCCCACAACGGAGTTACAAGGAGGAAAACATCATGGCGAAAAAAAGAGGGCTAGGCGTATCCCGCAGAGATTTCATGAAGATCGCCGGCGTTAGCGCCGTGGCCGGAGCCGGCCCCGCATTCCTGTTTCCGGAGCGGGCCGCGGCCCAGCAGAAGACCCTGAAGATTTTGCAGTGGAGCCACTTTGTTCCGGCCTGGGACAAGTGGTTCAACGAGACCTATACCAAGGAATGGGGCCAGAAGAACAACACCAATGTGATCGTTGACAATATCAACCTGGTCGATCTCAAGACCCGTGCCTCGGCGGAGATCTCAGCCCAGAAAGGCCACGATCTCTTCATGCTGCTCTCGCCCCCGGCCGCCTACGAGAAGCAGGTCATCGACATGACCCACGTCTACCAGGAAGTAGAGCGGAAGTGGGGCAAGAAGATCGATCTGGCGCATAAGTCCACCTACAACCCTAAGACCAAGAAATATTTTGCATTCTCTGACGCCTATACTCCCGATCCGGGTAACTGGCGGAGAGACTTGTGGACCGAGGCTGGCTTTCCCAATGGCCCCGACACGTGGGAAGACCTGCGCGTCGGCGCCAAGAGGATCAAGGACAAATCCGGCCATCCGTGCGGTCTGGGGCTATCACAGGAGTTGGATACCAGCATGGCCCTGCGCGCCCTGCTGTGGTCGTTCGGCGGCGCCGAACAGGATGAGCACGGCAACGTGACCATCAACTCCAAGAACACCGTCGAGGCCCTCAAGTTCATGAAGGCGCTGTATGAGGAATCGGAGACCAAGGAAGTGTTTACCTGGACGCCTCCTTCCAATAACCAGGCCATGCTGGCCGGCAAGGTTTCGTACGTAGCCAACGCCATTTCCATTACCCGCCAGTCGGAACGGGACAACATGCCCATCGACAGCAACATCATGATCAGCCGCGCGCTGAAGGGTCCTGTGCGCCGCATCGCCGCCGAGCATGTCATGAATTGCTATGTGGTCTGGGAGTTTGCGGAAAACAAAGATGGCGCGCAGAAGTTCCTGATCGACTACATGGACCATTTCCACGAAGGCTTTGTCGCCGGGCAGTTCTACAACTTCCCCTGCTTCCCCAAGACGGTCCCCAATCTCAAGGCCGAGATCTCCAACGATCCGCGCGCCCATCCAGCCGACAAGTATAAGGTGCTGGGCGACGTGCTCGATTGGGCCACCAACGTGGGTTATCCCGGCTACGGGAGTGCTGCGATTGATGAAGCCTTCACGACCTGGGTCATCCCCACCATGTTTGCCAAGGTGGCGCAGGGCCAGGAAACTGCGGAGAACGCCGCCAAAGCCGCAGAAACCGAGTACAAACGTATTTTTGACAGGTTCAAATAACCCGGGGGATCGATGGCCGTTGTTGCGACGCGAAACCTGACAAAAGTATTTAAACAAGGCGCGCTGGGCGCAGTGAACGAGGTGAATCTGGAGACCCGCGAAGGCGAGTTCCTGGTTTTCCTGGGACCTTCGGGTTCCGGGAAAACCACTCTCCTGCGCATGATCGCCGGCCTGGAAACTCCCACGTCCGGCGAGATATTGATTGGCGGGAAGGTGGTCAACGATCTGACGCCGCGCGAGCGCCGGATCGCCATGGTCTTTCAGAGTTACGCTCTTTATCCTCATCTCACCGTTTACAAGAACATCGCATTTCCGCTCAAGGCCCAGGGAGTCGACCGCAGCCTGCACCAGCAGAAGGTCGAGTGGGCGGCATCCTTGCTGGGCATCAGCGGCCTTCTCGACCGCAAGCCGCGGGAACTCTCCGGCGGTGAGCGTCAGCGTGTGGCCCTGGCGCGCGCTATCGTCCGCGAGCCGGCGGTTTTTCTGCTCGACGAACCGCTTTCCAACCTCGATGCCAAGCTACGTCTCTCGGCCCGCGAAGAGCTGGAGCGCTTCCATCGCCGCATCGGGACGACCACCATCTATGTGACTCACGACCAGGTGGAAGCCATGGCCATGGGGGACCGCATTCTGGTCCTCAACCACGGAGTGGTGCGGCAGTTCGGCACCCCCCGTGAGGTCTACGACGAGCCGGCGGATACCTTTGTCGCCACCTTCCTGGGTTCACCGCCCATGAACCTGATTGAATTGGATGATGTGATTGCCGGCTTCCGCCCCGAACACTTCCGCCTGGCGGAAGAGGTGAAAGATGCTGACCGGGTGGCCTTCAAGTTCCGTGTGGAAAACGCCGAGTATCTCGGTGCGGAATACATTCTCTCCGGGTGCCTGGTGGGTGGCCGCGCGGATGGCAAGAAAATCATCGCCCGTCTGCTGCTCGGACACACCTTTGAAATCGGCGTAACCTACGACTTTGCCGTCCCCGAACGTCACCTGAAATTCTTCGATCGCAGTACCGAAAAGAAGGTCCAGGCGAGGGCCCTGACATGGCAGTAAGCCAGGCGCGGGTGCGCTCCGTGGGTGCGGCCAAGAGTCCATTGCTGGGGTTCGCCATGTTCACCCCCGCGGTGTTGTACATTGTGCTGCTGATTGGCGCGCCCTTTTGTCTGGCCGTCTTTTATGCGTTCAGTGATGCCCGCATCGGTAGTAAGGGCCTGCATTACGTAGGGCTGGAGAATTTTCGCAGCATCCTACAGAGTCCCAGCTTTCACGCTGCGCTCAAGCATTCCATTGTCTTTACCTTGGTGGCGCAAATCATCGTGATGGTTTGCGCCAACATCCTTTCCATTGCCCTGGAGAAGCCATTTCGCGGACGCGGTCTGGTGCGCTTCCTCATTCTTCTGCCCTGGGTGGCGCCCGTGTCTCTAGGCGCCATCGGCTGGAAGTGGATACTCGATTCGATCTACAGCGTGATTAGCTGGCTGCTGGGATGGCTTCACCTCGTCAATCCCTTTGATCCGCCCATGTGGCTCGGCGAACCGAAGCTGGCCATGGCCTCGGTCATCCTGGTGCATTGCTGGCGTCTGGTCCCGTTTTCCACGGTGATTCTGCTGGCCGGGCGCACCGCCATTCCCAAGGAAATTCCTGAAGCCGCGGCCATTGACGGCGCCGGTTTCTGGCGGACTCTGTTCCAGATCAGCCTGCCCATGATGCTGCCCATCATGAGCGTCGCTTTCCTCTTCGGCACGATTTTTACTTTCACCGACATGACCGTGGTTTACATCCTGACCGCCGGCGGACCTTACGATTCCACCCAGACGCTGCCCTCGCTGGCTTTTACCACAGGAATCACCGGCAGCGATCTGGCCGCCGGCGCCGCTATCTCCGTGTTTCTGGTGCCGGTGCTGGTGGTGATCGCATATCTAATGCTGCGCATGGCGAACCGCACGGAGCTGGCATGATGACGATGGAACCAAGGCCGGGAGTCCAGAGACCGCTGGGTATTACCCTGATTAGCGGCGTGCTGCTGTTGGGCGCTGCCGCGCTTCTGGCGCGCACCCTCCTGCTGCACATCGGCGGAGTGACCGGACCGGCGCGCCTGCTGGCGGCCTTGCTGATGGCCGCGATTGGGCTTGGCCTATGGAAGTTGCGGAATGCGGCGCGCATCTTCCTGTTCTTTCTGCTGGTGCTTACATCGCTGACCAGTGCCGGCGCGCTGTTTCTTTATGCTCTCCGCCAATCTCATTACCGGCTGGCCGGCGAACTCGCCCTGCAGGTTTTGCTGGCGGGCTTGTTGATCTGGTATCTGCAGCGGATGAGTGTGCGTCATGCGTTTGGAAGTTCCAGCGCCTGGCCAAAGACCATGCAGATGCTGGTGCTCACCATCTTCACCGGGCTTCTGTCTTTCCCGTTTTTCTGGATGGGTATCGCCACCTTTAAAGAAGATCTGGATCTCTATGCCACTGAGAACAATCCTTTCCTGTTCAACTTGCCGCCGACGCTCAGGCATCTTCGGTATCTGTTTGGCCAGACCGACTATCTGCGCTGGCTGGGCAACACCGCCTTTGTAGGCACTCTGGTCGTACTCATCACATTGATATTGTCCATCCCCGCGGCCTATGCGCTGGCCCGCCTCACCGGGCGATGGGGCGAAAGACTGGGCATTGCCATCTTTCTCACCTACCTGGTTCCGCCGACTTTGTTGTTCATTCCACTCTCGCGGGTGGTCGCCATCCTCGGACTGCAGGACACTCTTTGGTCCCTGGTGCTGGTGTATCCCAGCATTACCGTGCCTTTTTCGATCTGGCTGCTGATGGGGTTTTTCAAATCCATTCCTCGGGAACTCGAGGATGCGGCCATGGTGGATGGCCTTACCCGTTTCGGGGCTTTCATCAAGTTGGTGATTCCTATCTCGACCTCCGGCATTCTGACGGTGGTGATCTTCACCTTCACCCTGGTGACCCAGGAGTTTGTCTACGCCGTGACCTTCATTTCGCCCAAGGCGAACCAGATGGTGGGCGTGGGAGTTCCCAACTTCCTGGTCCTCGGCGACGTGTATTACTGGGGCGGCTTGATGGCCGCCTGCCTGATCGCCAGCCTGCCGGTGGCCTTCCTCTATAACCTATTTCTCGACAAGTTCATCGCTGGTTTTACGGTAGGAGCAGTGAAGGGATGATTTAGCCAATGGCAGTTAGCACTCAGCATTCAGCATTCAGCCAAAGCAGGTCTTTGCTGTAGATGGGCACAGGTAGGAATAAAGGATTGGCCGCGAATTGACGCGAATGACGCAAACGATACAAGGGTACGAATTTAATTTCCTGGAAGAAAGATCTCCATCGACTCATAGCTCAAGACTCACAATGACAGAATTTGTGTCGATTCGTGTAATTCGTGGCTAATTCTCTTTTATCGGCGAGCATCAGCGCAGATCTGCGGCAACAGTTCTTGCCGTTCCGGCATGGGACTGGTCTTCGCCGTGCGCTTTGCTATGATGGCTGTGGCATTTTGGCGCCGGCTTTGACGGCAGAATGATAAAAGGCACTCTGGATGCTCGGGTATCAAAGTGCGACCTGCTATCGGGCGCAGGTCGAATCTCTACGGTTTTTTAGGCACGGGACGGGCATAGGATGCAGGGTTTTCGCGAATGAGCGAACGGAGCAATTTTCTAGCTAAACATTTCGGTTTGCGCGGCATCGCCATCTTCGAGGCGGGCAAGGGCCTGTTGGCCCTGGCGGGCGGCTTCTGGTTGTTTTCACTCCGGCACAAAGACCTGCAACTGGTGGCTGAACACATCCTGGAAACCCTCCATATCAATCCTGACCACAATTTTTATCGGGCCTTCATGCGGGGCGCGGGACACGTAACCACCCGGACCCTGTGGCTGATGGTTTCGGGTGTGCTGGTGTATGTGGCGATTCGCTTTATCGAAGCCATAGGCCTGTGGCTGGCGCGGGAATGGGCGGAGTGGTTCGCGCTGCTTTCAAGCGCCATGTATATGCCCTGGGAGATCTATGAACTGGTGCGCCGCGCCAGTGCCATCAAGTGGGGCATCTTCAGCGTCAATGTGATCATTGTGCTGTACCTGCTATGGCTGAGGATTGTGATCCACCGGGAGAAGAAAGCTGCGAAGGCATTGCCATGATTGCCAGTATTGCCAGAATTGGGGAACCGGCGCGGCACTGAATTTGGAGTTCAGCGGATTGCAGATTTCCAATTTTGGCAATTCCGGCGATTCTGGCAATTCTGGCAATTCCCTTCACTTGGCCTCATACACAGTCTTTCCTCCCAGCACCGTGCGCAGCACTTTCGTTTTCAGGATTTCCGCCGGTTCGATTCTGGTGATGTCCCGGTCTAAGACCACAAAGTCGGCCACCATTCCCGGCGCGAGTGTGCCTTTGTATTCTTCTGCGAACTCTGCGCGGGCCGCGGTGGTGGTGTAAGCGGCAATGGCTTCGTCGATGGTGAGCTTCTGCTCCGGATAATATTCTTTCGTGCCCTGGGGATTCTTGCGCGTTACCGCAGCATATAAACCGCGAAATGGCGTAATAGGCTCGACTGGGTAATCAGTGCCGAACGCCAGCGGAGCGCCGTAGTAGAGAAACTCCTTCCAGGGATAGGAATGTTTGGCCCTCTCGGGGCCGATGCGTGACTCGGCCCAGTTCATGTCGGTGAGCAGATGATTGGCCTGCATGGAAGCGATTACACCCAGGCTGGCAAAGCGTTGAATGTCCTCCTTGGCCAATACCTGATCGTGCTCAATGCGGAAGCGCAGATTGGCGCGGGAACTCTGTTTTTCGGCGTAGGCGAAAGCATCGAGGGCCATGCGGGCGCCACGGTCGCCGATGGCGTGAAAGCCTATCTGGAACCCAGCCTGGGCGCGTTCGGCGGCCATCCGGTTGAGCGTTTCCTGGTCATAGCGGGCCAGTCCGGAGTTCTCGGGGTCATCGGTGTAGGGCGCCAGCATCGCGGCAGTGCGTGAACCGAGAGAGCCATCCATGTAGCCTTTGAGCATGCCGGTGTGCAACATCCGGTCGTCGGCGCGATGGTGGGCGCGCATCTGTTTCAGTTGCTCGACAGAGGTATCGAAGGCCAGCCATTCGGAGATGCGCAGGGTAAGCTTGCCTTCTTTTTCCAGCTCTTCAAAGACCAGAAAGTCTTCCCAATCGGAGTTGTCCTGGGCGGAGGTGAGCCCCCATTGAGCGGCATCCTGAAGGGCCAGCTTAGCGGCCTTGCGGCGTTGCGCTGGCGTGGGCCGCGGCAGTCTTGCCAGCACCCTGTCTTTGGCGGTTTCGCGGAGAATGCCGCTGGGTCCGCCGCCCGCCTCATGGTCAATCTTGCCACCCTGCGGATCGGGGGTTTGCGCCGTGATCTTCATGGCTTTGAGGGCCGCCGAGCTGGCCACTGCAATGTGGCCATCCACGCGAACAAAGATCGCCGGATGCCCGGCGGTGACCGCATCGAGGTCGTGGCGATCGGGCAGGGTCTGGTTGGTCCATAGCGTGTGGTCCCAGCCACGTCCTATCAGCCATTCGCCCGGGCCGGTGGCCTTGGCGCGGGCCGCGATGCGCTGTTTCATCTCCTCCAGGGATTTGCTGCCCACCAGGTTGACGTTCAGCTTCTCAAAGCCTCCGTTGGCCAAGTGTGTGTGCGCATCGTTGAATCCGGGCATAACAAAGCGCCCGCCGAGATCGATGACCCGTGTATGCGGCCTTTTGAGCTTCAGCATGGTCTCGTTGGCGCCCACGTCCATGACCCGCCCGCCGGATACGGCGATGGCCTGGAAGCGATTCATGGATTGCGTCTGGCTGTCGGCTTGCGAGAATGTCGTGCTGGCGCCCGGGTAGATGTTCCCGTGAATAAAGATCACATCGGCAACCGCCGGTTTTGCCTGCCCCGCAGCCGGACCGGCGATGGTCATCGAAATCAGTACAGCCAGAAAGATTCTCATTCACTCACTCCGGTCAGTGCCAGCAGTGCCAGCAGGATTCGTTTGAGGCCAAGATCGCGATGCAGGCAGTCGAACCACTCTCTCAGGGTATGGGCGCCCCCGCCATCGCCGCCGGCGCCAATTGTAATGGCCTCTCGGCCCAGTGATAGTGGAATGTTGGCGTCGGTCGAGGCCAGACGGGGCAGGGCATGGATCCCAAGATGGGCGTCGACTGCGCGAATGACCTGCAAGATGCGGGCATCCGGGCGCAACTGAGCGGCCGGACGGTCGCCAATGTTTGCAATTTCCACGCCGATGCCGTCGGCGCCGTTCTGGAAGTGCTGCAGACTTTCCTGGTGTGACTCGGAAACCGCAGACCGCAGCTTGGCTTCTAGCTTGTCGAGCTCCTCTTTGGAAGCCGAGCGGAGGTCTACGCGCGCGCTGGCCGTCTCCGGGATGGAATTCACCGAAGTCCCGCCGCGCATAACCCCAACGTTAAATGTAGTGCGCGGCGATTCCGGAACGGCCGTCTCGCCGAAGCGGGCCAGGGCGTGGCACAGGAACAGAATAGGGTTGGGAGCGCCGAAGTCGCTCCAGGAGTGGCCTCCGGGGCCGCGGAACGTGATCTCAAAGCGCTTGCTGCCCAGCGCCTGATCGACATAGGTGTCGGTCCCGGCGCCATCAATGACCAGCAGCCTGTGGAGAGCGGCGCTCCATCGGCCATCGGAAAAGATATGCCGCATTCCGCGCAGGTTGCCTTCACCCTCTTCGCCAACGTTGCCGATAAAAACCACATTGCCCGCCGGACGTATTCCCGAGTGCCTGATTGCGGCTGCGATTGCCAGCAACGCCACTACCCCCGAAGCGTTGTCGCTGATGCCCGGGCCATAAAGGCGGTTTCCTTCCTGGTGAAAGGTGAGAGGGGTGTCGGCGGGGAAGACCGTGTCGATGTGCGCGCTGACGGCCAGGACCGGCGGCACGGATTCCGGGTGAATTTGGCCAAAGACATTGCCCAGTTCATCTATGTGAACGCCGTGCAGTCCCAGGGCCAGGAAGCGTTGACGCAGGAATTCGCTGCGCGCCGATTCCCCGAATGGCGGAGCGGGGACCGCCGCCAGCGCAAGCTGCCAGCGCCGGAATTCCATTTCCTGGCTGTGAAGATAGAGGAACGCGCTATGCACGGTCCGTAGCTCCGCCAGCCGCGCGATTTCTTGCCGGGGCGAGACAGCGGCGCTCTCTGATGGGCTGTGGTTCGGCATGGGGCCTGAACGAATACTATAACGCCCGCAGCTAAACGGTGGGAACCGAGCGGCCCGACGATCAGGGCCGCTTCCCGGTTAAAGCGGCTTTCTGGAAGCTTATTTCGGAGCTGGCGTGGTGGCGGCGCCGGAGACCTTCTTGCTCTTCTTGCCGCCCTTTTTCCCGTGCTTGGCTTTGCCCTTCTTGCCGGTATCGGCCATGCCTTCTTTGGTTTTGGTTGGTTTGGTGGTGCCGCCGGCTGCCTGTGCAAACGAGAGGCTGGCTGCCAGCAACATGGTAAATGCGAGTGTGAGTACTTTCTTCATCAAATCTCCTTGGTTGGGAGTTTTTGCTCCCGATAAATGGAACACGGTGGGCCTGCGTTAGTTTCACGAATCGCTTGCACGAAGTCCCGCGCGCCGGATGCCATCTTAGCTTGCTTGGGTTGCACGCATCAACAAAAAAAGGGCCGCCTGGCCCTTTATGTTCCTGCGTCTCATGTCGCCGCTGGATGCAATCCAGTCGAAAAACACGCGGGTGGTTTACACTGCGGAACCAGCGGAGATTCCCGCACAACAGGACATGATCTCTTCATCGGTCAGGCATCGATCGGAAGTTTTGGCTTTCTGAAAGACCCGGTCCACGACCTCGTCTGAGGCGGGCAGGCCCCGTTTTTCGAGCCAGAAAACCACGTTGGATTTCCCGCTCATGGGGCCGATTTCGATGATCTGTTCGAGGCCGAAGTAGTGCGAAGGCACGCCGGAATACACAGTGTTGGCGAGGTCCGTGTCACCTTTTCTAAACGCTTTGATCACCGCCGCGGCATGGACGCCGGTGGCCGTCCGGAAGGCATCTTCACCTTGTACCGGGTAATTCCTCGGGATCGGAACACCGGTCGCCTTGGAGACGGTCACGCAGTATTCCTTGAGGCGTGTGAGGTCGCGGTCCTGCCAGGGTGGAATCTCCATGAGCTTCAGGTTGACCAGCATCTGGTCCATCTGTGTATTGCCAACGCGCTCGCCGATACCCAGGGCCGTGCCATGGACGCAATTGGCGCCCGCGGCCAGCGCCGCCAGCGAGTTCGCCACCGCCAGCCCGCGGTCGGAATGTCCGTGCCAGTCGACGCGTATCTTCTGGCCGCTCGGCTTGACTACCTCGTCGATGACAAAGCGAATCAGGGCGCTCACCCCAGCCGGCGTGGAATGCCCTACCGTGTCGCAGATGACGATGGCAGCCGCCCCACACCGGATGGCCGTGCTGTAGAGGCGCTTGACCGTCTCCGGATCGCAACGCGAGGTATCCTCGGTGACGTACATGACTTCCAGCCCGAGTGAGCGGGCATAGGTAACGGCTTTTTCCGTAGTCTGCAATAGAAAATCATCGGTCCAGTTTTCGGTGTAGCGGCGAATGGGGCTGGAACCCAGGAAACATGCGACTTCGAGCGGCAGGCCGACGCGTTGCGAGATTTCCGCTATGGGACGAATGTCGTTTTCGTGGGTGCGGGCCGCGCAATTGGCCCTGATTTTCAGCTTGGCGCTGACGATCTCGCGCGCCAGTTCTTCCACGTCGGCCACCGCCCGGGGGCCGGCGCCCGGCAATCCGATATCCAGGCTGTTGATTCCCAGCTCTTCCATGAGATGCAGGATCTTGATCTTGTCGCCAATGGAGGGGTCTTTGACCGAGGGCGACTGCAGCCCGTCGCGCAGAGTCTCGTCGTTCAGGAGCACAGGACCTGCTGGGCACAAGGATGCCCTTGAAACCGTGTTCCAGTCGTAAATAAGGTCCGAATGCTTAATACCCACGGAAAGTGCCTCTCCTCCGTGGAGATTGTAACCTTAAAGCAGCTTGCGGCGGATATAGGACCGTGTGCTTTTTGTGCCACCTTGCAGACGGTTTTTCAGTTTTTTATGGAACAAAAATTCAATAAATCCGTTCATCTGCTGAAAGAACTCAGGTCCGTAGCCATACCACCATAGCTTTTTCATCTTGGGAAGGCGATCGGAATCGACATACTTGGGCCATACCATCTCTTCCAGGCCGAAGGAACCATGTGTGCGGCCGATGCCGCTGGCCTTCACTCCGCCATGGGGGGCTTCACTGATGCCGAAGCAGGCAATCATATCGTTGACCATCACCGTGCCCGCTTCGATTCTGCCGGCCAGGGTTTCGCCGCGGCGGGTATCGCTGGTCCAGACGCTGGCGGAAAGGCCGAATTCCGAATCATTGGCCAGGGCGATGGCTTCATCCTCAGTCTTGAAGCTTTGCACTGGCAGCACCGGGCCGAAAGTCTCTTCGCGCATGATGCGCATGGAGTGATTGACTTCCGCCAGCACCGTAGGCGCGTAAAAGCTGGGGCCGAGTTGCGGCAGGGCAGCGCCCCCGCACAACAGTCGCGCGCCTTTGGCCAGCGCGTCTTCCACGTGCTCGCGCACCGTCTGCAACTGGCGCTGGTGGATCATGGGGCCAATGTCGGTGTCGGGGTGAGCGCCGTCGCCCACGCGCAGCTTGATGGCCTTTTCCGCGCATAGTTGCAGGAAGCGGTCATACAGGCTTTCATGGACGTAACAGCGCTCCACGGAAAGGCACGTCTGCCCGGCATTCATGAATGCGCCCCACACGGCGGCGCTGGAAACTACTTCGAGATCGGCATCTTCCAGCACGATCATCGGGTCTTTACCGCCCAGCTCCAGCACCACGGGCAGCAAGCGGGAAGCCGCCGCCTGGGCCACGCGTTTGCCGGTGGCCACGCTGCCGGTGAAGACCATCTTGTGAATGCCCGATTGCAGCAGGGCCGCGCCTGCGGCGCCGTCACCGGTAACCACCTGGAACAAATCTGGATCGAGACCGGCGGCCAGCATAAGCCGCTGCGCCTCCAGGGAGGAAAAAGGAGTGAGCTCCGAAGGCTTGAGCACCACCGCGTTGCCGGTCATCAGCGCCGTAATGGCCTGGTTCGTCGGCAGGCTGAACGGATAGTTCCAGGGGCTGATGATTCCAACCACGCCGTATGGTGTACGCCGCAGCGTGCCGCGTTTCAGCTTCATGATGAGGTTGGAGTGGGCCACGTGTTCCGGGCGCAGAAAAGCCGGAAGGTATTCAGCCAGATAGTTGACGCAATCGAGCACTACCAGGATTTCGGTGCTCAGGGCCTCGGCGAGCGGCTTGCCGGCCTCGCGAGTGATGGTCCCGGCGACTTGCTCCCGCTGTTCGCAAAGCAGCTTCTGGAATTCCGAGAGGATTTGCAGGCGGTGGGAGAGCGGCGTGGCGGCCCAGCGGGGCTGTGCGGCCCGCGCGCGTGCGACTGCGTCTTCCACTTCGCGGGCGCTGCAAGCGGCGGTTCCACCGAAGGGCGCGCCGGTAGCCGGATTGCAGACGGTGATGGCGTTGGTCAGGGGTCTGGATGCAATGCTCGTCATGGTATTTTGTCCCGGTCAGTATTCTACGCCTGTCAGAAAGAGTCCGCTGGCCGGGGCCGTGGCCGCGGCGGCAGACCGGTCCCTGGCTTCCAGGATGCCCTTCACCCCGTCCGCTGTCAGATTGCCCTTGCCGGCCATGAGGAACGTGCCGACCAGGTTCCGCACCATGTGGTGGAGAAATCCGTTGCCGCGTACGGTGTAGACCAGTTCTTCACCGGAACGCTGCCAGTTGGAAGAATAGATTGTGCGTATATTGTTGACGCCGGCGCCCGCTTTCCGCATTTCAGGATCGACGGCCGCGAAGGAAGTGAAGTCATGCTCTCCGGCAACCACTCCTGCTGCCTCTTTCATCCTGCCCTCGTCTAAGGGATAGGGATGATGGTAGACGTAACGGGCCAGAAATGGCCCGCAAATCTCGCCACGATATATGATGTATCGATAGGTCTTGGCCACGGCTGACCGTCGCGCGTGAAATTCCGCAGGCACTTCTTCGGCGGATAGGACCCGGATGGCTGGTGGAAGAATGTCGTTGAGCGCCCTACGAAAATTCAGCAAGGGAATGGGAGACTCAATCGCCACCGAGGCGGTTTGGGCGTGGGCGTGAACGCCGGCGTCGGTCCGTCCGGAGCCCTGGGGCAATGTTGTTTCGCCAGTGATGTGTTCGATAACGGACACCAGCGTTCCCTGGATCGTGGGACGTCCGGGCTGCACCTGCCACCCGGCGAAATCGTGCCCGTCATACGAGAGGGTGAGTTTGATATTGCGTGACATATTTGCGAGACACTATTTACGAGACAACGCCGTACCTAAACATTTTTTAACGGGCGTAATCGAGTTGAAGCCGATATACTATCGAGTTTCCGGCTCGAACAGGTTTTTCCACTGCGGGAACTCCGCGCCCCACTTCTTCGTACAAAACGAAAGATGATGACGGGAATTCATTCGCAAGTTTCCTTAAGAAGCAGTCTAAAAGAATTGGAGAAAAGAATGTTGGTGATTGGTAAACTTCGGCAGTTCGTTCCGTGCTTCGTTCTCGCCAGCAGCGTGCTGGCGCTGCCCCTGGGCGCGCAACAGAGCAGTGATTCACAGTCCAAGCCCCAGGCCACAGGCGAGGCATCGCTGCCCGCAAAGCCGGAACCGAAAGCGCTGCCTTCACCCACCAAGGTTGACTACTCCAAGCCTGCGAGGGTGTTCCCCAACCCGCTCAAGTCCTATACTCCGCGGACTGTGGACCTGCCGGTTTTGACCAACACCCCGCGCATCCATGAATTGATGCGTGACGGCAAAATTTATCTGTCAATGAATGACGCCATCGCCCTGGCCCTGGCCGATAACCTCGACCTGGCCATTGCCCGGTATAACCTTCCCATCGCCGATACCGACTTGCTGATTACCAGCGCCGGCGGATCGCCCCGGGGCGTATCGACGGGACTCGTACAAGGCACTCCCGGCGGCGGTGTCGGCGGAATCGGCGCGGGCGCGCAGGGCGCGGGCGCCGGCGGCACGGCGGCGGGCGCGGGCGGCGCGGGCGCGGGCGCCTCCGGACAGGTCCTGACCACCAGCGGCGCCGGACCGCAACCTGACAACTTCGATCCGGTCCTCCAGGCCCAGCTCTCCGTCGAGCACGCCAGCACACCGCAGTCGAGCACCGTGCTGACCGGAACCGCTTCCGCCTTGCAGAACTCCGGGGTCGCGGATTTTAGCTATTTGCAGGGCTTTATTACAGGCACCACTCTGCGGGTGGATTTCAACAACAACCGCTTTGCTTCGAACAGCCTTCGCAGCCTCACCAACCCGACCCTGAGCTCCAACTTCAGATTGTCGGTGCGCCAGCATCTGTTGCAGGGGTTTGGCCCCTCCATTAACGGACGTTTGATTGTCCAGGCCAAGAACACCAAGAAAATCGCCGAGGCCGGGTTCCGCAATCAGGTGATAGTCACCGTCAGCCAAATTCAGCTCATCTACTGGGACTTGGTCAATGCCTATGAGGACGTGCGAGTCAAAGAGCGCACCCTGGCCCTGGCGCAGAAGACGCTGGCTGACAACAAAAAGCAGGTGGAAATCGGGACCCTGGCGCCCATCGAAATCGTGCGCGCCCAGAGCGCCGTGGCCCAGGATGAGCAGGACCTGCTGACTTCGAAGATCACTCTGCAATTGCAGCAACTGACAATGAAGAACGCCATTACCCGCAGTCTGTCCAGTGGTTCCGACCTGGCGCAGGCGGAAGTGGTGCCCACCGATACCATCCAGGTCCCGGAACAGGACACCCTTCCCGGAGTGAAAGAATTGATTCAAACTGCGCTCGATAATCGCTCCGACTACTACCAGCAGAAGATCAATCTTAAGAACAGTGCGATTAACCTGAAGGGCGCGAACAACGGCCTGCTGCCTACCCTCGATCTGATCGGTTTCTACGGCGCCGCCGGACTGGCGGGCGTGCAGAATCCGCTGGCAACCTGCGCCACCCCGGCTTCAACGAATTGTCTTCCTATAGGCGCCGTTCCGACCACAGGTTTTGGCGATGCCTTCAGCAATCTGTTCAATTCCAGCTCCCCCGACAAGGGCGTCCAGTTGACGCTGACGATCAACCTGCGCAACCGGGCTGCCCAGGCAACGCAGGTCCGTTCGCAGTTGGAGTTCCGCCAGGCCCAGTTGAATACTCAACAACTGGAAAACCAGATTGGCATTACCGTGCGTAATGACCAGTTCTCGGTACAGCAGAACCGCGCGCGTGTAGTGGCCGCCAGCGAGGCCGAGAGGCTGGCGACGCAAACCCTGGATGCCGAGCAGAAGAAATACGCACTGGGATCGTCCACTTACTTCAACGTGCTCTCGGCGCAACGCGATCTCGCCCAGGCGGAATCCAACGTGGTCTCGGCCAAGACTTCCTACGCCAAGTCTCTGGTGCAGCTCGATCGCGACACCGCCCAGACCTTGGAGCGCAACAACATCAGCCTGGAAGATGCCGTAGCGGGTGAAGTCCGTACCCAGCCCAAGGTCCCGGGCTTGGCGCCGAACACGGCGTTGCAGGAACAGAGCAAGTGATAGTCAGATTCCTGCTGAACGCCGCTGTCGTTTGTCTTCTCGCCGTTGCCATGGCGGGAATGGAAAAGCCCGAAGGCTGGCTGCCGATCGCTCCTGAGGACCAGCAGATCAAGGATGTGCCTGGATACCCAGGTTCACAGGCGGTCCAGCTCTACTATAGTTACTATCGCGATGACAATGACCGGTTTGTGACAGAGTATCGGCGCATCAAGATACTCAAGGACGGCGGCAGACAATACGCTGATTTCGAAGTTCCAGTCCCATCCGGATCGACTCTGGCGGAATTCGCGGCGCGCACCGTCCACCCGGATGGCAGCATCGTAGATCTAAAAGAGAAGCCCTTTGAAAAGACCGTCCGGAAGGCGCGCGGCATCAAATTCCTGGCCAGAACGTTCACGATGCCTGCGGTCACGGCCGGAAGCATCGTCGAATATCGCATCAAGCTGGTCTGGAATTCTCATTGGGTCACCGACTCAGTGTGGGAACTCCAGAGCGAACTCTACACGGTCAAGGCCCGGTTCCGCTTTCGCGCCGTGCAGGGGTTTGTGGAGACATTCACAGATTTCAGCGGCGACTTTCCTCGTTCCCGCGTTGCTTATGCCTATCTGAACAAGATTGGCGCCCAGGACCCACAAAAGAAGAAGGACAACCTGGTGGAACTGGAGGTCGAGAATGTGCCGCCGTTTTTCCGGGAAGACTTCATGCCTCCGGAGGACGATTTTAAACCCATCGTCATTTTCTACTATGGCGCGCAAGAGATCGCTTCACCGGACAAGTTCTGGGACTGGCTGGGCAAACTGTGGCCCGAAGTGACAGAGAAATTCATCGGCGATCGCAAGGAAGTGCGGGAGCTCGCGGCGCGCGCGACGGCCGGTGAAACCGACCCGGAGAAGCAGTTGCGAAAGCTCTACGCCGCGGCCCAGCAGATCAGAAATCTCTCCTACGAACGAGAGCGCACAGATGTGGAGATGAAGCGGGAAAACCTGAAATCCAATCGTTCGGTAGCCGACGTGATTGAGCATGGCTATGGGACTGCCAACGATATCAACCGTCTATTCGCGGCATTAGCGCGGGCGGGCGGGTATGAGGCCAGCATCCTGCAGGTGGCGGACCGCCGCCAGCACTCGTTCAACAAGCTGATACTCACGCCGTGGCAGCTAGTGTCGGAAGCAGTCGCTGTGCGCATCGGCGGTCGGGAAGTGCTGCTGGATCCGGGAACCAGGCATTGTCCTTACGGAATACTTCCGTGGACCAAGAGTGCCGCCACGGCCCTTAAACTCGGCAAGAAGAGCTCGGATTTCGTCACCACTTCCGGGACCGAGAATGCTCAGGTAAAGCGCACGGCCAACGTCACCCTGGCGGCGGATGGCTCTATCAAGGGTGAAATCAAGGTGGAGTTGAACGGCCAGGATGCCTTGGATACCCGTAATGAGGTCTTATCGACTGACGATGCCGGCCGCCGGAAAGCATTTGAGGAACTTGTCAAGACATGGTTGCCGGAAGGCGCTGTGGTGAAATTGCAGGAGGCGCAAGGCTGGGACTCTAGCGGCGGGCCTTTGACCGGAGCTTTTACCATTGAAATCGCTGACTTCGCATCCGCCACACCCAGCCGGCTGGTAGTGCCGGCGCTTTTGTTTCAAGCGCTGAAAACCAGAATTTTTCAGAATGAGCAGCGCAGATACCCGATTGTCTTCTCTTGGCCGTTCACGGAAACCGATGACGTGACGATCAAGCTGCCGGATGGATACATGCTGGAAGCGCCTCCTTACCGGCGCAAATCGGGGCTCTCCTACGCAGGGTATGAGATTTCCAGCACCTTGCAGGAAAATCAGTTGACGACCAGACGGTCTTTGCGTCTGGATACCGCATCTTTTCCGCCGGAGAAGTATTATGAGTTGAAAGGCTTCTTCAGTGTCGTGATGGCCGGGGACGGAGGACAGGCGGTGCTGCAGGCTGCGAGAAAACAAGCGCAGTAGGCGTTGTGTGACGAGATAACCGCCCGGTTCAGGTTCCTTTCCCAATTTGGTTCTAAATTGTTCAGGCTGGTGACAGCGGGCAGCCTTGCAGAAGGCGCAGCCGGATACACCGAAGTAGTGCGGGGCCACTGCGGCATGGTTCCGGCGTACGCCATTTAGAAATGAATTTCTGACAACACATTGGCTCCCTAAATTTCAGGCTCTGCTGCCGGGAAGGCCGGCGGACTGCTGTGGGTGATCAAACGCGCGCCATGGTTATAGGCGAAGTACGACCAGATCCATTCCAGCAATACCATCAAGCGGCTGCGAAAGCCGGTCAGAAACGACAGGTGGACGAGGAGCCACGTTAGCCAGGCCGCGTGACCAGAGAGATGCAGCTTTCCCATGCTCGCCACGGCCTTCGACGTTCCGATGGTTGCGAGGCTGCCCCTGTCCTTATATATAAATCTCTGCCTGGGCTGGTCGGCGATGGAAAGCAATATCTGCTGGGCGGCGAACTTGCCCATCTGCACGGCTGCCGCAGCTACTCCAGGAACGATCTTTCCATCCGGGGTTCTAGCGGCCGCAAGATCGCCGGTCACAAAGACCTCGGAATGCCCGGGTACGCTTAGGTCTGGGTCAACCATGACTCTGCCGGCCCTGTCGGTAGGTGCATTCAGCATCCGGCCCAAAGGCGATGCAGCCACCCCTGCTCCCCAAAGCACAACCGTGGCAGGAATCGTTTCCGCGCCCACAGTAACTGAGTTTGGTTCAATCTGGGTAACGACGGCGCGGGTACGGACCTCCACGCCTAAATCGGTCAATTGAGCTTCCGCGCTCGCAGAGAGGTCGGCGGGAAAGCCAGGCAAAATTCGTTCGCCTCCTTCCAGTAGGACGACCCGCGCCTGGTTCGGGCGGATCGCGCGAAAATCCCGCTCTAGTGTCCGCTTTGAGATGTCCGCGATGGCGCCCGCCAGTTCAACGCCTGTTGGCCCGGCGCCGATCACCACGAAGTTCAGGGTACGGTGTTCTCCCCGGGTGAGGGCGGCGCTCTCAGCCAATTCAAAAGCCAGCAGCACCCGGCGGCGAATCTCAAGCGCATCTTCAATGGTCTTCAGGCCGGGGGCGTCTTCTTCCCACTCCGGGTGGCCGAAATAAGCATGGGTTGAACCGGTGGCAACGATAAGATAGTCGTAGTTGAGTTCCATCTTTCCCAGTCTTACCAAGCGCTGCGCCAGATCGATGCCGGTTACCTCTCCGAGAAGGACTTCTACGTTCGAGATGCGGCGTAAAACACTGCGGATGGGGATGGCGATTTGGGCCGGTGAAAGCGCCGCCATGGCGATCTGGTAAAGCAATGGCTGAAATAGATGGTAGTTATTGCGGTCAATCAATGTTACTTGCGCTGAACTACGGGCCAGGCTTCTAGCGGCCCTGATGCCAGCGAAGCCCGCACCTATAATGACGACTTTGGGGCCCTTGTTATGTTCCGGCATAAACACTACTCCCAAGGTGTGGCCGGAATCGATTGCTTCCGCCACATCTGGTGTTGGCTGGCCAACACGGTTGCTTTCCAGTGATTTTGAAATGAAGAAAGACGTTACTTTATTGGTTCGCGACGGCCAGTGCTTTCACTGTCGGCTTGCGCGGGGCGTGATTGGTACGCGTTGATGAGCCACTGTGGTCTGGTTCCACTGACAGAACGCCCTATTGTCCATAGGCTGTCCTCCTCGAGTGCAGAAACCGGATGCCTAACCGGGTCCGTGTACGACAATGCAAGTTCGTCGATGGTGCAATGATAGTCATGCGAATCTTAAAATCTGATTGCTGTTTGAATAATCTTTCATTCAATTGTCCGGAACACCTGGCTATCGCCAGTTTTTCACCGGAGCTTCTTCGGGACGTAATCCAATTGTCAAGCTGGCTTAACAACATGAATCCAAAATGTGGCCGGGACATCCCATTAGGTTCGCGCCCGGCCTTAAGTTAAACCGTCGGAGAACATCTACACGATTTATAGTGATGCACGACTGTCTATAAGTCCAATACATATTTGTTCTGCGGACAATAAGGAATGTCGATACATCGGCCGGCGCGGGCACATTTCCTGCAGATTTTTCCCGCCGTAATTGTGATAGTCTGCCGTTGAGCGGATGGCAGCTTGATGAGGAGGCAACACTTGAAAGCATTTCCCAGAGAACGCTTCTCTACTAAAGTATCACTCACTCCGGCGCTGGTGGCCGCTTTTGCCGAAGCCTCCGGCGACACAAACCCTGTCCATCGCGATTCCAGCTTTGCGGCAGCAACCCGTTACGGGAAGCCCATTGCCAGTGGGACCCATACAATAGCCCTCTTGCTGGGTCTCACGGCCTCGCATTACTCAAAACAGAGCGCCATGGTGGGCCTGGAATTCTTGGTCCGCTTCCGCCGCCCCATCTATGCCGATGAGACCATCCGCCTCGAGTGGCTCGTAACCAGAGTTACGCCAAATCCCAAGCTCAAGGGAGACATCGTAGAACTGCGAGGGAGAATCCAAAACGAAAAAGGCGAGACAGCGCTAGGTGCCAAAGGCAAGATATTGGTCACCGACAAGTTGTAGTGCAGGTGGGCCAGTGTATGATTTTGCAGCATGGGCGTGTGGTCCAAAACGGCGTGCAACAGGCTTCGGTGCGCTGCGCTCCCGTGGTTGCTGTTGGTTGCGTTGTGCTGCCAGGGGCAGCAATTTGACTGGTTTCCGGTCACCGCCCGTGACCTGGCGCTGACCGGTGTGCCAGGCAATCCCGGCGCCTCCGCCGTGCAACTGGATTATTCCGATGCCACCGATGACACCCTGCGGTCCCGCTTTATTCATCGCCGCATCAAGATTCTCAACAACGAAGGAAGGCAGTACGGTGACGTCGTCATTCCCGTACCAGCGGGTTACACCGTGTCCGATATACGGGGCCGCACCATCCGCCCCAATGGAAGTGTGGTGGAGTTTACGGGCAAGCCTTTCGAGCGAGTCGTCTTCCGGCGGTATCCCCAAAAACTGATTGCCTGGATTCTGACCATGCCCGATGTCCATGCCGGGAGCATCGTGGAATACAAGTATCGCCTTAACTGGGACCAGTATGTCTACGATACGGTCTGGAGCCTGGAGCACGAACTGTACACGCTGCGGGAGAAGTTCTGGCTGCGGCCTTATCGGGGCCGGCTTCAAACGCGCCATGGCGGCGATGACACTCAGTTATCGTATGTATATTCCAATATGCCCGAAGGGGTGACGCCCCGGGAAACCGCCGCCGGCATCGAACTTACGGTCGAGAATGTTCCGGCCTTTACCCCCGAGAATCTGATGCCTCCGGAAGACAACTTCAAACCCGAGGTGCGTTTCTTCTACGGCGGACGGGAGATGGAATCGTCGGATGCCTTCTGGCGGGACATCGGGAGAGTGTGGGACGATAAAGCTGAACATTTCATGGGCCGGCGCAAAGAGATGGAGGCCGCGGCCGCTGAAATCATCGAAGGCGAGACCGATGCCCGGCAGAAATTACGCAAGCTCTATGCGCGTGTTCAACGTATCCGGAACCTCAGTTATGAACACAGCCGTAGCCGCGCCGAAGCCCGGCAGGAAGAGCTGAAGCCCAACGATAACGCCGCCCATGTACTCAGCCGGGGCCATGGGTATCCGAATGAAATTGCCGAGCTGTTTACCGTGCTGGCGCGGGCTGCGGGTTTCGAAGCTACTCTGCTGCGCGCCTCCAGCCGTGAAGCCCGGGTGTTTGACCAAAAAGTGCTTTCGGAGAACCAATTGGCCTGGGAGATTGTCCGGGTGAAGTTGGGGAACGAAGATGTTTTTCTAGACCCGGGGACGATGTTTTGTCCTTTCGAGATGGTCGCCTGGCAGCACACTTCGGCGCCCGCCCTCAAGCTCGACAAGGAAGGTGGAGAGTTCGTTGTGGTGCCCACGCCCACGGCCGACAAGACTGTCACCCGCCGGTCGGCCAACATGGCGCTGACCCCGGAGGGCCTGCTTCAGGGCGAGATTACCCTGGAGTTCAAAGGCAATGACGCCCTGCAGCGAAGGCTGGATGCGCTGGAAACCGACGAGGCCGGCCGCCGGCGCGATCTGGAAGATCAGTTGCTAAACTGGCTCCCGGCCGGTGCTCGCGTGAAGTTGCAAGAAGCACAAGGATGGGAGACGAGTGACCAGCCGTTGCTGGCCCGGTTTCATGCGGAGGTGCCGGGTTTCGCGACCCATTCTGGCCGGCGTCTGCTGGTTCCCGCAGGCCTTTTCAAGTCTCCTCAGCTTGAGATTTCTGGTAGTGGCGCGCGCACTTACCCGGTCTACTTTCCCTATACATATGAGGAAATTGACAACATCGTCGTGCAACTGCCTGACGGCTTCTCGGCGGGACCTCTGCCCAATCCGCAAGACACCCGGCTGCCTTCCACACGGTTCATCACTACGTCTTCATTCAGCGGCGGGCAGCTAAAACTCACCCGCGCCCTGATCGTCAATAGTATTTACTTTAAGGCCGAGCAGTATCCCGAGGTGCAAGGTTTTCTTAGAAAGCTGCAAGATGCCGGGAACGGGCAGATTGTGCTGGAAGGTCCTTCTTCCGCCAAGTGATTGCGGTTCTTTTTGTGTGCTGAAATCACCGGGTCACAGGGACATATAATAGATGCCATTGCTCCGGCAGATTCAAACGGTTTGGCAAGAAAACCGGGGCCGAGCCTTCCCGGACGATCTTTTGAAACGATTTGCTCTAAACTGACACAAGTATAGATGTGGGCCGTTTTATCGTCCGTCTTATACGCTTGCCCAAACAAGAGGCCGCCCCGGGCCTGGAACGCTGGAGAGGTGGATCTAAATGCGCTGGTTTCGACTCTGTGCTTTCTTTGCATGTGTTTCCTTTGCCCTGTCTGCTGCCGCGCAGAAAGAGGAATGGCAGCCAGTTTAACAACAACCAACTGGTGACCCAGAGACGGTTGCTGATGAACGGAATGTTCTTTGAGGCCGCGAAATATCGGGAAATCAAGGGATTCTTCAATACGGTGCAATCAGGGGATGAACAACAAGTGATTCTGCGCGGAGGCGCCGTCAATGCTGAAAAAGAGAATTAGCGTAGCGCTCTTAGGGGTGATCTTAGGCTTCTGCTCTGTAGCTGCTGATGCCGCTTCGATTCCGGATTGGCTGCGCAACGCCGCGCGCCAGACAGCCAAGAAATACGCCGATGATGTCAATGCCGTGGTCCTCATGGATTTTCGTGAAACTACGGTCAAAGACAACACCGACATCGTCACCCATGGATGGATTGCCTATCGCATTCTTCGCCCCGAAGGCAAGAATATTGCCCAGTACGAGATCGCCTACTCGGATGAAACCAAGGTGCGCTATTTGCGCGGCTGGAGCATTACCGCCCAAGGCCAGGAATACGAAGTGAAAGAAAAAGACGCCTTTGAGCGAAGCCTGAGCACCTATGAGATCTACTCCGATGCCAAGGAGAAAATCCTGGTGGTGCCGGGAGCGGACGTGGGCTCGGTGGTGGGCTTCGAGTATGAACGAAAGGGCCGCCCCCTGGTTTTCCAGGAAGATTGGTCTTTTCAGGATAGGTTGCCCAGGGAGAAGATGCGTTTTGAGTTGCGTCTGCCATCGAGATGGGAATTCCGCGCCGAATGGATCAACTATCCGGCGCAAGCCCCGGTGGAGCAGAATGGCGTTTATTCATGGGAACTGACGGATATCCCGCGCATCGATGCGGAATACCGGAGGCCACCGGTAGAGGCGCTTTCCGGCCGCATGGTGCTGACTTTTTTCTCCGACAAGATCAGAAGCCAGACCTACAGAACATGGAATGATCTGGGCCTGTGGTATGGCCAGATTTCAGCAGGCAGCCGTGACTCCAGCCCGGCCCTGCAGCAGAAAGTGCAGGAACTGGCGCCCGCCGGACGGCCCTTGCTCGAACGGGTGCGAGCTCTGGCCCGCTTTGCCCAACAGGACGTGCGCTACGCGGCCATTGAAATCGGCATAGGGGGATTCCGTCCGCATCAGGCGTCGGAGACCTTCAGCCATCGCTATGGTGACTGCAAAGACAAGGCCAACGTTCTCAGCGCCATGCTCGCCCAGATCGGCGTCAAATCGTACCTGATGCCGATTCATACCCAGCGCGGCATCTTTACCGAGAAATCGCCGCCGGACTTAGGCTTCGACCATGCGATTATCGCCATTCAGCTTCCCGATGCCAGTTTGCCCGGTCCGCTTTCCGCGCTCTATTTGCATCCTAAACTCGGCCAGTTGCTCATCTTCGATCCGACCAACGATCTGGTGCCCTTTGGCCAGTTGCCCTATTACGAGCAGGATAGTTACGCGCTGCTGGTCACCGACAGCGGAGGCGAGCTGATTCACCTGCCCGTCAGCCGGCCGGAAGTCAACAGCATAAAAAGGACCGCCAAGCTCAAACTCTCGCCCGACGGTACTCTGAAGGGCGAAGTGGAAGAGGTCCGCTCCGGGTACCATGCCATGGAAATTAGAGGACGGCTGAAAGATGAATCCGAGCAGGACCGCAAAAAGTTCATCGAGAGGGCGATTCTGGGGCCGGCCATGGGTAGCTTTCAACTGGATGGCCTTACCCTGGAAAATGAAAACGACATTGAAAAGGACTTCATTGTCCGCTACAAATTTACCGCCGAGCACTACGCCAAGAGCGCCGGGCCTCTGCTGCTGGTGCGGCCGCGGGTCGTGGGCGAAAAGAGCGGCTATCTTGATTTCAACAAGCCGCGCCGGTACGCCTATGAATTGGAAGCGCCCAAACTGGATAACGACGTGGTTGAGATCAGCCTGCCCGATGGCTTCAAAGTCGACGAGCTGCCCGATCCGGCCAAGGCCAGCTATCCCTTCGGCGAGTATCACAGCGCCACGGAAGTGGAAGGCAACATGCTGCGGTATAAACGTGAATTCAGAATGAACGGTACGCTGGTGCCGCTCGAAAAAGCAGGCCAGCTTAAGTTGCTGTTTTCCGCAATCAACGTCGATGAGAAGAGCGTAGCGGTGTTGAAGAGGGCCAACTGAAATCTGCGCGGGGCCTGCGCCACCGGAGTGTTCGATCTGTAAGGAGAAACTATGCACAGGAATCAATGCTGGAGTTTTCTTGTTTTGCTGGCCTTTTCGGTTTCATGTCTAGCGCAAAAGGAAGACTGGCTCCCCGTTACGCCGCAGGAATTGCAGGCAAAAGAAGTGCCGGGAGCGCCCGCCGGAGCCGATGCCGTGAGGCTCCACTACGCAGTCTATTTTGACGACAACACGCTGTCACAGTTCTATTACACGCGCATCAAGATTCTGAACGAAAAGGGCAAACGTCCGGAAGGTCCCGCCGACATCAGCATTCCCGTTCTGGAATCGCCTCTTTATACGGTTTTCCTCACGGAACTGAAGGCGCGCACGGTCCATCCTGACGGCTCGATCGTCGAATTTACCGGAAAACCGTTCGAAAAAACGATTTTCAAGGGACGCGGACTCAAGTTCGCCGCCAAGGCTTTTACCATGCCCGATGTAACCGTGGGCAGCATCATTGAATATAAATATAAGTACGTATACCAGCGGGCGGTGAACTCGCCGTTCATCATCTTTCCACCCGACGAATGGGTCCTGCAGAGCAATCTTTTTACGGTGAGTGAGCGTTTCAACTTCAAGCCCTATGAGGGCGGGGTATTCCAGAGCAAATCGAGGGCCAATCTCGAATGGGATGGGGCCCACATCACCTGGGTGGCCGCCAACTTGAAGGAAAAACCCAGAAACAACGGCAACGAAGTGCAACTGGAGGCCCACAATGTTCCGGCGTTTACGCCTGAAGACCAGATGCCGCCAGAGGATGACTTCAAACCCACGGTAAGGTTCTTCTATAGCCGCAGGGGCAGCAGCACCGTGGTCGACAAGGCATGGCAGGAAATCGGCAAAGACCAGTATGACCGGCGGGAAGAGTTCATGGGCAGGAGCCATGGTGTGCGCGAGGCGGCACTGGAAGCCATCGGCGCTGAGACCGATCCATCTGCGAAGCTGCACAAGCTCTACGCGCGAGTCCAGAAAATCAGGAACCTGACGTTTGAACGCGCGCGCACCGAAGAAGAGCAGAAAAAGGAAAATATCAAGGACAACCTGGGTGTGGGTGACGTTCTGGCGCACGGTTATGGCCACAGCGACGGAATTACCATGCTGTTTGTAGCCATGGCGCGGGCGGTTGGGTTCGACGCTTCGATCGTGGAGGTTTCCGACCGCAAGCGCAGACTTTTCAGCAAGGAACTGACTGCGAGTACCCAGGTCGATACCGAAATCGCGGCGGTCTCAGTGAACGGCAAGGACCTGTTTCTGGATCCGGGGGCGAGATTCTGTCCTTTCGGAATGGTGCGCTGGGAACATACTGCCGCGGAAGGACTGAAGCTCGACAAGAAAGGCGGCACATGGGTGAAGGCCGAGCCTGCTACCTATGACAAGTCCGTGACCCGCAGAACTACCACGGGCTCCATCGCCGAAGATGGCACGCTGAAGGGCGTGATCGTCGTCGAATTCCGCGGCTACGACGCTCTGGAATACCGGCTTGACGCCATCGATCATGATGCTGCTCGAAAGAAAAAAGACCTTGAAGATGAAATGAAGGATTGGTTGCCGAAAGGATCTCTGGTCACGATGGTGACCGCCCAGGGATGGGACGATGGCGATCAGCCGTTGCTGGCGAGTTTCTCCATCGAGGTTCCGGCCTTTGCCGTGCTCGCGGGAAAGCGGCTGCTGGTGCCCACTTCTCTGTTTCAGAGCCAGCACAAGGACGCGTTCAAGCACTCGGAACGTAAGTACCCTGTTTATTTTTCATATCCCTTCACGGAATACGATTCATTGAGCGCGACCGTACCCGCCGGTTTCACCGTTGAAAACGTGCCCCCTCAGCAGGAGGCAAGCTTGTCTTATGCCAAGTACCAGAACGTGAGCCGGTTCGACGGCCATCAGCTCGTCACCCAGCGTAGACTGGCGATGAATGGCATCTATTTCCCGCTGGAAAAGTACTCGGAATTGAAAGGCTTCTTCGTCAAAGTTCAGGTCGGAGATGAGCAGCAGGCTGTTTTACATGGAGGCAACGTCAATGCTCAAAAAGGCAACTAGCGCACTCTTTCTTTCGGCTTTCTTCTTGCTGGCGCCCGCTCTGGTGGCCGCCGACGTTCCCGATTGGGTGCGTGTCCTGGCCAAACAGCCTGTCAAGACCTATGCGGACGACGTGCAGGGGGTAATTCTGCTGCAGGAGCAGATCACAACCGTGAAAGAAAACGGCGAGATCGTGCAGCAGGGCCGCCTGGCCATCAGGGTCCTGACGCCCGACGGCCGGAATCTCGCCATCCACCCTGTGTTTTATGACACCGAATCGAGGGTGAATTATCTGCATGGCTGGAGCATCACCAGCAAGGGGCAGGAGTATGAATCGAAGGACATCGTGGAGCAATCCGTAAGCTCCTATGAGGTTTACTCCGACAAGAAGATGAAAGCGATTCGAGTTCCGGGCGTGGATGTCGGCTCGGTGGTGGCTTTTGATTGGGAACAGCAGGAACGGCCCTATATCTTCCAGAATTTCTGGTCCTTTCAGTCGTTTCTGCCGGTGGAGAAGTCGAGCTACCAGTTACATCTGGCGCACGGCTGGCGTTTCAGAAGCGAATGGATCAACCACGAGGAGAGCAAGCCCAGCGAGGAAAATGGGGCGCTGATCTGGAGGCTTGCCGATATTCCCCGGATTGAAAATGAAGCCCATCGTCCTTCTTCCAGGGCGCTGGCCGCCACCATGGTGGTCACCTTTCTCTCCGACAAGTCGCCGGAAAAGAGCTACACAAACTGGTCGGAATTCGGCGCCTGGTATGACCGGCTCGCCAAGGGCATGAGGGACTCGACTCCGCCAATCAAACAGAAGGTGGATGCGCTGGCGCCGCAAAACATACCCATGATGGACCGCATCAAGGCTCTGGCGAACTTTGCCCAGCATGACGTGCGGTACGTGGAAGTGCAGATTGGCGTAGGAGGCTGGCGTCCTCATTCCGCCGGGGATACCTTCACGAACCGCTATGGCGATTGCAAAGACAAGGCCACCGTTCTCAGCTCCATGCTGGCGCAAATCGGCGTGAAGTCGTACTACGTTCTGGTCAACACCGAGCGGGGGACATTCAAGGAGAAGTCGCCGCCGCAGGCCCGGTTCGATCATATGATCATCGCCATTGCTCTGCCGGATGCGAGCTATTCCCATCCGCTCGCCGCCATGTATGAGCATGCCAAGCTGGGGCATTTGCTGATCTTCGATCCAACCAACGAATGGGTCCCGTTCGGCCAGATGCCGTCGTACGAGCAGGATAACTATGGCCTGCTGGTGGGCGATCAAGGGGGCGAGTATATCCATCTGCCGGTCAGCAGTCCGGAGTCGAACGGAATTCGCCGCACCGCAAAGCTGAAACTGACGCCCGACGGCACGCTGCAGGGAGACGTGGAAGAGGTCTACAAAGGTTTTAACGCCATGGGCCAGCGGAGATATCTGCAGCACGCAACCGACAATGATCGCAAGAAGATCATCGAATACTTCCTCGGAAACAGTGTCAGCGCGTTTAAAATCGATAACTTCGAACTCGTGAATACTGAAGACCACGACAAGGACCTTATCGTCAAATACCAGTTTACGGCCGAGCATTATGCCAAGAACGTGGGTGGTCTGCTCCTGGTGCGTCTGCGCGTGGTCGGCGAACTGGCTGGCGGATGGGACCCGAACAAACCGCGCCACTACGCCTACGATTTTCCGGCCCCTTTTCTCAATACCGATCAGGTGGAAATCGCGTTGCCCGGCGGATTTAAGGTCGACGAACTGCCTGAACCGGCAAAGGCGTCTTATCCGTTTGGCCAGTACAGCAGCAAAACTGAAATCGCCGGCAATCTGCTGAAATACAGCCGCGAGTATCGCGCGACCGCCACCGAGGTGGACCTTGACGGCATCAATGACCTGAAGAAGCTGTTCTCGCAGATCAACGTCGATGAGAAGAGCATGGCAATCCTGAAGAAGAATAATTGAAGCGCGTCCTCTGTTTTTTTGCGCCCTCTGCGGCAAAAGGGTTTTGGTAGGGGCTTTCGCTGCCCTGTCTTTCGCGCTTGCCCCTTGTTTTACCCATCTTCTATGATTACCCGTGTATGGCAGATCAAACCAAGAAGCTGAAAGACCAGAGCGCGCTCGCGGAAAATCCGGTTTCTGAAATCTTTGAAGGCCGTCACCCTGCCGCTTCCGAGAAGCAGTGGGCGGAAGCCACCCTGGCCAAGACCCTGGAGAAGGCTCCGGAGAAGCCCATCGGTGCGTCTTCCGGCGTCAACCTCGACGAACACGGCCATGCCCGCTTTACCACCATCAGCAACCTGCCCATTCGCCGGCTTTATACCCAGGCCGATCTGCCCGAGGACTGGAGCTACGATCAGTATCTTGGCTATCCGGGGCAGGCGCCCTACACGCGCGGCATCCACTCAACCGGATACCGCGGCCGCCTGTGGACCATGCGCCAGTTCTCCGGCTTTGCTTCCCCGGAAGAGACCAACGAGCGCTACAAATATCTGCTGGCCCAGGGCGGTGGCGGACTCTCGGTGGCCTTCGATCTGCCCACACTCATGGGCTACGACTCCGACCACGCAGCCAGTGAAGGCGAGGTGGGCAAGTGCGGCGTGGCCATCGATTCGCTGGAAGACATGGAAATCCTCTTCGGGGGCATTGACCTCGAAAAGACCACGGTCTCCATGACCATCAACTCGCCGGCCTCGGTGCTGTGGGCCATGTATCTGGTAGTGGCGGAAAAGCAAGGCGCGGACTGGAAGAAAGTTTCAGGCACCATTCAGAACGACATCCTGAAGGAATACATCGCGCAAAAGGAATACATCTATCCGCCGGCGCCGTCGATGCGGCTGGTGATCGATACGTTTGAATTCGGCTCAAAGTTCACCCCGCGCTTCAACACCATCTCCATCAGCGGATACCACATCCGCGAAGCCGGTTCGACCGCGCTGCAGGAGCTGGCCTTCACCATCTATGACGGCGTTGAATACGTGGAATGGGCGCGCCGCCGCGGCCTGGATGTCGATGAATTCGGCCCGCGCCTGAGCTTCTTCTTCAACTCTCACAACGACTTTTTCGAAGAGATTGCCAAGTTCCGGGCGTCACGCAAGATCTGGCATCGCCTGATGAAAGACCGCTTCGGCGCCAAGAACGAACGCACATGGCTGATGCGCTTCCACACCCAAACCGCCGGCGTATCGCTCACGGCGCAACAGCCACTGAACAACATCGCGCGCGCCGCCCTGCAGGCCCTGGCCGGAGTGCTGGGCGGGACGCAATCGCTGCACGTCGATTCCTACGACGAAGCCCTGGCGCTGCCCACCGCAGAGGCCGCCCGCATCGCCCTGCGCACCCAGCAGATCCTTGCGTATGAATCCGGAGCGGCCAATACCGTAGACCCGCTGGGCGGATCGTATTTCGTGGAGAAGCTGACGCTCGACATGGAGCAAGGCGCATTCGACTACTTCGGCAAGCTCGACGCCATGGGCGGCATGGTCAAGGCGATCGACCTGGGATATCCCATGAAGGAAATCGCCGAGGCCTCCTACCAGTTCCAGCGCGCAGCCGAAGCCCGGGAAAAGATCATCGTGGGCTCCAACGATTTTATTATCGAAGAAAAGCAGCCACCCACGCTCTACATCGACGAATCGGTGGCCGAACACCAGGGCGAAAAACTCAAAGCTCTGAAGCAGCGGCGCAACAACGAAGCAGTCCGGCGCAGCCTCGATGCCCTGAAGCGCGCCGCCGCCCAAGAGCCGGTAGTACGCGCCGATGGACATATCAGCGATGCCAATACCATGCCCTTCATCATCGACTGCGTGCGAGCTTATGCTACCGTGGGGGAAGTCTGCGAGGCGCTGCGCGAGGTTTATGGGACGTATACGGAAGTGAGCATTACGTAGCGCATGCGCCGCAGATCACTGAATTCATAAACTCACGCTGTCATCCCGAACAGCGTCAGGAGCGCGCGCTTTCTTCAGCGCGCGAGTAGCTGCGAGGGACCTTGTGTTTGGCGTTGCACTGATTCATACATAGCCACCCGGCACGAGGTAGAATAAGGGCATGAATCCAGGAATTTCCGAGCTTCTAAAACAGGCGCTGGCTCTCTCCGTTGACGAGCGAGCTGCATTAGCCAACACCCTGCTCGATAGCCTTGAGATTGCGAATGAATCTGTTGAAGAGGCATGGGACGAGGAAGTCGCTCGCAGAATCCTCGATCTGCAAGCGGGCAAAGCCGTGACCGTCGCTTGGGAACAACTGCATCGTGAACTCTTGGCCATGGTGAATGAGCACTAAGCCGGTTGAGTACCACCAGGGTGCCGTTGCAGATGTTAAAACCGCAGTCTCTTGGTATCGAAAGCGCAGCCCCAAAGCAGCCTTGGACTTCATCGAAGAATTACATCGAGCTGTTCGCACAATCCGTAATACTCCGGACCGCTGGCCAATCGGAAAGAACAATACCAGGCGGTTCCTCCTCTGGCGATTCCCTTTCGCTATTATCTATTCAGAACGGGAATCCGTAATCACGATCTGGGCCGTCGCCCATGGCAGCAGGCGACCGGAGTACTGGGCACGTCGCCGCTGATGCCCCACGTTTAAGCTTCGCCTCACTGTACTGCCTTCCTCATGTCTGTCACTTTGGAGCGGGCTTTCACCGAGCCTGGGGGCCCTGGGGGCAACGACCGCAGCCAGATCGCAGAGCGAATTAGATCCGCGTTAAGAGGTTTGCGCTCACTGTGAAAAAGCTGGACAGTCAAGCTGTCCCTCTCTTTGCTGTCGGATACCCTCCGAGTCGCTCATTACTCGGGGCTGCACAGAGGAACTGAAGCGGCGTCGGGGCATCCGCCATAGCCACTTCTTGCGTGATTCTAGTAAAATGGCGGTTCATTCAATGCGAGGGTGCATGATGGCGAATAGATACGGAGAAGCGGCACTCATGGCGACTCGGCCAGGATCTTCTGCCGACATCAATCCAGTAACTCGATGGGAAAACGCGATGAAGTGGCTATATCCCACGAGCGCGACGGCACGTAAGAAGAGCTGCCCGCGTGGGGCTTTTCTAGGTCTCTGCGAAGAGGGATTGGTCAAGGGTATTCCCGCAGGTCACTACACAGCGTCGAAAGACAACAAGGATTATGCAGTTCGTGCCGCGGCGTTGCTGGCTGAAGGAACGCATAGATGGTCCACAAGTGCGCTGTGGAAGGCGGTAACGAATGATCCTTCCAAGACGCACAATAGCCAAATGGATATCGTGCTGGCGCTATGGAAGAATGACCTCATAGTCCGCAAGCCACACCCATGAAAGTGGTTAAGACCGCATTTTGTCACTTCACGCTTTGAGTGTTTCACGACCTCGTCTTGGCTCAGCACAAAACGCGACAATATCCTGGATGGGTAGCTGTCAGGCCGGGAGTCATGACGCTATCGAGCTTCATGAGATTGGTTCCGCATTGCGCGTATCCGTCCAGAATCGTTTCCACATGCTGAGATCATCTTCTTACAACCCGACTTTTGGCGCCGATTTGGCCGCCGTTTCGGATTAAACGGCCATTTGGGGGCGAATCGGCACCAGTCAGCGCCAGGTCACCCACTCGACGAGTTCTTAAAAGTCGAGTTCCAACCATTGCAATTTCAGACTTGCCTGAACAGGAGCGGACAGGGTAGAAAGAATAATGCAAGTCTTGGCCCCCTCCATTGGCCGATTTTGAGGTGATCACTGAGGTTCGAGCCAATAATAGTCACATCATGCCCAGCAAAAAACAAAGAGTAGAGATTCCGGCAGCAGTAGCAGCAACAGTTCTTTTCCAATCAGACCGCACGTGTTGTGTTTGCCGTCAACGGGGAAAGCCCATTCAGATTCACCACATTGATGATGCTCCTCGCAACAACGAGTCTGACAATCTTGCGGTTCTTTGCTTTGATTGCCATCGCGATACACAGATTCGTGGCGGTTTTGATCGAAAGTTGGATGCTCAGCAGATTAGACTCTATAAAGTGGATTGGATCGAAAGAGTCGAAGGTGCGCGCAGCCAAAGGCTGGGATCGACTGAGCTGGAAGTAATTGACGAAAAGCAACGGCTAAGATATCTCCAGCTTAGGGAAGAGAGCGAGGAATATTCGTACGATTTTGAGGCGGACTATGTCTTGGTTGGGTCAAGCGATTCGAAAGCTGACCATGAGACAAACTTGTGTATCAGCGCATTCGTGACGGGACATCTGCAACGCCTTCGCGCAGATGCGGTCGCCCGCACGCCCAAGAAAAACGAGATAACGAGGAGCCCATATGGGGCAACAGTCCGAGATGGCCTCTCGATCTCTCACAGCGTGTCGCTATTTACCCCTGATGTGCTGTCACTCGAATTTCAGCTTGTAAGCTATTACGCTGGCGACGCGCATCCGAATACAGATCACTTGACCCTAAATTTCCGACTGCATCCCTCGATGAAATTGGAACTGTACGACATTTTTGAAGAATCCAGCAGATATGTGGATGTGCTGGCCAGCTATTGTTTGACCGACCTGCACAAACAGAAACTACAGCGATGGGATCCGGCAGACCAGTCCGAGCAACTCAGGAACCGGCAAGACGAATGGATTCTGCGAGGAGCGAGCGCAGAGAACGCTAATTTTGAACGTTTTTCTTTGAAGAAATATGGCATTGTAATTCATTTTGCTCCATATCAAGTGGGCTCCCACGCCGAAGGCGAGTATGAAGTGTTCATTCCGGCGTATGAACTAAAATCCGTAGTGCGGGGAGAAATGGCTACTTTATTGAATTGGAAGACAGTGTGAACATGTGGTCTAGCTTTCATCATGCCAAGACATTGTGTTGAAGAGATCATCAGGCTAACAGATAGGGAGACTCCCTCGAGCACTCGATCATGCTAAGTTGGTGTTGAATATCGCGGTAGGCTCTGGTGCGACTTACCGGACTCAGGGCTGCTCCATGGCGAATCCACTGGTCAATTTGCGCGAAGGAGGAATTCCCGTGTCACTTCAAGAGCCTCTGGAAGGGGTACCTAGAAAATACCTGAACAAGATTGTCTCACTAACTGGACGGGATGGCTTTCTTGAAGCTGTCAACCGAGGAACGCTGGCCGATTATTTTCATAATCTCACCGGTTTCTCGATTGCATCTGCATCGGAACTCGGACTTGATTCGGATGGTCGCCTGTTCGGATCAAAGATCGATTTTGAGAACAAGATCTTAAACGTTTCTGATCTTGACATCCGTGACAGCAAGGAGATTTGTCTCTTCAATTGTGTCGTTCTCGGAGATCTCCATATTGACGTAGTTCGGAACCAGGGGGTCGGACGTCAAATCCTCTCTCCCCCGACCAATATTTTCAATAACTGAAGAAAGAGGTCATCCTGAGCTGGGTGATCATTTATTCCGGCGAAAAGCGAGTAAAATTTCCAACTGCCGCGACGCCCAGTGGGTTGCCTGCCACATCACACACCGCGAGTGAATCGGCGTGAGACCTTCTGGGTCGAGACACACCGCTTCACTGTATCTGAGACTGGTGCGGAGCATCTGAGCATGTGCTGGTGTGAAACTGCTGGGCCGGTGCTGGATGACCAACCATGTGCATCTGGTGGCAGCTCCGGCGCGAGAAGATTCTTTGAGAGTAATGCTGAAGGGCTATCGGAGTTCGTTGTGTTGTCCGCACAGCTCTCAGACAGTGGCCCCACAATGTCAGAGCACAGCGACATGGCTTGAGTCGCTCATTCGACTGGAGTAAGCTTAGGTGTATGGACAATTGGATTGTTGCCGATCCTGAGCATCTTGGAGGTAGCCCGCGTGTGCGCGGTACGCGTATTTCCGTGTCTCTTATTCTCGAGTCGTTCGCCGCAGACATGACCATTGCCCAAATTGTAGACGCCTATCCCAGCCTGACTGAGGAATCGGTGCGCGGCGTTCTTGGAGAACTGGCCCACCGGAAAGACCTTCAACCGGCGTGAAGATTCTGCTTGACGAGAATCTGCCCCGGAAACTGCTTCCTGCTCTGCGCGCAGAAGGTCACGAAGTGGAATCGATTCATACGTTGCGACTCCAGGGGCTGGAGAATGGAAAGCTTTACGAATTCGCCCGCGACAGCTTTGACCTTTGTTTCACCCGCGACTTTGGCTTCGCCAATAATGTTCGACAAGGCGCACCACCTTCGCGGCTGAAATTGCTGCGAGTGACTGTGCGGCAAAAACCGCAGGATGAATTTGTCCTGGATTTTATTTCAATCTTTCTCGCAACTGATTGGGGCCAATTCCATCACGGTGATGACTGGCCATAGTTGGAAGAAAGGGTCAGCCTGAACTGGGTGATCATTTATTCCGGCGAAAAGCGAGTAAGAATTCCAAACGCCGCGACGCCCAGTGGCCGCATATGCACTACGACAACGCGCGGGACGGGTGCCCCGCGCATTTGCGGCAGGACCGTTTCTTTGCCAGTGTACTCGGCCCTTGTCATCTGTTTGCCGGGTTTCTTCGCACCGCGCCGCCAACTGCTGTCAGAACGCTGCCAGTTCAACAGCAAAACTTTCTTTTCCTTGTGCGCTTGTCCATATTCATTCTTGGGTGCCCAGGCGCCGGTTTGGTAATAGATCTTTGAAATCTGAAACAGCAGGTGCTGCGCCTCCGCTCAACTGGAGCCAGGGGCGCCGGTGTCCTCCAGCCCATGCTTCTTGCTCGCCCCGCATGGCTGGAGGCCGGCCCTGCGAATCTGGGAGAGATAGTAACCATGTTGCTAACCCTCACCCCCTGTATCATGTATGTATCACGTATGCCTCATTTTCGGCCCTATGGGGCCGTTCACCCATCGAAACAGTCTCAGAGTGAGAAACCGTCGGCAGCGCAAATCAGCGGCAACTGGGGCCTACCTTGTTCCGCTTCCGGTCACGGCACACGGGGTGAAGCTCGTGATCAGCAGGATATTTGTCATCCGGTGAGAGCACACCTTATATTGGAATCGATTCTCATGAAAAAAGCCCTGAACCATCTCAAAAAGTCGGACACGGTGCTGGCGGCAATCATCGAACGCGTCGGCCCCTGCCGGATGAGTTTTCGCGAGCCTACGTTTGAAGCGCTGGCCCGCTCGATTGTCTTTCAGCAGCTCAGCACTAAAGCGGCATCCACGATCTATGGACGCCTGCAGGAAGCCGCGGGCGGCAGCCTTTCTCCGGAATCCATCGCCGGGCTCACGGTCGGGGAGATGCGCCGTGCCGGTCTGTCGGGGCAGAAGGTTGGCTATATCCGTGACCTGGCCGATCATGCATCTTCCGGGGCACTGGATTTCACCCGCCTCCCCGCGATGGAAGACGCTGAAGTGATCAAGACCCTGACGGCGATCAAAGGCGTCGGCGTGTGGACTGCGCAGATGTTCCTGATGTTCGCCCTGCGCCGCCCCAATGTACTGGCCACCGGAGACCTCGGCGTACGCATGGCCATCAAGAAAGCCTACCGGAAGCGCAAGCTGCCGACGCCCAAGGAGATCGAAAAGATCGCCAAGACCTGGCATCCGTATTGCAGCTTTGCTTGTTGGTACCTGTGGAGAAGCCTGGAGTAAGCGGTCAGCACTCAGCATTCAGCCCGGCACCAGATTGGTACTTGCCAAAATTGGTAATCGCGTAATTGAGAAGCGGCGACTGTTGAACCTGGAATGATTTAACTCGCTAAAACAGTCCTGATTTCTGGAATCTCAATTACCCGATTGCCAATTTTGGCAATTACCAATCTGGTGCTGGGCTGAATGCTGAGTACTGAATGCTGATTGCCGCGGGTTTGATAGAATCTCAAAGAGATGTCCTTGGAGCGCAAAATCCGTGTGCTGGTTGCCAAACCGGGCCTTGACGGGCATGACCGCGGGGCGAAGGTCATTGCCCGGGCGTTGCGCGATGCGGGCATGGAAGTCATCTATACCGGATTGCGCCAGACCCCGGAAATGATCGTCAATTCTTCGTTGCAGGAAGATGTCGATGTGATCGGTCTCTCGATTCTTTCCGGAGCGCATAATGCGATCGTCCCCCGGGTCACCGACCTGTTGCGAAAGAACAAGATGGACGATGTGCTATTGGTGATCGGAGGCATCATCCCGGAACAGGATTTTGATCTGATGAAGAAATCGGGCGTCGCGGGCATCTTCAACCCCGGTACGCCGATGGATGAAATCGTCGAATTTATCCGCAAGAATGTTAAGCCCCGCAGCATGCCCTCAGCCGGCTGACTCGCAGCAAAAACCGAAAGCTCACCACGGAGAAGGACGATAGATTGGTAATCGGGTAATCGGTTACCTTCCGCTCGATCCAAAACCGCCGTCTTTGCGGCTGGAATCCGACAGCTCGTCCACCACAGCGACCGCGCCCGTGAGCACGGGGTAAGGAATCAGGTTGGCAATCTTGTCTCCGGCCCTGATTTCCGCGGCCGCGTCACCCAGGTTTTCCATCAGCACGCGGATCTCACCCCGGTAGCCTGAGTCGATTACGCCGCCGGTGACCGTCAGCCGCCGCGCGGCCATGGAAGACTTGTCCCGCAGCAACGCGCCCAGAGGACCGCCGGTGGGTGAGCTGCACTCCACGGCGATACCGGTGGAAACCATGGCTTGCCCGCGCGCGGGAATGGTGACGCTTACCGCGCAATAAACGTCATAGCCCAGGTCCTCGCCGGGATGCGCAACCGTTGGCGCCCGGGCGCCGGCCTGCAGAAGTTTCACTTTGAGCATTCATCCCGCCTTGGATTTATTTTTCTCGCCTACGGTCTTCCTGCCGTGAATCTCAATCTCGCCGCGGATCACCATGCCGATGGCCTCGGTGTAAGCGATATGCTCCTGCTCCAGAATGCGGGCGCCCAGAGAGTGCTCGTCTTCGCCTTCCAGTACCGGGACGGTCTTCTGCAGAATGATCGGCCCATGATCAAGGTCCTCATCGACAAAATGGACGGTGCATCCGGTCACCTTGACTCCGTAGTCGAACGCCTGTTTCTGCGCGTCCAGGCCGGGGAAGGCAGGCAGAAGAGACGGATGGATATTGAGAATACGGTTGGGATAGCTGCGCACAAACACCGGCGAAAGCAGACGCATATAGCCGGCCAGACAGACAAGTTCGACGCCGGCCGCCCTGAGTTCCCTGACCACCGCAGCATCATGCTCTTCACGCGCGCGCCCCTTGGAAAGGACCAGACGCGTGGGCAGCCCTCGCCGCTGGGCCGAAGCAATGCCTGGCGCTTCGGCGCGGTTGGAAACAACCAGGGCTATCTCGGCCGCCAGCCGGCCTGCCTGAATAGAATCGGCAATGGCTTCGAAATTCGAGCCCCTTCCGGAGAGCAGTATACCGAGCTTTTTTAATGGAGTCATGGGCTAGATATAGGTGACCTTGCGGCCACCCTTCACCACGCGCCCAATCAGGTAACTCTTCTCGCCGGCCTTTGCGATGAGGGCTTGCGCGCGTTTGAGTTTTGCCGCGGGCGTTACCACGACCATGCCGATGCCCATGTTGAAAGTGCGCATCATGTCTTCCTGGGGAACGTTGCCGATATTCTGCATGTGGCTGAATACCGGCAGGACCGGCCAACTGCCCATTTCCACCACCGCCGCCGTGCCTTTGGGCAGCACTCGTGGAAGATTGTCGGTAATGCCGCCGCCGGTGATGTGCGCCAGGGCGTTCACCAGCCCGGCGCTGATCAACTTGCGCAGCACCGGCCAGTAGCTCTTGTGGGACTTCAGCAGTTCGTCGCCTGCCTGGCCGCCGATCTCGTTCACCACCGTATCGGGAGCATAACCGGCAACCTCAAAGAACAGCTTGCGCGCCAGAGAATACCCATTGGTGTGCAGCCCGTTGGAAGGCAGTCCCAACAGAACGTCACCGGCCTTGACCTTGTCACCCGTAATGATCTTGCTCTTATCGGCAATACCCACGATGAAGCCCGCCAGATCATACTCACCCTCCGGATAAAAGCCGGGCATCTCCGCGGTTTCACCGCCAATCAGCGCGCAGCCATTGTGGCGGCAGGCGGTGGCGATGCCTTCGATGATGCTTTCCGCAATGTCCGGATCGAGTGTGCCGGTCGCCAGGTAATCCATGAAAAACAGCGGCGTAGCGCCCTGCACGGCGATATCGTTGACGCAGTGGTTCACCAGATCGGCGCCCACGGTATTGTGACGCTTCATCATGAAGGCCACCTTGAGCTTGGTGCCTACGCCATCGACGCTCGAAACCAGCACCGGCTGCCGGTATTGTTTCTTGTCGATGGCGAACAATCCGCCGAATCCTCCAATATCGCCGGCCACGCCCCGGGTGAAGGTGCGCCGGGCGAGAGACTTGATGCGCTGCTTGGCGCGCTCCGCGCGGTTGATGTCAACCCCGCTGTCAGCGTAGGTAATGGAAGTGGTCTTCAAGGCTGAGGGTCCATTTCTGTTGGTTGGATCAACGAAGATTCTAGCAAAAAAACTTTGGCCGCGAACCAGGGCGATTGGGTAATTGCGTAAGTTGGTAATTTGGTAATTTGGCAATTGAAAGGCTGCGGACCACAGCGCCACAATTACCCAATTGCCAATTTTACTCAATTACCAAATTCTTCTTGTGTTTTCCTGATTCGCGTTCATTCGCGTTTATTCGCGGCCAAAGGATTCTGCCCCAGCTCTTTGCCAACTGAATCCAGCACGCCATTGATGAATTGCACCGATTCCGGGGAGGAGTATTTGCGCGCGATTTCCAGAGCTTCGTTGATGATCACCGGACGGGGCGTTTGACGGTAGGCAAGAAACTCGGCCACGCTGGCGCGTAGCAGATTGCGGTCCACGGCCGCCATGCGCTCCATGCGCCAATGCTGGGCATGGTTCTTGATCAGTTCGTCAATCTCTGCATGCCGGTCAATCGCCGACTGAAAAAGATCATTGGCGAAACCGCGCGTGGCTTCGTCGACTTCCACGCGTCCCGCCCAGAATGTCTTGCGGACATGTTCGGGCTCCTGCTTTCCCATGTCCCATTGAAACAGCATCTGCAGGCAAAGTTCTCGCGATTTGCGCCGGGTGCCCATGGATTATCGGGCCCTGCTTTTGGCCCTGGGGGGCGGCCCGCCGGTTTTTCTCTTCAGGCTCACCATCTCCACGGCGGAAATCGCCGCCTCATGGCCCTTGTTCCCGGCCTTCAGCCCGGCGCGGTCCAATGCCTGCTCCAGCGTTTCACAGGTCAGCACTCCATAGGTATGCGGCACTCCGGTTTCCTGGGCCGACTGCCCGATGCCCCGTGTGACTTCCGTCGAAATATGCTCGTAATGGTCGGTCTCGCCGCGAATCAGGCAACCCAAGGTGATGATCGCGTCATACTTGTGCGTCGCCGCCAGGGTACGCGCCTGTGAGGGGATCTCGAAGGCCCCTGGTACACGGACAACGGTAAAATCCTGCTTCCGGCATCCGGAGCGCCGCAACGCATCGACAGCGCCCTGCAGCAATCGTTCGGTGATGAATGAATTCCAGCGGCTTACCACAATGGCAAACTTCATCCCCGCGGCATTCAGATCGCCCTCGTCCGCATCTTCGCGCGGGTGGTCTTCCTGCCACAAGGCAAAGCGCATGGACTTTACCGGCTCAATCACCAGAATGCGGGAATTCCAGCCGGACTCGGAAATATCCGCCACGATCCTGGTCTTGTGTTTCTTCAGAAGGCCGCGGACGGTATCAAGGTCGGTCACCCGTATCCAGACATCGGCGGGGACCGATTGGCGTCCCTGAATGAATTCCAGCTTGCCGGAAATCTCAAATGGCAGGCCGCGGCCATTGGGGGTCTTCCACTCTTTTCCACGCTCCATGCCTAGCGCCGTAAACAGCGCTGCCAGTGCGCCGTACTCTTTGACGCTCTTGACCTGCCGGGTTGTGGTGATTTCTTTGATCACTCAGCGTCTTCTTTTTGTTGCCAGTGATGCCGGCAGCCGTCACATTTCAAATCTTCAACTCCCGGCGTGGGCGTAACCAGATCGTTCGACGACACTTGCAACGAATGGCATTTCGGGCATTGGGGCTGTGTGTACTGCAAGCCTGACTCTTCATCGGTGAGGGTCAGCGGAATGTCCTGCCCCAGAATCTCGCGGGCCGCGGCTTCATCTTCCTTGACCACTTTGAGCTTCACGCCGCCGGGCAGCACCGACCCGAATACACGGGCAACATTGTCATCCGCCAGTTCGCAGTCGATGCCCGCAGAGTCGAACTCCGCCTTGACCAGCAGCGCTTCAGGAAGACTGCCGTACGTCCGCAATGTGATAAGCTCGTCAGCCACTGGTTAAAATTATACGCAGCTTTGGGCCGGCCCGCCTGGATTAGCCACGAATTAAAGAGAATTTGGTAATTGGGTAATTTTGTAACTGGGTAATTGAGCCTCGTCCGCACAGTTTCCGGCTTGGAAACGCCTACCGGAGAACGGCCAATTACTCAATTACAAGATTACTCAATTACCAAATCTTCTAATCCGCTAGAACTTCACCGGCACTGGATTGTTCGGGTCGGCATAGTCGTAAAACCCCTTTCCCGACTTCCTGCCGTACCAGCCGGCCATGACCAGGCGCTTCAGCAGCGGAGGTGAAGCGAAGCGCCGCTCCTTGAATTCTTCGAACATCACCTGGCTGATGTAATACGTGGTATCGAGGCCGACAAAATCCAGCAGCGTAAACGGGCCCATGGGATAGCCGCAGCCCAGCTTCATGGAATTGTCGATATCGGGGATCGATCCCACCCCCTCTTCGTAAGCGTGGATGGCGTCCAGCAGATAGGGCACCAGCAGCCGGTTCACGATGAAGCCCGTCTTGTCGCTGGTGCGCACCGGGACCTTGCCCAGGCTTTTGCCGAACTCGAAAGCCGCATCAAAGGCCGCATCACTGGTGGCGATGGTGCGCACCACTTCGACCAGCTTCATCAATGGCACGGGATTGAAAAAGTGCAGGCCGACGAACCTCTCCGGACGCCGGGTGGCCGCGGCCACCTCGGTGATCGAGATCGATGACGTGTTACTGGCGAAGATCGCGTCTTTCTTCACCAGGCCGTCGAGCGCGGAAAAGGTCTTCTTCTTCTCCTCCACATTCTCGATGATGGCTTCAATAATGATGTCGCAGTCTGCGAGCGCAGCGCGATCGGTGGCGCCTTTCAGCCTTCCACGGACGGCGGCAGCCGGCTCCTTCAAATTGCCTTTCTCGGCAAACTTGGCCAGCGACTTCTCGATGCCGGCAAAGCCTTTGTCCAGGAACTTCTGTTCCTGCTCCAGCACGACAACGTCATAACCAGCGGTTGCGGCAACCTGGGCAATGCCCGACCCCATCAGACCGCAACCGAGTATTCCAACTTTTTTGATTGCCATTTTGATCCTTTTTAGCGGTTAGTTGATAGCTGTTGGCTGCTAGCTCTTAGCCTTTAGCCCTTTAGCTCTTAGCTCTTAGCCCTTAGCATTTAGTATCCAGCATCCAGTCAAAATCTTCACGGTTCACGACAATTCCAGAAACTCCGTCACAACCCAAAAATCCTCTGCTTCCTCTGTTCCTCTGTGTTTCAAAGGTTTTCGTTGCAACTCGTTGTGCTGCGTTTCAAAGGTTGTGGTTTTGGTTTTCTCCGCGCCTCGGTGGTGAAGCCCTTCTTTTAAAGACTCTCCACGATCATTGCGATGCCCTGCCCACCGCCGATGCATGCGGTCGCCAGTCCATACTTTGCTTTGCGCCGCCGCAACTCGTAGAGCAGCGTAATGACCAGCCTGGTGCCGGTCGCGCCCAGCGGATGCCCCAGAGCAATCGCTCCACCGTTCACGTTGACCTTGCTGCGGTCGAGTCCCAGCTCTTTTTCCACCGCCAGATACTGGCCGGCAAAGGCTTCATTGACCTCGATGAGGTCGATCTCTTCCAGCTTCAAGCCGGCCCTCTTGAGCGCCAGCCGCGATGCCGGCACCGGACCACTGCCCATGATCTTTGGGTCCACACCGGCGATGCCCCAGCTTACGATCCGCCCTAGAGGCTTTAATCCGCGCTTTTCTGCCTGCGGCAGGGTCATCATCACCACGGCGGCGCCGCCATCGACGATGCCGCTGGCGTTCCCGGCAGTGACCGTCCCATTTTTCCCGAAGGCGGGTTTTAACTTGGCCAGCGTCTCCATGGTGGTTTCGGGACGCAGGTGGTCGTCCTTCTCAAACATCTCGCCTGTGGGTTCGCCTTTCTTGTTGCGCAGGGCCACCGGAGCAATCTCTTCATGCAGGCGGCAGGCCTGCTGCGCCGCGCCCGCTTTTTGCTGAGACTGCACGGCGAACTCGTCCATTTTGTCGCGGGTCACGCCATGCTGTTCCGCATACAGTTCGGCGGTATTCGCCATGTAGAGACCGCAGTAGGAATCGAGCAGCGCCACCATGAGCGAGTCTTCCATCTTGCCTTCGCCCAGGCCCAGCCCCCAGCGCGCCCCGCGAATCACATGCGGCGCCTGCGACATCGATTCCATGCCTCCTGCCAGAACCGTGCCCGCCTCGCCTAATTGGATCATCTGGGCGGCATTCACCAGCGATTGCATACCCGACCCGCACAGCCGATTCACGGTCAGGGCCGGCGCTTCGATGGGAAGCCCGGCCTTCAGCGCCACATGGCGAGCGCCGTAGAGCGCATCCCCCGAGGTCTGCTGGGCATTCCCGAAGACGGCATGGTCGAACTCCTTGGAATCGATTCCAGAGCGCCGTATGGCTTCCTGGCTGGCAATGGCCGCCAGGTCCATGGCGGTAAAATCGCGCAGCTTGCCGCAATAGCGGCCCATGGGCGTACGCGCCCCACTGATGATTGCGATATCTGTTACTTGAATCATATGACTACCTGTAGGAGAGATTAAAGACATCTGGGCAAACCAATCAGTTTATCAGCCGGGGAGAAGTTGCGGCAACGATCTCACCTGGAGTGTCAGGGCAAACGCATCTTAATTCTTGACGGATAAGGGTTACTGATTCGATGCCTATTGAGGACTTTGGCAGGTAAAAGCAGCGAAGGCAACCTCGCCCGGATGCGGAGAGCATTTCTTGAACCCTGCGGCAAGAGAATCTGAATTGACATATGCAGATGTGCGATAGGCGGGTCAGATGGGGACATGGAGAATCCCCTGAAGTATTTTGCTAAGCTCCAGGATCCGCGGGTGGAACGAACGCGGGAACATCTTCTGGAAGAGATTTTATTATTGACCATCGCCGCGGTGTTGAGTGGAGCCAGCGGTTGGAATGAGATTGAGGACTATGGCCGCACCAAGATCGACTGGTTCAAGAGTTTTCTCACTCTGCCGTCCGGCATTCCTTCCCATGACACCTTCAACCGGGTCTTCTCCGCGTTAGACCCAGAGGAGTTGGAGCGGGGCTTCGTGGC
>DATMNZ010000248.1:0-6799 GCA_035568495.1 Saccharimonadales bacterium (SeqCode) | reverse complement strand
CGCCTTGAAAGCACGCTCATTCCGCCATATTACTCCTTTCAGCATGGGCGGGAATCGATCTCCTTCTGGCATTCCCGCCGCACCTTTGCCCTGGGCGATATGCCGGGCACGGATATCTATCTTTCATTTCTCGATCTGCATTTCAAAAACAGCGTTCTGCCGGTGCAGACCGTGTACGCGCACGTGCTCTGCACCAACCGTGAACTGGCGCGCGAACTGGATGAGCAGACGGAGCTGAAGATGGAGAAGGCCCCGCTCTCGGCGAGAATGCTGATGAAGCCCACGCTGCCGGCTTCGCCTCCGCTGGAAGGGCCGACTACATGGGCGCTGGTATCAAACCTGGCCCTGAATTATCTGTCGTTTTCCAGCGGCAAGGAAAGCCTGAAGGCGCTCAAGGAGATGCTGAAGCTGCACAGCTTCGCCGACCGTACCGCCACGCTGCAAAAGGTCGACTGGATCTACGACATGGAGTGCCGGCACATCGCCCACCGCATGCCCGGCGATGCCTGGCGAGGCTTCTGCCGGGGCACGGAAGTCGCCCTGGTCTTCGACGACAACGCCCATTTGGGCAGCGGAGCGTTTCTGCTGGCCTCGGTGCTGCAGCGCTTCTTTGGGCTTTATGTGTCTATCAATTCATTCGTGAAGCTGGTGGTCCGGCGGCGCTCCGATCATGACAAGGATGAATTGTGGAAGGAGTGGGAGCCGGTAGGGGGCGATCAGCGGTTGTTGTAGCCGGGAAATTTATAGAAACTCTTTAATATAAAATGACAACAGCAGCCATGCACAAGCCGTCGCCAACCCGGCCGCCTTCCGCGCCACCCGTGTATCGGCCCGTGATTGTCATTCCCCGTGCCAACGTGCAGATGGTTCCGGCAGCGCAACTTGTCCTCATCCAACCGAAGCCGGTCGCCGGAGTTCCCGCGGCCCGTGAGCTTCACACGCCCCGGCCCTACACCATCGTCCAGGCCCGGATGCAGCATGGACAGCCGAGGATTTACCCCAACCTAAACCCGGCGGCCGCAGCCCTCAAGGTTGATGCCGGAGAGTTCATGCGGCTCGATAGCTCTTTTGACCAGAATTATTTCCGCATGAGGCGCGGCAGCGATCATGGCGTGCTGGTGCCCAACAGCAAGTACATCTTCGTCCACACCATGGATGGAGAAACCGTGATGCACCAGCGGTATCGGCATCCGGTGCTGGCCCAGGGCAAGCCGGTGCTATATGCGGGCGAGGCTTATTTCAATAATGGCCGTCTCGATTGGTGGAGCAACGGCTCAGGAAATTACAGGCCGGATTCCGATCACGCCGAACAGGCCAGCCTGCCGATGGAAAAGTTTTTCACCTACGAGCAGGTGTTGAAGGGCGCGCATAAACAGACATGAGAGGCCAGCAAAATCCATAGCGACGTAGCTTGCTACGTCTAAAGGCCGGCGGTCGTGAATGCAATTTGAGGACCACCAAGGCATTGGCAAAGGAAACAACCGTATGTCGAAAGACGTCAGATTCCCAATGAGCGTTCCGCGTCTGGCGCCGCCTTCCGCAATCCTTCCGCGTGTTGTGCAGCCTTTCTCCGGCTGCCCGGCTCCTGCGGTTTACCGGCCAGCGCCCGCAAGAGAAACGATTCAGGCAAAAATGCCTGGAAGCAATCATTCTCATTATCCTTCGGCGCCGCAACCTATGTCGCGAAATGTGGCCGCCGCAACCAATAGCCGGCCATCTCTGCGTGTAGTTCAGCGTCACTCCGGCGGCTCCGCCCCTGCGGTTTACCGGCCAACGCCCGCAAGAGAAACGATTCAGGCGAAAGCGCCTGGGAGCCACTATTCTCCTCATCCGCCTGCTCAGCAACCTATGCCGCGAAACGTGGTCTCCGCGGCGAATAGCCGGACATCTCCGCGTGTAGTTCATCCTTACTCCGGCGGCTCTGCCCCTGCGGTTTACCGGCCAGAGCTCGCGAGGAAAGAGATTCAGACGAGAATGCCCGGAAGCCCGCGCCCTGGCGCTGTCAATCTGCCCAGGGCAACAGCGCAGCCGCTCAGGGCCGAGCCCGTTCGTGAGCAACGGCGCGGCGCTTCGCCGGAGTGGTCGCAGCCAAGCCAATCAACGGCGCTTTCAGCAATTCAGCGATATCAAATCCTTGCCGGTGGGAAGATCCTCAACAACATGCCTGCTGTTAGACCATGGGACGGTTACCCTTACGCCGTTATCAATGGCGCGCAATTTCCGGCGCAGGAACTCGGGGCGCTGGGAGCGCCGGATGAGTTTCTCGCTGTGGCAGGCGGGAACGCGGCAAACGTGGTGAATCATCCCGGCGGATTTTCGCTGCGGGTTTCCGACGACAACAACATGGCGATCGAAGACTCCAACCTCGCCCAGCGCCAGCCAAAGGAGTTTTACGCGACCCAGGCGGTGGTGACCAGCGCCAACCAGCAGCTCACCCGCGTCAACTCCTCATTCCGGCTTCAGCCCGGGGGCCAGACGGTGTCGATTCTGACCGGCTGGTGGAGCACCAAACAGTTATTGACCGTAACGCCCGTATATAACGGCGGCAATGCCGACAATGCTCCGCAGAATTGCAATGAAATGGCGGCTGTGGTCCTGGGTGTGGCCGCCGACCGATTTACCGGCGCCGCAGGCACCGCTGCATGGAATGCGGCGTGGCGCATTGGTGGGGTCTCAGAGCAGAGGACGCAACAGATCCTGGACAACAGAGACAACACGAATGAAGCCATTGAAAACTATCAGGCCGGCCGCTATGTGAATCATCGCGATGCCGCTGCGGTCCGCCGGCTTAAGGCCAATGAGCAGGCCCGGCCTGGCGTGGGCGATGCCTACATGATCGCCACGATTGGGCACGGCACGCCGCAGGCGAACGGGCAGACCCGTGTACGTGATATTGCGAGCGGTTTGGATCGCGACTTGAACTGGACCTATCACTTTGCGGGCGTCGTGGCCAAAAGCGGTACAGACCGCGTCACCCTGGAGAATTATGCGCGTGGCGATAACCGGGTGGCGGGCGCAGATCCGCGGTGGTATTTCCAGATGTACGGCGAAGGCAATAACCAGTCGTTCCATGAATTCTTTTCTGCGACTCCCGATTATGCCAACCCGATAACTACTTCCGTGACCAACCCTAACCGGCCGCCATGGTGGCAATTTTGGTAAGTCGATGACTCGGGAGTCTGAAAGGACAAAGGCATGAACGAAAAAGGTCTGGACGCCATGGGCAAGAAACTCTCGCGCAGTCCGCGTGCCATTGAATTGGCGCGACAGCCCTGGGCCGCGGACCATTTGCCCATCGGCCATCCAAGGACCGCGCCGCGCAATTCCGTGGCGCCTGCGGTACAGGCAAAACAGGCTGATCGATTTTTGGAAAAGCGTGCGGCGCCCTCGGTCTATCAGCCGTTTGCCGTTCGCGTTCAGACGAAATCCGCGGTCAATTTCCAGGAGACCCGTCCCGCTCCACCTGTGTATAGACCATACGGAAATCGGCCCGACGCTGGAGCCGCACAACGGAAAAAAATCAATGGTCCTTCTGCGCCCCGGCCCGTTCCTCAGATGTACCGTCATGAGTTGACCTCGCCGGGAATGCTGCCGAAAGTGGCCGGCCCGCCGAAGCTGAAAAATCAGCCAGCGCCTCCCGCTGTGTATTGTCCCCACCCGGCCCCTGAGACGGTACAGATGAAGATGGCCATGGGGCGAAGCCCAGGCGTGCGCAATACGCCGGGTCTGGGGGTGGACAGAGTGCCGGAGCCGCAGCCCGCGTTGCGCCCGCCGGCGAGGATCATGGCATCCGCTCCCATGCAGTTGAAAGCGATAGCCGCGCGCCCGGCTGTGACGGTCATTCAGTGCGGGCGCTTCAAGAGTGAGAAAACCGGAACGGACTTTGTGGTAACGCCCGGGACCAAGGGTTCGAGGTCCACATTGACTGTGACTGCTTATGGGGCCTCAGAGGTGCTCGCCACGATGGAGTATCAGTACTACGGCTCCGAAGCAACGATGTTGCACGTCGAAGCCTATGGAATGCCTTCCGGCACTGGCGCCGGCTATCTTCTCTTTTACCTTTTCGCCAAGCAAGCGAAAAGTGATGGAAAAACCACCATCACCATCGGGACAGGAGTGGACAAGAAATCAAGCACGCGAAACCTGGAAAGCGCTCGTGAGGAAAACGATGCAGAGAAAATCAAGACCGCGCAGCAGAGCCTCGCGGCAGTCCACATCTATGAAGCGCTGGGGTTTGACGCGACCGATGCCGTTACGCTTTCGAAGTCCAGCATGTCGGTAGACCAGGTCATTCTACTAAGCCGTGCCAAAGCGGGGAAATGGAAGAGGTTCGTCGGCGGTGGCTGTTTCCTGACCAGCGCGTGTACCCGCGCGCGTCAACTGCCTGACGATTGCGAAGAGCTCACCGTCTTGCGCGCTTTCCGCGACGGCTATCTGTGGAATGCGCCTGGCGGGCAGGAACTGATTGAACGCTACTATGCTATCGCCCCGGTGATTGTGGCCGCGATAGACCACGATCCGGACCGGCGTCAGATACTGGAAGGCATCTTCCATGTCATTGGTGATTGCGTGTCGGCCATCAAGAGCAGCCGCATGGATGACGCCCTGCATCTCTATAGCGCGATGGTCTGCGATCTGGAACAACGATATTGCGAAGGATAGAGACGCTCGGCGCAATCATTAAGTGGTACGGGAATCCCTGGGCGCGAATTTCATTGCCCGCTTACCGTGCCGCCATCTTCGGATTGCCCCGCCGGCTGAACCCCGTGTTTCTGAATCCCATCTTCTGATACATGGAAACCAGGGCCTGCTTCGAGATGCTGCCGGCGCCGGGATTGGCTTCCAGTTCGGTGGCCATGCTGCCGTTGCGCCGGGCGCTTTCGAGGGCGGCCTTGACGAGCATGCTGCCCAGGCCGTGCTGCCGATGTGATTGGGCCACTTCCAGATCGGAGATATAAGCTTTCCCCGGCTCGTTGTAGTGGACGTCCACGGAGCCAATGGACGAGGGCGAGCCCTTGATGTTGACGCGAATCTGCTGGCGTCCGTGGGCGACCCAGACCGGGGAGCTCAACTGATATTGGGTCTGCATAGAGGCTGCGCCCGACTGCGTCTTAGTTTGGGGTGTCGATGCGCCAAGCTGTTGAGGCCGATAGACTGCCGGGGCAGGCCGCGTTTCCAGCCGGAAATTGCCGCCGGGCTTGAGCTGCACACCAGGAAGGTTAGCCGGCTGTGGCCGGTAAACCGGCGGGGCCGCGACCGTCTGCGGCTGCGCTTTGTACATTACCGGCGCTTTGAGCGAGATGCTCACAACGACTGATTATAGGCCGGAAATCGCGCGGTTCAATAATTTTTTCACTAGGTGGGAAGGCCGAATAATCAAGGAATCAAATCCCCTCAGCCCCGATGCATCGCAGCCTTCATCCCCATGCGGTCGGCTTCAGCTTCGAGGGCGTGGTCTTGCACTACGGCGGTGCCGTTGCCGAAAGGGTTCCGTACTCTTCCGGCGCGCTGCTGCAATACGTGGGCGAGTTCGTGACCAAGAAGCTGCTGCCCGTGGATACTGTGCGGGTTGTAATAGCCGGGCGCGAAGTGTATGTCTGAACCCCAGGTAAATGCGATGGCGCCAATGGAAGCCACTTCCGAACCGACATGGATGCGAACGTCGGAAAAATCGGCGCTCATGGCAGATTCCATCTTGGCCTGGACTTCTCTCGGCAGGACCCATCCGCCGGACTTGCGCTGCAGGTTGACTTCAAAGGCCTCGACCCCCGCTGGCAGTTTGGGCTGTACAGTATTTCTCTTGCCCTGGATAGTCCGCATACGCGCCATGCCGCCGGGCGGCAGAGCTCCCTGAATGGCGATGCCACCCATGCGCGGCATGGGCGCGATGGACCTCGCCATGGGTTTGGCTTGTACCGGCTGAAACGGGGCGAAGCGCGGCGGTTGAATTCCCTGTAGGGGCTTATTCATAGCAATCATTCCCGCAATCGGGAATTAAGCAATTCTAGACCTATTTTGATGGAGGTCAAGCGGGAAAACGATGCTTCTGTCATGCCTTATTCGAGGGTGGCAATCCCTTCGCTGAATGCTTGGAATTTAACTATTCATCCTCCCCCGCCACGTCAGCATTCGTCCTACATATATTAAGGATAGGAATCCGCTCCCGCACGATCCATGGACAAATGCCCGGGTCTCCCTTCCATTCATCGCATGATCCTGTAATCCATCTGCCTACAGGCTCTGCTGGGCTGAATCAAAGCCGTCAAAATCACACAACCCGGCCGCAAATCACATCTCAATGCGCCCCCAAACCATGTAATAATCCTTGCTCGCAGAGAGAGAGAAGGAATCACGCATGGCTCCCGCCGGACGACAAAACGGCAACGCTGTACAAGACTGGCTGGTGGATCAAGGCCCGGCCTTCGATTTCTTTCAGGCTGTCCGGCTGCTCGAATTGGCGAATCCCGGCTCGGCGCCGGTGGGGGAGCAGGAAGGCCACGACCGGAAGGAGCCGGTGCGATTCCGCGCGCGTGTGGGTTTTGATTCTTCCGCCACCGCGATCCAGGAAATCGTCAGAGACGAGGACCACCCGGAACCGCCGGTCATGGTGACGAACTTTTTCGGACTGGCGGGCGTCAACGGTCCGCTGCCGGCCCCGCTGACTGAACTGGTGCTGGACCGGCTTCGCGAGAAAGACGCTGGAATGCGCGACTTTCTCGATATCTTCAATCACCGCCTGATCTCCATTTTGTACCGCATCCGCAAGCTGCATCGTGTCGGGCTGTCGTCTACGGCGCCG
>DATMNZ010000247.1:0-3690 GCA_035568495.1 Saccharimonadales bacterium (SeqCode) | reverse complement strand
TGCTGATCGACTTCGGGTGTGTCGATCGTGGCAAGCAACTGCCCCTCTTTCACTCGTCCACCGATATCTACATACCAGTGTTTGAGATAGCCATCGGTCCGGGCGTAAATCGGCGTTTCCACGTAGGCCTGAACGTCGCCTGGAATCGTGAACTCGCGCTTGGCATTGGAATGCGCCGGATGCATTACGGCCACGGGAATTTGCTCGCTTTGCCCCGCGGCGGGAATTAGTTCGGCGCTTACGCGATTGCGCGACTGCACCCTCCAATAGGCTAAGCCGGCGAAGAGAGCCAAAAGAATTGCTGGGATGGTGTATAGCCAGAACCGCGACGCACGGTGCGGTGCCGGAGAGATCTTAGGGGCCCGCACGGGTTCGGTGGATTGCTCCGTCTCCGTGAACTGCGGATTCATGAAAGCGTTTTTCTCCTCGATTTACCAGACAATGATAATGATGTGTATGCGAGCTTTTTCGTTCCTGTCATTTTTCTCGATGGATTCCTATTCCGCGAAGAGTTCCCGATATCCCTTGCGGCGAATAAAGCTGTAAACGACCGGCACGAAGAACAAAGTCGATATCGTCGCTATCAGCAGGCCTCCAATAACCGCGCGGCCAAGTGGCGCGTTCTGTTCGGCGCCCTCGCCGATTCCAAGCGACATCGGAATCATGCCCACAATCATGGCGAGAGCAGTCATAAGCACCGGGCGAAGCCGTGTGAACCCGGCGCTGATGGCCGCCTGGAACGAATTTTTTCCTTCCTGCATTTGCGCCGAGGCGAATGTAACCAGCAGGATGCTATTGGAGGTGGCCACCCCAATACACATGATGGTGCCCATGAGCGAGGGCACGTTCAAAGTGGTTCCGGTGAAAAATAGCATCCACACGATGCCGCTGAGGGCGCCTGGCAACGCCGTAATGATAATAAATGGATCGACCCACGATTGGAAATTCACCACCATCAGCAAGTAAACCAGGACCACAGAAAAGACCAGGCCAATTGCCAAACCGGAGAACGAAGACTGCATAGTATCGATCTGCCCTCTGATAGTGACGGAGGTGCCGCGTGGAAGCTTGGATTCGTACTGCCGCACTACCTTCACGACGTCCGCCGAAAGCCCGCCGAGATCGCGATCCTGCGCGCTGATATAAGTGTCTACAACAGGCAGAATGTCGTATTGGGAAGCCACTGCAAGCGCGGATTCTCGGGAGATGTGCGCCAGATTCTCGATCAATTGCTCTTGTGTGCGTGTATTCTGGCCATTCCCCACAATTACCGGCATCTCTTGGAGATTCGGCAGCGAATCCATGCGGTATTGCGGCGTCTGCGTGGCGATTGTGTAGGTGACTCCCTGCGGGCTAACCCAGAAGTTGGGAGCGGTCTGAAAACTATTGGTTAAGGAGACCAGGGCGTTGCTAGCCACAGTGGATTCCGTCATGCCCACTTGTTGGGCTTTCACGCGGTCTACATCGATATCCAGTTGCGGCTGGTTATAAGCCTGTTGGATGTGCACGTCGGCCGCCCCGGGGATCGCCTTCAGGCGGGGCAGCAACTCACGGGCGAGATTGAAGTTCTGCCGCACATCGGGACCCGCCAGCTGAACGTCAATGGGGGCAGGCAATCCGAAGTTAAGCACTTGGCTGACAATGTCTGCAGGTTGAAAATAAAACTCAGTCCCAGGGAACTCTTTAGGCAGAGTTCGGCGCAAATCGCGAATGTAGTCCACGGGCTTAATGCGGTGCTCGGGCGTCAGCGCAATCAGAATCTCTCCGTCTGAAGTGCCAATCACGCCGTTATTGCTGAGTGTGAGATTAGTGCCGCTGGTCGGGAAACCGATGTTATCGACGATACTATCTAATTCCGCTTTGGGAATTTGCTTGCGAATAGAGGCTTCGATCCTGTCGCACAGAGCGGTCGTCTCCTCGATGCGTGTTCCGATGGGAGCGCGCACGTGCAGCCGGATTTGACCCGCATCCACGGCGGGGAAAAGATCGGATCCCAGAAAAGGTATCAGGAGCAAGCTAGCGGCGCAGAATCCCAGAAAGCTGATCGCAAAAATCGAGCGGTGAGCCAGGCACCATTCCAGCGTTGCAACGTAGCGCTCCCGCATAGCCTCAAATTTTTCTTCGAATGCAAGATGGAATCGGCGGAAGAAGCCCTCATGAGCCTGATCTCGCGCCGCCGCTTCGCGCTTACGCCTCTCGGAACGGAATGAGTACATCACCAGGGTTGGCACCAGCGTGCGAGATAAGAAATAGGAGGCCAGCATGGCAAACACAACGGCCTCCGCCAGGGGACGGAAGAGATACCCTGGTGCGCCCTTCAGAAAGAAAATGGGAATGAAGACGATGCAGATGCTGAGTGTGGCCACGAAAGCCGGCATTGCGATTTGCTGAGCGCCCGTGAGGATCGTATCTCGCAAGGGCATGCCCTCGGGTAGCAGGCGATTGATGTTCTCAATTTCGACCGTGGCGTCGTCCACCAGGATGCCGACAGCGAGCGCCAAGCCCCCAAGGCTCATGATGTTCAGAGTTTCGCCGAGCAGGCTCATCACCAGCAGTGAAGTCAATATCGATAAAGGAATGGAGATTGCCACCACCAAAGTGCTGCGCCAGCTTCCGAGAAAAATCAAAATCAACGCCGCTGTCAGACAAGCTGCTATTGCCGCTTCCCGCAGCACGCCGTTAATCGCCGCGCTCACAAAGATAGATTGGTCGCCAGTCAGCGTGATATTCAGTTCAGGCGGGAGCGTAGCGGCAACTTTCGGGATCGCGGCGCGTATTCGCCGAACCACATCCAGGGTCGAAGCCGCCCCGTGCTTCAGCACAACCATCAATACGCCCCGCTGACCATCGCGTCGTGACACGTTGGTCTGAAAGGCGGCGCCGTCGTGGACGTAAGCCACGTCGCGTAGGTAGACCATGGCGCCATTCACAACTTTGACGGGCATGTCATTCAACTCGTCAATGCTCTTGGCGCTGCTGTTCAGTTCAATGTCGTACTCGCGATCGCCAATCTTGGCCGTGCCTTGAGGCTGAACCAGATTTTGCGTGTTTACAGCGTTCACCACATCTGCGCCGGAAATACCCCGCTGGAGAAGTTTCTGCGGATCCAGATCTACCGTCACCAACCGGCTCTTGCCCCCATAAGGCGCCGGCAGTTCCGCGCCTTCAATGGTGATCAGCCTGGTCCGCAGGAAATTGACTCCCAAATCGGTCAACTGCTGTTCAGAAAGACTCTGGCTGCTCAACCCGATCTGCAAAATGGGAACATCGGCGGCACTATAGGCCAGCATGTAAGGAGGGGTCGTCCCCGTAGGCATCCCACGAACAGAACTTCCGGCAACCGAGCTTATCTCGGCAATGGCGGCAAAAGGATCGGCTTTCGGCTGAAGAAAAACCTTGATTACGGCAATGCCGTGGTAGGACTGCGCCTCGATGTGTTCGATATTGTCGACGTTGTTCGTCATGCCGCGTTCCAGGACGCTGGCGAGACGATCCTGCATGTCTTGAGGGGAAAGTCCTGTGTATTGAATGACTACGCCAACCACGGGGATATTGATTGCCGGGAAAATATCTACCGGGGTCTGCAGGATGGCCACCCCGCTGAGGATCAAAATCAAAAGGGACACTACTATGAACGTGTACGGCCGGTTAAGGGCGACCCTTACAATCCACATAGTTTGGCTTTGCTAA
>DATMNZ010000246.1:0-9154 GCA_035568495.1 Saccharimonadales bacterium (SeqCode) | reverse complement strand
GCAGGTTGAGGACCAGCACCACGGTGCCGTCTCCCAGGATGGAAGCCCCACTGACCAGATCGGTGGCTACCAGTTGATTGTCCAGCGCTTTCATAACCAGCTCTTCTTCGCCCACCAGCCGGTCCACGACCAGCCCGAATTTCTGGTCGCCCAGCGAGATCACCACCACAAACATCCGGTTGGCGCGGGTGGAACGGTTGGCCAGATGGCCCAGATGGACCAGAGAAAGCACTTCCTCGCGCACTTGGATGACCTCGCGCTGGTCCACCAGGTGAATATCGTTTTGTGAAATGCGGGTGATTTCCACGACTGAGCCCAGCGGCACCGCATAGGTCTTTTCCCCCACGCGGAACAACAGGGCCTGGATGATGGCCAGCGTGAGCGGCACCCGCAGATAGAAAATCGATCCCTTCCCGGGAGCGACTTTGATTGAAACCGTTCCTTTCAGCCGTTCCACCACGCTTTTCACCACGTCCATGCCTACGCCCCGTCCGGAAATGGAGGTGACCTGATCGGCGGTGCTGAGACCCGGATTGAACACCAGATTCAGGGCTTGTCCTTCACTCAAAGTGTCGGCTTCGGATTGCGAAAGGCTGCCAATCTCAATGGCTTTGGCAATCACCCGCGCCTTGTCGATGCCGCGCCCGTCATCCGCGACTTCAATTACGATCTGGCTGCCCTGATGATACGCGTTGAGAGTGATGGTCCCCTGGGCCGGTTTGCCCGCGTTGATGCGCTCTTGCGGCGACTCAATGCCGTGATCGATGGCGTTGCGCACCAGATGCGTCAGTGGTTCACCGAGCATGTCAAGGATGCTCTTGTCGAGGTCGGTATCCTGCCCGTTCAACACCAGCGCCACGTCTTTTCCGCAAGACTTGGCCACATCGCGTATAACACGGGGGAACCGGCGGAAGAGTTGCTCGACCGGCACCATGCGGATTTCCATGACGGATTTTTGCAGATCGTTAATGATGCGCGCCTGGAAAGCCAGCGCATCCGTGAACTTGGCCTTGAGCGGGTCTTTTGGAAAACGCTGTTGGAATTCGTTGATGGTCTGCTGCATCATGCTCTTGCCAATGATCAATTCGCCTACCAGGTTCAGCACCGTGTCGATGCGCGTGGCATCGACGCGCAGATTGGTCTCAGGTCCGCTGGCCGCGCCCGCCGGTTCCGCCGCTGCCGGCGCGGGAACTTCGCTCGCAGGCCGCGACCGGTCTTCTGAAGGTTCCTGTAGGTGTGTCTCTTCTCTGGCAACGTCTTCGGGACTGTGCCTGAAGGCGTCGAGCACGGCGTCTGGGCGGTCGTGGCTGCGGCGTTCGACCGGCTCGATCGTTACTTCCGTGACGACTGCGGGAATGCGGCATTTCTTTTGCAGCCACTTGAGGTTATGGCTGCTGACAATGGCTGCATCCACTACCTTGATGTTGGCGGTGATAGTGCTCTGGTCGGGAGCAATCGCCAGCAGGCGTCCGCATTCATTCAGAACGTTGCGGATGAGCTGCATGGCGGCCGCCCGTACCGGACACTGAGGATCAATGCCAAAGGCGATTTTGAAGACGGTTTCACCCTTGCCCAGCGCGTCGTCAATCACCATTTGCTCGTATTCGCTCCAGGTGGAATGCGCCTGCGCCTGATGCCCGGAGCCGGCGCTGTCGCCGGTGAGCGCCAGCATCTGCCGGCGTAGTTCTTCCGACACCGGCGGTTGCAGGTTTTCGCGATAGGCTGCCAGCATGGCGCTGAAAGCGTCGGCTGCGATCAGCACAATTTCAGCCAGGGCCGCGTGTTTGTGGGCCGCGATTTCCGGAGTGAACAGATCTTCGAGCTGGTGCGCCAGTTCGCTCATTTCCCCGTAGCCGCAGGCGGCGGAATCGCCTTTCAGCGTATGCACGGTCCGCCGGATATGGCGGATAATCTCGGCATCTCCCGGACGCTTCTCCATCTGCAGGCCTTCTTCGTTGAGCGACTGCAGCAATTCCGCAGCCGTCTCAAAGAAGAGCTCCCGCAGGTCGGCGCCCTGCTCCTCGGGGAAAAAGCTCATCCTTGCACCTCGATCTTTTGGTACGCGGTGCCGTTGTTCTGGTGGATCATTTTGTATTTGTCCGACAGCCCGAAGAGGCTCTCGGCGTGCCCCAGCAGCAGATGGCCTTCAGGATTCAGGCAGCGGTGAAACTTTTCCACCAGGCGCTTTTGCTCGGCCTCGTCGAAGTAGATCATCACGTTGCGGCAGAAAATAATGTCATTGCGCGGAGGAAGATACTCGGTCTTGAGATTATGAAAGTCGAAGTGTACCAGGTCTTTGAGCGATTTCTTCACCACGTAGCCGTCGCCGTTCTTGTCGAAGTAACGCAAGCGGTAAGCGTAGTCCACGGGCGCCATGCTGGATTCGGAAAACATGCCTTCCTGGGCCAGCCGCAACACTGAATAGTTGATGTCGGAAGCCAGAATCTCCACTTTCCAGGGCGGCGGAATCAGCGGCTTGGGGCTCGGCATTTCAAAAGGCAGAGGATTGCGAAGGTAATAATAGGCGAGAGCGTCGCACACCAGCATGGCCATGGTATAGGGCTCTTGTCCGGTCGAACATCCCGCGCTCCATAGCCTGAGGGTCCAGTCGCGGCGCTCCTGCTTGCGCCGCAGCAACTCCTCCAGCACAACCTTATGGAACAATTCCAACTGCGGCTTGTTGCGGAAGAAGCTGGTTTCATTGACCGTCAGGTTCTCGAGCAGGGCCACAAGTTCGGGCTTGCCCTCGCGCGTGGTCAGCAGCCGGTAATAACTATAAAAAGAATCCAACCCGCAGTGCTTCAGCCGCCGTTGCAGCCTGTCCTGGAGAAAATGCGCGCGGCGTTCATCGAAATACATTCCGCATTCCTGGTAAATCAGGCTCTGCAGTAGTTTTAGCTCGGCATCGGAAATCTGGACTTGAATTGTCGTTGTGGCCATCGTTCCCCGCTCTTGGTTTTTGTGCATCAACCTGCTGTCATGCGGTGGCTGCTGACTGGGCTTCTAGAAACTCCGTCAGCCTCCGCAGTTCACCCTTCTGCAATACACGGGTCAGGTCGATTAACACGACCAGCCGGCCCCGGTACTTGCCGACTCCCGTCACATAGTTCACTTCGCCTTCCTCGAAGAGCTTGGGGGGGACTTCGACATCGGCTTCCGGAATCTTGAGGACTTCCGAGGCGGTATCCACGATCAGGCCCACCATCTTGCGTTCCACTTCCACTACGATGATCCGGTTCTTTCTGTGCTTGGTGATTTTCTGTTCGTGAAAGCGCTTGCGCAAGTCGACCACAGGAATGATCCGGCCGCGCATGTTGATGACTCCTTCCACGTATTCAGGGGAATCGGGAACGGAGGTGATTTCCGGCACGCGCACGATCTCATGCACCAGGGAGATCGGCACACCGAAGCTCTCGGGGCCGATGCGGAAGCCGACAATATGCAAGTCCTTGGCCATCCGGGGTCTCCGCGTTTCAGTTGTACGCCGGGCTGGCGGCCGCATAGCGGGCGCTGCCCGGGCGCTTGGGTTGTTGATCGTCGCGGGCGGATCCATTGCGCCCGTTGCCGGCGAGAGTGATGTCGAAGACAAAGCGGTCCATGGATTCCAGCATGGTGCGCGCCATCTTCGACATCTGTTCCGATGAGGCCGCCAGCTCCGTAGAGCCGGAAGAAGACCGTTGCACCAGTTCGCGCATTTTTTCCATGGCCTTGACTACCGCCTGTGCGCCCGAGGCCTGCTCTTCCACCGAAGAGTTGATCTCGTGCGTGATCTCGTTCAGGCGGGTCGTGGCCTTGGCAATCTGCGAAGATCCATGCGATTGTTCGTTGGTCGCCGCCCCGATCTCCTGGGCAAATTTGTAGACCTCGGCCACCACGTTGGATATCTTCTTGAGCGCGCTGCTCAGGTCGCCGCCCAGCGTGAGTCCTTCATTCACGATGGTGGTGCTCTTTTCCATGTTCTCGACGGCCTTGCGCGCTTCCTTTTGAATGCTCTGGATCAGGTCGGAGATCTCACGCGTGGACTGCGCCGATTTTTCCGCCAGCTTGCGCACTTCGTCGGCTACTACGGCGAAGCCCAGGCCGTGTTCACCGGCGCGCGCCGCTTCAATAGCGGCGTTCAGGGCCAGCAGGTTGGTCTGCTCCGCGAGGTCGTCGATCACTTCGATGATCTTGCCGATGTCGTCGGCCCGCTGGCCGAGCACGGAAATGATTTCCGCCGAGGAGCTGATGGAGGAATTGATGCGGTTCAGGCCGTCGGTGGCCTTCTGCATGGTGTTGATGCCGCTGTGGACTTCGTCGCGGGAGCGCTGCGAGATATCCAGCAGCACTTTGGCGGTGTCCGCCACCCGTTGGATCGAAGCCACCATTTCGTCGATGGAGGCCGAAGTCTCACTGACGTTGGAAGACTGCAGTTGCGTGCTCTTCACCATGTTCTGCACGTTGATGCTCATCTCATGCATGGTGCTGGTGACTTCATCAATGGCCGAGGCGGCTTGCACGCTGATCTTGGCCGAGTCGTCGGAAGCGCTGGCCACCTGGCTGGAGCCGCTGGCTACCTGCGCCGCGCTGTCACGGACGTTCTTGACCAGGCTGCGCAGCCCGATGGTCATTTCGTGGAAGGCGTTGCCCAGCGTGTCGCGCGGCGACCGCGGCGTGATTTCCGCGGAAAGATCGCCGCCGGCGATGGCCACCGATATATTGGCCATCTCCCGCAGGTATTCCACCATCCGGTTGAAAGTCGCGGCCAGCTCGCCGATTTCATCGCTCGAATAGATTTCCACTTTCTGGTCCAGATCACCCGAGTTGGCGATCTGGCTCGAAACCAGGATGAGCTGGTGCAGCGGGGTAGTAATGCCCTTCGCCGATGTCCATGCGATTCTTGCGCCTATGAGAAGCACCACAAGGAATCCGGCAACGGTGATCGTCCAGGTCACGAACCTGGCGTTGGCCCCTGCCTTTTTCGCGCTTTCGCGCATGTTCTGGACGAATGAATCCAGGTCTTTCAGCGGGCCAGTTTCCCTGACTTTCCACTTTTCCGGATCGGCCTGCATGTAGGCCAGACTTAACTCGGCGGCACTGGAACGGCCTTCATCGTATTTCAAGCGCTTTTGCACCAGTGGTTCGGCAAACTCCTTGGTCCAGCTGATTTCCAGATTACGCAATTCCTCCAGCAATTGCCGCGGATCGATTTTGTCCTTGTCCTGGCCCAGCGCAACTGGCAGGGTTGAGGCCAGTCCTTCCGCCGCGTTGATCAGGGCGTCGGTCTGGGTCCTGCCATCCTTGAGATCAGCCACTTCTTTCGGATCGCCGCTGAGCAGGAAATTACGCAAGTGCAACCGGTTCTGCATCCGAGCCTGGTCAAATTTGTAGACCGATTGCACCATCTCGGCAGCCATGGTGGCGGAGTCCGTCGCGCGGTGCTCATACCACACCGCACCGATGTTGACCACAAAGAGCAAGACCACAATGATCAGGATGGAACCAAAGCTCCTATAAAGTTTCTTGCTGATACTCATTGTTTTTCAACCTTGTCGCGCCGTCACCTGGCTGCGCGGATTCTGTTTCAGAGTGGCCAACCCCGCCGGAAATTGCGAATCTTGACTTTCCCCTGTCCGGAACTTTGCTTGCTGCCTCAGACACACCCTTAGACAGTTGGCAGGAACTACCACAGTGAACACTGCACGGCCAATGCCACGACCGCTGCGCACTAGTACCTTCGTCACTGGTAGGTGATTTAAGTGGTTGAAAACAATAGAGAGCCGGCGCTGCTTTTACGCGCAGACACTCCGCCATTCAAAGAGAGATTCTCACCGAATTTTGGAATGTGAGGTTGTCGATGTCTCAGGCTGAGAATCGGTCTGAGCGGCAGTGGAATGGCCTTCATCGTAGCTTGTACGCTGTTGCGCCAGCGGTTCGGCAAACTCCCTGCCCCAGGCGGTTTCCGAGTCACGCAATTGCTGGAGTAATTGCCGCAGAGGGGCGTTTTTTTCCAGGCCTAGATCCGCTATCAGGTCCGCGGCCCGCTCTTCCGCTGCTGTGAGCAGTTTTCGTCTTCCCCTGGTCTGCGCCCGTGACTGCACGAATGAGTTACGGAATGCATTGCTCATTGCGGGCTTTAGCCTAATGTCACCGGCATTGTGCATTCTGGCTTTCGCCTCGGCAGGTTAACGGGCGGCCGTAGCCCAAAAGCGGAGGGCGCTTCAGTTCCTCGTCTTTCCGGGATCCATTGAACTTCTAATTATCACCGCATGAGACACAACCACCTTGAACCGAGTTGGCATACTACCACGATTTGAAGCATGGTAGGAAAACCCTGAATATCGCTGGCAGGTAATGCAAGTGATTGAAAACAATGGCAGAGCCATGTCTGCTCGCGAAGCCAAGGCATTTTCACCCTCAACTGGAATCGCCATTGGCCGATGTCTCAGCGTGAGACTCCCTGGGCGGTGTGGGGTTGTATCTATGGTACTAAGACTGGAATGATGTTGACTCAAAATGAGACAAAAGCGTAACTTCAGCGTATCTGGTGCAATTTCCCTTATTCCCATGACGCCACGACGTAGATTCGGGCAGGTGCGTCCGCGACCGCAAGCGGCCAACTCGGTGTGCATGCAGAAGGTGCTGGAGGCATGCGCCCAGCTCCCACGCTTGGGGAGCGATGCCACGGCGGTCCGTGAGTTTGCGGCCGAGGTGGCGCGCAAGACCCTGCAGGCGCCGGTGGCCGGAATCCTGCAACGTGACGGTGAAACCTATGTGCTCGGGAGCTTCTCGGCAGAGACCAGACAGAGCGCCGGAAAGCCCGCCCTGATTTCCCAGGCGCGTTCTTTTGCGGCCCAGGCGATTGAGCACAAGAAGCTGGTGAACTTCCGCTTCACCTTCAAGACCGACGAGGAGACCGTTTATTGCGGAATGGCCCAGCCCCTGGTCACCGCGCAATCGACGCTCGCCCTGCTGGTGCTGCGGCGCACGGCTTTTTCAGCGGCTGAGATTTCCGCCTTCCATCTGCTCGGCAATCTGGTCCGCATGGCGCTCGAAAACGCTGAACTTGCGGGCCTGTCGTCTATGCAGCAGCAACACCTTGACCAGTTGCTTGAGGTTTCCGGTGAAATAGGAAATCCGTTGCAAGTGGATGGCTTCCTCAACAAGTTTGTCATGCGGGCGGCTGAAACCCTGGGCTACACGCGGGCTTTTGTGGCGGTTGTGGAAGGCGGTGAGTGCCGCGCCCGGTGGGCCAGCGTTAACGGCGTGGCCACGCCCGTGGATGTTGAGATCTCCACCAATGGCATCCGCCACATGCTGGAGAGCAAGCAGCCGATGGTGATTGAGGATATACGCGGGCCGGCGGCTGCTGAAGAAAAGTGCCGGCACCTCATTGCTTCGCACCGCATCCGGCAGTTCATCGGTGTGCCCCTGTTGGATGCCGAAGGCCGCGCTCTGGGAGTGCTGGGGCTGATCGACCGGAAAGGCAATGCGAAATCCTCTGAAGCCGAGATGCAACGCGCCCGCGCCCTGGGCTCGGAAGTGGCGGTGGCCCTGGAAGCCGCCCATAACTTGCGGCTTTCAGAACAGCATCGCAAGCGGGCCGAGACCCTCATGGAGATGGCCCTGGAGCTGGGTTCGGCGTTACGCCTGCCGGAGTTTGTCAACAGCTTCACCACGCGCGTGGCCAACATGATGCAGGCCGGATGCGCCATCCTGGCCCTGGCCCAGGGCAGCAAGCTCGAAAGCGTAGGGTTCCACGGAGTGAAACCGGAGCGCAACGTGCAGCGGCGGCTCAACGCGGCGCTCTCAGAGTATGCCGAAAAATTTCCCGATCTGAAGATCACCGGCAATGGAATACAGTTGCTGGGCCAAGATGTCGTCGAGGCCTTCGGCTGGAAGAACCTGACGCTGGTGCGGCTGGAGGGCGCCGAAGCCGACCTGCTCGGCATTCTATGCCTCGCCGATATCAGCCGGGAACTGTTGCCCAACGATCTCAACCTGCTGCAGGCGCTCATCGGCCACGCATCGGTGGCGCTTGAGAATTCGCGCCTGTTTACCCGTATCACGCAATCCAGCCGCCAGTGGGCGGAAATCTTCGATTCGATCTCCGACTACATCGTGGTGCATGACGACCAATGCCGCGTCTTGCGGGTCAATCGCTCGCTTGCGGAATTCATCGGCGTGCGTCCGGCCGAGCTGATTGGCATGAGCATGAGGGCCCTGATTTCGATCTCCTCCGATACCGCCCAGCCTTGCCCGTTCTGCCGGCCCGGCACCAGCGCCGATGAGTATCTGCATCCGGTGCTGGAACGCAGTTACCTGGTTTCAACCTCCCGCATCCACGGGGCGCTGAACGAAGGACTGCAAACCGTCCACGTGCTGAAAGACATTACCGACCGCCGCGAAGCCGAGCGCCGCTATCGCGAGCTGTTTGACAACGTGCAGGAAGGCGTCTTCTTCTCCTCGCCGGAAGGCCGCTTCATCGAGGTCAATGACGCCCTGGTGCGCATGTTGGGCTACCAGACCCGTGAAGAAGTGTTGAAGCTCGATATCGAGTCTCATGTCTATGTTTCCAGTGAGCAGCGCGAACAGATCGTGAAGCGGCTGTTGACCCAGGGAAGCGTGAGGAACTTCGAGGTCACCCTGCGCCGCCGCGATGGGACGCTGATTCATGCCCTGGAGAATGCTTTCGTCGTGCGCGACGCCCAGGGCAACGTGCTGCAATATCGCGGCGTGGTGCTCGATATCAGCGAGGTCAAGAACTTCCAGGCGCAGTTGCAGCGTGAGCGCGATTTCACCGGCAAGATCCTGAACAATACCCAGACCATGATCATGGTGGCCGATACCGCCGGCCTGATCAGCTACGCCAACCGCCGTTGCTATGAGGCCGGCTACCGCGAGGACGAACTCATCGGCCACCGTCTCCTCGACTGGGTCGAACCATCGCAACGCGAAGATTTCGAAGCCGCACTCGAAACGACGGCTCACGGCCAGCAGGTCGAAAACCTCGAATTGCGCGTGCGGCGCAGTGATGGCTCCATGGGCCACTTCTCGATCAGCCTGAGCCCCATGCGCGACGAGCAAAACATCGTGAACAGCGTCGTTGTCGTCATGACCGACATCACGGATGCCGTGCTCTTGCAGGCCAATCTGGCGCACAGCGAAAAGATGG
>DATMNZ010000245.1:0-7005 GCA_035568495.1 Saccharimonadales bacterium (SeqCode) | reverse complement strand
TCTGGGCAGCGCCACGCGGGTGATTGCGCAGGCCGAACAGGACCTGGGTATGCCGGCCAGCATTCATTCCAGCTTTCAGGGGACGGCGGCGGCATTCCAGAAGTCGCTCTCTTCGGAGCCGTGGCTGATTCTGGCGGCGCTGGTCACCGTATACATCGTGCTGGGCGTCTTGTATGAGAGTTATATACATCCGCTGACCATTCTTTCCACGCTGCCTTCCGCCGGCGTCGGCGCGATTCTGGCCTTGATCGTCACCGGCAACGATCTGACGATTGTCGCGCTCATCGGCATCATCCTGCTGATAGGCATTGTGAAAAAGAACGCCATCATGATGATCGATTTCGCGCTCGATGCCGAACGCAACGAAGGTAAAGCCCCGGAAGAAGCCATCTATCAGGCCAGCCTGTTGCGCTTCCGGCCGATCATGATGACCACCATGGCCGCTTTGCTGGGCGCGGTGCCGCTGGCTCTCGGACGAGGTACGGGTTCGGAGCTGCGCCATCCGCTGGGCATTACCATCATCGGTGGCCTGCTGCTGAGCCAGCTATTCACGCTCTACACCACGCCGGTGGTTTACCTGTGGTTTGACCGGCTGGCAAAAAGGTTCTCGCGCCTCCATATCGGTAACCCCATCGTAGAAGAGCTCGGGGAGCCGGCGTCGGCCGATTAGCCATGAACATCTCCGCGCCATTCATCCGCCGCCCCATTGCAACGTCGCTGTTGACGGTCGCGCTGTTGCTGGCGGGAGCGCTCGCTTACTCACGCCTTCCGGTGGCGCCGCTGCCCCAGGTGGAATACCCGGTAGTCCAGGTATCGGCCAACCTGCCGGGCGCCAGTCCTGAAACTATGGCGTCGGCGGTGGCCACGCCGCTGGAACGGCAGTTCGGACGCATTGCCGGGGTCAATCAGATGACCTCCACCAGCCAGTTGGGGTCGACCAACATTACCCTGCAATTCGACCTGAACCGCAACATCGATGCCGCGGCCCGCGATGTGCAGGCGGCCATCAACGGCGCCCTGGGACAACTGCCGGCCAACCTGCCCACACGCCCCAACTTTCGTAAGGTCAATCCCGCGGACGCGCCCATCATGATCATGGCCCTGACCTCGAACACGGTCAGCAAGCCGCGCATGTATGACATCGCCGACTCGGTGCTGGCGCAAAAACTTTCGCAGGTCCCGGGCGTGGGCCAGGTATTCGTCGGTGGCGGCGCCCGGCCGGCGGTGCGCGCTGAAGTCAATCCTGCGCTTCTTAGTAAGCTGGGCGTAGGCATGGAACAGGTGCGCCTGGCCCTGGGCGCGGCCAATGCCAACCGGCCCAAGGGAGAGGTTTCCGGCGCCGACAGCTCATGGCAGATCTCGGCCAACGATCAGCTCTTCGAGGCCGATAAATACGGACAGATTATCGTTGCTACCGGCAAATCCGGCGTCGTACATCTCTCAGATGTATCCGAAGTCAAAGATGACGTCGAAGACACACGCAATGCCGGGCTGGCCAACGGCGCTCCCGCGGTCCTCATGATCGTCTTCCGCCAGCCGGGGGCCAACATCATCGATGCCGTTGACCACGTGCGCGCGCTGCTGCCACAGTTGCAGGCGTCCATTCCGCCCACCATCAAGCTCGATATCATCCTGGACCGCACCAACACCATCCGCGCTTCGGTCCGCGACATTCAGATTTCGCTGATGGTCTCCATCGTGCTGGTCATCCTGGTGGTGTTCATCTTCCTGCGGAATGCGCGCGCGACCTTTATTCCCAGCGTGGTCGTGCCGCTGTCTCTGGTGGGAACATTCAGCGTGATGTATCTGGCCGGCTACAGCATCGACAACCTCTCGCTCATGGCCCTGGCAATCTCCACCGGCTTCGTGGTGGATGACGCCATCGTGGTAATCGAAGACATTACGCGCTACATGGAACAGGGCATGGGGCCGGTGGCCGCGGCCTTCCGGGGTGCGAAGGAAATCGGCTTCACTGTGCTTTCCATGAGCATCTCGCTGGTGGCGGTATTTATTCCCATTCTGTTGATGGGGGGCATCATCGGAAGGCTGTTTCGTGAATTTGCCGTGGTGCTGAGCACCGCCATTGGCATGTCTCTGGTCATCTCGCTCACCGCCACGCCTATGATGTGCGCCAAGATCCTGCGGCTGGCAAAGCCCGAAGAACACGGCCCGCTCTTTCGCGCCAGCGACCGGGTCTTCAACTTCATTCTCGGCGGCTATCGCGGCGGACTGAAGTGGGTGCTTCGCCACCAGCCCCTCACCCTGGGAGTGACCGCGGCCACCGCCTGCCTGAGCATCTATCTATATATCATCGTGCCCAAGGGCTTCTTCCCGCAGCAGGATACCGGCAGAGTGTCCGGGGGCATTCAGGCCGCACAGGACATCGCCTTCCCGGCGTTACGGGACAAGATGACACAGTTCGTGGGCATCGTTAAGAGCGACCCGGCGGTGGAGAACGTTGCCGGCTTCGCCGGCGGCAATGGCAACGCCAACGGCGGACGCATGTTCCTCACCCTGAAACCCAACAACCAAAGAAAGGTGACCGCCGACCAGGTAATTAACCGGCTGCGCGGCAAGCTGAGCGTAGTGCCGGGCGCAACCTTATTTCTACAGGCGACCCAAGACCTGCAGATCGGCGGGCGCCAATCCAACTCCCAGTTCCAGTACACGCTGCAAACCGAGAACCTCGAAGACCTGCGGACATGGGCGCCGCGCATCCTGGAAAAGCTGCGCCATTTGCCGGAGATGCGCGACATGAACTCCGACCAGCAGGACCGCGGACTCGAGGCCCAGGTCATCGTTGACCGCGATACCGCCTCACGTCTGGGCGTGAGTTCGGCGCAGGTCGATAATGCTCTCTACGATTCCTTTGGTCAACGCCAAGTCTCGAACATCTATCGCCAGTTAAACCAATATCACGTGGTCATGGAAGTTGCCCCGGAATTTCAAACCGGGACCGATTCGCTGAAGAATGTCTATGTTCAGTCTTCCAATGGGGTGGAAGTGCCACTCTCGACTTTCACCCATTCCGCGCCTTCGAATACCGCGCTACAGGTGAACCACCAGGGCCAGTTCCCCTCGGTGACTCTCTCCTTCAACCTGGCTCCCGGGCTATCGCTGGGACAGGCCACCGTGGCCCTAGAAAAGGCCCTGCGGCAAATCGGAGTGCCATCCACCGTAAAAGGAGGGTTCCAGGGCGCGGCCGCGGCCTTCCAAAGCTCGCTCTCGAGCCAGCCGCTGTTGATTCTGGCGGCGCTCCTCACGGTTTATATCGTGCTGGGGATCCTGTACGAGAGCCTCATCCACCCCATCACCATCCTTTCGACGCTGCCTTCGGCGGGCGTGGGCGCCTTGCTGGCCCTGCTGATATCCGGGACCGAGCTGAATGTAATCGCGCTGATTGGGATCCTGCTGCTGATCGGCATCGTCAAGAAAAATGCCATCATGATGGTCGATTTCGCCCTGATGGCGGAGCGCGAAGAGAAGAAGTCTCCGGAAGAAGCGATCTTTCAAGCCTGCATGCTGCGCTTCCGCCCCATCATGATGACCACCATGGCGGCCATGTTGGGCGGCCTGCCTCTGGCCATCGGCTTCGGCACCGGCTCGGAATTGAGGCGTCCGCTGGGCATAGCGATTGTCGGCGGCCTGCTGGTCAGCCAGGTGCTCACCCTGTTCACGACGCCGGTGGTCTATCTGTATCTGGACCGTTTACGGTCGCGTAAGCCTGCGTAGCTCTGCACGCAAAAACCAAGACCGTTGAAACACAGCGTGACGAGTTGCGCTGTGTTTCAACGGTTTGGTTGCGGCTACGTGGTCAGCTTCTTTTACCGCCGCCAGCCTCCGGAGTTATACCCACGCCGGTAGCCTTCCTCGTAGCTGTTCCTGTAGTTTTCTTTGTACTGGTAATGGCTCACGAAGCGTCCGTCAAAGCCGCGATCAGCGTGCCTGAAATTCCGGCTGTGCGTGGGCCGGAAGCTGTGGCCGGTGCGGCGGTCGTTGATGCCATCGTTGAATCCATCTTCAAAGCCGAAGCGGTGGGCCAGAAACACCCCGCGCTGGCGATAATCGTCGCGGTCATGATCGCGCCGGTAATGGTCGTGATCGCCATCGCGATCACCATCGTGATCGTACCAGCCGGGCGCGCTCTGGGCGGCAGCGCGCGGGGCCCCCGCCAAGGCCAGGATTGAGCAAACTGAAATGAGTCCGGTGGTCATCACCAGCCTTCTGATTCGCTTCATCGTAGTCTCCTTTTGGCCGTTCCTGACTGCGTTGCTGGGTCTTCACCCTCTCCCCGATCGGTCCGGTCAGGTCTGGCCCACTATGCGATAGAAACACGCGTACTGGGGCATTGTTGTGAAAGGCCGCGCACCGGCCGGTATATTTTTGTCAAAGGAATTTACAAAATTTTGCGGAAAGAGGTGCAACCCTGGGAGGGAAACTCGAGACGTAACTTGGTACTTGGTACTCGACTGAAGTTGGCAAGCATCATGCCGATCCACACCAAGAACCAAATATCAATCTTCAAGAAACTTTTCTAGCAAAGAGTGGGTCCGCTGGTGCGCTGGCTACCGGCATGGGCTTCGGCTCAGCAGTCACCCATGTCATGGTTTCCCAGCTATAGGCGAAATGCTGGCCACAATCGAGGCAGACACAATAGGTTCCGGTAAGGGCGGCAATGGGTGAGGGCGCCTCTCCCCGGCGGCAGGAAATGAGCGGACCGCGATGCAGATGCCAGCAACGAACCCACGGAGATAAGAACCTTCTCAACAGTTCCATGTTATATGCGCCTTTCAAAGTTATATGCGCCTTTCAAACCCGAAGGTGCGCACGCTTCTCACCGTCATTGCAAGAGCGGCGGTGAAAAAGTGACTGTCATGATCTAGCCCTATATCATGCAGAAATCAATGAACATTAGAGCAGGCTAATGTATTTAGGTGTCGAATTATACGCCAGCCTGTTTGGCGCACAAGAGGTATTTTCCGTAGAGTTCCCAGGCCAATAAGGGCACCCGCAGAAGAGTTCCGGGGCCTTGACTCAGCGAAAGGCGTCTCCATTCGCGATAACGATAAGTTGGACGTTCCATTTACGGAACTGGTAATCTTGGCGCGCTTTAATCTGAGAAGAGTACCCTCGTGGTATTCTGCGCCTTCATGGAATTTTCAAGGAGCAATTTCAAGCATGCAAACCAGAATAATCAAGACGCTATGCGCAATTGCCGCTGGCCTGATGATGGCCACGCCTTCGACCCTGGCCTTTGCGCTCACGCACAACATCCTGCTCATCCATGGCCGGTCCGATTCCGCCAATGAACAATTTGGCGTCTTCACTACAGACCAGCACAAATACTGGAGTGGCAGTCCGGTCACGGCCGATGGCCACGTATTTTTCGTGCAATGGGACGCCTGGAACAGAAAATTCGACGACACCACCTGCCCCGGCGGGCAATGCATTATCAATAACGCCGTTAACAGTCTTTGCAATATCAATAACAACCAGGAATGCTGGATCATCTGCCATAGCGCGGGCTGCGCGGCCTTTGAAAACTATCTGGCCAAATCCAATTATTGCTGCAATCCAATCTTCATCGCCCATGTGATGGCCGCCAGCAGCGCCGCCGGCGGCTCGGAGATCGCCAATGTCTTCTCCTGGGTGGGGAAGACCATCGACCAGTCGCTGACCACCAGCTACGCCCGAGGCGCCTACAACCATAACAACATGCAGGGAGTCGTGGTGCGCGGGTTTGGTGGAACATTCAATAACACCGCCACTGCCTGCCTGTTTTTTCCATCGCAAGGAGGAAGCGGGCTGAACCCGGACTGCAACCGCTGCTCTGGCAATTCACAGTGCGCCGATGGGGCCGTGGCGCTGCACAGCACCTGTGGACACAACCGGGTGGCGTCGTTTCAAGATTGCAACAGCACGATCTCTCCTCACGGCGACACTTCCGGAACATATTCTTTCCATGGCTGGTGGATCACCGACCACGAATGCAATGGTCAAGGTGGCACTACCTGTAACTGGTCCGGTCCGTTTTCTTCCAATACCAAGTGGAACGGCAACTTCAAGACCTACAACGTCGATCACGGCGGCGGCGCCGTCAATGCCATAGCCGAATACAGTTTTGCTCCCTTTGCTCTTTGCCCCTGACGTGGACCAGGAAGTGCCAGCTAAATCCACTGATGACTTTCCAACATTCAGCGTGACAGAATCGAGAACGCACCAATGACAGCATTGCGGAAAAGCCAGTTGCAAACCACCCTGATCGGAATGATGTTGTGCCTGGGGTTGGCCACATCAGCCAGCGGACAGATAACCGGTAGCGCCGGCCAACCGGCGTTGAACGATGCTTCGCCCAACGGCGCCATCGCCGCCTACCAGGACTTCACGAAGTATCCACCCGATTCCCGGCCGCTGCATGCATCGAATTGGGACCTGCTGCATCCGTGGGCGGCAGATACTTCGTCCCTGCCAATGCTTCCACCGCAGGTCGCTCGCGAGGCCGAGGCGCTGCGGGCCTCCGGTCTGCCCGAAGAGGAAGTGTTGCGCAGCATTGCTATGCCGCCGGTTGTGCCCCGCTACCGATTTGAGATGAACAAAACGATACTGGCAGGCACGCACGACGAGCTCCGGGCGCGGCTCATAGTGGGCCCCGATCCCAACTCGGCAGCCGCCTTGCACATCCACGTCACCAAGGCCGAACTGATTGGCGACAGTGACTTCGGCTCTCCCCGATTAGGGTCCGTGCCCTTTTCCTGTGAGACCGCGACCGCGGCCTGCACCTTTCACTGGCGGGCCCCGGCGCCGGAGAAAAAATACTGGGGTGCTTTGGAACTCGCAGTGTCGCTCAAGGTCGATGGCATGGCCGACGAGTTCACCGTGCGCCAGCCTTTCTACTCCTCGCCCATGGTGGCGGGAAGGTTTACCGGAGAGTTCAGGGATTTGATAGAGAACGGGTCCCTGGTCATCGAAGCGGGCATCGAAACGCAGAAGCGCATGGCATGTTTT
>DATMNZ010000244.1:0-31401 GCA_035568495.1 Saccharimonadales bacterium (SeqCode) | reverse complement strand
AGAACCAAGACGGGCGCGGCCTCACCCCCGAATTGCTGCGGACCGTGGATGTGGTCATCGATTTCACCACGCCCCATGCGGTGATCGCCAATATCATCCGCTGCATCGAATCGTCAGTCCCCATGGTGGTGGGCACGACCGGCTGGAACCAGCATGTCGAAAAAGTGCGCGTACTGGTGGCCGAACGCGGGGGAGCGCTGCTCTATGGATCGAATTTTTCCGTAGGTGTGAACCTGTTCTTCCGCGCCATTCAGGCCCTGGCCCCGGCCATGAAGAACGGCTATCGCGCCAGCATCGTCGAAAAACACCATGCCCAAAAAAAGGACAAGCCTTCCGGCACGGCCCTGACGATGCAGAAGCTGCTGGAATCCGACTCCGGGCAAAAGCTGGAGATCACCTCCATCCGCGAAGGTGACACCGTGGGCATGCATGTGGTGGTGCTCGACGCCCCGCATGACACCATCGTGATGACCCACGATGCGAAGTCCCGGCTGGGGTTCGCCACAGGCGCAGTTCAGGCCGCCGAATGGATCAAGGGGCGGAAGGGGCTGTTTGAGTTTTCTGAAGTTGTCGACCAGCTATAAGACCAGATTGCCAATCGGGTAATTTGTAATCGGGCAATTGAAAACCCGCGCACCTCAGCTCTTCAATTACCCGATTACAAATTACCCGATTGCAAATCTTCTGTTTTTCCCGGTTTTTGTTATCCTTAAGTTCTGACTATGAAACTTCAAGGTTGTGGCACGGCCCTCGTAACACCTTTTCTACCGGACCAGAGCATCGATGAGCGGCGTCTGCGCGAACTGGTGGAATGGCAGATTTCTTCAGGCATCGGATTCCTGGTGCCCTGCGGAACTACCGGCGAAACCCCGGCGCTCAGCCGCAGTGAATGGCTGCGGGTAATCGATATCACCATTGAAACCGGCGCGCGGCGGGTACCCATCGTGGCCGGCGCTACCTCGAATTCCACCGCTGAAGCCGTGGAAAGGGCGCAAGAAGTGGCCCGCCGTAAAGGCGTGGACGCCATCCTGACGGCTTCGCCCTACTACAACAAGCCCACACAGGAAGGCCAATATCAGCATTTCAAGGCCATTGCCCAAGCCGTAGAGAAGCCGCTGGTCCTCTATAACGTCCCCGGACGCACGGCGGTCAATATCGAGCCGGCCACACTGGGCCGGCTGGCCAAAATTCCCAACATCATTGCCGTGAAAGAAGCCAGCGGCAATATTTCGCAGATTGCCGAAGTCTTCCATCATGTGCCGGAAAGCTTTCTGGTCTTCTCCGGCGACGATGCCATTACCCTGCCGGTGATTTCGCTAGGCGGCGTAGGCATCATTTCCGTGGCGTCCAATGCAATTCCGAAAGAGATATCCGATCTGACCAATGCCGCACTGCAAGGCGACTGGAACAAGGCGCGGAGAATCCATCGCCAGTTCCTGCCGCTGATGCAGGCCCACTTCATCGAATCGAACCCCATGCCGGTAAAAGCCGTGCTCGCCATGATGGGCAGAATTGAAGAAGTATACCGCCTGCCGATGGTCCCGATGAAGAATGATACCCGGTCACGCTTGCAGCAGATCGCCACGGAAGTAGGACTACTGAAGACGGTGGCGTCCGTTTCAGATTTCTAAGAGGAGGCTGCATGGAATTGTTCCGAAGGACGCTTTTCTCCGTCGTCATAGTGTTCGCCGTATTCAGTGCATTGACATCAACGGCTTGGGGTCAATCCAACTCCGGGGCCAAAACCAATGGCCAGGCGTGCAAGAACGATGACAGCGGCTTGAAGCTGCCCCCGGGTTTCTGCGCGACTGTATTTGCCGACGACATTGGTCATGCGCGCCACATGGTCGTCGCCCCAAACGGTGTGGTCTATGTCAACACCTGGTCTGGAAGGTACTACGGCAATCGCCCGCCGCATGAAGGCGGTTTCCTGGTTGCCTTGCAAGATAAATCAGGCACTGGCAAGGCCTCTGTCATTGAGCGCTTTGGCGAAACCGTACGGACGGGCGGGGCCGGTGGCCTGGGCATCGGGCTGTATAAGGGAGCGCTGTACGCCGAAATCAACGACCGAATCGTGCGCTATTCGCTTCCTGCCGGCGCGCTCATACCGCCGGGCGCCCCGGAAACTATCGTCTCCGGTCTGCCGCTGGGCGGGGACCACCCCATGCATCCGTTCGCCATCGACGCCGATGGATCTATGTACGTGGATGTAGCCACCGCGACCAATGCCTGCCAGCTACGGAATCGGTCGGGCAAGTCTCCCGGCGCCGACCCCTGCACGGAACTTGTGACTCGTGGCGGGGTCTGGCGTTATGACGCCAACAAGACGAACCAGGTGTTCTCACCGGGCGAACGCTTCGCTACGGGAATACGCAATGCGGAAGGCATTGCCATCGACTCAGCCGGCCGCATATTTGTAACCCAGCACGGACGAGACCAGTTGCACGCGAACTGGCCTGACCTCTACAAACCCGAAGAGGAAGCGACACAACCGGCGGAAGAGTTGTTGCTTTTGAAATCGGGAGGCGACTATGGCTGGCCTGAGTGCTATTACGACGCTGTGGTTGAAAAGCGGGTGCTCGCGCCGGAATACGGTGGTGACGGCGGCAAGAAGATTGGTCCGTGCGCGGACAAAGTTCCTCCGGCCGCGGCATTTCCCGCACATTGGGCGCCCAACGCCATGGTGCTTTACGACAAAGAGCAATTCCCGGCCCGGTACCGTAACGGAGTGTTCATTGCATTCCACGGGTCTTGGAATCGGGCGCCTTACGCGCAGGGTGGCTACAACGTGGTATATCAGGCGCTTGCGGGCGAACGCGCTACAGGCGAGTGTGAAGTGTTTGCCGATGGTTTCGCCGGGCCGGTAGTGACGCCGGGCGAGGCGGCCTATCGTCCGACCGGCCTGGCCGTCGGCCCCGACGGGGCGCTCTATGTTTCTGACGATGTGCATGGACGAATCTACCGGATTACCTATCAGGGCGGCGCAGCAGCAAGTCAAGCAACATTCACGCCCTGCCCAAGCGCGTCAGCGCCAGCCGGTGCTATCGCCACCAAGGCTGCACCCAAACCGGCGGAGGGTTCCCGTCCAACTACGGGGAAGTCTGCAACTCCGAACCTCTCCGTTCCCAAGGGAGCAACGCAAGAGATGGTTGCACTGGGCAATCGAATCTATAACGGCCGTGTGGGAGGAGCAACGTGCGCGGCATGCCATGGTGCAACCGGCAAGGGCTCTCCCCTGGGTCCCGGATTAACGACAAATAAATGGCTGTGGAGTGACGGCAGTTACAGAGGGATCGCGAACACAATAAGAACAGGCGTAATGCAACCGAAGAAGTATCGCAGCACCATGCCACCTCTAGGCGGGGCGGAACTGACCAACGACCAGGTTCTGGCGTTAGCAGCATACGTTTGGAGCTTGAGCCATTGAGCGGGACCAGCATCCAAACCTCGAAGTTCATTGGGGAAGCTGTCCGCCGCCGCGTGCTTCAGTGCATCATTCAGGACATAAGGAGACACAACGCCGATGCCGACCCCAATGAAATCCAGCGCATCGTTGACGAAGCTGTAAGCGAGGTCCGCTCCGCATGCCACACCAAGCAGAAGGCCGACAAAGCCTGATGCGCGTGGTGCTCGGGTGACAAGAGCGGCCTCTTGCCCTCACCATCACAAAAAACGCGGATCGTTTCTGCGCGCGAATTCGCGGCGCTGTTTGTGTGAAGCCTTGCTTGAGTCCGGGATTACCATGTTCGCCGATTGCGAAGACCGCAAGACCCGGGACGTGCGGGTGATCCGGCAGTGTTGGTTGCTCCGGGAGTGAGGATAATCAGAGGCTTCAGGTGGCCCCGATCAAAATCGTCGCAGTGTCTTTGGAAATGAAGAAACGTGAGGCCCGTCCTCAGGCTTGAGACGAGCGTGTTTTCGCACAAGCTGGAGGATCGCAGGAACCATTTGTCAACGTTAACTCAAGCAAGCGATAGCGAGCAATCGCCCAGTTCAGGAGCCTGTCTGAGAGAGAACTTCTCAAATGAAGAACCAATCACTTACGGCGATGGCCTGCGCCGTAGGATACTCTTTTTTTCGCTACAATCCTGCGGCAAAGGAAACAAATGGATACTCAAGGAAGGAGATCGTGGTTCGAGTCTCGTCGTTCCCTCAAGTTCAAGACCGTCCGTTGAGTTTGCGCTTCTCCAATCCTGCATTGTCCAACCCTGACCATCTTCATGGTGGTCTGGTCGATCCAACGTTGCTTCCCGTCCTAGTAACGCTCCATTGGCCCCGGCTGCCGATATCGATGCGCAACCCCTGAAGGCGTTGCCCGTCAGCTGAAAGCTGTCCGTATAGTGTGTCCAATGAAAACGGGCCAGTACCAGATTCCCGATAATAACTAGTTCCCGCCAAGACAATGCTTCCATCATCCTTGATGGTCACTGCAAAATCTTCAACCACCCCTCGGTAAACGCCCCTGGCGGTCCATTCGCCAGACGTTTTTCGCGGGAGAATATCCAATGAGGCCGGCCATTTGCCAATCGTGCCCTGCCAGTGACTCACCATTGTGGGGTTGGGAGACAGCAGGCTAGTGGTGGAAACCGCAAGAGATTCCGTGGTCTCGATTTTTATGACATTCCATTGGCCCCGTCGCCTGGAGCCATCAATCAAAGAACCCTGTAACCGCCTACCATCGGCTGAAAGTTGCCCATAGAACGTGTCCAGCGCAAAGGTGCCTACGCCACTCTCACGGTGATAGCCGGTTCCTGCGAGAACGAGACTGCCATCGGCATTCATTTTTATCGCAAGTTCCTCAATGATACCCTCATAGCTAATCCTGGCGGTGCAGTCTCCGGCAGGTCCGGGCCGGGAGATGTCGAGGAACGCCGGGGACCGGCCGACGTTACCCCGCCAGCGTGTACCTGAAACGGCATTTAGATTTCGAGATGCCGGCAACGAAGGGTGTGTTTTAGCCGGCGGCATCGCGAACGCCCACCAAATTACTGCTACCGAGATCATTACCAAAATCAGCACGGCAAGCGCCTTGTAGTCCTGGGAGGACAGTCGCTTATGGAGAGGCATCGCGGGAACGATTTGAGCAGACGCAGGAGGCCTTTGAGGAACCGGCTCTCTCGATTGCGACTCAGTGGGCTGTTGCCCGGTAGACGAATATGCCAGAACGCTGGCGGCACCAGCGTTCTGGCATGCACTCGGCAGATCTGATTCGGCGAAATCGTCGTAAAGTATAGATGCGTCATCCGACTTAACAGCAACGCGCTGGATACGTGTCCCGCAGGTCAGGCAGAAGTGCGCATTCGCCTTCATCATGGCATGGCAGATAGGGCACAGTTGCATATCGGCATGCCGCTGCGAGGCTTCACATTTGGGGCAGCAAGAACTGACGTCGCTCATTTCTTTACCACACGCACAGCGCATACTCTGCTCCTACAGGTCCCAGCAATGGCTGGCACTGATCGTCCGAAATCGATTCCACACTTCAAACAGAAATGTTTGCTGTGATTATGGCATCGCATGTCGGACATTGCTCTGTCCCGAAAGATCCTTGTAAAAATAATGCAATCTGGACAACCGGAATTGCGGAGGCCGATTTCTTTACCACACTCGCCGCACAGCATTGGATCAGCAGTCAAGTTCTCTTAGTCGCTGTTTTGCATCCTCATTGCCGGCTGCAGTGGCCGTATGGTACCACTGTCGCGCTAGTTCGAGATTTTGTGGTACTCCATGGCCCTGTGCATAAATGAGACCTAAATTGTACATGGCATATGTGTCACCGAGGGCGCCAGCCTTTTGATACCACAGCCGGGCTTGCTGGTAGTCCTGAACCACACCGAACCACACCTAAACCGTTCTCATAAATCCAACCGAGGTGGTACATTCCTAAAGATGAATCGGCATCTGCAGCTTTTTCGAATAATATTCGGGCTTACTCGTAATTCAGCACCACGCCCTCACCGTCTTCATACATAACACCAAGGTTGATCATGAAGTCCACATAATCTCTTGCTACAGCTTTTTCATAAAAATTACGGGCTAGCTGGTAATCTTGGGCTACTCCTAAGCCTTGTGCATAAAGCACAGTTGTGCAAGGAAACCGGATGCCCCGCTGCTGCCGCGCGCTCCCACCAATGACGAGCTTCTTCATAATCCTGCGCCATTCCCTCGCCTTGCGCATGCATGAGACCAAGGTTAGTCATGGCGTCTATATCGCCGAGAGCTGCAGCTTTCTCGAACCATTGTCGGGCCTGCAGCAGATCCTGCGAAACTCCGTTGCCCGGTCATGTAAATGTTGGCCAGCTTGTACATTGCGCAGGAATCGCGATCAGCAGCCGCCTTCTGCCACAGCCGACAGGCAGTTTCTGAGAGCAATTCTTTTGGGGGAGTGGAGGAAGCCTGCTTCAACCCCAGTTCAGCATTCCTCGAACTATTGATCGTCCCTTCACCTGAGACATCGTCACTGAACCGCGGCCCGGCAGAAACGGCAGAAGATTGGATGCGGGCCCCACAGGTCGTACAGAAATGCGCATTCGGTGAGAACGTCGTATTGCATATCGGACATTTCCGTGCGATTAGAGACGATCCTGACGCATCGCATTCTGGGCAGTAACTGCCGGGCCCTATTTCTCTACCGCATGCGCAGTGCATGTTTTTCTCTCAAGGTTGCAGTTACTACTTTGCCTATCCAATGCATCCCGAGTACTCTTAGAAATCTCTAATCAATGTTAGCCAACTGCTTATGCTTTCTCTTCCCATGTGAATAGTAAGGAAAACACCATGATTGGCATTCGGTTTTGGCAGAGGAAAGAGTACACTATCCAGCTGCGAAACCCCAGCTCAAAACGGCCTTTACTACGATTCCTTCCCGAATCCGATTCCAAGGCAAGCGAAGGGATGGGCTATTTCGCGATGACCACGGGCTTCTAGCACCCGCGCTTATTAATGGTATTTTGTCGAGGAGTATCAGGAGGGCAGGTTGAGAACTTGTTCCGCATGTCATCATTTCAACCCCGATCAGGCAAACAACTGCACCCAGTGTTCCCAGCCCGTCAATAGCTGGGAACATCTCCTGGGGGGGATCACCACGGAACCGAAAGGATCCTGCTCATGGGACGAGCCGGTGATAGGAATGCTCTCTCTTGTCGATTATCTGGAGGAGTCATTTTCCATCCCTTTAGCGAACGCCATAAAAGAAGTGGCCCTGGAGTTTGCCAATGCCCAGTGCGCCGCCCAAGAAAAACTTGATGAACGGCTTTCCGTATTCCGAATGGGCAAGGAGACCATCGATCGGGAAATAGCAAAGCTCGTTGCGGAGATCACGCAATTTCGGGCAACAAACGAAAAGATGATTGCCGAAGCTCAGCACAAGTCGGCCCAAATTCAGCAACAAATGCTTGCCGTGCGGTCAGATTCTCTTTCCTTGTTATCAAAGCGCAAAAACTTCTTCACCCCGCCATCTGCGGAACTTGAGCGCTCGGCTAAAGTTCGCGCCGAGAACGAATCTTTAGATGAAACCTATGTTCTCCAAAAAGCGGAGTTGAATGCCGCTAATGCGATCAAACTGGCCAAACAGCTGAATGAAAAGAAAACGCCTGCTTATCCCGCGATCGCATTGGTCCCGTCTTTCCTGGCCGCACTCGTCTTCGGGAACCCTGTGACTTCTATGAACGTATTTTTCTTCACTTTTGTTGTTGTCTACCTTGCAATTGTGTTGATTGGTTACTTTTTTTCCGGGCGTTCCTTCGGCATGCTGTTTCAAGACACACTGGTGGAAATCTACATGGCAGAGATCTGTGCCGCTGCTCATTCAGCCGGTGTCAGAAAAAACAAGTCGCGGGCCATCGCGAACGCCACCAAGAGTTTTAGCGAAGCCAAAGCTACGCTTGAGGCCCAGATCGCGGATCTGGACCGACGGGTGCGTGTAACGGCGTTGACCCAGAATGCGACCGCGATCTCCAGGGCGACCGCACAACGAGACGCGGATCTTCAGATATGCGCTGAAGAATTCCGCTTGGTCCTGGTCGACAGGCACAAATTGGTCGAAAGATTCAACACTGAACTTCACTCTATTGGTTCTGACTGGGAGTCCGATGAGTGGCACACGTGGACGCCGCCACAACAGAGCGCGGAAGCAGTGCGTATAGGTACACTGTCTCTGACGCTTAACCCCGTTCCAACCTCCACCCCAGACTACGCTGCCCCTTTTCGATTTCCAGCCCTGTTACCCCTCTGTTGGGGCCAGTCCCTCCTTATCGCCTCAGAGGGGGAAGGGAGGTCCAAAGCACTCGAATTTGCCCGGGCCCTGATGCTGCGGTTACTGGCCACTTTTCCGCCAGGCAAACTGCGTTTTGTTCTCATTGATCCGGTCGGGCTGGGACAAAATGTTGCCAGCTTCATGGAACTGGCCGATCACGACAAAGATCTTATCGCCAGCAAGTCATGGTCAGAGGCCGCGCAAATAGAACGCCAGCTAACCGAGTTGACGAGCCATATCGAAACGGTCATCCAGACCTATCTGCGCAACGATTACGCCACCATCCAGGACTACAATCGCAAGGCCGGCGAAGTCGCGGAAGCTTTTCGTGTGCTGATGGTATTCGACTTCCCATCGAATTTCTCAGATTCAGCCGCACAGCGCTTACTTAGTATCTCCCAAAACGGCCCACGCTGCGGTGTCTTCCCCATTATCTTGCACAGCTCTTCAAAACCGATGCCCTATGGGTTCAAGCTTGAGGACCTCATCCAGTGCTGTACGTCTGTGGATATCACAATCAAAGGAACCGCTATCAAGGTACCGGAAAACAGTCTCGTCAACATTTTCCGCAAGCGGGCAGGCGGCCAGACCCATGCCGCGCACGTTTCCGGGCAAAGTCTTGGCGGCTACTTCAAACAGTACCAACTGGATGTCGATCCTGAGCCGACTGAGGCCCTGAAAAAGCTCGTGATTTCCACCATCGGCGTCGGTGCCAAAGCTGGGTCCAAAGTAGAAGTTCCATTCAAGCAGCTGCTGAAAATGGCGGAACTCAGTGAGAGCGAGTGGTGGACCACCTCCAGTGCGTTAAAGCTGGAAGTGCCGCTTGGTCCGAAGGGAACGCGTACAGTGCAATCTTTGACTTTTGGTGAGGGCACGGCGCATCACGGGCTGATTGTGGGACGCACCGGCTCGGGGAAGAGTAACCTTATGCACGTTATCATTACTACCCTGGCGCTAAAGTACTCGCCCTCCGAAGTCCAGCTCTATTTGATCGATTTCAAGCAGGGCGTCGAGTTTAAGTGCTACGCGGCCAGCAAACTACCACACGCCTTGACCATTGCGATTGAGAGCGAGCGCGAATTCGGGCTTAGCGTTCTGCGTCGCTTGCAGGCTGAAATGCAGGCCAGGGGTGAAAAGTTTCGTAATGCCCATTGCACTGGTATTGCTGAATTTCGCGGAAAAACTGGGCATGTGCTGCCTCGCATCCTGCTCATCGTTGACGAGTTCCAGGAATTCTTTAGCGAAGACGACTCCCTCTCAATTGAAGCCACCTCCATCCTCGACCAACTGGTCCGTCAGGCACGTTACTCCGGAATCCATGTTCTACTGGGCTCGCAGACACTGACGAGCGGCTCTCTACCGGCCAGCACGTTGGGACAGATCGGGATCCGAATCGCGCTCCAGTGTTCTGAGTCGGATGCCAGATTACTCATGGCAGACGGGAATCTCGCTGCCCGTCGGCTCTCCCGCCCTGGCGAGGCCCTGTATAACTCGCAAAATGGCCTCATAGAGGGAAATGAGCTCTTTCAGGTTGCGCTCTTCTCCGAACAGGACCGTGAATCGTACGTCGCGTCCGTGGTGAGATACGCCAGGACCCGGCTGCAAGAACTGCCGGAGCCCGTGGTCTTTGAAGGCAACATGCCTGCGCCATTGGACACACAAGCAATTTGCGCACAATACTCAAAAAAATGTGACCTCCCTCACAGTTGTGCCCTTTTGGGATCGCCTATTGAGATTAAGGACGTCACCGAAGTGCGATTCCGTAAACAATCCGGCTCCAATCTCCTGATGGTGATGCGCGACGAGGTCACAGCCATGAGTTTGATCAGCAGCAGCGTCATTAGCCTCCATAGTCAGCGTCCGCTAGCCCGCTTTTTCATTGCTGATTTTGCCATGCCCGATATGGAATGGTCTGACCTGCCGGAGGTCATGGCCAAAGCCTCATCTCGTATTATCCACTTCAACCATCGGCGCGATCTGATGACGCAACTCAAGGAGTTCGCGAACTGGGTACGAGAACCATTGCCCGCCTCACCGGAAATGTATCTTGTAATCTTTGGGCTGCACCGTGCCCGCGATCTTCGGGACGACTTCAACTCCTACGGCGCTGCGGAACAGGATACGCCCATGCAACTATTCAATGAGGTCTTGCGCGAGGGGCCGGAGATCGGTATCCACGTGATCGTATGGTGCGATAGCATGGTCAATTTTGGACGTTTGAATCGGTCCGCAATCCGCGAATTCAGCTTCCGCGTTGCAGGGCCAATGAGTTCCAGTGACTCCAGCCAGCTTATCGGCGAAGAGAATGCTGCCAGGCTGCGCGACCACTATCGAGCGCTCCTCTATGATGAGGAGCGTCCTGGAGTGCTGGAGAAATTCAGGCCGTATTTATTGCCCACCGCCGCTCAGCTTCGCAATGTCTTGACGGCTCGCGCCAGTACGATTCATGCGTAAGGAGAAAAACCCATGATTGCTCATTCGGACCCCGAACGGCTGCGTGAGTTCGCCATGCAGCTTAAGTCCTATAACGAATTCATTGAGACCATGATGGCGTCAGTTCGGCAAGGCACGAGACGGCTTGCTCAGTCATGGAAAGACCCCCAGTTTGATGAATTCGAGACGGTGCTGGAGCGCACACGCAACCTGTTGGTCAACTTCACGATGGAAACCAACCAAACGGTAGAACTGCTGAAACGCGATGCGCAAGCGCTGGAAGATGCCCACAGCGTACGCCCTCCGGAAGGAGACTAAGCATGCCTGAAATAATAGTTGACCCTGAGGAAATGCGGCGCTTTGCCGGCTTCTTGCAGGCGCAGTCAGGAGAATTGCGGAGTCGCAAGAGCTCCATCGAAGCTTCGTTCCGTCAGCTCAGTGAGTGCTGGAAAGATGAAAAACACCAGCGCTTCGAACATAACTTCGAGTATACTGCCAAACTGCTGGATGAATTCCTTAAGAAAGCGGACGCCTATGTGGGATATCTGCGCAAGAAGGCCCAGAAAGTTGATATCTACCTGAAGAACGGGTAGTTCGGTCATGACTGCCAATTCCGTCGACGTCCGAAGCCTTGAACGTCTCCAGCGGTTTCATGCTGCACTCGCCGCTTTTATCCGGAGATTCAGTGGACATATATCCACTTTGGATGCGCAATATTCTCGAGCGTACAATTACATAGAGCGAAGACATACAGCCCTTTCCAGCCGGGTTGGCGATCTGGAGCAGATACTTTACGAAGCCGACGAAGACTCCGATATCTCGCACTTAGAAGAGCAATTGGAGGAAGCTCGTTCTCTGCTCGAAGAGACACTCGAGTGTGAGGTACGCGTGAATGCGGCCCTGGCCCGGCACCAGCAGCAGTTGGCCCGCATTCACAGCCTCCTTCGATCAGGCATTCCCCGGGGGCGCACTGTGCTACAGCGCAAGATTGACGCACTCCATGATATCCTGGGCGTCATTGTGCATGACGTGCCGGTGCCAGGAGCTTCCATCGGGCAAACTTCAGCGGCTCCCACCGCATCTTCGCCTGGTGATTCACTATCGCCCGACCGCGGACTGGTTGTCGCACCTCGACCTTATTCGGCAATTATGCGGTTTTATCCACTCCCTCAAGGGTTTCGGTGGATTCAGCTTGACGAGGTTGCGCCCTTAGAATTGGCACATGCGCGCACCATCGCTGAGTCGGGCAAGGAATCCTTTGCGAACATGAGGAAGGGCTTCGCCATCCTTCAACAGGAAATATTGCCTGCATTGGCAAAGATGACCCCGGACAAGGCTCAAGAATGTTTCCGCGAGCAGGACGTGAGCGCTCCTCGCTCCGACGGTCTATTTCGCCAGAATGTTTTTTCTGCTTTCTTTGGCCAGCGGGCACCCGAGGTAATACGCCTGGAAAAGCGACGTAGCGACGACTTTTATTCAGTAATCAATGGATACCACCGCCTCCACGTGGCAATTGAGCTTGGGTGGGAAGCCATACCTGCAAATGCTGTGGAGGTCGACTAATGTCCGGAAAAGCAGAATTGCAGGAAATGGCGTCGTTAATTCAGGCGTTGCGGGCGGACTGGACCGAAACGTCTACGATGTGGCGCGATAGTATACGCGAGGAATTCCAACGACAGTTCTGGGACGACTGGGAAACGATCCTTTCGGAGTTCATGAACGCTTCAAGTGATATCTCCAAAGAGATCGACGACGCTCTGCAGCGACTGGAAAGTTAGCCAGAGAATGCATGCCGGTCGATGATATGCGCCGGGCCGAACCGGTCCGGCATGCTGTGCGCACTTTGGAGAACCGGGGCCATCCATTTGGCACCGAATCCGTGCTGGGTAGATGCCACGATGAGAGTACAAGTCCATTAAGGGACGTCTGACAATTCCGTCCTTCCCAATGGTGTCGCCAACGAGCAAATCTTGAAGCATTGTCCCTCCCGCGGGAGCTTGCGGGGAGATTGGCGTCAGTCGTCACTAAAGGGACTTTGGCGTCGGCGACGAACTTACCCAGCACCGGTTCAACGCAAAAACAAGTCTTAGAAACAGTCAGGGGTAATTCGCCGCGGCTGACCCCTGTGCTGGTCTCGGGCAGTCACATCGGCAGCATTCGGACAGCATAATTTCATGGCGGCGTCATGATCGGTCATAATCCAGGCAGGGCGCTCAGGCGTCACGTGGGAGCGGTTCTTTGACATTTCGAGATGACTTGCGGTCTGCATCCTTGGGGCCTCAGTAGACGTGTGTCCAGGCAAAAGGGGTGGGGGCAGATAGCCAGGCAGATAGCCCCCACCCCCTCGTATCCCAAAAGCTACCGAAAAGTCACCCGTGGAGGCATTCACCAACCGAAACTGTCTCAAAGCGAGAAGCCAACGGCAGCCATAGCACCGCAGAGTACAGTCGGGCCAAATCTGCTGCAAGAACCACCGAACGGCAACTGTCGCGTTATTTTGCAGACACTACACTCGAGCCAAAGGCCGGACGACCGTAAACAAGACCTCTCTCTGCCGCCCCTCCGGGGCTCGTCCGTACCTTTCGCCCATCCATGCCTTGCGGCCTGGGCTAACTTATTCCGCGCCTCCGGCGCTGTGCTCACCGAGTGGCCGTCAGGTTCGACCGACTTGAGCGGGGTTGTAATTAGCCGTTAGCCTTCCATCGGCCTCTGGCCATCCGCTAGGGGCGGCTGTCCTTACGCAACTTTTAGCCGGTCTTACGCGTCTTGATGATGTTCTTCATGGCTTCACGCCGGCTGAGCGGACTCAAAGAGCTTCGGTGCTTCTCGACGTAACGTCTCACCTCTGCGGGATTGATCCAGGCGTATTGCCGCAAGGCCCAGCCGATGCCCTTGCGCAGGAAGAATTCCTCTGACGTGAGCGCCGGTTCGATGCAGCGATAGAGCAGGGGCAGGTCGGTCTCCGATTTGAATTTGAGCTGGCACAGAATCGCCGTCCGCCGCTTCCACAGGTCTTTGGACCGGCTCCACTGCAACATCAGGCGGCCCACCCGAGCCGGATACCTTCTAAGGAGCGTACCAATCCTGTGAGCTGCAAGCTCATCCACATAATCCCACCAGGCTCCGTCGACGATCATCGTTAATGAAGACGGCTGCGCCGGTAGGGGCGCAGCCGCTTGCGTTCAGCATAGAGGATTTAACGGATGGAAACCACCATCATCTTCTTCTTCTTTACCTGTCACCTCCCGTTTTCGGGGCGGCAGCGGCCTGGATACTACAAGGAACCACATCTGACTCCAGGCCGCTGCCACCCTTCCAACTTGAGCCCTACTCTCTGTAACAAGATCGCTTGAGTCAGGATTTCTTGCACAGTTTTTTCTGCCTGTCTGGTCAACAACTTAGCGGCAGTCCCGGGTGGCTTCCCAGGCCGCCTCGGCATTTGTATGGAGCCACCGGGAACGATAGAATCACAAGCACCGATTTTCTAGCTCGATTCCATGATCTGATTTTCATGACTAAGACCCCCGAATTGACCGCCAACTCCGCCGACCGCCTTGACTCCTGGAAGGAGATCGCATCCTATCTCCGGCGGGATGTTCGCACCGTGCAACGCTGGGAAAAGAAAGAGGGACTGCCAGTCCACCGCCATCAGCATGACAAGCTGGGTTCCGTCTACGCCTTCCGTCATCACCTGGAAAGCTGGTTCGTCACGCGCCAGCAGACCACCGAAGCCGGACGGCCGGGCGAGCTGGGCGGCCGCACCGATGACGGCAAGGTCAAGCTGGCGGTGCTGCCCCTAAGCAACCTCAATGCCGATCCCGAACAGGACTACTTCAGCGACGGCCTTACCGAAGAGATGATCACCCAGCTCACGCGCCTGCAACCCGAGCGGCTGGCGGTGATCGCGCTTTCCACGGCCATGAACTATAAGGCCAGCAACAAGCCCCTCGAACAGATACAGACAGAACTGGGCGTGGACTACATTCTGCAGGGGCGTGTGCGCAAGGCGGGCGAGCGGGTGCGCATCACCATCCAACTGGTCGCACTGAAAGACCAGACACAGCTTTGGGCTGAAACTTATGAGCGGGATGTCCGTGACATTCTGGCGGTGCAGGCGGAAATCGCCCAGGCCATCGCGCAGGAAATCCATGTAGTGGTCATCGGAACCGAGCAGTCGCGTCTCTCCGGCCTGAAATCAGGCAGCGCGAGGGTCAATCCAGCGGCCTACGAGAGCTACCTGAAGGCCCGCTACCACCTGCATGGCAGTACGGCGGCCACCATGCACAAGAGCATTGAGTATTTCGAGAGCGCCATCCGCGATGAGCCGCGCTACGCGCCCGCCCATGCGGGGCTGGCCAGCGCCTTTGGCCTGCTGGCCATCGCTCCTTTCGATCTGCTGCCGCCCCGCGAGGCCATGCCCAGGGCCGAGGCTGCCGCCCGCAAGTCTCTGGAACTGGATGACACGCTGCCGGAGGCGCATACCGCGCTGGCCCTGGTGCAGCACCACTACTACTGGGATTGGAACGCCGCCGAAGCCAGCTATCGCCGCGCCATTGAGCTGAACCCCGACTACGCCACCGCGCACCTGTGGTACTCATGGCAACTGCTGGCCCTGGGACGCCAGAGCGAGGCCTTCGATGAGATCGAGCAGACGCTCGACATCGTGCAGCAGACCGATCCGCACCGTCTGGTGGGCGTACAAGCCACCCGCGCCCTGGCCTACTACTTCAACCGCGAATACGAACGCGCTGTCCAGGAATGCCGGAACGCCCTGGAATTGAACCCCGACTTCTTCATGCTCCACTTCGTCCTGGGCCGTTCCTATGCCCGGCTGGGCAAACACACAGAGGCCATCGCGGAATTGAAGCCCAAGAGCACGGCGCCCGGCGAGGTCCCGCTGATGGATGCCGCCCTGGGCCTCGCCTACGCCGTGGAAGGCAAGAAAGCCCAAACGGAAAAAATCATCAGCGCGTTTCATGCCTATGTGAAGAAACGCTACGTGCCGGCCACCTACTTTGGAATCCTGTTCGCGGCCGTGGGCGATATCGACCAGTCCCTCACCTGGCTCGAAAAAGCCTGCGAAGAACGCGCTGACGGGCTGACCTGGCTCAATGTCGACCCCATGCTCGATGCGCTCAAGCCGAATCCGAGATTCCAGGCGTTGATTAAGAAGATCGGGCTGGGGTAGACGGTGACCGGGGGGAAGAAATTCTGATAGATCGGGACATCGGGTAATCGGGACATCGAGACATCGGAACTGCGCATCGTTTTCTTCGGTTCCATTTCTTTAATTTCTGGTCATGGCGCGGTCCTCGACAGCATCGGTAAGCGGGCGGCGCCGATCAGGCCGGCATCGCTGCCGAGTGTGGCGCGCACAATCACTGTGTTCCTCGGGCCGGCGGGTTGACCTTCAGTGGCGGATGTTGCTTTGAGGACGTAGGAACGGGCCTGCACTTCTTCCATCATGGCCGGAGCAAATGCGTCCCAGGAGGCGGAGACGCCGCCGCCGATTACGTAGACGGGCAGGTTGAGAGTGTTGACCAGGCCGGCCAGCATCATGCCCAGCGCGTGTCCGGCCCGGCGGAAGATCTGGCGTGCAGCTTCATCGCCTTGCATCGCCAAAGCAAACAGCGCCTTGGAACCCAGAGCTCCGCTTTCCTGAAGCACACGGGCCAGCCCCGGCGCTGTATGGGCATTCACGGCTTCCATGGCCATGCGCCGCAAGGCGGTGGCGGAAGCATACTGTTCCACACATCCATGGCTTCCACAGCCACAAGGCGGGCCTTCCGGTTCTACCATGATGTGCCCTATCTCACCGGCCATGCCCACCGCGCCATGCCAGATTTGTCCACCCAGAATGATGCCTCCACCGATGCCCGTGCCCAGGGTCACCATGCACATGTCGTTGACATGTTGGGCCGCACCCATCCATTTCTCGCCCAGAGCTGCAGCATTGGCGTCATTTTCGAGAATTACGGGCGTCCCCAGCCGGCGTTCAATCTCCCTGCGCACCGGATAATCCTGCCATCCTGGAAGGTTCGGAGACTCGCGCAGCATGCCGCTGGCCATGTCGATGATGCCCGGCACCCCAACGCCAATCCCTAGCATCCGGCCCGAATCGCCGAGGCGCAAGGACAAGGCACGAATCGCGGCGCACATCTCCTCGATCACCGCATCGCGCCCCTGAACAACGGAAGCGTTCACGCGATCAAGCACCTGACCGTTCGCATCAACGGCCGCAATGCGCAGGTTGGTTCCGCCGAGATCGACACCTATGGCGAAGGACATGGTGATGAATTTAGCAGAGATGGAGAGCGTGTTGAAATCGGGTGATCGGATGATCTGGTGATCTGGTGATCGGGTGATCGGGTGATCGGAGCGTCCGTAATGGGTAGAGACTTGGGCAGCGAAATGACGAGTGGTAATCCTCCGGGTGCAAATTCTCCGGCCGTTCCATGCACCCGCGGTTCCGATCACCCGATCACCCGATCATCCGATCACCAGATCTAAGGACTCTCTCTCATTTGATCAACCTCGCCCCTTCATTTATCTTTCTCACCATGCAAATTCAAGGAAAAGTTGTCATTGTTACCGGCGGCGCCAACGGCATCGGACGGGCGCTGTGTCATGCCTTTGCCTCGGCCGGGGCGCGGACTGTCGTCGTCAGCGATATTGACCTGGCCGGAACGCAGCGGGTGGCCGGGGAAATCAAGGGCGCTGCTCTGCCTGCCAACGTAGCCAACGAGGCCGAGGTCAAAAAACTCGTAGCCGACGCAACCTCGCAATTTGGCCAGGTGGATATCTTCTGCTCCAACGCCGGCATTGGCGTCTCCGGCGGGCTCGACGCCAGCGCCACTGACTGGCAGCGAAGCTGGGAAGTCAACCTCATGGCCCACATCTACGCCGCCCGCGCCGTGTTGCCGCAGATGCTGGCCCGCAAAGAAGGCTATATGGTGCAGACGGTTTCGGCTGCCGGGCTGCTCACCCAAATCGGCTCCGCACCCTACGCCGTCACCAAGCATGCGGCCATGGCGTTCGCCGAATGGCTGGCGATCACCTATGGCGATCAGGGCGTGCGGGTTTCAGCCTTGTGTCCGCAGGGTGTAAAGACCGAAATGCTGCGGCGGGCTGAGTTCGGCGGCGGGGCATTCCTGATGGAAGGCGCACTGGAGCCGGAGCAGGTGGCGGCCGACGTGATCAAGGCCGTAACCGAAGAGCGATTTCTGATTCTGCCGCATCCGGAAGTGGCCAGGTTCTTTCTGAACAAAGCCAACGATTACGAGCGCTGGCTCAAAGGGATGAGGAAGTTGCAGGCGAAGATGGCGCCGCTGAAGGCCGAGGGATAACGAAGAATTTGGTAAGTGGGTAATTTGGTAAGTGCGTAATTTTCGTAGTGGTAATTGACTTGTGATCCCGCACAATTACCCACTTACCAAATTACTCAATTACCAAATTCTTCATCCACTCAATTACCAAATCTCACAAAGCTCACTTCTGACACTTCGAACAATAGTGCGTCCCGCGACCGGCCACCACGATCTTGGTGATGGGGGTTTTGCATACACGGCAGGGCTCGCCACCGCGGCCGTAGACCCGATGCTTGAGTTGGAAGAAGCCTTCTTCGCCTTCGGCATCCACGTAGTCGGAAACCGATGATCCGCCGGCGGCGATGGCTTCTTTGAGGACGCGTTGCAGGCCGCCATGAAGTTTTTTCAGCTCCGCTTTCGTCAGCGACCCGGCGCGCCTGCGTGGACGCACCCCGGCACGGAACAAACTCTCATCGGCATAGATATTCCCGACACCGTGCAGCAGCTTCTGGTTGAGCAGCGCGCCCTTGATCGGGGCCTTGCGTCCTTGAAACAGTGCTGAGAATTCTTCCAGGCCTACCGTCAGGGGTTCCGTACCCGGTCCATCAAAACCGTCATGGCGAACTTCTAGGCGTCCAAAACGGCGCGGATCGACGAACCGGATTTCCCTTCCAGAAACCAGCCGGGCAATCAGATGGGTGTGGGGAGCGATTTCGAGTTCGGCGCTGGCGATCAACATGCGTCCGGTCATTCCTAGATGGACGACCCACTGGTGCTTCGAGGCATCCTTGGGAGACTCAAGCGAGAGAACGATGTGCTTGCCCACGCGCTGCACTCTTTCAATCCGCGCCTGTTCCAGCGTGCGGGCGATTTCAGCAGCCGGCGACTTCAGCGGCTCACGTTTCTTTCCGATCCAGACGGAATCAATCTGGTCTCCCGCAATCCGCTTATGCAGGCCACGGGCAATGGTTTCGACTTCAGGAAGTTCAGGCATGGTAGAGGGATTTGGAATTTCAAACTTAAAATTTCAAATTTAAAATCTTGTTTCGCAGGTGGCGGCTCATTTCTTTTTTTGCCGTAAGGGTGCCCCAAACGCCGTTTTCTTGATAGGGACCATAGCTCCCTGGCTCGGGTCGGCATGGGCCTGGCTCACGCGGGTGGCGACCTCCTGCTGCACGAAGCGGACGAATTCCTGCATCTGGCGGTTCATCTCTTCCATGCGCTCCCGCATCTGCAGAATGATGGCGATGCCGGCAATGTTCACACCCAGATCGCGCGCCAGCGACAGGATGAATTCCAGCCGCTTCAGGTCTTCTTCGGTGTAAAGACGCGTGTTGCCGTCAGTGCGCGAGGGCTTGAACAGGCCTTCCCGTTCATACAGCCGCAACGTCTGCGGATGAATGCCATACATCTCGGCCACCGCCGAAATCATGTACGCGCCTTTGGATTTACGCTTGCTTGCCATTGAGTCCTTCTTTACGCCACAACTCTATCGCAAATCCACGAAAACCTTTGAAACACAGAGGAAATGAGGACACAGAGGTAAGACAGAGACAGTTCAATATTTGAGGTCTTAAATCTGCTCCCTCTGCTCCGAAATTCAGTCAAAGCATAGCGCGGAACCCTGTATTACTGACTATCAAATTCCTTCCGGCGTCCACAATCTTGAGAATTCTCTGTTGCCCCTCTTCGTACTCACGATCTTTCGCGGCAGTGCTTACACCGCGTCACCACCCCCAAAATCCTCTGCTTCCTCTGTTCCTCTGTGTTTCAAAGGTTTTGGTTGTAGCTACGTCACGCTGTGTTTCAAAGATCTTGGCTTTTCTCCGTGACTCCGTGGTGCATTTTGATTTTCAAACTTTCTCCCACAACTCTTGCCTCGGGTCTTCCGGATTCAGCTTCTGCAGCTCTTGCCACAGTTCACGCGCTTTCAGGTCTCGCGCCTCGGGCACTACGATCTTGACTTCCACGATTTGGTCGCCGCGCATGCCTTCGCGAGTGGCCGAAGGGACACCCTTTTCCCGAAGGCGCAACTTTTGTCCGCTCTGCGTTCCCGGAGGCACCTTGAGCTGCGACCGGCCGTCCACGGTGGGGACTTCGATTCTCGCGCCCAAGGCGGCCTCCATGGCGGAAACCGGCACGGTCACGTGGATATCGTCGCCATCGCGCCGGAAGGCCGGATGCTCGCCGGCGCGGATGATGATGAATAGATCTCCGGCACGTCCGCCGCGGCTTCCAGCATTCCCTTTGCCGGCCAGACGGATGCGCTGGCCGGAACGCGTACCGGCCTTGATACGCACTTCCAGCGGCTCGGTGCGATGCACCACGGATTCACCATGACAAGCGGGGCAGCGGTTCCGCGCTTTGCCCGTGCCATGGCAACGCGGACACGGAGTATTGAACTTCATGCGGCCGGAACTCTGCGAGAGATGGCCGCTACCGCCGCAGTCCGGGCATGGCCCCTCAACACCGACACTGCCCTGGCCGCCACAATTCGAGCAACTTGCCTGGCGGGAAATGTCGAGACGCATGACCGTGCCGCGAATTGCGTCCCAGAAGTCGATGTTGATCTGGTACTCAAGGTCGGAGCCGGGTTCAGGCCCTTCGGCTACGCCGCCACGTCCGCCAGTAAATATGTTGGAGAAAATATCTTTGAATCCTGCGCCTTGGAATCCTGCGCCCTGGCGGGCGCCACCGGCGAAATCGGAAAAATCGAAGCTGTCAAAATCGAAAGGCGCGCCCTGGCCACCGGCCGGCCGGCCGCCGCGAGCATAGGCCTCGGCCGCCGCCGGATCGATATTGTCGGAATAGAATCCCAGTTGATCATAGACTTTGCGCTTCTTGGGATCGCTGAGGACATCGTTGGCCTCGGACATCTCCTTGAATTTTTCCTCGGACTTCTTGTCATTGGGATTGACGTCGGGATGGTATTTGCGCGCAAGTTTCCTGAAGGCCTTGCGGATCTCTTCCGCTGTGGCGTTCTTCTTCACGCCCAGCGCGCCGTAATAATCCTTCTGTTGTGGACCAGCCATAGTTCGCAGGTTCCTATGATGTCTTCAACTCTACCCGTGCGCCTTCCAGCGAGCGCGTGGCCTGCCAGGCCACGGCCTGCCAGCGTCCGCTGCGCTTCAGGAACGTGCCGGTATTGCGGAAATATGAGACTTCCTGCCGGCCCTGGCCTTCATTGTGCATGACCATGCAGAAATTGACCACCACGATATCGTCGTAGGGACGGACGGTGATATCTTCAGCGGTACAAGAGCCATGGAAGCGGTCCGCCGATCCACCGTCGAGGACCTTCAGCAACTCCTCTTTATTGATGGTGACGCCGTTGGAACTGGTGTAGACCACATCGTCGGCAAAGAAATTCTCAAACACCGGCCGGCCACCTTCCCCGCCCCGGCCGACCGCCTCCAGGAAGTCACGCAGCATAAGCAGAACAGCCCTCATGGAATTGGCTTCGCTACGGCTTTTCAACATCGGCATGGCTGCGGGAATCCTGGGCCTATTTGGTCTCTGCTGGAACCCGGGTCGCTTGCCAAGCCACCACCTGCCAGTGATGGTTACGCTTGAGAAACGTGCCGGTATTGCGGAAGTAGTTGGTGACCGGCGACCCCTTTTCTACGGTGTGCTGCACCAGGCGGAAATTCACGATTGCCATTTTTCCGTAGGTATGCACGGTAATGTCGCCGGCCTCGTAGGTGGAAGCAGGTCCGCCGGCAACGCCCGCACCCACGTTCTTCATGATCTCCGCTTTGTCTACCGTCACCCCGGCGCCCCGTGTATAGATCACGTCATCGGCAAAGAAATGGTCAAAGACCTGTCGATCGCTGCGCGGAACGGCGGCCAGAAAATCACGGAGCATCCGCGTGACTTCCTGGACGGTCTTGCTATCTTCTCGTGGAGCGGAGGCCGCCACCTGGGCCGGCGCAAGCTGAAAAGCCGCCAGTAGCAAGAGAATCCGTGTGATCGTTTTCATGAAACCTCAAATGGGCAAATAGCAGTTAGCAACTAGCAATTGGCAACTAGCCTTAGAAACCGTCGCTCTTACTGCACGAACCAAGATTCATGCTAACTTGCAGAAGGCTGGTTTTGCCATTTGCCAATTGCTATCTGCCAATTGCCGGTTTTTCAGGCCGTTCCCACTTCCTGAATAAGAAAGCGCAATCCTGGTTCCGATTCTAACGCCTGCTGGACGAAGCCTTGCGCGGCGCCCAGAGTATAAAGGCCCGGTAAGGTTATCAGATCAGCCATGTGATTCAAACCTTCCACCACTCTCACAACGAGATATTGTTTCATTCTATGCTCCGTTACAAAAGCAGGCGGCTGATAACAGCCGCCTGCCCATCGCTAAGCTGATGCTCTGTTCATCGCCCCGGGGATCATGCACGGTCCGGCGCTCGCCGGTATTACTTACCCATCAAGACCCTTGCTGCTCGCGAGCAACGGCCACCCAATCTTCATTCGCGTTCATTCGTGTTAATTCGCGGCTAAATGCCTTTCGTCGGGCCGCGGTCACTTCTTTTCTTCAACATCCACGTACTCAGCGTCGATGACACCCTCATCCTTCTTTTTCTGCGCCTCACCGGCGCCATTGGAGGAGGCTTCAGCGTCCGCTCCGGGAGCAGCGCCTGCGGCTTCCGCCTGCGCCTTATACATGACTTCGGCGAGCTTATGGGAGGCTTGGGTCAGCTTCTCGCGGGCGGCGTCCATGGCTGCGGTCTCGTTGCCTTCGAGCGCCTTTTTCGCGCTGGCCACAGCCGCTTCCACTTCACCCTTGTCGCCGCTGGAGATCTTGTCGCCGTGCTCCTTCAACATCTTCTCCACCTGGTAGACCATGTTGTCGAGCTGGTTCCGGGACTCAATCTCTTCGCGCTTGGTCTTGTCATCGGCCGCGTGCGCTTCGGCTTCCTTGGCCATACGGTCGACTTCTTCCTTGCTCAGGCCTGAAGAAGAGGTGATCGTGATCTTCTGGTCTTTGCCGGTGGCCGTGTCTTTGGCGGTCACGTTCAGGATGCCGTTGGCATCGATATCGAACGTGACTTCGATCTTGGGCACACCGCGCTGGGCCGGCGGAATGCCGGTCAAGTGGAACTTGCCCAGCGTACGGTTGTCGCGCGCCAGGGAGCGTTCGCCCTGCAGCACGTGGACTTCGACCGAGGTCTGGCTGTCGGCGGCGGTCGAGAACGACTCCGTCTTCTTGGTCGGAATGGTGGTGTTGCGCGGAATCATCTGCGTTGCCACACCGCCGTAGGTCTCAATTGCCAGCGTCAGGGGCGTCACATCGAGCAGCAAGAGGTCCTTGACGTCACCGGCGAGCACACCTGCTTGCACCGCAGCGCCGATGGCCACCACCTCATCGGGATTCACGCCCCGGTGCGGTTCTTTGCCGAACAACTCTTTGACCAACTGCTGGATGCGCGGCATGCGCGTCTGTCCACCTACGAGCACGACCTCATCGATCTTGCTGGGATCAATTCCCGCATCTTTAATCGCCTGGCGGCACGGGCCCAACGACCGCTGGATAATGTCTTCAACCATTTGCTCCAACTTGGAGCGGGTCATCTTCTTTACCAGATGCTTCGGACCGGTGGCATCGGCGGTGATGAAAGGCAGATTGATCTCGGTTTCGATGGTGGTGGAAAGCTCGATCTTGGCTTTCTCCGCTGCGTCCCGAAGGCGTTGCAAGGCCATCTCGTTGCCCTTGGAGCGCAGGTCGAGACTCTCATCTTTCTTGAATTCCTCCACCAGCCAGTCGACGATGCGCTGGTCGATATTGTCGCCACCGAGGTGCGTATCGCCATTGGTGGCTTTGACTTCGATTACGCCCTCGCCCACTTCCAGGACAGAAATGTCGAAAGTGCCGCCGCCGAAATCGTAGACGGCGATGGTTTCATCTTTTTTCTTGTCCAGGCCGTAAGCCAGCGCCGCGGCCGTGGGCTCGTTCACGATGCGCTTTACATCCAGGCCCGCGATCTTGCCTGCGTCTTTGGTGGCTTGGCGCTGGGCATCGTTGAAATACGCCGGCACCGTGATGACCGCTTCCGTGACCGTCTGGCCAAGATAATCTTCGGCCGCCTTCCTGAGCTTTTGCAGGATCATGGCCGAAACCTGGGGCGCGGTATATTCCTTGTCCTGCGCCACTACGGCCACATGGTCTCCCTGGCGGACTACCTTGTAGGGGACCATCTTCATCTCTTCATTCACTTCTTCATGGCGCCGGCCCATGAAACGCTTGATCGAATAGACCGTGTTTTCAGGGTTGGTAATCGCCTGCCGCTTGGCCACCTGGCCCACCAGGCGCTCGCCGGACTTGGTGAAACCCACGACCGAAGGCGTAGTCCGGCCGCCCTCTTCGTTGGCGATGACCTTCGGCTCGCCGCCTTCCATCACGGCCACCACCGAGTTTGTGGTACCCAGGTCAATTCCAATGATTTTTCCCATGACGCTTCTTGCCTCCTACGGCTTTATAAGTGCTTAGAAATGAGAGCAGACCTCATTAACAGCACTTCCATTATTATATCTGAGTGACTTACTGTCAAGTTTTAGATTGTATTTAGAATCATTGGGTTACAGGCGGTAGCATTACTTCAGATAGGAACGAACAATATCGATCAGTTCGTCCGCGCCTTCACGTTCGGTGGGCGTGGCCTTAGCGCTGAGAACGTGATGCCGAATGTGGCCTTCAACGACTTCGCCCATTAGCCCGTTCATTGCGCCTCTCGTGGCGGCTATCAATTGCAGTGTATCTCCACATTCATGGTCTTCAGCCAGCGCCTTTTCAATGGCTTCAACCTGACCGCGAATGCGCCGGACGCGCGCCAGAAGCTTCCCTTTCGATTCTTTGATGTGTGCCATACTCTATCCCAGTATACGATTTCAGTGGTATGATTGTCTTTGGTAGACTGCGGCACGGGAAATCCTTGTTAGCAGATGACTGCCAGGAATGGTCTAACCATCGAAATAGGGCCTGAAGATTTTTTGGGTTTAATAACGTGAAAAGCAACAAGCTCAATTCGCCTCACGCATCGGCGGTCCCACTCTGGGCGGTGATTATCTGCCTGGTTTTGGTAACGGTGCCGGCGTGCGCCCAGGCATTTCACGTCCATCGCGGCGATCTCGCCAGCGAAACAAAGCAATGTTCAGTTTGTCAGATTGCGCATACGGCGTTGCAGCTCGTTCTGATCGTCTCCCTTCTTTTCACCTTTAAGACAGTCGCACTCCTTCCCGCTCTCGCGGCCCTTGGGGCGAAACCTGTTCTCGCGTCGTTCGCGCTTTTCTGCCGCCCTCCTCCCCTTGCCTAGTCGGTTCGTCTCTTACTGACATTTAACTAAATAATTCATACCGGCCCCGCTTGGAGGAGTCATGCATATTTCTTTTAGAGGTACTCTGTTTTCATTCGTAGTCTTGTTTGTTGCCATTTTTTCGCTTTGCTATAGCGCCGCCGCGCAAAGCTCTTCCGGAACGATCCAGGGTGTGGTCAAAGACCCTTCCGGGGCCGTGGTCGCCGGCGTCCGGGTTGAAATCTCCTATCCTGTGAGCGGCTTTCACCATGAAGCCATCACCGGAGCGGTGGGAGACTTCCGCTTTGTGAATGTGCCGTTCAACCCTTATCGGCTGGTAATTACGGCGCAGGGCTTCGCCGCCTACTCTCAAGATGTGGACGTGCGCTCAGCCGTGCCGGTGGCGCTCGAAATTGGTCTCCAGGTTGAGGCTGCATCCACTACCGTCACAGTGGAGGCCGGAGCGCACGATCTAATTGAAGTTGAGCCCAACTTTCATACCGACGTAGATCGCGCCCTTTTCGATAAGATGCCTCTTGAGAGCCAGTCGTCTTCGGTCAGCTCCCTGGTGACGCTGGCCTCCCCAGGCGTCGTGGCCGACTCCAACGGCCTCTTCCATGGCATAGGCGATCATGCGGAAAATTCCTTCTCCGTCGACGGACAGCCGATTACCGACCAGCAAAGCAAGGTCTTTTCCAATCAGATTCCCGTCGATTCCATCCAGTCATTGGAAGTGATCTCCGGCGCTCCTCCCGCCGAATACGGGGACAAGACCAGCCTGGTGATCAAGGTCACCACGCGTTCCGGGCTGGGGCAGACCCGGCCTGCGGGCAGCTTGACTACTTCCTACGGTTCGTTTGGCAGTGCGACCGCTGGTTTTAATATTGCATTTGGAAGCCCGAAGTGGGGTGAGTTCATCTCGGCCAGCGGGCTTAACACCGGCCGCTTCCTCGACCCGCCGGAGTTTCAGGTAATTCACTCGAAGGGCAACGAGCAGAACCTGTTCGACCGCGCCGATTTTCAGTTTTCCACCGTAGATACGCTCCACCTGAATGCCGGCTACACCCGGTCCTGGTTCCAGACCCCAAATTCTTTCGACGATGCAGCCATCCATCAGGACCAGCGCGCCCAGATTCAGACTTATAACCTGGCGCCGACCTGGACCCATCTCTTTAACGCGAACACCCTGCTTACCTTCGGCGGATTCGCCCGCCACGATCGCTTCCAATACTTCCCCAGCCGCGACCCGTTCGCCGACCTCACGGAGACGCTTGCGCAAGACCGCAAGCTCACCAATGTCGGCCTGCGTTCGGATATCTCTTACCTCAAGGGTGCGCACAACCTGAAGGCCGGAGTAACGTTGCAACAGACAAGGCTGACTGAGAGTTTCAAGCTGGGACTCACCGATCCAACCGTGAACTCCCCGTGCGTCGATGTCAATGGCGCTCCTGTGGGCGATGCAAGTCTCACCGATCCATCCGATTGTGCTGGATCTGGCTTTACCCCTAACCCCGCATTCACTGCCCTTCTTGGCTGTTTCGACCTGACCCGGCCCACACCCTCGGTGAACGATGGATGTACCGGCCCACAGAGCGCGTTATTCGGATTTAACGGCCACAAGGACATCAAAGAGGTCGCGCTCTATATTCAGGATGCGATCACCAAAGGCAACTGGACTTTCAACCTGGGCGTCCGCGGTGATTTCTATCGTGGATTTTCTGCCAACTCTCAAGTGGAGCCACGCGGCGGGATCGCCTACGGAATCAAGCGTACCAATACCGTCTTACGCGCCTCGTATGCGCGCGTCATGGAAACGCCCTTCAACGAAAACCTGATTCTTGCCACGCAGGCTGGAAACCCCTTTATTAACGCAGTTTTTGGCGGATCTTCAGGGCCGATTCCCCCAGGCCAGCGCAATGAGTTCCATGGCGGCTTCCAGCAGGCATTCGGCAAGTTTCTGGTTGTGGACGCCGACTATCTGTGGAAGTACACCCACAGCGCTTACGATTTCGGCGTCCTGCTCAATACCCCGATTTTCTTTCCCATTGCCTGGCACAACTCGAAGATTAACGGCTTCGGCATTCGTGTGAGTGTGCCAAGCTACCACGGCTTGACGGCCTTCACCGTTCTCAGCAGCTCCTCCGCGCGCTTTTTCAAGCCCCAGATTGGCGGATCGGGCACCGATCCGTCGACGGGTGTGTTCCGCATCGACCATGACCAGAAATTCCAGCAGACCACCCACGTGCAATACCAGCCATGGAAGCGCGGGCCCTGGTTCGCGATGAATTGGCGCTATGACAGCGGTCTGGTCGCCGGGGCAGTGCCGTTTGCCACCGATACCACCACGCCGGTAGACCTCACCGGGCTCACCGCGGACCAACAGATTCAGGCCGGCCTCTTTTGCGGAGGTGTTTTCCCAACGCTGACTACGCCCTTGACGGCCTGCGCTCCGTCGCAGTTTGGGTCCACGCGCATCAACATACCGGCGCCCGGCACACAGAACGACGATCACAACCCGGCGCGTATTGCCCAACGCAATCTCTTCGACGCCAGCGTCGGCCATGACAATCTCTTCCACGGCGACCGCTACAAATGGAGCTTGCGCCTGACCGCCATCAACCTGACCAACAGAGTGGCGCTGTATAACTTCCTCTCAACCTTCAGCGGGACGCACTTTGTTACGCCTCGCACCGCGAATGTTGAGTTGGGCTTTCACTTCTGACACAGCGAGTTGGGTGCTTGAGTGGCCTTTCCCGGGCCACTCAACTCCTTGGATTTAGGAGCTTTGCTCTCTGCGTCTATTCCTAAGCTGCCGATCCAGACGCGCTTGACCTATCAGGAAATAAAGGCCAGCTCGCATGGCCGGAAATCAAAATACTATACCTGTGTATAGTATAAAATTTCAGGAGTTGATGATTTGCCTCGAACTGTCTATAAGCAATCGAGGGGCGGGCCCGCTCTTCGTTTCCGGGGCAGGAAACGGACCGTTGGTCATAAATTCACCCAAAGGCAGATCATCCAGGCGTTGGTCTTCCTCGCCCTGATGATGATTGTGCTTGCGATTGGAATGTACCTCGGTTGGTGGTCTGCTCTGGAAGAAGAGAAAGAGACGGAAAACCGCCTGGCGCTACTCAGCCGGGCAAATCCAACTGGGGAACGCCATGCGAGTACTGAAGATCTCTTTTTTTAACCTCGACGATCTGGGGGCCTGCGTTTCCGGCCTGTGTCTAGTCCATTGTGTTTCGATGCCTTTGGCCTTGGCGTTTGCCCCAACACTGGCACACCTCATTCCTGGTGACGAGATCATCCATCGGTTATTTGCATTCTTGATTGTGGGGGCCGGTGTGCCTTCATTTGCGATGGGCTTCCGCAAACATAAAAAGTTGCGCGTTTGGGTCCTGGGCATCTCCGGCCTGGCCGTCATTCTGGGTGTACTCGCATTCGATGATCGCTTCTCTTCCCACGGCGTCGAAATCGCCATAACCTCCGTGGGAAGTCTGCTGTTGACCGCCGCCCATCGAGTGAACCGGACCTTCTGCAGAAGGTGTGAACAATGCCAACACTAACCGGACTCTTGCAGGGCCAATCTGGCGAGGCGCCCCCGAGCAAGGACCACGATGGCGCGAATGGGCCTGATAAGGGCCACGGGCACTCAGTCAGCCTCGCTGATCTTAGTCGCGTGGCATTCGTTGCTTTGGCCGCCGCGGCCGTGGCCTTTCATATCTACGAGCCGTTTCCTTCTTTCAGCTTGATCGGAGTAGCGGCGACAATGATTGGCGGCTACCCCATCTTCCGCGAGGCGCTGGAAAACATTCTGGAAAGACGCATGACCATGGAGCTTTCCATGACCATTGCTCTGATAGCCGCGCTCCTCATCCGCGAGTTTTTCACCGCGCTGGTTATCACCCTGTTTGTATTGGTGGCTGAGATACTGGAGCAGTTGACGGTGGGCCGGGGAAGAAAAGCGATTAGACAAGACCGGCACTCTCACATTTGGCGCTCCGGCTGTGGTCAAGACCGTGCCTGCCGAGGGGCAAACGCTGACGGAACTTCTGAGTTGCGCTGGTGTCGCGGAATTGAATTCAGAACATCCGCTGGGTAGGGCAATTCTGGAGTATGTCCGCTCCACAATCAGCGTCTTGCCGGCGCCTGACGAATTTCGTTATGAGGCCGGTAGAGGGATAACGGCCATGGCTTGGGGCTCCGTAATTCGCGTCGGGAGCTCTGACTATTTGGCGGCCAGTGGGATTGCCGTTCCCCGCAACAGCTTCATGCCCGGCATCACCCAAGTTCTGGTCGCCCGCGACCGGCAATACTTGGGCGCAATTCTGTTGGATGACCAGCTTCGCGGCGAGGCTGCTCAGGCAATTCAAGAGCTCAAATCAATGAGCGTGCAGACCGTGATGCTCACCGGAGATTCATCTGCTACCGCTGCTCGCATCGGCAGAGAGCTTCATCTCGGCGACTCAATTGGCCAGTTGCTTCCTGAACAGAAGCTGCAGCACATCATGGCCCTTCAGAACGGCAGCCGGAAAGTAGCCATGGTTGGCGATGGCATCAACGATGCACCTGCACTGGCCCAGGCAGATGTCGGTATGGCCATGGGTTCAGGCACTGACATCGCGCAAGAAAGCGCGGGCGTCATCCTCATTGGAAATAACCTGTTGAAGGTCGTGGATACTTTGCGCATCGCCCGCCGCTGCCATCAAATCATTCTGCAGAATTTTTATGGAACGCTTGCCGTGGACTCTGCCGGAATTGTTCTGTCTGCATTTGGGTTTCTAACACCTTTACTGGCGGCGTTCATTCACGTGTCATCGGAGCTGGTGTTCATTTTGAACGCCGCCCGGATGCTACCTGCCCGAAGACCCAGGATTACAGAATGAACAGCGCAGAACAAAAGGCGCATTGGGACCTCAAATACGAGCAAGGTCTGACTTCCCTGACACAGCCAGATCCGTTCTTTATCTCAGCTTATGGGCAGTTTGTGGATCAATCCTTCCCCAACGCAGGCGTGGCATTGGATTTAGCGTGCGGCCTCGGGAGGCATGCCCTATGGCTCGCAGGTAGGCACTGGCGAGTCACTGGAATAGACGTTTCCCATGTGGCGATGGGAAAGCTCAGTCAGGCCGCTCTTGAGCTTAATGTTGATCTCAGCCTCTTTGTAGGGGACGCCGCCGAGTACAAACTTGAACCCGCTGGGTTTGACCTGATCGTCCTGTTTTACCACCTGGACCGAAATCTTTTCCCCAAGATCGTTTCGGCGTTGAAACCGGGCGGGCTGCTGATCTGCAAGATGAGCCTACAGTGGGATTCCGAGGGACGGTTCATGGCTGGGGACAGGGCCAATCCGTTGGCCAGAAACGAACTGCGCTTACTTGTTCCGGAACTGCATGTTCTATACCAGGAGGAACGCCCAATTCGTCATCGGGGCGTTGTCGAGTTCATTGGAAGGAAGTTAGCAGATGTGCTCTGAAGACGATGAGACAGGCCATGTGCTTGATGAACGGAATCGAACGCAGGGGAATAAGCTCTGATTCCCACAGAGAAGGAGAATCGCAATCATCAGCCGGATCCTGACATCTTTGACAAGGAAACAGGCGAGCGTCGTTTAGGCCGTTGCTTCCCTTCCCCCAAAAAAAGCGGCCACACCCACTAAGGGGCATGACCGCTGTATTGTGTGCGCCAGCAGGCCACCAGTGGCCTGCCGTGGCGGACCCTCTTTTCATAGGCCATTTGCTATAAAATACCTCCGCCGCAAGAACGCACATGTCTCCTATCCAAAAGCTCGCTGCCCAGATCATTTTTGGAACGATTCTTGCGTTGGCCATGGGAGCGGCGATCTGGAGCGCAGTGCTCATTGCTCAAGCGTCGGCAGATTCCCCGGAAATATTCCCTCAATTGGGCCATTCCAGCGGTGTCACTTCGGTGGCCTGGAGTCCCGACGGCAAGACCCTGGCCAGCGCCAGCTATGACAAAACGGTGAAGCTGTGGGAGGCGGGCAGCGGGCAACTGCTGCGCACCCTCAGCGGCCATTCCAGCTTTGTCAATTCGGTGGCCTGGACTCCCGACGGCAAGACCCTGGCCAGCGCCAGCGATGACCAAACGGTGAAGCTGTGGGAAG
>DATMNZ010000243.1:0-47973 GCA_035568495.1 Saccharimonadales bacterium (SeqCode) | reverse complement strand
TGCTTTCCGTGCTGGCCGGTTACATCGCCTACTCCATTGCCGATCGACCGGGCCTGGTTCCGGGTTTTATTGGCGGCTATTTCGCGGGCGAAGTCAAAGCGGGCTTCCTGGGAGCTTTGTTGGCAGGCTTGCTGGCCGGGTATCTGGTGAAAGCCATTAAGAAGGTCCCAGTCTCAAAGTATCTGCGGCCGATCATGCCGATTCTGGTGATTCCCATTTTGTCGTCGCTGGCCATCGGTTTCATCATGCTGAAGGTGCTGGGCGTCCCGATCGCCCACGAAATGAATTCAGCCGCCGCGCTGCTGCGCAGCATGAGCGGCGACAATGCCGTTGTACTGGCGATGGTCCTGGGAGGAATGATTGCCTTCGACATGGGCGGACCAGTCAACAAGACCGCGTTTTTCTTCGGGGCCGCCATGATTCGCGAGGGCGACTTCCGCATTATGGGGGCGTGCGCCGCCGCCATCTGCACGCCGCCGCTGGGGCTGGGTTTGGCGACGCTCATGCGCAAACGTTTGTGGAGCGACGAAGAACGGGAATCCGGCTTAGCCAGCCTGGCCATGGGACTCATTGGAATCACGGAAGGCGCGATCCCCTTTGCCGCCGCCGATCCATTGCGGGTGATTCCCTGCATCATGGCTGGCTCGATGACGGCTTCGGTGATAGCCATGCTGGGCGGAGTCGGCGATCATGCGCCCCACGGCGGCCCTATCGTTTTGCCGGTGGTCGACCATCGGCTGGCTTATGTCATCGCCATCCTGGCCGGCACCCTGGTAACGGCACTGGCCATCATTGCCGTGAAATCTTTCCGGGCGCCGGCGTCATCGGCAGCCGAGGAGACTGCATGAAGATTGTCGCGGTTACAGCGTGTCCCACGGGCATTGCCCATACATACATGGCGGCTGCGCGCCTCGAAAAAATGGCCAAGGAACTGGGCCATGAAATTAAGGTGGAGACGCAGGGCGCGATGGGAATAGAAAACGCGCTTTCGGAAAGCGACATCCGCCAGGCCGACGCCGTCATTTTCGCGGTGGATATCAAGGTGGAAGGCCGGGAACGTTTTAAGAACGCCCAGATCATCGAGGCGCCATTGCAGGAGGCGATCAAGAATCCGCGCGGGCTCTTCGAAAGAATTCCGGGCCGATGAAGCAGAACGGCTGCATGACATCTGAATTCACATTTCTGTGTCCTTTGGCGCATGGCATACATGCCCGGCCGGCCAGCCATCTGGCGAATCTGGCGAACCGGTTTGCCGCCACGTGTGTTCTCACCAATCTGCGCACCGGCGCGGTGGCCGATGGGAAGAGCGTCTTGTCGATCATTGCCGCCGGTGTCGGTTTGCATGACGAATGCCGCATTCATCTTCGCGGGGCCGACGAACAGGTGGCCTGCGAAGCTCTCCAACGTTTTATCGAAACCGACCTTCCCGGTTGCGATGCGCCCTTGCTGGAATTGGCGGACGGCCATCACAGCCAGAGGCTGCCTCATGCACTGCAAGGGGCGGGGCTGAAAGCGCATTTTGGCACACCGGTGGGCCGTGGTGTGGGGCAGGGAAGGGTCGTCGTCATCGGAGGCGTCTCATTGCCGCCGGAACTCAACGATCAGCCATCCGCACAGCCGGAATGGGAGCAGGCACGGGCCACGAGTGCGATGACTGCCATCAGCGCCCGCATTCAGAAGAAGCTTACCGGTCATCTTCCTCCGCTGGAAAAGGCGTTGCTCCAGGCGCATCTGGCGATCCTCGGCGATATCCAGATGAGAGACAAGTTGGCGGAGCTGATCTTGCAGGGCCGGTCGGCCGGACAGGCGGTCATCGAAGCCGGTACTTACTTCAGCAATCTGTTACAGCAGTCCGGCAGCTCTTATATCGGGGAGCGCGCGCTTGACGTGCAAGACATTTGTTTCGACTTGCTGGAAGAGATTTACGGCGTACAGGTGCAAGCTACGCCGCAATTGCATGGGCCCTCGGTGATCGTGACCGGCAGTCTCCGTCCACAGCAGTTGCTGGCCCTGGATCGAAAGCGGATGCAGGCGCTGGTGCTGGAAGCGGCGGGGACTACTTCGCACGCCATGATTCTGGCTCGTTCGCTGGGCATTCCTGCGGTGGTGGGAATCAAGGACGCTGTGCGCAGCTTCCGTACGGGTGAGGAAGTGATTGTGGATGCGAATCGTGGATTCGCACTTCCCGGAGGGGCAGCGCCGGTGCGCCGGTTCTATGAGCATGAAGAAAACATGATGCGCCGGCGGCAAGCATCTTTGGCCCGCTACGCCATGGCGCCCGCTGTTACCAGCGATGGCCACCGGATTGAGGTTGGAGCCAACGTCTCATCCACCGCGGAGCTGGGCCCGGCGTTTGAGAATGGAGCGGATGGCATCGGGTTGTACCGGACCGAGATGCTGTTCGCGGTGCGTGACCATGCACCGTCTGAGGAAGAGCAGTTTACCGCCTATGTGCAGGCCGTACAGGCCGCAGGAGGCAAGCCGGTCATCCTGCGGACGGTCGATATCGGCGGCGATAAGCCTGTCGCCTATCTGGAGCTGCCGGCGGAGGAGAATCCGTTTCTGGGATATCGCGGCGTACGTATCTATGCGGAACATCCGAAGTTGATTCGCACACAGATGCGCGCCATGCTGCGAGCATCGGCTTTCGGCAGGGTGCAGATGATGGCGCCCATGGTTTCGTCCGTAGGGGAAGTACGCTGGATGAGAGCGCAACTGGGCGCAATCCGCGAGGAACTCACGGCCGCCAACATTGCGTTCGATGCTTCTATGCCCCTGGGCATCATGATCGAGGTGCCGTCGGCAGGCTTTCTGATCGGTCCACTGTGCCGGGAGGCCGATTTTTTCAGCCTGGGCACCAACGATCTGCTCCAATATTTTTTTGCCGCTGATCGCACCCATGCCAAGGTGTCAGGACTGGCCAGCGGGCGTAACCCCGGCTTTCTCGCCTTCCTGAAACAGATTGTGGAAGGCGCGCATCGCCACGGCAAGTGGGTAGGCATGTGCGGTGAGATGGCGGCTGATTTGGTCAATCTTCCATTGTTGATCGGGCTGGGGCTTGACGAGATCAGCGTTTCCGGCAGTGAGATTCCGGTCATCAAAGAGCGTATTGCCGGGCTTTCATTCGCGCACTGTCAAGAGTTGCTGGCCCAGGCGATGGCGAGCCAGGACGCGACGGAGTGCGAAGCGCTTCTGCGGCAGCCAAACCCCGGCGGAGCGGACCGGGCTTCAGTGTCTTTGCTCGAGCGGGAGTTGATCGTCCTCGATAGCCAGAGCGCCAGCAAGGAAGAAGCAGTGCGGGAAATTGTGAGCATGTTTTTCGTCCAAGGCCGCACACAGGACGCTGACCTCATGGAAGAGGCCATTTGGGCGCGTGAATCGGTATATTCGACCGGACTGGGATATGGCTTCGCGATTCCTCATTGCAAGACCGATAGCGTGAGCAGCAACGCCATTGGCATTCTCAAGCTGCAGCAGCCGGTTGAATGGGGCTCGCTCGATGGAGAGCCTGTGCGGATGGTGGTCCTGCTGGCGGCGCGGGAATCGGATACCAATGGTCTCCACTTGCAGGTTTTCTCCCGGCTGGCCCGCAACCTGATGGAAGAGGAGTTTCGTGAGCGGCTGATGAGGGCTGAAAGGCCTGAGGAAGTGGTTGAGTATCTGAGGAGAGAGTTGGAGATTCCGGAGTAGTTAACCCCTCAACAAAAAACAATCCACCGCAAAGTACGCGAAGGACGCAAAGGAAAAACCAAAGGCTGAACCGCAGAGTACGCAGAGATCGCAGGGGGCTCAGAGAAAACCAAAAGCTGCAGTAAGTTTGTTTCCCGCAGGATTGCGCAAGGCAAGAAGAAGCTTCAGGAAAAAGCAATACAAAAGAGAGGCGTCTATGCTACGAACTATCATGTTGTCGATGTTGCTGGCACTTGTTGGGGCGGTAGCTCCCAATGCAGCTCAAACTACGGCGCCGGAGAAGCCGGCGGCTGCTCCTACCCCTACGCCGGCCCCGGATTTAAACCGGCAGAAGACCCTTTACGCTGTGGGCTATGCCCACCTGGATACGCAATGGCGATGGGAGTATCCGCAGGTCATCAACGAATACCTGACCAAGACCATGCGTAGCAACTTTGCGTTGTTTGAGAAGTATCCGCATTACATCTTTAATTTCACCGGCGCGAACCGCTACCGGCTGATGAAGGAGTACTTCCCGGAAGACTTTGCGCTGCTCAAACACTACGTCGCTGCAGGCCGCTGGTTTCCGGCGGGATCGTCGATGGAGGAAGGCGACGTCAACTCGCCCAACGCTGAGTCGATCTTTCGCCAGGTGCTCTACGGCAATCAGTTTTTTCGCCGCGAGTTCGGCAAGGCCAGCGCTGAATACATGCTGCCCGATTGTTTCGGATTTCCGGCGTCTCTGCCCAGCATCTTGCACCATGCCGGCATGAAGGGGTTTTCGACCCAGAAGCTTTCTTCGGGCTGGCAGCCGGCCCCGCATGTCGGCGGGCCGGATTCTCCAGAGAAGACTCCGGAAGGGATTCCGTTCAACGTGGGTCTGTGGGAAGGGCCGGACGGCCACACTATTCTCGCGGCCCTGAATCCGCTTAGCTATACCAGCCAGGTCACCTACGACCTGAGCAAGAACCCGCCGCCACCGCCTCCTCCTGATCCGGCTTTGACGGCCCAGCAGAACCAGTCGCGCGCGCGGCCCCAGGAAGATTGGGTGAAACGAATCCAGACCAACGGAAGCCTGACGGGGATCTTCGCGGATTTTCACTATGTCGGTACAGGCGATGTCGGCGGCTCTCCGAATGAATCGTCGGTGAAGCTGATGGAAGACATCACCACACAGGGCAAGGCGTCTCACTCGGTCAACGTTGGCGATGGCCCGGTGCGCGTCGTTTGGTCCCGTGCCGATCAGATGTTTCTCGACATCGGGAAATGCTGTAAGACCGATCGCCTTCCGCGTTACAAGGGAGACCTGGAGCTGATCAATCACTCGGCTGGGTCGCTGACATCCGAGGCCTACCAGAAGCGGTGGAACCGCAAGAATGAACTGCTGGCCGACGCCGCTGAAAAAGCTTCCCTAGTTGCGGCCTGGCTGGGCGGCCGGGCGTATCCGCTGGAGCGGCTGAACAATGCATGGACGCTGGTGATGGGCGGCCAGTTCCACGATTTGCTGCCTGGCACCGCCACGCCGAAGGCGTTTGAATTTGCATGGAATGACGAAGTGCTGGCCATGAACCAGTTTGCCGGTGTGCTCACCAGTGCCACTTCGTCGGTGGCCGCGGGCATGGATACCGCGACGACGGTCCAGGGTACGCCGGTGGTCGTTTACAACCCGCTGAACGTCGAGCGTGAAGATGTAGTCGAGGCTGAGCTTAAGTTTTCGAGCGGCGCCCCCAAAGCGGTGCGCGTGTTCGCTCCCGATGGGCGGGAAGTCCCCTCGCAAGTGGCAGGTGCAAGCAACGGCCTCGCGAAGGTCCTCTTCCTGGCGCGGACGCCATCGGTTGGTTATGCCGTCTACGATGTGCGTTCCACTGAGACTGCTGCCGGTTCTGAACTCAAGGTGTCGGAATCGGCGCTCGAGAATTTCCGCTATCGCGTGCAACTCGACCAGAACGGAGATGTCTCAAGCATCTTCGACAAGAAATTGAAGCGCGAATTGCTGGCGGCCCCGGTGCGGCTGGCTATCTCGACCGACAACCCACGGCAATGGCCGGCATGGAACATGGATTTCGAAGATGAGCAGCGCGCCCCAAAAGCTTTTGCCGGTGGGCCCGCGCGGGTGCGTGTGGTTGAGAATGGAGCGGCCCGCGTGGCGGTGGAAGTGGTGCGCGAAGCCGAGGGCTCGCGGTTTGCGCAGACTATCCGGCTATCGGCGGGCGATGCCGGCAATCGCGTGGAATTCTCAAACGTCATCGACTGGAAGACCAGAGAGTCGAACCTCAAAGCCTCTTTCTCTTTCAGCGCCGCTAACAGCCTGGCGACCTACAACTGGGATGTCGGAACGGTGCAGAGGCCGAATGAGAACGAGCGGCAATTTGAGGTTGCTTCCCATCAGTGGATCGATCTCACCGACCAGAGCGGAGCCTTTGGCGTTACGGTGCTGACCGATTGCAAGAATGCTTCCGACAAACCCAGCGACAATACCTTGCGCCTGACTCTGGTGCGCACACCGGGGACTCGCGGAGGCTACGCCGATCAGGGCACACAAGACCTGGGGCACCATGAGATCGTCTATGGCTTGGCCGGGCACGAAGCCGACTGGCGGCAGGCGCAAACCGATTGGCATGCATATCGAATGAATCAGCCGTTGATCGCCTTTGAGAGTCCGCGGCACCCCGGCGCACTGGGTAGAAGTCTGGCATGGTTGAAGCTCAACAACAGCCGCATTCGCGTTCTGGCCATGAAGAAGGCGGAGCAGAGCGATGAAGTTATCGTACGGCTGGTGGAAATCGATGGGCGTCCGGCGAAGGACGTGCGTCTGGCTTTTGCTGCGCCGGTGACCGCCGCGCGTGAAGTCAACGGCCAAGAGCAGCCGGCTGGTGCGGCTACGGTGAAAAACGGAGAGCTGGTTACGTCATTCACGCCCTATCAACTGCATACGTTCGCTCTGCGTCTGGCGCCGGCAACCAGGAAGGTCATGGCTCCACGAGCGCAGCCGGTAAGCTTGACCTACGATTTATCGGTCGCAACTCGCGGCGGACGGGCGGCAGAGGGTTGCTTTGACTGCTCGTTCGAAAGACCAACCGCGCCCCAGGGCAAGGCGCTGCCCGCGGAGATGCTGCCGGGTACGCTCGACTATGCCGGCATTCATTTCAATCTGACGCCCGCCGGCAAACCCGATGCGGTCTCGGCCCACGGCCAGACGATCTCGCTTCCGCCGGGAAAATTCAATCGCGTTTACATGCTGGCCGCCGCTGCCGGTGGCGATCAGAAGGCCACCTTCCGTGCCGGCGATCAGGCGGTCGAGTTGAATATTCAAGAATGGACCGGCTTCATCGGCCAATGGGACGACCGCATATGGAGACGGGAAGAGCAGGCCATGCCGCAGCGTCCGGGGTCCCCGGCCCCGCCGCCCGGCACAACACCGCGTGTGCGCATCAACGAGTACGCGGAGATGCTGGGGTTGCGGCCGGGCTTCATCAAGCGCTCGGATGTGGCGTGGTTTTCCACCCATCGCCACGATTCGAGTGGCGCCAATGAGGCTTACGCCTACTCCTATTTATTTGTCTATGCGATTGATCTTCCAGAAGGCGCGCACACCCTCACGCTGCCGGAGAATGACAGAATTCGCATCCTAGCCATGAGCGTGGCCGATGGATCTGCGGAGGTGCATCCGGTGCAGCCGCTGTACGATACGCTGGTGCCGTGACCGGTATTGGCCGCTGATTTGCGCTGATCAACGCTGATAAAGAAGGGAGTCAAAAAGAGGTGACGTGGAAATCGCAAGACTTCGGCTTCATCATTGCAGTCCTGCTATGCCTGGCGCCGGCTTTGCGTTCGCAGGTCTTACATTCACAGGTGAAGGTAACGGTTGAACACAACACGGGCAGCGCCGCTACCCGCGACTTCAAGTTCAAAACCGTGCCTTCTCCAGTGAAAGACGATGCCGGGGCCGGTGCGCGGCTGAAGCTGGTCGTGGGTGAGCAGGATGCCAGTGGCGCTCCCTTGTCCGCGCTTACGGATGGCGTGCTGCCGGCAGATGAAGATGATCCTGGAAGGAACTTCTTTTTCAGCGCCGGCAGTGACGGTGGCCGCTTCCTTCTGGACTTCGGCCGCGCCATCGAAATCGCCCAGGTCAACACCTACTCCTGGCACTCAGACTCCCGCGCTCCGCAGGTGTACAACCTCTTCGCCAGCGACGGCGCCGGCCCTGGATTCAACGTCTCTCCTGACTCGAAGACCGATCCCGCCACTTGCGGCTGGAAGCTCATCGCGACCGTCGATACACGGCCGGCGCAGGGCGAAGTTGGAGGCCAATACGGCGTGAGCATTACCGATGCCAGCGGACCGCTGGGCAAGTTCCGCTACCTGCTGTTTGATACTGTCCCAACGGAATCGGACGATCCCTGGGGCAATACGTTCTATAGTGAAGTGGATGTGGTGGGCAGGAAGTGAGCAAGAATGAAGATCGCCTGCAGTTGTTTTGTTAACTCTATTTGAATGAACACAATAGAGTTCCTTTTCTTGTTCTTGCTGATGTATTGACGGAATTCTTCCACAGAATTCAGAAAATCTTGAGTGCGGGAGATGCCCGCAGACAGCCCTCTTCCTTGCTAACCGCAACCTCTATTTTAATATTTTGAAATTTATTCTGTAACGCTTCAATAGATTCGATCACTTATACATTGAGTCACAAGCTTTATTATAGAAATCATACGACTGATCAGATAGATATGAATGTTGAAAACTATTCCATGAAGATGCAAGAGCTAGCAGGAAAATTATATAAAATTAGAGCCTGCTAATGTTTCAATTTTCATTTGGATAAGTTAGTTTCAAATAAATGAATGAATTCATATATTGTCTTGACAATCAGTTCTAGATCATATCTTATGTCTTTCAGTTCCAGCAGAAGTTAGATCCCTTTCGTTCCAGGTATTTCATCCATAAGGAAGTCCAGATGGATCATCGTTCCCGTTGTTTGCTGCTAAAAACCGTAAAAGGCATGGCAATTCGAGCCATCATGCTCATTGCCGCTCTGCCAGGTTTTGCCAATACGTTTGCCGCGTTCGGCCCCCAAACCTATGTCCGGAGTACCGGTGCCCCGGTTACGGTCACAAATATCTTTGCTGTGCTGAATCCCAATACCCAATACACGCTCAGGGTGCATAATGGAGGTCTTGCGGATAGCTCAACCGACTTCGTATCGAGCACCGTAATTACGGTGAATGGAGTCGTGGTCGTCGCGCCCAATGACCTGAACCAGAATGTCGCCCTGGTGGAAAAGCCTGTCACTCTGCAGGCGTCGAACCAGATTGCAGTCCAGGTGAGGGGGGCGCCGGGCGGCTCGATTGCCGTTGAGATTATTGGCGTGGATAACGACCCGCCGGTCATCCATGCGACCGCCAGTCCGGCGGCCAATGCGCAGGGCTGGAACAACTCGAATGTCACAGTGACATTTACCTGCAGCGACGCGACATCAGGAGTAGCGGTCTGTCCTGCACCTGTTATCGTCAGCGCTGAAGGGGCGAGTCAGGTCATTACCGGGCAAGCAGTGGACAAGGCCGGAAATACCGCGACCACCAGCGTCACGTTAAGCATCGACAAGACGCCGCCTTCCATTTCCGCCGCTGCAGCCCCGCTGGCGAATGCTGCGGGCTGGAATAATTCTGATGTCACGGTGACCTTTACGTGTAACGACGGAACTTCAGGTATCGCTACTTGTCCGACACCGGTGGTTGTAAATTCTGATGGCGCAAACCAGGCAATTACAGGGCAGGCACAAGACATAGCGGGTAACACCGCCAGCGCCTCGGTCAGCATCAATCTGGACAAGACTCCTCCAACGATAGCAGCGGTAGTTTCGCCGGCGCCGAACGCCGCCGGATGGAACAATACGAACCCCACCGTGACTTTTACGTGCACTGACGCCACCTCGGGAGTGGCGTTGTGTCCATCCCCACAGGTGGTTTCTGTCGAGGGCGCCGACCAAGCCGTTACAGGAACTGTGACTGATATCGCAGGCAACACCGCGAGTGCGTCGGTTCCCATCAAGCTGGATAAGACGCCCCCGGTTGTGGCCATAGCGTCGCCGCCGAACGGATCGACTATCAGCTTGAGCACAATTTCCATCGGTCTCAACGGCAGCGAGAGTGACAGTCTATCGGGCGTATCGACCGTCACCTGCAATGGAACCCCGGCTGCGATTTCCGGCCCGAATTTCACCTGTAATGTTTTACTTGCTCAGGGGGCTAATTCGATCTCCGTGCGGGCGACGGACGTGGCCGGTAATTCCAGCGCGGCGCCTCTGGCCCTGACCTATCTGCCTGCGCCACAGATTACAATCACCTCTCCTACCAATCTGAGCACTACCAATTTCAGCCCAGCTACGGTCAATGGCACGATCAGCGACCCGGCAGCCACTGTTACGGTCAACGGAATTCCTGCTCCCCAGAGTGGCGGCAGTTTTTCCATTCCTGTTCCTCTGGTGGAAGGCCTGAACGTTCTGGCCGTGGTTGCCACCAACGCGGGTGGAATTGCGAGCACCGCGACTGTCCAGGTCACTCTGGATACCACGCCGCCTCACATCACCATCGAGTCCCCTGCGGATGGGGCGGTTACCACTGAAGCGACTGCGACGGTAACCGGTCTCGCCAATGATGTGGTGGTGGGGACGGTCAATGCCCAGGATGTTCAGGTAGCGGTCAATGGAATCGCAGCCCAGGTGGCGAATCGTACGTACTCTGCCGCTGCTGTGCCCCTCGCGCTTGGCCGGAACACCATTCAGGCTGTAGCCCACGATCGCGCGGGGAACGGCACGACCACCAGCATCACGGTCAACCGCGTATTGGCCAGCCAGCCTCCTCCGCCCGCCATCGGAGCCGCAGTCATCACCCAGTCTCTGGCCCTGCTGTCGGGCAACAATCAGACCGGCGGAATTGGAGTGCAGCTCCCGGCGCCTCTGATAGTGAGGTTGACGGACCCCACGAGTAATCCGGTGACGAATCAGACCGTGGTGTTCAAGGTCATCGGGAATGACGGAACGGTAAGCGCAGGCGGCTCTGCTCCACCTTCGACGGCTGTCATGGTGAACACCGATGCGAACGGACAGGCACAGGTTTTCTGGACTCTCGGCCACCGCTCCGGCGCAGGCATCAATGCCGTGCAGGTGTCCTCGGCCCTGGCTTTTGGTGCAGCAAACTTTACAGCGACGGGGACAACTGCAAATGCTTTCCAGATCGTTGTCGATTCCGGCAACGACCAGACGGGCGTACTCGGCCAGCCTCTGGGGTTCCCATTTGTGGCCGACGTGGTGGATGCTGGCCACAACCGGGTCCCCAATGTCCCTGTTACCTTCACGGTGAAACAAGGGGACGGTAATCTTGCCGGTGCTTCGACGCAAACGGTGAACACTGACAGTAACGGGCGAGCGATTGTCGTGCTTACGCTGGGCACGCAGATTGGCAATGCCAACAACCTGGTGGAGGCGAATTTTCCGAACAATCCAGGCGTGCCGGCCGCTTTCGCCGCTTCGGCGCGGGCGCCGGGGAATCCAGCGAATACGACCGTCAGCGGCGTAGTGCTCGACAATAGCAACAACCCGATTGCAGGCGTCACGATTCGGTTGTTCTTGACGAATCAGGGAAACAGCAACAATCTTCCCGTCCAGGTCGGAGCCCCGGTACAGACGGACGCCAAAGGGACATTTTTGATTCAGCCGGCGCCTGTAGGCTTCTTCAAATTGACGGCAGATGGCGGCACCGCGACCGGTCCCAAGAGCTATCCCCCGCTGGAATACGACATCGTAACCGTGGCCGGCAATGTCAATACGGTGGGCATGCCCATCTATCTGCCGGCTCTCGATATGGTCAATCGAATCTGTGTCGATGAGACGCATGGCGGCACACTGACTTTGCCACAGGTGCCGGGCTTTGCACTCACTGTTCTGCCAGGCTCTGCCACGTTCCCAGGCGGCTCACGCCAGGGTTGTGTCACAGTAACGCCGGTCAATGGCGACAAAGTTCCCATGTCACCCGGCTTTGGCCAGCAGCCCCGGTTCATCGTGACCATTCAGCCGGTGGGAACAAAGTTCGATCCGCCTGCGCCCATCACGCTTCCCAACGTGGATGGCCACAAACCGAAGGCCGTCACGGAAATGTATTCTTACGACCATGACCTTGGGATGTTCATAGCGATTGGCACCGGAACTGTGAGCGATGATGGTTCTGTGATCGCATCGAATCCTGGAGTGGGAGTGCTGAAGGCTGGCTGGCATTGCGGAGGCGATCCGGCTGCAAATGGCACGGTCGCAGATTGTCCTACCTGTCGAACTTGTCAGAATAATGTATGCGTGACAGATACTGCTCAGCAATGCAAGAACTGTCCGCTTGCTGGATCGAAGACAGGTCAGTGTGCCGGGGGGACGTGCATGGCTGGGCCGGCGCCCTCAGCATCAATAGGTATTGCCCCAACCCAGGCATGCTCCGGAACGCCCACTTTTTCGATCACCAAATCAGCCACATACACCGCAAATAATCTGAATAATATCTCGCCACCGAGTTGCCCGCCAAAGACACCTGACGTACGTTGGACCATTTCCGATGGCACACCAGGCACGAGCACAAGCACAAGTGTGAGTTGGACGGCTCCAAATAATCCGGCCAACGTGTCAGTCAAGCTTGAGGGCAAAGACCTCGGCGGTTCATTTGTACAATTGGACTCGAAAAATGTGAGCGTCGTTATCCCAAGCACAGACACTAGCTCGCTGTCTAGTTCCGGCAGTTGCCCTGCTGGTCAATTCGGAAAGCAAGACTTGTGGTCTGCCGTTGTCAAGTTTGACTCATGCACCGTGGATTTTTCCGGCGTAACGGTCAATGAGGTCAGTCCGCAACTCGGTATTACGCAAAACACTTGCAACTTCAGCATAGCTAATACCTCTGGCGGCGCCACTCTCACGATCGGTTCCTCGAACAAATACTCATTTGATCAACTTGGTGCCTGCGTAGGTTCTGATGTCACTATTCCGGCGGGCGGCTGCATTTTCGAAAATCAGACTCAGTGGCAAGTCGGGCCCAATCACTTAAACTATGTAATACATACGAACAGGTTCACTGTTCCTTCCGGTAATTCAGGCACGACACCGCCTGGCGGATTCAACAACCTGACAACTTTGAGGACACCATGAACGAAGATGTTCGCAGCGCATTGTTTTGGTTAATCGCCATTATCGGTGTGGCGTCTGTGGAAGCTACTGCGGCAGTTCCGCTGGCCACGCTAGAGAGTACGATTCCCCACATTGAACTTACCCAGAGTGCGGAAGCGATTGGAGGGGCGACCATCGAAGATGCGGTAGTAGCACTTCGGCAGATGACTAGCTTTCCAATTTGCATTGAAATCTTAGAATATGACCGGCAAAAGGACGGCCTTACGCTAGGCAGGGCTCTCGAGCAACTCCACGCGCTCAAAGGGAGAGGAGAGATCTCGCCCCCAGACCAAATACGCCTCGAAAGATATGAGGCATTGGCAACCTCTGAGAGCCCGTCAACACTCATCGGTTACATAAAGAGAACATTCTCACTTGTTGAGAAAAATGTGACAGTTCGAGCGCTATTGGATCGTTTAACTGAGCTGGACAGCAGCTATGCTTGGAAAAATTATGGCAGTGAACAGGAACCGATAGTTGTCATTCAACCCCGAACAAAAAGTGGGCTGGATTGGTCGATTCCCAGCATCTGTAGTTCGTCAGGGATATTAACCAAGAACCTATTTGGACCTGGAGGAAAGTTAACGCTTATTTTTCAGGCGCATGACATTTCGCTTGTGGAAACCAAGTCAGGGATCAGAATGCAAGATGTGCGGCTTGATCTTTGCAAAGATCACTTGGTTGCCCTCGATGTGTTGAATTTGGCCATCAAGGCCGTCGGAAATAATGCCTCTTGGGCGCTTTCCGGAATCAAGGGACTGCGCTGGCTGACGTTCCAGTAGGGCACGGGTGCATATCTTACGATAGTCTTGGACGAAGGTAAGAACCGCAGCTTGAGGAGATCCGAGGATGTTCGTCAATGACCGGCGGCCGCTCGTTTCGTACCGGGGCCAGGGCCATGCAAGAGTCACTTATGGGCGAAGAACTGGTGACGCAAACTTGCCGCACTGCGGAATCATGGAGTCCCCTACGACGCAAATGGAAAGGTGAAGAATGAAGTCTAAACGTGCGATATTCATGCTGGCCGTGCAAGCCTCGTTATTTTGGATGGCCCTTTCGCTGCATGCCCAACTGAACGAGAATTGTACGGTTAGCGTTCTCAACCGGAATACTGCCGTCAACCCAGATGGGAGTTGGATCCTACCGAATGTTCCGGCAAACTTTGGACTTGTGAGGGCTCGTGCGACTTGCGTGCAGAATGGCGTCACTACTTTCGGCCAGTCAGCCCTCTTCTCAATTGACGCGAACCAGACGGTGAATCTTCCTCATATTCAATTCGGCCTTTCCACTCCCATTCCCGCCAATGTCAATGTGCAAGCTCCTGCGGCTCTTCTGACGCAGGCGGGAGCAACCACCCAGCTAACCGTCACCGCGTCTTACGCGGATGGAACAACGCAAGACATTACGACCGCATCCACCGGAACGAAATATGCTATCAGCAATCCCGCCATTGCCATCGTGAGTCCTGATGGATTAGTTACGGCAGCAAGCAGTGGAACAGTCGTGATCCAGGCTGTAAATGAAGGCACTCAAGGCATCATCAAAATGCAAGTGGTGCTGGCTGAAGCCTCCCACGGCGGCATTCCCGATTCCTGGGCAATTGCTCATGGACTTGATCCGAATGACCCGGCTATGCCGTTCGAAGACCCCGACCATGATGGGCTCACCAACCTGCAGGAATTCCAGAATGGCACCGATCCTCATAATCCTGATACCGACAGTGACGGGCTCACCGACGGCCAGGAAGTACTGATGTATCACACGAGTCCGCTGCTCGCCTCCACGGATGGGACCGGCATTTCGGATGGCATTGAGGTCCAGACGGGAACGCTTGGGGGCTCTTTCAGCGCCAAATTAGCGGCCGCTCTGAAGTTACTGGAAGTCAAACCCGGCAGCTTCGTCCTCAATGTCAATACAATTCAAGGGTTGGCCTCCCAGCAACTCAGCGTGCTGGGCCATCTGATCGACGGAAAGACAACGCTCGACCTTACCTCAACCCAAGAACAAACAAACTATTCATCGAGTGACCTCACCATCTGCAATTTTGGCACACCCGATGGCAACGTATTTGCCGGCTCGGATGGCGCCTGCACCATTACCGTTACCAATAACGGATTCACGGCCCAAGCAACCGGCGTAGTGCGGACATTTACTCCCACCTCATTGTCTTTCATCACCATACCGGGCTTTGCCAACGGTGTGGACGTGAACGGCAATTTCGCCTATGTGGCGGCAGGCTCTACCGGCCTGCAAGTGGTGAATGTGGCGGACCGCAGCCATCCTGTCATCGCCGCGGCCCTTGCGCTGCCGGGCAATGCCAATGACGTGAGGTTGTTGGGCAATCTCGCTTATGTTGCCTCAGGCTCTGCCGGGGTGCATATCGTGGATGTCACCAATCCCCTCGCCCCCGCGCGGCTGGGAACACTGAGCACCGGCGGAAACGCTCTGGATATCGCAGTGCGCGGGACTACGATCTATGTCGCCAACGGATCGAATCTGTTGATTGCTGATGTCACCAATCCCGCATCGCCCAGCAGGATCTCCACTCTGTCCCTCAGCGGCAGCATCCAGGGAGTTGATGTAGATGCGCAGCGAAATCTGGCGGTGGTTGCAGCCGGAACAAACGGCATCTACGTGATCAATATTGCGAACTTGGCCGCTCCCGTGCTGCTGGGTACGGCATCCACCGGTGATGCGCGAGATGTGGCAATTCACGGCAATGCTGCCTTGGTTGCGGACTTCCGGAACAGCACCACTTCGGTGGACATCACCTCCCCGTCGGCGCCGCTGGTCCTTTCCCATATTCTCGATCCCAACCTTGGCGGATTCCTGCAGGATATCGTCGTCTCCGGGAACTTTGCCCTGGGCGCCGATGTCAAGTTCGTGAACGGCATTCCCATCACAGACATATCCGACCCAACCAATCTTCACGCGCGTGCCATCCTCAACTTCCCGCAACGTGATGACAACGGCATGGGGATTGCCGTCGATGGTACCTATGTTTATTTGGCCACCGAGCACAACAACATCACCAAGTTTGGATCAACCGGTGATAGCCGTCTCTACATAGGCCAGTATCTGGCATTGGTTGATAACAAAGGCATTCCGCCGACCGCGGCCATCACATCTCCGGCCTCGGGCAGCACGGTGATAGAGGGAGCGACGCTGCCAATTACTGTCAACGCCACAGACGATGTGGCGGTTGCCGCGGTTAATTTCCTGGTGAATGGCCAGATAGTATTCACGGCCACCACAGCGCCCTACCAGTTTAATCTCACGGTTCCAACCGGAAACTCCAGTCTTGTCCTGGGTGCTACAGCAGTTGATTTGGGCGGGAATATCGGAACGGCGCCGAATGTCACGGTAAACGTCATTCCCGATCCCTTGACGACCGTCATTGGCGCCGTCTTAGATCAAGGCAACAACACCGTCAGCGGCGCCACGGTCACCTGTCTCGGCATCGCCGCGCTTAGCGGACCTACGGGAGCATTTTCTATTCCCGGACTTCCTACGGTTAAGGGAAGCATTCGCTGCAATGCCAGATTTACGGCTGCCAACGGAGCTACTTTATCCGGCGATTCAGCCAGTGTGCCACCGGTTTCGGGCGGCACTACAGACGTGGGAACTATTGTGCTTCGGGCTGGTGGGGGGCTGGTCGTGGCGCAACGCAACACAGGACAGGTCCAGATTCTAAAGACATCTCCGTTGTCGGTCGACGCGACTCTGAATATCGGTTCGGATATCATCGATGTTGCTGTGAGTCCCGACGGGTCGATTGCAGCGGTATCGAGCTTCTCAGCCGCGCGCGTTACGTTCATTGATCTAAGGTCTCAACCCCCTGTGGTAACGGGATTCGTTAGCACGCCGATAGCCGCGGAAGCCGTGGCTTTTACACCTGATGGAAGATTTGTTGTGGTTACGGATGGTGGTGGCTCAACTACCGTCGTGTCGATTGATGTCAACGCCAGGAAGATCGCCAGCACTGTCGCCCTTCCGGTCACTGCGCAAGGCGTCGCGGTAACGGCCACCAACAAGGTCCTGGTGAATGCTTTCAACAACGCGGTTGTTCGCACTCTCAACATTTCATCGGCCGGAATTTTAACCGACGTCGGTTCCGTTGCAACGGGAGGTAGTGGCCCGATCAATGTGGCTGCAAGTCCAAACGGGCAACTGGCGCTGGTTGCCAACTTCAACTCAGCTAACCTTGGTATTCTTCGAGTTGCCCTTGATGGCACGGTCTCCTCTAACGGAGTCCTTGCGGGCTTCTCTTCTCCGCAGTCCATCAGTTTTTTGCCAAATGGCACAGCGGCCTTTGCACTGTCGTGCGCCGGGCAGGTAGCGAGCATTAACATTGATAACGCGGGCGTGGTTACCGATTCCGGAGCGCGAATACCAGTAAATATTGTGCCGTGCTACTTTGGCGTTCACCAAATCGCTGCGCTCCCGAGTTCTCTCCAGGTCGCCGTTCACACCAATACTGGAGTGACAATTATCGACGTGACGACGAATGCAATCGGCAGCAGTATTTCGTTGCCGGGCAATGACAGCTCGGTGGGCGGCATTGCCGTGATCCCTTAGCAGTGGTTCGGTGAAACTATGAAATTGATGCAGAAGTGTGGGCGACAGCGAGCGGCAGGAACTCTCCATTATTTCCGGTGGATCGTTTCCTTTTGCCTGTGCATTGTTCTCACGCAATCATCAGGCTTTTCTTCCGATAACCCTCACGCAAAACCCAAGAGTTCTATCGGACGAGAGGTGTCTGTTCCTAAGCATCTTCAGGATGACGAAGAATTCTCGCTGCCCCTCAAGGACTTGATTGAGTACGGCAAGCAGCTTTTCAAGGCGAACTGGACTGACCAGGAAGGGGCCGGGCGGCCGCAAACAAAGGGCAATGGAACACCTTTAGCCGACCCTTCACAGCCGCTGATCGGAGCGCGCGCCTGGAATCGCATCTCCGGCCCGGACGCAAACTCCTGCTACGGCTGCCACAACATGCCCTATGGTATCGCGGGTGGGGGCGGCGATTTTGTTACCAGCGTTTTTGTGCTGGCCCAGCGGTTTGACTTTGCTACTCTTGACAGAACAGATTCTCTTCCCGCAAAGGGCGCCGTGGACGAGGAAGGGAAGCCCGTTACGCTGCAAAACATCGGCGATCTGCGGGCCAGTACGGGCCTTTTCGGCGCCGGCTACCTGGAGATGCTGGCGCGTCAGATGACCGCCGAGTTGCAGGCCATTCGCGACTCTCTGCAATTGGGGCAGACCAAGCCGCTGATAGCCAAAGGCGTCTCGTTCGGGGAACTCACGCGCAAGAAGGACGGATCATGGGACACCAGCAAGGTTGAAGGGCTTCCGCGGGCCAGCATTGTCGCTCCCACACCCGTAGACCGTCCGAACCTGATCTTGCGCCCATGGCATCAGGCCAGCAACGTGGTTTCATTGCGTGAATTCAGCAATACCGCCTTCAATCACCATCATGGAATGCAATCTAGTGAACGCTTTGGAGTCGATAACGATCCTGATGGCGACGGTTTTAAGAATGAGTTGACTCGCGCCGATATTACGGCAATCACGCTGTTTCAAGCCACGATGGCCGTGCCGGGCCGTGTGATTCCGAATGATCCGGAAATCGAACAAGCCGTCCTGAACGGCGAAAAAGTCTTTGATCGCATTGGTTGCTCCTCGTGTCATGTCTCCCAATTGCCACTCGATCATCAGGGTTGGATATTCACCGAGCCCAATCCTTATAATCCGCCAACCAATCTGCGCCTCGGAACAACAAAAATCATGAAAGTTGACTTGAATAGCGTTGATCTGCCACTTCCACGATTGGCGCCCGATCCGGAGCACCCGGACGTAGTATGGGTTCCGGCTTTCACCGATTTCAAGCTGCACGATATTTCGGACCCAAGTGAAGCCGGTGAACCCCTCGACCAGAACCAGACGCCATGGAGCAAGAAGTTCCGGCAAGGCAACCGGCGGTTCCTGACAAAACGACTCTGGGGTTCGGCCAATGAGCCTCCGTTCTTCCATCACGGCCTGTTTACCACCCTGCGCCGGTCCGTGCAGGCCCATGCAGGGGAAGCGCTTTCCTCGCGGAAGCAATTTGACCAGTCGTCGGAATACGATCAGGATTCTCTGATTGAGTTTCTAAAGGCCCTTCAGGTCCTCCCGCCTGGAACTGCTGCCATGATCGTGGACGAGAATTTCCACGCAAAGCGGTGGCCGCCTTCGTCACGGGCAGATGCATCCAGAGCAGGGACGCCGACACCCAGGTAATCGAGTAATTGAGGGCGGGAGCTTTCTGCTGTGGGGCGCCCACCGCCGAGGCGCCACTCTTACGGCTTCTTCGCTGGATCGGCCTTCTTGGCGGTAAACGTTCCGCTGGCCTGACCGCCGTAGTCGCAGGTGCCGTCGATCTGGGTGCCGTCGGCGTTCAGCTTGCCTTCGTAGTGGACCTTGGCGCCCTGAACTTCGAAGTCAAAGGTGACCGCGTTCCCCTTGACCGTTCCGGTAAGCGGAGCATCGCCGAGGGCGCCGCCGTAGGTGCCAGTCAGCTTTTCACCATCCTGCTTCAGGACGAATGTGGGTGTGCCGCCCTGACCGCCCAAATCCACGGTAGCGTTCCAGGTGCCGCTAATGCTAATAGCGTAGGCGACTACAGACATCGCCACGACGGTTGCCAGTTCTGCAAATAATCTCTTCACGGGCGGCAAGATAACAAATAGCAGGGATGAAAAGCAAGAGGATTGGTGGTATTGGCCACGAATGAACACGAATTCAAGATCGGGAAGATCGGGCCTCCGGCATCGTTGCGGCGGAGATGATCATTAGCAGAGAACGCAAGGAATTGGCGCGAATTCTAATAACTCTAATGCTATCAATGTTTTACTTAATATGCCGCCTGTTTTGAATCATCAGGCTCTTTAGCGAACTGAATTGCAGCGCCCAGGGCCGGTTCAGGGGCCATGGGCGGGTTTATCCTGGGCTCTAATTAATGCTTTAATGTTTTCAGTTTCTGCCGATTTCTCTATTGGCGTAGTTAAACCCTGCCCCAGCTTCGGTAAGAGGCTGAAATTAAAGGGAAATTTGAATATTCATACAAAAAGCCTCACTGGGACGAGGATTGAGCGTTCCAGAATGGCAAATAAAAACCTGAATATTCCGTTTTTTTCCTACCGCGGATAGGTCATTTTGGGTTCTAATGTTGGTTCTAATGTTTCTTCGAAGGCTGCCTTTTGATGGGAGAGAGTCTTATGTCGATTTTGCTTGCAGATGATGATGTACACTTGGCGACGTTCCTTTCCAAGTCTCTGGAATCAGAAGGGTATTCTGTCCACACCGCCCTTGATGAAGACAGTGTTCTTGCTGAATTGCGGCGCCAGAACTACCAGTTGATAATTCTCGACCTGAACTTCGGACAAACCGACGGTCTGAAACTGCTGGAAAAGCTGCGGACCGAGGGGCTGGCGACTCCGGTGTTGATTCTCAGTGCTCGCAATCAGGTCTCCGACCGAATCCAGTCGCTGAACCTGGGGGCCGATGACTACGTTACCAAACCGTTTTCATTCCAGGAGCTGGCGGCGCGCGCCAATGCGGTGATGCGCCGTAAGGCCGATCCATCCCTCAACGTGCTGCGCGTTGAAGACCTGGAGACCGACCCGGCGTTGCGCAGGGTCACGCGCGGTGAACGTGAAATCAAGCTCAGTCCCAAGGAGTTTGACCTGTTGCACCTCTTGATGCGCCGGGCCGGGCAGACTGTGAGCCGCCAGGAGTTGCTGCAACAGGCATGGGGGCTGCAACCCGAAACCGACAGTAACCTGGTGGACGTGTACGTCAATTACCTGCGCAAAAAGATCGATCTGGCTAGCGAGGAGAAACTCATTTGTACGGTCCGTGGTTCAGGGTACCGCCTGGGACCGGTGGCCCCCACGTCAGCCAATTCACCGGACGCCGCCAAGACCGTCACGGAACAGCCTCAATCGGGCAAAACCCAGATCCAGACGGCGCACCTGCCGGGGCCTGTGAACGAATCGCAGATGATCCAGCAGACGCCGCTACGCGCCCTGGTAAGTTCCGTCGCCCATGATCTCGCCCAGCCACTGACCAGTGTGCGTTGCTTCCTGGAAGTGGTGGCCATGAGGGGCGGTACGGCCATCCAGACGGGGGACATCAAGAACATTGAGCAGCAAGCCGACCGCGCCATTGCCTTGACCAAGACGATTGCTTCACTGGTGCGCGAGATTCCTGCGCCCAGCGGGCCGTGGATCTCGCTCAACCTGGTGCTGCAGGAAGTCTTCAACGACTTTATCGTGCTCCTGCATTCCGGCATGCTCACGCTCGACCGCCAATGGGACCCGTCAATCCAGATCACCAGCAGTCCGGTGCTTCGCCAATTGCTGGTCTTGCTGGCCGGCAAGATTGTCGGAAAGAACACACGGCCCCTGACGCTCTCTGCGACCACCAGCACCAAAGGGAACCGCTGCCGGCTGGAACTCCACTGGAAAGGAATCGAACCCGGAGCGGTGCAGGATTCCAGAAGCGTGCTGGGAAAAGAGCTGGTCTACGTGCAGGAACTGGCGTATTCCATTGGAGGCGAGCTTTCCTTTGCGGGTGACAGCACCCTGGCTCTGGAACTGCCTGCCGCTCCGCACACGGCTTTTCCCGGAAGACAGGAAATGTTGCAGTAGAGAGTCACCGGGTCACGGGAAAAATTAAAAAATAGGTACTTGGTACTGGGTAGTTGGTAGTTGTGACTGATCGCGGCATTGCGGAATCTGGCAAGAATCGTGATTTTTCCTAGACCAAGTACCAAATACTAACCAAGTACCTGTTTTTTGTTTTCTCCAATCTTTTGATCTTCCTTTGCGTCCTTGGCGTACTTTGCGGTGGATTCTTTTTGGCTGTGGCTACGTAGCGCTGGGCGTGCGTTTTTGTTTATGCTGACGCCGCTCTTTGGCCCATCCGGGCTTCACCACCTGTGTGGCCCGTCCGAAGGCCAGCGCGTCCTCTGGGACATCTTGAGTAATGGTGGAGCCGGCCGCCACATAAGCGCCCTTGCCGATGCGCAGAGGGGCGACCAGGATGGAATTGCTGCCAATGAACGCGCCCTCTTCTATCACCGTGACGTGCTTGTGGGTTCCGTCATAGTTGCAGGTAATGGTGCCGGCCCCAACGTTGACCCCTTCGCCAATCTCTGAGTCGCCAAGATAGGTGAGGTGATTGGCTTTGGCGCCGCGCCCCAGCTTGGTCTTTTTCGTCTCCACAAAATTTCCCACATGCGCGCCCTGGCCGATCTGGCTTGCGGGGCGCAGATGGGAATACGGCCCCAGCACCGCGTCGCTGGCCACATGAGACTGGTCAACGATGCAGCCTGGTTTGATCATCACGCGGTCTTCAATTTGCGAATCGCTGATGATCGAATACGAGCGGACACGGCAATTGGACCCGATACGGGTACGTCCCAGGAGTTGGACAAAAGGCTCAAGAATGGTATCGGCGCCAACCTGCACTTCGGAGTCGATCACACAGGTGTCGGGCCGGTAGATGCTGACGCCTGAATCCATGAGCGCCTGGCATTTACGGAAGCGCAGATCGGCGTCCAGGCCCGCCAACTCCGCCAGGGTGTTGGCCCCCAGCACTTCCTCGGCGTCCGGCGCCTTGAGGGCCAGGACACGGGCTTTGGCCTTCATTAGAATGGCGGCCATATCCGTCAGGTAGAACTCAGCGCTGGGATTATCGGCGGTCAGGCGGTCAAGGTTGGCGAAGAGGCGGCGAGCGTCAAACGCATAAATGCCGGAGTTGATCTCGCGCAGCTTCTGCTGCGCGCCCTTGAGCATTTTCTGCTCGACAATCTGTTTTACCGTGTCGCTGGAAGGCGTGGCGCGAACGATACGTCCGTAGCCGAAGGGGTCCTCCGGTTCGGCTGTGAGAATCGTCATGGCCGCCTTACGCGCCAGATGGAAGTCCCGGAGCTTCTCGATGGTCTCGCGCTTTACCAGCGGCACATCGCCGGAAAGCACCAGCAGGTTTTCGTAAGCTTCCAGATGGCTACGCGCGCACATGATGGCGTGGCCGGTGCCGCGTTGCTCGGCCTGCAGAACGAAGCGCACTCCGGTATGCTCCACGGCGGCGCGCACAAGCTCGGCCTGATGGCCAACGATGACATGAATATCCTTGACCGCAACCACCTGGGAGGCGGCCGCGATCACATGTGCCAATAAAGGCATTCCCCCGGCTTCGTGCAGTACCTTGGGGCGCGCCGATTTCAGGCGCGTACCTTTACCCGCTGCCATGATGGCGATGGCGAAGGCGCCAGCGTGTTGGACGGCCGAAGGAGGCATGAACTGATTATTTTAGAACAGTTTGGGAGGCCGATGTTCCCTTGGCAATGTGTACCATTTGCGCCAGCCGCAGAAGCTCCAGACACAACCGGCTGGTGGCATGGCGGGCGAAATCGCCTTCCTCGATGAAGTTCCCGGCAATGCACTTTACGCCCAGCGCCTCAATCGCGAGCGTGTCGCACTCTACCTGTTCCGCATGTTCTTCGGCGTAGCGCTCTTTCATGGCGGGCGATAGCAGGGCGGAATTGACCAGGGCGAAGTCGAAGATCGGCCGGCGGCTGTGGTTATAGATGGCCTGAATATGTTGCGATGCCGGCATGTTGAGGCTTTCATTGGCCTCGGTCATCAGGTTGCAGACAAATACCTTGACCGCCGGCGAAGTGGCGATGGCTTCGGGTATGCCCCGCACCAGAAGGTTGGGAATCAGGCTGGTGAAGAGTGATCCCGGGCCCATGGTGATGATATCGGCGTGGGCGATGGCCTCCAGCGTCTGGGGCAAGGGTTGGGGGGCAGCTGGCTCCATGCGCAGTTCGACGATGCGTTTTTCACTGGCGGTGATATTGGTCTCGCCGAAGACGTGCGAGTTGTCATCCATTACGGCTTCCAGTTTCACGTTGGAAGAGGTAGCGGGCAGAATGTGTCCGCGCGTGGCCAGGATTTCCGAGGCCCGTTTCACCGCCTCGGCAAAATCGCCAGTGATGGCTGTTAGGGCCGCCAGAAAAAGATTGCCGAAACTGTGGCCTTCAAGCTGGCCGCTGCTGGTAAAGCGATAGCGGAATAGTTTGGAGATGAGGTTTTCGTCTTCGGAAACCGCCACCAGGCAGTTGCGGATGTCGCCGGGAGGCAGGATGTTCAGCTCCCGCCGCAATCTGCCGCTCGATCCGCCGTCATCGCTTACCGTGACCACCGCGGTGAGATCGGCGATGTGTGGTCCATCCCCATCCAGGCTGGACTCCCCGGGACCGGCGGTGTGACGCTTCAAGCCTCGCAGCAGCGTGGAAAGACCGGTGCCGCCGCCGATGGCTACGACCCGCAGTCCGTGACGGCCAGGGGAAATCTCAGATTCATTGGCGACAGGCATGCATCACGCGTTCAGCGCTTCTTCTGATCGGCGGAAGACTCACCCGGCTCGGGATAGAGCAACTCCGTGAACCGCGGATCATCCGCCATATTCTGGAAGTCGGAATCATTGCGCGCCTGAAAACGGTTTTGGGGGTTCAGCCGGATGGCTTCACGAAGCTGTTTCAAGGAGCTTTCCACCTGGGCGGTCAGGCAATCCAGCACCGCCATGCCATAGACCGCAAAATCGGCGCGGGGGTTTTGTTTAAGAATCTTTTCCATATGTACGCGCGCCTGATCGTATTGGCCCACGTTCATCAGGGAAACGGCGTAGTCGAAATGCTCATCCGGGCTCTTGAAGCTGGTAGCGCTGCTGGCTAGCTGCTGATTGCAAATGCTGAGATGCATGCGGGCGCGGTCGGCCAGTTCTTTGGGTCCATTGGCGACAATTTTTTCCAAAACCGGACGGGCCCTCTCGAATTTGTGCTCCTGCATGGCCTTCAACGCGGATTCGTAATTTTGCACAGCCTGTGTAAAACCAGGATCCTGCTTGAAGGTCAACTTTGGCGGAGGGGCCGGTGATTTCTTTTGCACCATAGCTTTTGACTGAGTAAGAGTGTTTATTTTGTTAGGTTTAGGGCCTGAACCTTTAACGCTTGCTGCTATTTTCTTCTTCATTTTATTGCGTCCTCATGGAGAGCGCCAGAGCAGCGGTCGTTTCATGGCTGTGGAAATCACAGCCATCCCGCAAGCAAAGTCAATGCCTAGGAGAAGTTAGCCCTTTATACGCAGAAAACTGTGAGTGCGTCAACTGCACCAGACCAGGTGCAGAACAATTAGATAACCGGTTCCGGATTTTGCAGGTTTATTTGCTTGTAATCACCACGGACAATGCCATCGCGAATCATCTTGGGCGTCCAGCCCTTTTTCGTCATTTTGTAGCCGTAGAGCGCTTCGCCCATGCACACGCCACAGTTGGCCCCATGGCCGCTTTCGAAGCAGGAATGCAGGCTCTCATGGCCATGGTTGCGATCGCAAAAGCAATAACATGGCAATTGATACATCACGCCCGGCATCTTGGCCACGGCCTTGTACGACATTTGCTGCACAGGCGCGGTGTAGCCGCCATCCGCGAGCTGCTTGGCGCTCAAAACGGCAGGCAAAACCGCGCCTTTTTCCGGCGGGGCCGAATGAAACGCCGGTACTGCGCTGGAAGCGCCGGAGAACTGGGCTTGCGTGATCGCGGTGACACCGATGATGGCGAGAGTCAGCAAAATCGTTTTCATAGCAGGGCGATTTTACCCTAAAATTGGGCCATTGGCTATGGCTGTCAGGGGTGGATTTAGCACGTATAATCTGAACAGCGAAGAGCATGCACCCATGCCTGTAGATGACGTGACAGAACCGGTCTTGGTCCCGGCCACCGAAGCGCCGCCGCCGGATGACGGTTTGCGCATCCTTAAATCGTGGACGCGCGACCTGTTTTTCTCCATCGCCTTCGCCCTGATCATCATCCTGTTCGTATACCAGCCGGTGAAAGTGGAAGGCGGCAGTATGGAACCCGGCCTCGAAGACCAGGAGCGGATTTTTATCAACAAGCTGGTCTACCGGTTCGAAACCATCGAACGCGGGGACGTTATCGTTTTTCGCTATCCCCGCGACATGCGCAAGAGTTTTATCAAGCGGGTGATCGGGATTCCCGGCGACCGGGTGCGCGTGGCCAAAGGCCACGTCTACTTGAACGGCCAACCGCTGCCGGAGCCTTACGTTCCCGAAGATTACTTCGACTCCCGTTCCGATGAAGAAAGAGTAGTGAAACCTGACACGTTTTATGTGCTGGGCGACCATCGTTCCATGTCCAACGATAGCCGCGAGTTTGGCCTGGTGCCGCGCGCCAATGTCTATGGCAAAGCGGTTTTCGGCTACTGGCCGATGGAAAAGCTGGGTACGGTGCGCTAGTACGGTTGTCGGGCGAATAAGCAATCATCGCGGATCGGGTGATCGGAAACTGCGCGCTTGTTGTTTTTTGCCGAGATCGCTAATTTTCCGGTCGCCGCACTAATTTTTCCCAAGGAAACTTTATGTTCTCAAAACTCCTGGTTCCGTTGATCAGGAAGATGGCAAAGAAGCGATTGGGACGGGAGATTGCTCCGATGGCCACCTTGGCCATGCATCCCGATGTACTGGTGCCGTATGCGCGTTTCGGCATGGCCCTTGACAAGACACGGCTGGTGCCCGCGCGGCTGAAAGTGCTGGGCCAAATCCGCGCGGCGAAACTGGTGGAGTGCCCGTTTTGAATTGACATCAACTCTGCCGGTGGCAGAAGGGCGGGGATCAGCGACGAGCAGATCCGCCATCTGAACGAGTACAACGAAAGCCCGCTGTTCAACGCTGACGAAAAGCTGGTGCTGGAATTCGCGGATGCGATCACCGCCACTCCAGCCAGCGTCAGTCCGGACCTGCGGGCCAGGTTGCAAAAGCGCTTTTCAACTGCGGAGCTGGTAGAGCTGGCAGCGGCCATTGCCTGGGAAAATTACCGGGCACGCTCCAATCGGGTATTCGGTTTTGAAAGTGAAGGCTTTTACCATCCAGACACCGCGCGGTAATGCCCGCGCCCAGGCTTCTGAATGTTTCTGGACTTTGTCCGGTGTGCAGGCCGGGCTTCCATGATAAGATTCTTAAAATCCACTTCCCGGAGATACAATGCAGGCTATCCTTGCGCTGGAAGATGGAAGAATCTTCCGCGGTAAAGGGCACGGAGCGAAAAGCGAACGCAGCGGGGAAGTCGTTTTTAATACCTCTCTCACCGGTTACCAGGAAATCTTCACCGATCCTTCCTATGCCGGCCAGATTGTCGTTCTAACCAATCCTCAAATAGGGAATTACGGCACCAATCCCGAGGACGATGAGGCCGCGAAGCCGTATATCGAGGGCTTGGTGGTGCGTGAGTTCTCGGCCGTCAGCTCCAATTGGCGTTCGCAGCAGGTCGCTGACGAATATCTGGAGAAATTCAAAGTGCCGGTGATTTCCGATATCGACAGCCGCGCACTGGTGCGCCACCTGCGGACGCAGGGTGTGATGCGCGGCGTAATCTCGTCGATCGAGCCGGACGCGGAAAAGCTGGTGGCGCGGGCGCGCATGATTCCGAAAATGGATGGCGCCGACCTAGCCAAGGTCGTGACTACCCCCCAGCGCTACCAGTGGGAGACCGGCTCACGCTTCGCGCCCCCGGCAGCCGGCCCAGTTCCGTTGCGCCGGCACGTGGTTGCCTACGACTACGGCATCAAACACAATATCCTGCGCATGCTGGTGGACTGCAACTGCCGTGTGACGGTGGTGCCCGCCATGACCAGCGCCGAAGATGTGCTGGCCCTGGGCCCTGACGGCGTCTTCTTATCGAACGGCCCGGGCGATCCTGAGCCGTGTACTTACGCGCATGAAAATATTCGCAGGCTTATGGGCAAAACGCCGATCTTCGGGATTTGCCTGGGACATCAGCTTATCGGACTGGCGCTGCGGGGCAAGACATACAAGCTCAAATTTGGCCACCACGGCGGCAACCATCCGGTAAAACAACTGGAAACCGGCAAGATCGAAATCACCACCCACAACCATAATTTTGCGGTCGATCCTGATTCGCTCAAGGAATCAGAGATCATCAAGACCCATGTCGATCTGAACGACGGCACCCTGGAAGGATTGCGCCATCGCACCTTGCCGCTGTTCTGCGTGCAGTATCATCCCGAGGCGGCGCCCGGGCCCCACGATTCGCAATATCTATTCGGGGAGTTCATGCAGATGATGGAAGGCTGGAAAAAATGAGGACCAAATCCACCGCGGAGGCACGGAGTCACGGAGAAAAGCAAAAGCGGGTATTTGGTATTCGGTACTGGGTAGTTGATTTCGGAAAGATCACGGGCCTTTCCGGATTCAGCAGTTCTTCGATCAGCCACCAATACCAACTACCAGATACTAAGTACCAGTTTTCGTTTTTCTCCGTGCCTCCGTGGCTCCATGGTGCGCTTTTGATTTTGGTTGCGGCTACGTCGCACTTTGCTCCCGTGGTGAAACCGACTTAAATGCCCCGTAGAAATGACATCTCGAAGGTCCTGATTATCGGCTCCGGCCCGATTGTGATTGGCCAGTCGGCGGAGTTCGATTACTCCGGCACGCAGGCATGCAAGGCCCTCAAGGCCGAGGGGTATGAGGTAGTGTTGTGCAACTCCAACCCGGCCACCATCATGACCGACCCAGAGATGGCCGACCGCACCTACATCGAGCCGCTGACGCGGACCTATCTCGAAGAGATTATCCGCGTGGAGTCGGAGATGATGCGCGGCAGCCCTGGCATTTTCGCATTGCTTCCCACGGTAGGCGGACAGACGGCGCTCAACCTGGCTGTGGAATTGGCCGACGCCGGGGTCCTCGAAAAGTACAAGGTGGAGTTGATCGGCGCACAACTGGAAGCCATCAAGATGGCGGAAGACCGGCTGCTGTTCAAAGACGCCATGATCAAAATCGGGCTCGATGTGCCGAAATCGGCGCTGATCAACAATTTGAAAGACGGCCTGGAGTTCTCCGGAAAAATTGGCTTCCCGGTCATCATTCGTCCTTCTTTCACGCTGGGCGGCACCGGCGGCGGCATTGCCTATAACCGCGAAGAGCTGCTGGAACTTCTGGCCCGCGGGCTCGATCTCTCTCCCGTCCACGAGGTATTGATCGAAGAATCTGTGCTGGGGTGGAAGGAGTACGAACTGGAGGTGATGCGCGATCTGGCCGACAACGTCATCATCATCTGTTCGATTGAAAATTTCGATCCCATGGGGGTGCATACCGGCGACTCAATTACGGTGGCCCCGGCGCAGACGCTGAGTGACCGCGAATACCAGAGAATGCGCGACGCGGCCATCAAGATCATCCGCGAAGTCGGCGTGGAAACCGGTGGATCGAACATACAGTTCGGCGTGAACCCGGTGAACGGGCACATGGTGATCATCGAAATGAATCCCCGTGTTTCCCGCTCGTCGGCCCTGGCTTCCAAGGCCACGGGCTTTCCGATTGCCAAGCTGGCCGCACGGCTGGCCGTGGGCTATACGCTCGACGAGCTACCTAACGACATCACGCGTAAAACCCCTGCCTGCTTTGAGCCGACCATCGATTACGTGGTGGTCAAGATTCCCAAGTGGCAGTTTGAAAAGTTTCCGGGGGCCGACGAGGGACTGGGACCGCAGATGAAGTCGGTGGGCGAAGCCATGGCCATCGGACGCACGTTCAAAGAAGCGTTGATGAAGGCCATCCGCTCGCTGGAGACCGGCAAAAAGGTGGGCGCCGAGAGAGTCGAACCGCGTATTCTCACCCAGCGCCTGGTCACACCCCATCCGGAAAGGCTTTTGTATTTGCGCCATGCATTGGCCCAGGGCATGACTCCCAGAGAAGTGAATGCGATCACCGGAATCGATCCTTGGTTTCTGCACCAGTTGAAAGAGACCACGGACATGCTGGCGGAACTCGGCCGGCATACGGAAGAGTCGCTGACCCCGGAGTTGTTGCGGGAAGCCAAGCGTATGGGCATCTCGGATGAACGGGCGGCCCTGGCGCTGCAGACCAGCAGCGCGCACGTTCAACGGTTGCGCCGGCAACACGGAATTCTTCCCGTCTACAAATTGGTCGATACCTGCGCCGCGGAGTTTGAAAGCTACACACCGTACTTCTACTCAACCTACGAAGAAGAAGACGAGGCCCCGCCCACGGACCGCAAGAAGATCATCATCCTGGGCAGCGGCCCCAATCGCATCGGGCAGGGCATCGAATTCGATTACTGCTGCTGTCATGCGGCCTTTGCCCTGCGTGACGACGGTTACGAAACCATCATGGTCAACTGCAATCCGGAAACGGTTTCGACCGACTATGACACCAGCGACCGGCTTTATTTCGAGCCGCTTACGTATGAGGATGTTCTGGCGATTTGCGAACATGAAGCCCAGGGTGGCGCGGCGGTGGGCGTGATCGTGCAGTTCGGCGGTCAGACGCCGCTCAATCTCGCCTTGCCTCTCAAGCTCTCAGGTGTGCCTATCATCGGGACATCGCCGGAATCCATCGATCTTGCCGAAGACCGCAAACGTTTTGGCAAATTGCTGGAAGAGTTGGAAATCCCCCAGCCGCCGGGGGCGATGGCCACCAGCGTGGAAGAAGCAGTGGCCGGCGCCCGCCGTGTTTCCTATCCGGTGCTGGTGCGGCCTTCCTACGTTCTAGGCGGACGGGCCATGGTGATTGCCTACGACGATGAAAGCGTCGTCCGCTACATGAAGGAGGCGGTCGAGTACTCCCAGGACCGTCCGGTGCTGGTCGACCACTTCCTCGAAGCCGCCATTGAAGTCGATGTCGATGCGCTTTCCGACGGTGAAGACGTGGTCATCGGCGGCATCATGCAGCACATCGAAGAGGCCGGAATTCATTCAGGCGATTCCTCGTGTGTGCTGCCGTCTGTGGACCTGCCTGCGCAGGTGCTCGAAACCATCCACGATTACACCTTCAAGCTGGCCCGCGCACTCCAGGTCATCGGGCTGATGAACATCCAGTTTGCGGTGCAGAGCGGCAATGTTTTTGTGATTGAGGTGAACCCCAGGGCTTCGCGCACCGTGCCCTTTGTCTCCAAGGCCACGGGTGTGCCCCTGGCCAAGATTGCCGCCCGGCTGATGACCGGACGGAAGTTGCGGGAGTTCCTGCCCGATAATATTGAGCGCAGCACGGACCTGGCCACTGGCGATGGATACTTCGTCAAATCCCCGGTTTTCCCATGGTCGAAGTTTCCCGGCGTGGATACCGTACTCGGTCCGGAAATGAAGTCCACCGGAGAGGTGATGGGATCGGCGGATACTTTCGGTGAGGCCTTTGCTAAAGCCCAGATTGCAGCCGGACAATCGCTGCCCCTCGCAGGAACGGTTTTCATCAGCGTCAACGACCGTGACAAACCCGAAGCCGTGAAGGTTGCCGCCCGGTTTGTGGAACTGGGTTTCAACCTGGTGGCCACCCATGGCACCGCCGATTGGCTGCAGCGGGCGGGCATGCAAGTCGAGCGCGTCTACAAGGTGAAAGAAGGCCGTCCCCACGTAGTGGACCTCATTAAAGGCCAGCGCGTACATCTGGTCATCAACACGCCCCAGGGCATGGAGCCATGGTTTGACGAAAAGGCCATCCGGCGGGCGACGGTCACGCACCGCATACCCACGATTACCACCCTGGCGGCCGCCCGGGCCGTGGCCGATGGCATCTCAGCGCTGCAACGCAATGAAGTGCGCGTCCGCTCGCTGCAGGAATGGCACAGCCGGAAGAACAGCCCCGCGATCAGCGCCCGTTGAGGGTGTTAGGTGGGCCGGTGGAATCAAGTCAATCACGCCTGATTCTTTGGCGGTTGGCTGTGGAAATCCGTTAGAATTCACCTGTGTTCATCTACAAAGGCTTTGACCATATCGCGATGGTCACCCGGCATGTGGCGGCCATGAAGAAATTCTATGTCGACTGCCTGGGCCTGGCGATTGAGAGTGAGTGGAAGTCCAAGGCCGGTTACAACGTCACCACTTTGCGTATTGGCGACTCGGTGCTCGATCTGTGTGAGGCTTCGCCGACCAATCCCGCGCCCTCGGCCAACTTGAGCGAAGAGCATTTTTGCCTGCGGGCCACCGGGTCTTCGATTTACGACGTGATCGCCACGCTGAAACGCAAGGGCCTCGAACCTACGCAAGCCGAAGTCAACAACGGCGCGGACGGGAAGGGTCTTTCCACGTTCGTACGCGACCCTGACGGCAACAAAATCGAGATCAAAGTCGACTAAACCCAGAAGGTCTTGCTCTTTGGGTCATGACCTTCCAGTGGTTTTCAAGTCGTACCGTCGCCCGTACATGTACGGATTCCGCATTGCGATGTCCTGGCAAAGAGATTCTAATCAGCATCAATCGCTCCCTACGTTCATGCGTTATTTTCAGGAGACTTATCATGCAGATCGGTGTATACGGGTGTGGCTATTTGGGCACGGTGGTGGCTGCCTGTCTGGCGGATTTTGGCGTGCCGGTGACAGCCTATGGCAGTGACCCGGTGAACATGACCGCTCTTGCCAGTGGGACCCTGCCCTTCCACGAAAAGAACCTCAGCGATATCGTGCGCCGGGGCGTGCGTGCCGGGCGGCTCATGTATTCCACTCATCTGCAATCCATGGTGCAGCGCGCGGAGATCATCTACCTGGCTGAAGATTCCAATCGCGCCATCGAGCAGACCGTCAGGGAAATTGCCGGCCTTTGCGACCACGGACAGATTTTGGTGCTGGTGACTCCGGTACAGGTGGGTACAGCGCGGCGTATTGAAGAACATCTCCGCAGCGTAGGCAAGCAGACGGTCGTGGTCTCCCACCCTATATTCCTTTCCGAAGGCTGCGCCGTGGAAGATTTCAACTGGCCTGATCGCATAGTCCTGGGGACCGCTTCCAGCCAGGCCGTCAGTGCCCTGAAGGCCCTGTACCGCCCCCTGGTGATGCGTGGCGTGCCCGTAATTGTTACGAACCACGAGACAGCCGAGCTGGTGCGTGAAGCTTCCACGGCGTTTTTGGCCACGAAAGTTTCGTTCATCAATGAGCTTTCCAGTTTGTGTGAGCATGTGAGCGCCGATGCCGTCGATCTAGCGTTGGCTCTGGGCCTCGATAAGCGCATCGCGCCCCGCTGCTTGCAGCCCGGTTCTCTGGGCGGCAGCTTTGCCGAGTCCGACATGGATTCGCTGGTCAGCCTGGCTGAAGGTTCAGGCGTATCGCTCAAGATTCTCGCGGCCGCCCGCGAGGTGAACCGTGAGTTCTGCGACCGCGTGATGCAGAAAATCTCGCGCGTCCTGGAAACGGTTTCAGGCAAGCAGGTCGGCATTCTCGGACTGGCGTTCAAGCCCAACACCAATTCCGTGGCCAGTTCCGCTTCCATCACCCTGGCGCGCCAGTTGATGCAGCGCGGCGCGCATGTGAAAGCCTATGATCCCATCGCCATGCCCGATGCAAAGCAGGAGCTGACCGGCAACGTTCGCTATTGTGATTCAGCCTACGCAGTCGCGGAAGATGCCGACGCCCTGGTGCTCAGCACCGGATGGCCGGAATTCCGCACGCTCGACTACGACCGCATTCGCCGCATCATCCGCCGCCCGGTGGTGGTCGATACCAAGAACCTGCTCGACGGGGAGCACATGAAGGCCCTGGGGTTTGAATATCTGGGCATTGGACGGGCGTAAGCCGGAATCAGATTCTCCTTTCCCTGCGTGATTGCGGAGGCCTGTTAGTTCCTGCGTTCGCGTTTGTAGTCGTAGCCCTTGTCAGAACCCAACTCAGAACCCAACCCAGTCGCCTTCAAAATAATGGCCCTTTGATTCGCGTCAAGGGTGGAATATCATCCACTCGCTACCCACCACTTTGCCACTGTGCCACGCAAAGGGCGCGTGGCATAGTGGCACGTGGCGGGCTACTTTCATCCGTCCCGCTGAAGCGGGACTGGCGTTACGCGATTCGAGCGCACCCGTTCGCTTTGTGCCTCTTCACTGCTAGGGATCTATGGAAGCCCTGAACCGTATGCAAGAGAGTGGGGGCCGCTCTGAGTTCCAAAACCGGACCGAAGCGTCCAACCCAACCAGCTACGACAATCCCATGCCGTGGCGGAGCCGGTCCCTCAGGTCCTGCGGACCTGTCGGGATGACAAAGGGTTGAGAGTGTGCTGAATCCGAAGATCCTTCAGGCTGCAGCGAAGCAGAGCGGCGATTGAGCGACGAGAATGCGTCTGGGCTGAATGCTGAGTGCTAACTGCCAATTGCCAATTGCCAATTACCAACCGCCGATCTTCGCTATAATCAATTCATCCATGAAGGCCTACGTAACTGTGATGATGAAGACCACTGTCCTCGATCCCCAGGGCAAGACCATTCACGGCGCGCTGAAGAAGATGGGATACAAAGGCGTGGAAGGCGTCCGTCAGGGCAAGGTTTTTGAGCTGGCCCTTGTCGGGACTGACCGCCCGGCGGCCGAGGCTGAAGTGGAACGCATTGCCAGGGAAGTGCTGACCAATCCCGTGATTGAAGAGTTCAGCTACCGGCTTGAGGACTGAGGCATTTCTTCGCCGGAAAATCGTCCGGATCGGGCTCGGCTGTCCATGGGGTATTCATCGTCTCTTTTTTCTTTCAAAGGCGGTAAAGAAGTCTTATGTGTGGAATTGTCGGTTATGTCGGGCAGAAGCGCGTGGTGCCTGTAATTATTGAAGGGCTGCGCCGTCTTGAATACCGCGGGTATGATTCCGCGGGTGTGGCGGTGGCCGGCAACGGCTGTGGTAACGGATTGCAGTTGCGCCGGGCCGAGGGCAAGCTGCGCAATCTGGAAGAGGTGATACGCCTCAAGCCGCTCGATGGCGGCAGCTATGGCATCGGCCATACGCGTTGGGCCACGCACGGGCGTCCCTCGGAAGAGAATGCGCATCCCCACCGGGATTGTTCCGGAAGGATTGTCGTCGTCCACAACGGCATTGTGGAGAATTACCTGCCACTGAAGAAAAAGCTGATCGCGGAAGGCCATAAGTTTTCCACGGAAACCGACACCGAAGTTATTGCCCACCTGATTGAAAATGCGCTGGCGCCGGGTAAAGACCGGGCTGCGAGCCTGGAAGAAGCAGTCCGCCGGACAGTAAAGCAGCTCACCGGAGTTTTTGCTCTGGCGGTGATTTCGGCGGATGATCCTAACAAAATTGTCGCGGCCCGCAATGGTCCGCCGGTGGTCATCGGAATGGGCGATCAGGAATACTTCGTGGCCTCCGATATTCCAGCGATTCTCTTTCACACTCGCGATGTCTTCTTTCTGCATGACGGCGACATGGCCGTGGTGACCCAGACAGGCGTGCAACTTACGGATTTCGACGGACGACCGGTGGTCCGCGAGGTGCAGCATGTTACATGGGACCCGATCATGGCGGAAAAGGGCGGCTTTAAACATTTCATGCTCAAGGAAATCTACGAGCAACCCCGCGCCGTCCGGGAAACCGCCCTGGGACGGGTCTCGCTCGATTCCGGCAAAGTGTTTCTCGAGGAAATGGGAGTCACTGAAGACGAGGTGCGCAGCGCGCAGAAGCTCCAGATTGCAGCCTGCGGCACAAGCTGGCATGCCGGTCTGGCCGGCAAATTTATGATCGAGCGTCTGGCCCGCCTGCCGGTGGAAGTCGACTATGCCAGCGAATATCGTTACCGCGATCCGATTACTTCCAGCAAAGAATTGACTCTGCTGATTACGCAGTCGGGCGAGACGGCCGATACCATCGCGGCCCAGCGTGAGGCCAAATCCAAGGGATCGAAGACGCTGGCCATCTGCAACGTCGTGGGCGCCATGATTGCCCGTGAAGCCGCCGGCACGATCTATACGCACGCAGGTCCGGAGATCGGTGTGGCTTCCACCAAGGCCTTTACCGCGCAGCTTACGGCCCTGTTTCTGCTGGCCTTGCGTTTGGGCGATCTGCGCGGCGCTCTTTCCCCGGAAAAGTCGCGCTACTACATCGAGGAGCTGATCAAGCTGCCCGGCAAACTGGAATCCGTGCTGGCCCACGATGCTCAGGTGGAAGAACTGGCCCGCCAGTACATGCGCGCCAGCGATTTCCTGTTCCTCGGACGCGGCATTCATTATCCTATCGCTCTCGAAGGCGCGCTCAAGCTGAAGGAAATTTCCTACATCCACGCCGAAGGCTACCCGGCCGGCGAGATGAAGCATGGCCCCAACGCCCTGATCGACGAAGACCTGCCGGTGGTGGTGCTGGCCACGCGCGATCCGGAGGACGCCGATTCAGTGCTGCGCTATGAGAAAACCATGTCGAACATCAAGGAAGTCAAGGCCCGCGAAGGCCAGGTGATCGCCGTAGCCACCGAGGGTGACGATGAAATCCGGGAGTCTGCCGATCATGTGCTCTATGTGCCCCGGGCGCCCGAGTTGCTCGTCCCGTTGCTGGAGGTTGTGCCCTTGCAGTTGCTGGCCTACCACATCGCCGTGCGCCGTGGATGCGATGTCGATCAGCCAAGAAATCTGGCGAAATCAGTTACTGTGGAATAGCCGGAAGGAAAGTGCGGGGTGCTCGCGCATCACTGTTCCCAAGCTTTTTTAGGCAATTTCGGCCCAAATCCGCGTAAATCCGCGGTAAGGTTCTTTTCTTTCCTTCAGTGTTGATCAGTGCTTCTATCTGTGTTTATCAGTGGTAAGGTTCAGGATTGCGGCTTCGTTGCGCCGTGATTCCGTGGTGTTTGCTTTTCCTCACAGCATCTATACTTGATCGGTGACCGAGCGAAAAATCTATACCGCGCGACTGAAGCATGCCGTCTGGCTCTCAGAACAGGCGCGCCACCTGGAATTTGCCGTCGAAGGCCAGCAGCATTTCGAATTCACGCCCGGGCAGTTTCTCTCACTGCTGGCCAAAAAGGAAGGCCGGGAGATCACCCGCGCGTATTCCATCGCTTCTGCGCCTTACCCGAATGCGCAATTCGACCTGTGCCTGAACCGTGTGGATGACGGATTCTTCTCGAACCTGCTCTGCGATCTGCGCGAGGGAGACACCGTCCAGTTCCATGGCCCGCATGGAATGTTCACCCTGCGGACACCGCTGCGGGATGCGATCTTTGTCTGTACCGGCACAGGCGTTGCGCCGATCCGGGGCTTTGTGCAATGGTTGTTCAGCAACCCCCAGCGGGCCCAGGGGCGTGAGTTCTGGCTGGTCTACGGGACTCGTCACGAAGATGCGCTCTACTACCGCGATTATTTCGAGAAGGTCGCCGCAGCCAACTCCAACTTCCACTATGTGCCTACTCTCAGCCGGGGAACCAATGATTGGGGCGGAGGACGCGGCTACGTGCAGGACCATGTGCGCAAGATCGTTGAATGCCTGCCGACGGGGTCGCAGAATAGTGAGCGGCAGAATGATCTCGATGCCTATATCTGCGGGCTGAATGCCATGGTGAAAGCCAACCGGCAGTTGCTGAAAGAACTGGGCTTCGATAAAAAGCAGATTGTCTACGAACGGTACGATTGACTGTTAAAATGTCCTATGTCTGCCGGAATCGAACCCCTGCCCCGCATTGAGCTGCATCTGCACCTGGATTGCTCACTCAGCTACAAGGTCGTCGCCCGCATCAACCCCGCTATCAGTGAAGCGCAATACCGCAACACGTTTGTTGCGCCCCGGAAATGCAGCAGCCTGGTGGAATTCCTCACGCACTCCCCGCACGGATTTCGCCTGATGCAATCCAAGGCGCAGTTGCGCCTGGTCGTGGAGGACCTGTTTGAGCAACTGGCGGCCGATGGGGTGATTTATGCCGAGATCCGCTTTGCTCCGCTGCTGCATCTGGAGCAGGGCCTGAAGCCGGAAGAGGTCGTAGAAGCCGTGGATGAGGCGGTGAAGGATTGTATTCTCCGCACCGGGATCGAAGCGCGGCTCATTCTGTGTACGCTTCGGCACTACACCACGGCGCAGAGCCTGGAGACAGCGGAGCTGGTGTCGAACTTTCGCGGTTCACGTGTGGTGGCCCTCGACATTGCTGGGGATGAAGCCGGATATCTGCTTGCGCCCCATAAGCCGGCCTTCGACTATGCCCACGAGCACGGCCTGTATATCACCGCCCACGCAGGGGAAGCCGCTGGCCCTTCCAGCGTGTGGGAGACGCTGCGCGATCTTTGCCCGATGCGCATCGGGCACGGCATCCGCAGTGCGGAAGATCCAGAACTGCTGGCCGTTCTTCGGGACAAGGGAATTCACCTCGAAGTGTGCCCCAGCAGCAATGTGCAGACCAGCGTCTGCGGTGCGTTGCGCGATCATCCCGTGGACCAACTCTACAAGGCCGGGGTCTCGCTGGGGATCAACACCGACACGCGCACCATTACCGATACCACGCTGGAACGTGAGTACCGGGAACTAAGCCGGGCATTTGGTTGGGGCCGGGAACAGTTTCTGCGCTGCAATCAGGAAGCGCTACGGGCGGCCTTTCTGCCGGAAGGAAGCAAGCGGGAGTTGCAAAGGAAGATTACTGCGGCTTCCCAGTCGTAGATGATCGATCAGAAAGCAGGCCAGCGTGCGCGGTGCTCCGTTATCGAACAGAGCCAGCAATAGCGGCCCGCGCGGTGGGAGCGTCCGCCGCGTACGCGGCAAATTGCAAGACGGCGGTTTGTCGATTCCAACTGGCAATTAGAGACAGGCCATAAGGCCCCGGCTACGGAAGAAGCACAAGGTAGCGGTGTATTCGTAACGCCGAACTCAAGGTCCCTCAGCCCCTTCGCCAAAGCTCAGGGCAGGCTCTACTCGCGCGCTGAAGAAAGCGCGCGCTCTTGACGGGCTTCGGGATGACTTCACGTTTTTTATCTTATATTTTTTATCTTTCTCTGCGCCACTCTGCCTCTGCGCCACTCCGCGCCCTCTGCGGTTCAATCTTTTGATCTTCCTTTGCGCCCTTCGCGCCCTTTGCGGTGAACCCCTTTTCACCTACCATTCCGACTCTTCCGAATGATCTCCTCATACACCTTAGCGCTGGGCCTCAGGCTGCGCACCTGCGTCTCGGGATCAAGTTCGATAAGCCCAAAGCGCAGATGCCATCCTTCATTCCATTCGAAGTTATCGGTGAGCGTCCAGTGGAAGTAGCCGCGCAGGTCAACGCCGTCGCGTAACAGGCTCTGCATCTGCTCGACGCTTGATTGCAGCACCCATGGACGTATGCGGTCTTCGCGGTCAGGCACGCCGTTTTCGAGAATGTAGACCGGCTTGTTGAAGGATTGGAACCGCTCTACCGCCCGCCGCAGCCCTTCCGGGTAGGCTTCGCCGTATGGGACTTCAACTCCGTGGTCGCCCTGGGGTTTGTGCGGCGGCACGGTGAGCTGGAAGAACAATGTCTGGGGGCTGTTGAGATGAAAGCCGGCGCGCAGGCGGCTGTAGTAGTTGATGCCCACGTAGTCGCATGTGCCTTTGACTTCCGATAAGTCGGCGCCAAACTTATTGAGAGGAAATGGCGCTACGCCGGTCTCGATGCTCTTGGCAAAGTTTTCATTGAAGTAGCGATCGACGAATCCGCAGAACCAGCGGTCCACCGCCGATTCCGGACGGCGTGGTTTAAAGACCACGTAGTGCTGCGCCCAGCCTACGTTCGCCGCCGGCTGCAAGGCATGGATGGCGCGATACGAAGCGGCGTGGGCCAGGCAGAGATTGCGCGTCACGCGTGCCGCCTGTAGAAAGCGCCCTTTGTGTCCGGGCGGGAACTCGCCCAGAAAATATCCCAGTGCGGTATAGACGTTGGGCTCGTTGAAGGTGCTCCAATCGCAGCACAGGTCGCCCAGTGCGGCGACGACACGCTGCGTGTAGCGCTCAAACAGCGGCACGGATTCCGGGGATTTAAACGCGCCCTTGCTTTCAAACCATAGGGGATTGGTGAAGTGGTGCAGCGTAACGAAAGGCCGGATGCCACGATCACGCAGCCCCATGAGCATCCCGCGATAGCGCGCTAGGGCCTCCTGGCTCCATACGCCCTCTTGCGGCTCAATGCGGCTCCATTCCACCGACAAGCGGAGGGCATTCACTCCTATCGACTGGGCCAGATCGAAGTCCCGTTCTGCGTTGCGCCACCAGTCGCACGCCAAGCCGGAGCGGTCGCCGGATTTGATGCGGCCGAGCTTCTCCCAGGCCGCCCATTGGTTGTTGGTGCAGCCGCCTTCTACCTGATGGGAAGCAGTCGCCACCCCCCAGGAGAAGTTAGGAGGGAAAATACGATGGGATGGTGCGCTCGATCCGTTGTCCATTCCTGAGAGTGGATTCTAGCGCGATGACCGGCTGAATTGGTAGTGCCGCCCGCAAAGCAGGCTGGTGTTTCCGATGTCCCGATCTGCCAGAATTGTTTTTCTCCTAGTCATCGTACTAGACCTTTTGCCGCCAATATCCCTGATCGTGCAGGAAGTAATCTTCGTTCCAGGCGTTGAGCATGGTCTTAAGGAACAGTCCAGCGATCTTGAAGTGCCCCATGTTGCTGAAGCGCCGGTTGGTGGTGTAGATACGCCCACGGACGATTCCAAAACGCCGGTTCGACACCTTCTTGCTGAGCAAGTAGTCTTCGGCGTAGAGTGCGCCCTCGTGGAAGCCGCCCAGCCGGTCAAATTCAGCGGCCTCAAACAACATGAACATGCCGGTGGCAAAGGGCGTCACGCCCACCGAGCCGTATTGCACAATGTTATTGCAGAGATATAAAAAATGGTCGCGCAGGGCGCCATTGCTGCACCAGATGTTGGTGGTCACGCAATGCAGTCTACGCCGTTCCGCCAGTTCTATGGCGCGGCGCACCAGTGTGGGGTCACGCAACTCCATATCGGCATCGAGAAACAGGACGTACTTGGTATCAGCGAGGCGTGCGCCGGCGTTGCGTCCTACGGAAGGCAAGCCACCCTTGATCACCTCGATGTTGAGGCGGTCGCCGTAGCTGAGGGCGATTTCCCGTGTGCCGTCAGTGGAGCCGGCATCAGCAAGGAACACTTTCGTAGGGGACGCCGTCGTATTCGACATCAGGAGATAATCCTGCCGGCACAGGGAATTCAATAACTTCGGCAGCAGCCGGCTCTCGTTCTTCGCCGGTATAACAATCGTCAGTGAGGCCGGAGTATTCATGGATTTTTACCCCTTCTTCATCGATGGTGATGTAAGTGCATTGGCGGTCGATCCACCCGCCGGAGTTGAAGTACTCAATGCCGTCTTGGGCGCGCTGCTCGGCCACGTGGGTGTGGCCGCAAAAAATGCGCTCAGCTTTGCCTTGTTTTGCATAGCTGAGCGCGCCGTGGGCCACCTTGGCTGACAGACGCAGCCACCGTGTGTTTAACCGGTCGAGGTAACGCACGAACCTTTTATTCTTGTGGTCGAGCCTTTGCATTTCGTGAAAAACCCACTCACCCAGGCGGCTGATGAATTTGTTGTTCACCGCAAACCGGTCAAACTGATGGCCGTGGATGGCAATGTGGCGCTTGCCCTGGAATTCCCATACAAATTGCCGGTACACCGGCACTCCCACCAGGTGCGACATCACATCCGCGAGACCTTGATCGTGATTGCCTTCCACCCATATCACCTGGGTGTCGCGCTTGGGGTTCGACAGCTTGCGTATATGGCCCAGAAACTGCCAGTGGGCCTTGGTCAACCGCCGGAAATTCAGGTCGGCGAAAATGTCTCCCAAGAGAATCAGCCGTCGAAATTGCAAGCTGCGAATTAAATCCAAGGCATCGCGGGCCCGGCTGATCTCCGCGCCGAGATGCAAATCCGAAAGAACCAGAGTGTCAACGGTCGCACACTTCATGCACCTTTTTTGTAGCAGTGAAATATTGTGATGAGATCAACAAAACATTAAAACTGGTTGAAACTAAAGGATTTCAGTCTAATGCACTGAAAACAGTGCATTTAGAATCGCTTGTCAGGATCATGGCGGGTTGGATATGCTTGTTATATCCCCCAATATGACCCTATTACAGAATCGAATCAGGGCGCTCAGCACTGATTTAAAGAAATCGGCATCCCGGCTACAGCAGGACGTATCCGTAAAAGACGTCCACCGCCTGCGAACGACCATTCGGCGCATGGAAAGCCTCATCGGCTTTACCCATCCCGAAGTGGGAAGGAAGCAGCAGAAGGCCGTCGATGAGTTGAATTGCCTGCGGAAACGGGCCGGTAAGGTGCGGGACCTCGATATACAGATGGGGCTTCTGGGGGCGATCGGTAACGGTTCCACGACCGCTGACCGCCGGGCGATGACCGATTTCCTTAAGGCCAGACGCAACCGGCAAGCGGTCCGCCTGCTGTCAGAGGTGCGCGACCTCGATCACCACAAGTTCTTCCTGCGCATGGAAAAGATCGGTGAAAAGGTCGGCGAGGCAGCCGCGGAGGGTGAAGAACCTTCGCCTCTGGACCAGGCCCGCAATGCGCTGCAGCAGATGGCGGGCCGCGCCCCGGCGCGTCAGGCCCTCAAGGCCGCCCGGTTGCACGAAATGCGCATCAGCCTGCGGAGCATCCGCTATACGGCGGAGCTGGCGGAAGATTCCGAGGCCAAACAGGAACTACTCGATGAACTCCGGCCGGTACACGATGCCATCGGCGAATGGCACGACTGGGAGACCCTACTGGCGACGGCCGAGAAACAGTTCAAAGGCCGGGTAAATTGCCCGTTGCTGGTGGAGATGCGCGCGCTGCTGTCTGCCAAGTTTAGTTCGGCCGTCTCGTCGGTCCACCGGCTGTTTGTGAAGATTGCCTCCTCCGGCAATCGGAAGCCCACCACTCCTGAAGTTGCGCCTGACCTCGCCAGGCCCGCATAAGCAATGCCGGTCTTTGCCGCAGTCGATATTGGTTCTAATTCCGTCCGCCTCAGCATAGCCGAACTTACACGGGGCCGCTTGGTTTCACTGCACCAGGACCGCGAAGTGACCCGCCTTGGGGAAGGCGTTTTCCGTGACGGCAGTCTCGATCCCCAGGCCATGGCGCACTCGCTCAAGGTGTTGCGGCGCTTTCATCGCTCGGTGCAGGGCTATGCCGTGGACCGCACACGGGTGGTCGCGACCAGCGCCTTGCGCGACGCTTCCAATGCGCCGGTGTTTGCCGAGTGGGTGAAATCGGCCACCGGGTGGAAAATGGAGATCATTTCCGGCCTGGAAGAGGGCCGGTTGATTCACCTGGGTGTGATTGCCAGCCTGCGCGCAGTGCCCGCCGAACTGTTGCTCATTGATCTGGGTGGCGGTAGTTGTGAACTGACCCTTTCGAAGAATGGCCACATCCAGGAAATTGTCACGCTTCCGCTGGGCGCAGTGCGCCTGACCGGGGAATTTATCGAGTACGACCCGCCGCGCAAGGTCGAAATGAAACGCATGAGGGAATTCATCGCCGAAGAAGTGGCCCATATCCCCCGGCGGCTGGCCGTAGGCCGGATGCGCATCGCCATGGCTACGTCGGGAACGGCGGCGGCCCTGAACGGTGCTGCCCATTCCCTCCACCTCTGCCGTGAGCATGTGACCGTGGGGGCCATGAAAAAGCTGGCGGTGCGGCTGGCCAAGCTGAACGACAAACAGCGGGCCATGATTAAAGGCATCAATCCCAAGCGCGCCGAGATCGTAGTAGCGGGGGCGGAGGTGTATGCGCAGATCATGGAGCGCTGTGGGCTGAAGGGTTTTCGCTATTCGCCGCTGGGCCTGCGGGATGGCATCCTGGCGCAGATGGCGGCGGGCTACGACAAGCAGACGCGCTCCCACCAGCAACTCGAATCGGACCGGGAGGACGTGCTGGTCAGCACTGCGCGCCGCTATCAGGTCGATATGGATAACGCCGCCCAGGTCCGCAGGCTGGCGCTATCGCTGTTTGACCAGACCCGCTCCGTGCATCGCATGGAAAAGAGTTTTCGTGAGTGGATCGATGCAGCCGCCATGCTCTATGAAGCTGGAAATTATGTGAACCCCTCAGGCCGCCACCGCCATGCCTACTACATCATTTCTCATTCCGAACTGTTTGGATACTCACCCTTGCAGCGGCAGTTGATTGCCGTAATCGCCCGATTTCAAGGGAACTCGCGTCCCCAGCCGGGTGACCGGCTGATCAAGCTGCTGCCCGCTCCGCTTCGTTCGGAAGCGATCAAGGCCATAGTGCTGCTGCGGGTGGCCCGTTGCCTGAACCAAGGCCGGCGGTCGGCGGTGCGGCTTCTGAAAGTGACTTCGCGGGAGGCCAACCTGACGGTCACGGTAAAGGCCGGGGCGGCAGGCGCCGACCTGGAAGTGTGGGCGGCGAAAAAAGAAGTAGACTATTTTCGCGCGGTCTTCGGACGTGAACTGCTCTTCAAGGTGCTCTGAAGCGCGCGGGCGATGCGCGGGGTCACCATCCATTCGAGAGTGCCCGAACGGCCAAAGAGGTCAACCCTGGCCACTGCGCCCTTCCTGAAATCAATCTGCGCTGTTCCTGTCTTCCTCGAAATGGTCTTACTCAGGAACTCGGCCATGGTGGGGTTATGACCCACCACGATGATGGATTCGGATTTCTTGAAGTGGGCCAATAGCTCCAGGAAATCCTCATGCCGGGCTTCAGGACGCAGTGCAGCGTGCGTCTTGACCGGGCGTTCAAAGGCCAGCTCATTCGCGATCAGGGAGGCGGTTTGGGTGGAGCGTTTCAGCGGGCTGCTGACAATGTGGTCCACTTGCAGATCGAGCGCGGCCAGCATGCGCCCGATATAGCGGGTCTGCAGGATACCGTCATCATCGAGCGGGCGGCGCTCGTCCTTTTTCGGATTAGGCGTCTTCTTGCCGGCGGAGGCGTGGCGCAGAAAATAGACAATCATGATTTCCTAGCAGTAGCAGCGGCAGGCTGTGTTTTCCTGCGCGGCGCTTTCTGGACAGGCGATACGGGTTCCGGAATATCGGCCGGTGAAGCCGTACCTTCAGCGACCGCCATCAGAAAATCCTGGGACCCAAAGGATTTTACGCCTTTGCGCTGCGGCAGTCGGGTGTAGCTCCCCTGGCGGTCGAGGAACCAGCTCTTGGAGTTGTCGGCCAGGCAGGCGCCCAGAATCTCTTGTTTGACCCGTTGCTTGATTCCCTGGTTGAGGAGAGGGCAGAGGACTTCCACGCGCTCATAAAGGTTGCGTGGCATCCAGTCGGCGCTGGAAATGTAGATTTCATCGTTCCCGCCATTCTCAAAATAAAAAATCCGGGTGTGCTCCAGGAAGCGGCCCACGATGCTGCGCACCGTAATGTTATCGCTGACGCCCGGAACTCGAGGACGCAGAGAGCACATGCCGCGCACAATCAGCTCGATGGTCACACCGGCCTGGGAGGCGCGATACAGCTCCTGGATGACGTTCTTGTCGAGCAGCGCATTCATCTTGGCGATAATACGCGCTGGACGGCCGGCGCGCGCGTTTTCGGCTTCACGCTGAATGAGCGCCAGGGTGTGGGCCGCGAGGTCGACCGGGGAAATCGACAGCGGCGCATAGTCCGGGGCCTCGGCATGGGCCGTCAGGTAATGAAAAACCGAATGCACCGCGGAGGTGATCTCCGGCGACGAGGTCAGCAGGCTTATATCGGTGTAAAACCGCGCGGTGGTGGAGTTGTAGTTGCCGGTCCCGATGTGGACATATCGGCGGGTCGCGCCATCCGGGTCCTGCCGCACCAGCAGGGCCAGCTTGCAATGGGTCTTCAGGCCGACCACCCCATGAAAGACCTGGACGCCGGCATCTTCCATTTCCCGCGCCCACTGGATGTTGGTGGCCTCATCGAAACGCGCCTTAAGCTCGAGCACGGCAATGACTTCTTTGGTGGCGGCCGCCGCCATCAGGGCGTTGACGACCGGCGAGTTTTCACTCGTCCGGTAAATGGTTTGTTTGAGCGAAATCACCTGCGGATCTTTGGCCGCGCTCTCGATGAATTCCACTACCGCCCCGAAGGAATCATAGGGATGATGCAGCAGGATATCGCGCTTGCGCAGCTCCGCAAAAATGTTGTCGGTGGTGGCCGGGAGCCGCACTTCGCGGGCGATGAACGGCCTGAACTTCAGGTCTGGACGTTCGGTGAGTTCATAAAAATTAAACAGCCGCGAGAGATTGACGGGGCCGTCGGTCTGAAACACCTGCCAGTCTTCCAGTTCAAAGGTCTGCTGCAGCCGCGCGGAAATCTCCAGATGGGCGCCGGCGTCGATTTCCAGGCGCACAGCATCGCCTTTGCGCCGCCGGTGCAGTTCGGTGCGCACTGATTCCAGCAGGTTGCGGCTTTCTTCTTCTTCCAGATAGAGATTGCTGTTGCGCGTGACCCGAAAAGAAGCGACTGAAAGAATCTCATACCCGCGATACATGCTGGCGGCATGGTGGGTGAGCACGTCGGCCAGAAAGATGTAATGGTGGCCCGACGAGGAGGGCAGGCGCACCAGCCGGGGCAGGACGCGGGGCACGGTAATCACACCCATGTAGACGCCCGTGGCCCGCCGCTTGCGTTTCAGCAGCAGTCCGATACACAGCGCTTTATTGAGCACGCGCGGGAACGGATGGGCCGGGTCCACGGTGACGGGCGTCAACAGCGGATCCACGGTCTTCTCGCAGTAGGCTTCCATGAAGGCGAACTGCTCCGGATCAAGCTCACTGAGTTGCAACACCCGGATGTTTTCCCGGGCCAGAGCGGGCAGCAGTTGCCGGTTCCAGCAGGCGTATTGTTCCTGCGTGAACTGCCGGGTTTCCAGGGCGATCAGGTCGCGTTCCTGTTGGGCGCTGAGCGCGTCCGGGCCGGCATCGACAAAGCCATCTTCAATTCGCTGCAGCAGGCCGGCCACACGCACTTCGAAGAATTCATCCAAATTGCTGGCCGAGATAGCCAGAAACTTTACCCGTTCGAGCACAGGGTTGCGCTCGTCCCGGGCTTCTTCCAGTACCCGCTGGTTAAATGCCAGCCAGGAAGTTTCGCGATTGATGTATAAGGATGGATCCTCGACGGACCGGTTCATGGCGACCTGCCGATGCTAGCAGCAGTATATGAAAATTGGGTGAAAAGCGCACCCGAGAGCAAAACCTGCCACGGAGATACAGCGTGACGTGGCCACAACCAAAACCTTTGAAACACAGAGGAACAGAGGAAGCAGAGGTTTTGGGGGTTGTGAGGCGGCCCCCAGAATCGTCATGGGCCGCAAAGGTTCTGATGGATAACAAGTACGGAGGTAAAAAAGACAGCGGTGTTGGTCTATCAAGCTCTTGCGGCTCGCGGGCGATTTCTGGCTCACCTCACAACCCCCAAAACATCTGTTCCTCTGTATTACTATTCATCAGAGTGTTCGCGGCTCGCGACGATTTTTCCGCCGCCTCACAACCCCAAAATCCTCTGCTTCCTCTGTTCCTCTGTGTTTCAAAGGTTTTCGTTGCAACTCGTTGTGCTGTGTTTCAAAGGTTTTGGCTGCGGCTCCGTTACGCTCCAGCAGGTGACGGCCGCGGAGTGCGTATCCTGCCAGCGCTGTTTTTGGCCCCCAGACGTTATGATGAAAGACTTATGGTTCCTCTTTCGGTTCTCGATCTCGCGTTCGTAGTCCAAGGTGCCACCCCGGCGGACGCGCTTCACCATTCTCTCGATCTGGCGCAGCACGCCGAGCGCTGGGGTTATCGCCGCTTCTGGCTGGCTGAACACCACAACATGGCTGGAATTGCCAGCGCCGCAACTGCGGTTGCGATCGGCTATGTCGCCGGAGGCACAAAAACAATCCGTGTAGGCTCGGGCGGAATCATGTTGCCCAACCATGCCCCGCTGGTCATTGCCGAACAGTTTGGCACACTGGAGTCGCTTTACCCTGGACGGATTGACCTCGGGCTGGGCCGCGCGCCGGGCACCGATGCGCTCACTATCCGGGCGCTCCGCCGCGAACTGGCCAGTGCGGATAGCTTCCCTCAGGACGTACTTGAGTTGCGGGCGTTTCTCGGCCCTCTGCAGCCCGGTCAGGCCGTGAAGGCCGTTCCGGGCATGGGACTCAACGTTCCTATCTGGATTCTCGGTTCAAGTCTGTTTGGCGCGCAACTGGCTGCGGCGCTGGGTCTTCCGTATGCTTTCGCATCACACTTTGCCCCGGACGCCTTGATGGAGGCGCTGCATGCCTACCGCGCCCAGTTCAAGCCCTCCGCGCAGTGCGACCGGCCCTATGCGATGGTGGGTGTGAATGTGAT
>DATMNZ010000242.1:0-30295 GCA_035568495.1 Saccharimonadales bacterium (SeqCode) | reverse complement strand
CAGTTATTGGCCGGGCATGATCCACTGCCCCCTCGTATTTTAGGCTTCTATCGGCGTTCATCAGCGGAAATCAGCGGCCAATTCTTGGTTGCGGCCACGCCGTTCTCCTCCAGCCTTTACCCATACGATTTTCGGCCGATAAGTTAGATGATAAGGATGCCTGTCTCCAGGCCCTTCCCTGCAGCCTATGAAGCTGGAAACCATGAACCAGGACTCAATCCGTTCAGACTCGTTGCTTGCAGCGCGTCTTTTCTGGTGGCATCCGCAAGACCTCTTTCGTGCCCCAGGCGATCCAGGCACTCTGCGGGTATTGCTGCTGTGGGCCCTGGTGTCGGCAGCTTCGGTGTTGGCCGGCCTTCTTTCCACGACCTGGAATGGGATTCTTTTCAAATTCGGCCCTCTGACCTTGGACGTGAGTTATTTCCCACCCCTCACCCTGTGTCTCCTGCTTACGCTATGGCTTGGTCCGTTCTGGGGCATCGTGCCGGCGTACATTACCAGCTTTGCGCTCGCGCTCCATAACGGAATGCCGCTTACGACGACCGTGGTCTTTAGCCTGTCCACTCCCATTACCCTGACCGTCTTCTGGTGTTCAGCCGCTATGCTGAACTTGCCCCCGGCACTGCGGCGATGGTGGGACGTGTTTCGTTTCGCCATTCTCGCCTTGATCGCCACCGGCGCGTCCTCGGTGGGCGCCATGGTATGGAGTTACAACCACAAAGTGCCGTTCTCCAAGGCCCAGGCAATATGGCAAGGATGGGTCATTGGCGACTCCTTGCAGATCGTAGTCATCGTCGCCCCGATATTGTGGTGCTTTCACCGTCCTGTCCAGAGATGGCTGAAGTCGCTAATAAAGGTGCGGCCTCGTAACACGCTGAATGTCCGTTTTTATCTTGTGGTGTTCATCATGGTCTTTGTCGCCATGATTGCGTCCGGCACTGTAGCTGGAAATATATTTTTCGCCTCGATGGGCATTGGCCACAAAGGCGGGACCATTGCTCTTGACGATCTGCACCAGAGACTCAGCGAAGCGACGTTCTTTGTGGGCGTCTATGCCGGCATCTTCCTGGCCGCGGTCATTGTATTTTCTTTTTCCCTGGGCAGCGGCTTCGAGCGTGTTCTGGTGGATATCCGCGTACGCAAACTCGCCGAGCAAGAGTTGAACAAAGCCAAAGAAGCGGCGGAAGCCGCAAACAGCGCCAAGAGCGAGTTCCTGGCCAACATGAGCCACGAAATCCGCACTCCGATGAACGGACTGATCGGCATGACCGGCCTGCTGCTCGATACGGAACTAACGCCCGAACAGCATGAGTACGCTGAAACCGCGCGCAAGTCAGGTGAGGCATTGCTGACCGTCATCAATGACATTCTGGATTTCTCCAAGATTGAAGCCGGCAAGCTGGCCATTGAGCCCTTCGCGTTCGACCTTCGCATGGTGATCGAAGAAGTCGCGGAGATGCTGGCGCCGAGCGCCCAAGACAAAGCGCTCGACCTGCTCGTCGAATATGACCCTCAAGTTCCCTGCCGTTTTGTTGCTGACGGCAGCCGTATCCGCCAGGTCATCACCAACCTAATGGGGAATGCGATAAAGTTCACGCATGAAGGAGAAATCGTCATTCGGGTAGAATGCGCAAGCCAAGATTCGAAAGCCGCCAACACTATCCGCATTTCGGTGAGCGACACCGGCATCGGCGTTCCCCAGGAAAAACAAGTCTTGCTGTTCCAAAAATTCAGCCAGGCGGATAACTCGACGACACGAAGATACGGGGGCACAGGGCTAGGGCTGGCGATTTCCAAGCAACTGGTGGAACTGATGGGCGGGTCCATCGGCCTTGACAGCCAGGTTGGCCGGGGTTCGATATTCTGGCTCACGCTTCAATTGCCGCTGGACCCTCAACCTGATCCCCACGCTATTCCGCCCGCGGATTTGACCGGCATGCGTGTGCTGGTGGCTGACGGCCATCCGGCAACTCTCCGTGTGCTCCACAAGTATTTGTCTTTTGCGGGAATACGCGCCGCGAACAGCTTCCCTTCCGCTGACAAGCTCTTGCCCGCTCTGCGCGCGGCTGCAGCAGATGGGGAGCCGTATCACGCGGTCATCGTTGGTTTCCCGCCCACCGGTTTGGAGGGGGCCGCGATTGGTGCTGCGATCAAGGCTGATCCCACGTTGCATGCCACTGCCGTAGTCATGCTCACCCCGGTCCGCCACGTCAAACAAATAATCGCCGCGCAAGGCCATGACGCGGTACTTCTCAAGCCGGTGCATCAGTCCCAACTGCTGGAAGCGCTCACCGCAATATGGCAGCACGACGTGCGGGCTCACATGCAAGCCGGCCTCATTCCCTCCACGCGCCCACGGCCCGGCAATGGATTCTCAAGCGCTAAGGCCGAGCACGTGAAACGGTTTGCGGATGCACGTTTGCGTCTCCTGGTCGCCGAAGACAACATTGTCAACCAGACAGTCGCCGTCCGGATGCTGGAACGCCTAGGCGTGCGCGCCGACGTGGCCGGCAATGGACGCGAAGCAGTCGCCATGTCCGCGATGGTGTCCTATGACCTCATTCTCATGGATTGCCAAATGCCAGAAATGGACGGCTGGGAAGCCACGGCGGAAATCCGCAAACGTGAAGGCCCTCTGCGCATCACGCGCATCATCGCCATGACTGCCGACGCTCTCGGACGTGACCGCTGCATCAACGCCGGCATGGACGACTTCCTCTCCAAGCCGGTGCGCTTCGAAGACCTGGCAGACGCCCTGCAGAAATGGGTGTCCCCGGCCGGCCTCAACCGGACATGAACACTCAGCCGCGCCCCTTCCCTTTCAGTTGGCAGTAGCCAATAGCATAGCCGATGCGGTGTTTAGTGCTGCCTTCACCCAGGCGGAAATAGCGGGGACCTTCTTTCAGCAACACCGGCTAGAAATAAACGCTGAAAAAACTACTGGAGACCGCATCCGCGAGAGAAGCTCCATAGCGTTTACTGTATCAGTACTGAGCTGATTAGCTCAGTTCCGCGCTTCTGGAGGCACGCACGGGCAATATGCTCAACGGCCTCATCCGTAAGGCATAGCGTCACATCTGGCTATTGCGTCAAGGGACTGCGGACAAATGCCGGCACACCTGTCAACGAAGGGTGTTTCCCAGGCTCCAAAAGCTGGCTGAAAAAGTATCCAAGATCTCCGGCGAAACCGCGCACCAAGACACTCTCACCCTTTTTGTCATTCCCGAAAGGCCGCGCACGCGCGGTTTTAGCGCGGGCGTGGCCTGAGGAACCAACTGCGCCACGTTTGCGGGCCGCCAAAGTCTTGGATGACGACAGCCCCGAAAGTCTGGGCCGCCTGCCCTGCAACTCGCCATAGATTTAAAAAATAACTCTCCCTAGAACAAATTGCTGATATACTCGGTCGCCATCAGATCTCTTTGACCCTTATGCTAGGTGACTCATGAACGCCCGCTGGTCTCTCCTTTGCCTCACCGATCTCCATTATGCCTCCTCGAACGTTTATGGGGATGACGGAAGGGAGTCGAGCCAACCTGGTGTCCGTGACGATATTTTCGACAGTTTTTATCAAATCATTGAGCAAGGATTTGAAGTCGGAAGCATCGATCTGATCGCAGTTTGTGGCGATATCACAACCAGAGGGAATGAAAAGGGATTAAAACAATTCCAGGATAAGGCCCTTCCTTCGCTCCAAAGGTTGCTTAAGAACCGGAACCAGTCGCTCTGTTTGGTGCCCGGAAACCATGATGTCTCCTTTGGGCACAACCCGGGCGACATAAATTCATATGATGAAAAATTTAAGGCATTCGCTCAATTAGCCAAGGAGTCACACGCTACTTCCTGCCTATTTCCTCATGGGCCACTGGCCGCGGGTAATCCTGACAAGCTTACCTTCACGGCCATAGGGCATGGTCCAATTCACGTAGATCGCAAACGCAGGATTCTCTCCCTATGCATCAATTCAGCGGTCCGGTGCCACGAGCTGAATGCCGCCATGCGGAATGACCTCATCGAGATAGCGCGTAGCGCTTTGAGGGCCCCACAGGAAGCGCTTTCTCTCGATACCAACGACCTATTGGCCAAGACCAGGCCACAACTCCTGCGATATCTTGTACGCGATGTAGCTCATGTTACACAAGGGCAGCGGCATCTGCTTGCCAAGGAACTGAAGAAGAAGAAAGCAACGCTTGGCGATGAATGGGACAGCTATCTGAAAGTTGCAATCCTCCATCATCATTTGATTCCATTTCGCGGCCAGGTGACAGAGCATAAAAGCTATTCGCAACTGCTAGATTCTTCCCAAGTACTAGCTCTGCTCACGGATTTTGATTTTGATTTAGTTTTAACCGGCCATAAACATCAGCCTTACCAGGAAGAGTATGGGCAGGACCATAAAATCGTCGTCATAGGCGGGCCCACCCTCGGGGGTGAGCCGTTTGAATTTCAGGGGATTCGGCATATTGAGATAGAGGATAGGGGAGGAAGGCGGCATTTCAAAGTGGCCGATATCAGTTACCAGGAGGGAAATGGCAACGTCCCTGAAAATGTGTCCCGCTGTATGCGAAAATCCAAAACGATTGCTGTTTCTCGCGCCGCTAAAGACTTCCTACGATATGCTCACAAAGAAAAATTCTATTATCGCGAAGTGACATCTGCAACGATACTGAATTCTAAGGGCGATGCCGAAAGAGTGGTCGAGTATGATGACCTCATTTACTTTGATGAGCATTGTAAGAGGAGAAAGCAGCATAAAATAATTCTGCCTTCCACATCAGGACATCTTAGCCCCATTCGCGCCAGAGGCAGGGATTCAATTGGGATCAAGCTGGATCGTACTATTTCGGAGGGCAGTCGCGAGCAAAGCGCGGAAGCAACATTGATTTTTAACTCCATGATTGGAGTTTCGGCCGTCGATGGCCACAAGTCTGATGAACGGCAAGGTTATATCGTTGAGTGGCGGGCCATCAATGGGTTTTCTTTGAATAAACGGCAGTGGACTTATAAGTATTCAAGGGACACGAAATGCGCCAATATGGAGTTCACGCATTTCGCTCCCGAAGAACCCATCGAAGACCTCACCATTTTGGCGCAGTTCCCGGCGCCTCGCGTAGGGTTGAAGGCCCAGCCTTTTCCTCGTGTCGTGGTAGTTGACCCCACCGAACCCGACCGCCGCAATTGGCTGCCCGATGATGAAGCTCGGGAACTTTTGCTGCACGAGCGGGCCTTAAGATATTTTGAGGCTGCGGGCATCGCCGTATTAAAGGTGAAATACCCTCGGCCTGGATTGAGTTATGGAATTCAGTGGGAAGTTGAAGATGCACCCGAATTTCACGGAAATGATCAGGCCCGTATCCAGAGTCTGTGGAATCGCCTTAAGTTGCTCGACAAACAGCCCCTCAGTGAGCAACAACATAAAGGATTGATACAGCGTCTTTTCAGTTTCATGACGGAGGTGCGTTCCACGCTTTTTAAAACACGATCTGCCAAAATCGTTGAATGGAACGGTCAACTGGACGCTGGCATCATGTATTTCGATGGTGAGAATTCGCTTGCACGGCTGATTGCCATAACTCAAGAGGACGGCAAAAGCGCCCCCCAGGAGCTCTTGTATGACCAAAAACTGAAATATGGAGATGGAATCGCGGGTATAGCGTTTAAGACCAATGCGTTGTGCAATTATGTCGATCCTGGCGAGAAGGCCTTGCCTGATCGGCCAGATTTGTACACGCCAATTTTAAAGGACCACAAACATGCTGTGCTGATGGCCTTCCCTCTCCACATTCCTGTGGACGATCAGAAGGAATCACACATTTATAAATTTAAGCCGCCCTACGCGGTCTTCAATTTGGGCAGCACATCGCCGGAGTGTCCCTTGGCGCGCGAAGATACTGCCGTCGAGAACGCTATGGTGTTTCAACATATAGTGAATAAGGTGGTTTGGGATGAGCTTCGCCATCTGTTTGAACAAAAAGCATAATCGGGCGGCACTATCTCCACGTCAACAAAAAAAGGCAACGGCCATAACCAGCGAGAATCTCGTAAAATTTAAATATTGACTGGCAGCCGAGGCAGCCGCTAGAATAATAGTTTATGAGTAACGATCCTGTACGCGCAATCTCTCGACAAATTGGTAACGGAACTTACTTGACCCAATATGAGGGCACTACCATCAGCCAAGAGGCCCTGAATCTGGGAAGAGAATCACTCGATAGAATCATGTCAAGAATTCATGAGAACGTCACCACGCAAAAATCACAGGCTGTAGTCATGTCCTCCCCCCAAAAGCATTCCGATTAGTCGCCCCTGTTAGCATTGTCAAGCCAGTTATCATCCCCCAGAAGATAACACAAGTGGCAGCGCGCAGAAGAAGCTCCCTACTCCCAGCCACACTTATCGCGGCCCAGGACGCTGCTGGTAGCCACAACGCCCAAATTCCATTCGTGGCAAAATGCTCCTGCCACGGTTGTTATCAGCGCACATCAGCGAAAATCAGCGGCCCAATCCCTGTCACGTCTACCGCACCGCTGCCTGTGTAGCCTGTCCGGCAACCATGTACCATGTAACCAGCAATCCGCAAATGACCGCTCCCGGAAGATAGCTATTGGTCCGCCGGTAGGTGAACGTGGCGATGATCGCTATCATCGCCATCAGCGGCAGAAACTGGATCGCCACAATAACGTTGAGCGGCTCAGACGACGTAAGCAGCCGCCCGCGGACAAACAACGGAATATATTCAAGTAGCAGAAAAACCAGAAAGCCCAGGCTGAGAGCAGCGACATTGCTCAAGTACTGTTTCGCCGCGCTGTCGCCCTTCACCGCCAGTCCCGCATGGAGCCCGCGCAACGTCACCGCAAAAAACACTGTGAAGGGCAAAAGATAAACCAGGAAGTATTTGAATTGCGTCAGGCTCATCAGCTTGAACGCCACCACCCAGAAACGATAGTCGGTCTTGAACAGGAAATCGACGGCCCACAGCGACGCATATCCAATACATACCGTTAGCACCGCGATCTGCACCGAGCGCAGCCAGCGCGTGGTAAATCCCGCACTGCCTCGCAGGACGAGCATCAGGGCCACGCTGATGACAGCATTGAGCAGCGCCCAAATCATGATCTGGCTGGTAATGCCCTGCGGGAATAGGACCGATGGCGGAAGCCAACTCGCTCCCCACTGAAAAAAGCGGAAGTAAGTCAGGACCGGGACCGATGCCATTAAAGCCAGAGTAAGACACCAACGCCAGTTGCGGGCGTCCCGTGTCACGATGGGCCCTTGGGCCAGCGATGCAAAGTAAGACCGCGTCAACAGCCAGTCAAATGTGCCCAACAGCAAGACCAGAAACCCGGCCAGCGCCACCAGCGTGCCGATTTCCTTCCAGTACCATATCTGGTTTCCGGAAGGCAGCGGCCTGCCTCCTTTTAGGTTGCGCTGAAACCAGTCGAGGCTATAGCCGATAGCTTCCGGTGAAATGTGGTCCATTGGATGCGTGACCGCCGGCGTGTACAGAACGCGCGCTGTTCCCTCTTCAACCTTTCCGTAGACCACGCCCGTCTGCACCGGCGCCTCGGCGCCGAAGACCTTCCAAAGCTTATGGCTGTTCGCCACGTTCCGCGCCTCCGTGACGCCCCACATCAACGCAGAAAATTCATCGTACTCACTGAAGACCAGCGCCAGATTGCGTGGCCATTGAGCCGAACCATCGGCGGCAAACGGAGGGCCGGTACTTGAGCCTTCGAGCACCATCGCCTGATAGCCCTTGGGATAGGCGGCAGCCGCGGCCAGCACCGTCCACCCGCCCATGCTGTGCCCTTCGAGACCGATGTTATTTTTGTCAACGATATCCAGGCTGCGCAGATAATCGAGGCCGTCCGGCCCGCCGAATCCGTGGGCGAAGGCCGGCGGGTCGCTGTAACCATGCCCGGTCTGATCGAGCGCCAGCACCACATAACCGCGCCGCGCAAACTCGATTGCGAATCCATCCTGAGTTTCACGCGAGTTGATGTAGCCATGCACCGCCAGAATGCCGGGCGCCGGAGTCGCCGCCGAAGCATTCGCCGGAACATACAAAAGCGCGCTCATCCGCCCGGCCCGTGCCCCTTGAAAGCGCACGTCCCGTATGCGTATTTGCCCAGATGTCTGGATAAGATGCGCGGTCAGTGATCCGGCCAGGACCAAAACCACTCCAACCAAAACGAGCTTCCGGTGACCTTTCAATCTTGTGTCTCCCTTCAACTGCTATCTCGCGCACTAAAGAGGCTCGCGAAATCTCCTCAACCCTGTCATTCCGAAAGCTTCTGCACACGCGTTTTTCGCGCGGGCAGGAGCTGAGGAACCGGCCCCGCCACGCACAAAGGACTGTACATCTGGCCCCCGGACGCAAGTTCTATCTCGCGCACAGAGGATTGTGCCGGCGGCCTCCTGCAAACCACCATATCTCTAGCTCTTTTCCCCTCATGTAACAGGAACCATTCTACGGTTCCACTGGAAGGCCCGGCAGCTTCGTGAATTGCCGATATTTCCAGCCCGCAGCCCCGGCCAGATCGACAGGCCCCGCCTGCGCCCCTTCGACAATGTTGCGCACCAGTTGATGCTGTGGCGCCAGCGAGCACACTGGATCGGTGGCCTCTGCATCGTTCGTCAGCAACCACGCCTGGCAACGGCAGCCGCCAAAATCTTCATTGCGCCGCTCGCAGCTATGGCACGGTTCCGGCATCCAGGCATCGCCACGGTAACGTTGGAATGCCGCTGACTCCTCCCATATCCAACGCAGGGATTTGTCACGCACATTATCGAATTGCATTCCCGGAATCACATTGGCTGAATGACAGGGCCAGACCTCGCCGGTGGGATGAATCAGCATGATCTTGCGCCCCCATCCTCCCATGCACACCTTGGGAAACTTCGCGTAGTAATCTGGCGTCACAAAATCGATGCGCATCTTTCCGGAAAATTGCTGCTGCGCCCGTTTGACCGTCTCTATGGATTGCTCCACTTGCAGGCGCGTTGGCAGAAGGAACTCGCGGTTGGTAAATGCCCACCCATAGTATTGGACGTTCGCAATCTCAAGTTTGTGCGCACCCATCTGCGCGGCCAAGGCGATCATTTCCGGAAGCTGATCAAGGTTCCCGCGATGCACCACAAGATTCACGGTAAAGGCTATTCTGTGTTTGCGTATCTCCTGGGCAATCGCCAGCTTCCGTTCGTGGACTATAACGCCCGCAACCCGGTCCGCCACATTGGCCGTTCCGCCCTGCAAGCTCAACTGAATGTGGTCGAGGCCGGCATCGATCAACCCTTGCAATCGCTCGCCGGTCAGTCCGATTCCAGAGGTGATCAGGTTGATATAGAGGCCAGAACCATGTGCCGATTTCACAAGCTGCAGCAAGTCCGTGCGCGCCAGCGGCTCGCCCCCGGTGAGATGCAATTGCAGACTTCCAAGCCCCGCCGCCTGCCTGAAAACATCCATCCACGTTTCAGAGGCAAGCTCCGTATTCTTGGGCTGAAGTTCCAGGGGGTTGGAACAGTACACACACTGCAAGGGGCAGCGATGGGTGAGTTCCGCAATGAGGGCCAGGGGCGTGTTCATGTTAATAGTCCGCAACCCGTTTCAGGCGCAGGCGCTCCAGGAATGCGCCCACTTCATTCTCAATCGTCTCCGCCGCCTTCGCCGGATACTGTTGCCGCAGCAGAGCTACGATTTCCGCAAAAGTCCTGACCCCATCACAAGACTCCAATACCTTGATTCCCGTTTCATTCACGCGCAACATGCCTTCCGGCACCAACAGGACCTGCCCCAACGTTGGATGCTCGCCCAGGCGGCAACCCGGCATCAGCGCCGGCCTGCATTGCGGCAGCGGCAGGTTCATGGCTCCATCCGCAATGCGTCCGGTGGTGGCCAGCCGGGATCCACATAAGCAAAGTGGATCGCATCGAGCTGCGCCCACAGCAGATCGCATTTAGCGCGTAAGGCATTGAGCGCTTCTTCCTGCTGCTCTCGTGTGCGGGCATTTTCCACCACCCACCGGAAAGCGAATTCGGCCTCTTGTGGGGCTTGTGAGATGCGTTTTTCAAAATAACTCAAGCCGTGCGCCAGCCACGGATAATGCTCCCGCAGCTTCCCGATGCGCAGCGTGATCAACTCGCCCGCAAATAGCTCAGTCAAAGAACTGGCGACCGCCTGCACCATGCTCCCGCTGCGCACCAACTCCAGATACGCCTGCACTGAATATCTGACAATCGGAAGCACTTCATGCTCGCCGATGACCCGCTCGCGCGTCAGGCCCGTCGCTTCCGCCAGCTCCAGCCAGCGGGAAATTCCGCCGTCGCTGGCGTGGCCGCCATTATGTTCGCCGTCATGTTCCCCATCATGCTCAATAATCCGTTCACGCCAGCTACGGCGGAACCTGGCGTCATTCGACCGCGACAAGATGATCGCATCCTTAATAGGAATGCGGCTTTGGTAGTAGTAACGATTCAGGACCCATGCCTGTAGCTGCCCGCGGTGAAGCTTTCCTTCGTGCATCAGCAAATGAAACGGATGCCGGTGGTGATAGCGTTCCTTTCCAATGGCAAACAGCGCAGCCTTGAATTCCTCAGGCGAGAGCAGCGGAAGCTGCTGGGTGCTCATAGCTGGAACTCCATTCCGTCCGCCGCCACTTCCCAGCCTGCGGCCCGCACCTGGGCATATTCGGCGCTGTCTTCATCGAGAATGGGATTGGTGTTATTGATGTGAATCAACAGACGCTTCTGTTTTCCGGCGCCATTCAGTTGCGCCAGGGCGCCCTGTGGTCCGGCGAGGGGCATGTGTCCCATCTGGGCAGCCCGGCGGCCCACGCCGCGGACTGCGATCAACTCATCATCAGACCAGAATGTGCCGTCCCAGAAAAGCAGATCGTAGCCGGAAAGCCGGCGCTGCAGAGCTTCATCGGCATTGCCCGCCGAAGGCGCAAAGAGAAGTTTTCGCCCATTAGCCAGGGACTCAATCTCTAAAGCGATCACCGCTTCGCCGGCCGCAAGCGAAGCCGCCAACTCGCGGTCTACGTATTCAGGAAATCCGCCGTCGAGCGGTAGAGGCAAGCAGCGGACACCAGCGTGGTCGCCATCGCCCCGGACGTCAAAACTTTCCCCCGGTACGATATCGTGCCATGTGGCCTGCCCGGCTTCGCGATGCAACATGCGAAACATGCTGTTCGATCCGGTCAAGATTTGCCGCACCGATCGCGTGGCATAAATGTGAAGTGGCGCGTACTCCCGTAGAAGCAATAACCCAATCGTGCCATCCAGCTCGGCGCTGGTCAGCACCACGCCCGCGATGGGAGTATGGCGGGAAGTCTGGTTAAGGCCGGGCCGGGAATGGAGGCACGGCTCCGCTTCGATCTGCGCGCGCAGGTCAGGAGAAGCGTTCACCAGCAGCCAGTGGTCCTGGTCCAGATCGCAAGCCAGTTGTGCTTGCGTCCGGGACCGCCCACGCAGCCGGCCTTGGCGCTGCCGGTGACAATTGCTACAGGCGCAATTCCACTGCGGAAATCCGCCACCCGCAGCGGAACCCAGCACCTTGACTCGCATCCGCCGGCTAGATCTCCGCGCTGGCGTAGCTGTTGATTTCGCAGTTCAGTTCGATTGCTTCAAAGGCTGGTGCTTCCCATTCCATGTTCGTTTCCATGTTCGTCTCCTGTGGAGCTTCTCTTTGGCATGGCTGAACCCTGGCGCGGCTGGGATTGTCCCCGCCGCCAAGATCCTACCAGCCACAGCATTATCTCGCGCCGCTGCCGTCCGCACAATCCCAAAGTTATTTTTATTTTCACGGCCCTTTGCAGCACCCAAGAAGCGCCACCCCAATTCCGTGAGACTCCACCGCCCCAGTCCCCATTCGTGTTCATTCGTGTAAATTCGTGGCCAAATCAAATCCCCATTCGCGTTCATTCGCGTTAATTCGCGGCCAAAGATTTTTAGTATCATTCCCTCCATGAAATTTCGTCTGCTTCCCCTTACGCTCTTGCTCACGGCTGCCGCCTTCGCACAGTCGGCGAAGCCCGGATTCACCGTCGAGCAAGTATTGAGTTCTCCGTTTCCTTCGGGCCTGACGACTGCCGCCCAGGCCCCGCGTATTGCCTGGAGTTTCAACCTGCGCGGCCGGCGCAACGTCTGGGTCGCCGACGCGCCGGGCTTCGAGGCGCGCCAGGTCACGCCCTACCAAGAAGATGATGGACAGCAGATCCTCAGCCTACATCTCACACCCGACGGCAAGACCGTGATCTACGCCCGCGGCTCCGAGACCGGCAGCGAAGGGCACGTTGCCAACCCGGCCACAGATTTGAAGGAACCAAAGCAGCAGGTATGGGCCGTCGATCTTGACGCTTCGGCAACCAGTGATAAGGCCAAGCCGCGGCTGCTCGGCGAGATGGGATGCCCCCAGGAAGACTGCGCCGACATACAGATTTCTCCCGACGGCCATTGGGCCCTGTGGATAGCCAAGCATCATCTGGTGCTCGCCCCGGTGGCTGGTGACAAACCGGCGCGCCAACTGACCGAGTTGCGGGGCGACGAGAGCGGAGCGCAGTGGTCGCCTGATGGCAAGCAGATCGCTTTTGTCTCCAACCGCCAGAACCACAGCCTGATCGCCGTCTATGAACTGGCCGGAGAACGGTTCCGCTATATTGCCCCCAACGCCGATTTTAGCTTTGCTCCACGCTGGTCGCCCGATAGCAGGCAGATTGTCTTCATCAGGACGGGCGGCCTCAGCAGTCATCGTGCGATGATTCCACGCAGTCCGCGTCCGTGGTCGTTGTGGCTGGCCGAGGCCGCGAGTGGTATAGCGCGTGAACTCCGCCACAGTGGCAACAGCCTGAATGATTCCCTGCCCGAGTTTGCCGAAGAGTCGCTCAAATTCGCCGCCGGTGGCCGTGTGCTGTTCAACTCCGAGCAGGAAGGCCACAACCATCTATACTCCATTTCCATTCAAGGCGGCCAACCCCTGCTTCTCACCCCTGGAGACTTCGACGTTGAAGACGTGGAGATCTCTGCGAGCGGCGATCTGGTGACGTATACATCCAATCAGAACGATATCGATCGCCGCCACATCTGGCAGGTCAGCGTCAACGGCGGCGCGCCCAAGGCATTGACGCAGGGTAAGACCATCGAGTGGCGTCCGGTAATGATGGCTGACGGCCAGACCATCGTCTGTCTGGGTTCATCCGCGACTTCACCCGCCATGCCTTACCGGCTTACGGCCACCGGACGGGAAATGATCGCCGCCCATGTTCTTCCCCAGGAGTTCCCTTCCGCGCAATTGGTCGAGCCGCAGACGATCACATTCCGCAGTGAAGATGGTCTGGAAATCCACGGGCAATTATTTCTCCCGCGCACCTTAGCGGCGGAGAAGACGCCAGCCTCAACTCCCGCGCTCATCTTCGTCCATGGCGGACCGTCGCGCCAGATGCTGCCCGGCTTCCATTACATGTACTACTACCACAACTCCTACGCGGAAAATCAATATCTGGCCAGCCGCGGCTTTGTGGTCCTCTCGGTCAACTACCGTCTGGGCATCATGTACGGACGCGCCTTCCGTGAACCCGCCGCCGCAGGCTGGCGCGGGTCCTCTGAGTACAAGGACGTGTTGGCCGGGGCCCGTTATCTGCAGGGCCTCGCTTTCGTCGACAGAAAACGCATCGGCATCTGGGGCGGGTCCTACGGCGGCCTGCTGACCGCGCTCGCGCTGGCCCGCAACTCCGACATCTTCGCCGCGGGCGTCGACTTCCACGGAGTGCATGATTGGTCAACTCTGATCGGGCCGCGCAATCGCGGCTCTGACACCGCTCCCGATTTCGAGGCCGCCCTGAAGCTGGCATTCGAGTCATCGCCGGTGGCCGCAATTGAGAAGTGGAAGTCGCCCGTGCTGCTCATGCACGGAGACGACGATCGCAACGTCCCCTTCCAGCAAACCACCGACCTGGCCGAGCGGCTCAAACAACAACACGTCGAATTCGAAGAAATCATCTTCCCCGATGAAATACACGACTTCCTGCTGTGGAAGACATGGGTGCGGGGCTATGAGGCGACGGGAGAATTCCTTGAAAGAAAATTGGGGAGACGATAAATGGCGGCTTGACCGCCAGATCCAAAGTCTCAAAGCAACGGAGGACAGCACAGGCGAGTTCTCGATTATTATTAGATAATCTTAACACTATTATGATGAATATAAGGAATTACAGACTATTAATAGCTCATTATGCCTATTGACATCGTCGCAAAAAGTGCTAGGATGCATCCAACATTTAGATATTTCTAATAATGGCAGCGGAACAAGCCGTATATAGATCTAGCTTCCGGGGCCGCTGCCATTTTTAGACCATTACGCCCTTACTTGCGGCTGCCTCCGGCTGCTTATCCTAAATAAGCCGTTCAGAATCATTCAGTTACGTCGACTCAGCCTTCGCTTGGGCTTCCCTACTGTCAGGTGAAGTTCGAAGCCTCCCCGCAGGAGGATATGCTTCCCGGCTTTAGCCGAGCAGGGACTGCTTTGACTCGCCTGTCACTACGTTGTGATATGGTCAAAGGCGAAAACCCCATATTTCTGTACCGTTCGTTCCCCACGAAAGTCTGGGAAAAAGAGACTGCGCGACGAGGTGCTGGGCCCATGAATGGAGAAGCGAGACTTCCTTTGCCGCAAAAAGAGCAACTCAACATCATGCCGCGCCTGCAGCGGATGGAATTCAAGCGGCTACCGGCGGAAGAACAGCTCCGCAGCGCAAGACAGTTTCTCGAAACCATGCGCCTGCGCCGCACCGTTCGGATGTTTTCATCAGACCCCGTACCGTTTGAAATTATTGAGAATGCAATCAGAGTAGCCGGACTCGCCCCTTCCGGCGCCAATCAACAGCCATGGCACTTCGTGGTAGTGACCGACCCGGAAATCAAACACCGGATTCGCCTGGCCGCCGAAGAAGAGGAGCGCGCCTTCTATCGACATCGCGCACCCGATGAATGGCTCGAAGCCCTTGCCCCTCTGGGCACCGACGAGCACAAGCCATTCCTGGACGCAGCCCCCTACCTGATCGTCGTCTTCCGCCAGGACTACGGCATCGAACGTGACCAGAACGGCCATGAACAGAAGAAAAAACATTACTATGCCATGGAGTCCGTCGGCATAGCAGTCGGCATGCTGCTGACGGCCCTACATCTTTCCGGTCTCGCCACACTGACACACACCCCAAGTCCGATGGGTTTTCTGACAGAGATTCTGCGGCGTCCGAAGAATGAAAAGCCGTTTCTGTTGATACCCGTAGGCTATGCGGCGGAAGATGTGACCGTCCCGGTGATCTCAAAAAAATCTCTGCCTGAAATTATGGACGTCTTCTGATCAGCCCAAAAATCCCGATGTAGAGACGGAGCTTTTTAGGTCTAAAGGCTGGCCCTCGTGGAATTATCGGACTAACAGACTGCCGGACCCATCAGAGCTACCAGATGACTCGCGGAGCAATGCAGCCCCACTCCCATTGACTTTAATTCGCGTTCATTCGCGGCCAAATTGCCTTTGGTTACTTCTTCGCGCAGGCTTCCGAGGGCGCCGTCAGCAGAGATGGATTAGGAAAGCTGTAGACCCCGTCAAAGGCGCTTGACGGCTTTTCCCGCGAGAACCACTGCAGCAGGGCCGCGCTTTGCGGATGATACGTCCTGCGTCCGATGGTCACCGAATAGCTGAGGTTGGGAAAGCCTTCCAGCGGATCGCCCGTCTCCAGGTTGTCCTGGCAGCCGCCGGCGCCGTTTGGATACTGCCAGGAGGGCGCCAGGTTCGAGCCGAAGGGATCATTGATCCACTCTGAAATCTCGTGGCTGGCGGCGGTAACGTCCGCGAAGTTAGGGCCAAAGATGCCAGGCTCCACCCAGCTCGACCAAACAAAGGTCTGCACCACCTGCCGCCCGCCCTGCAACCCGGCATCAAAAGCTGTGTGAAATCCCACCGTGCAGCACTGGCGGATATCGCCTTCCTGCGCCAGAAAAACGTTGGAGGTCAAGGCGATGGTCAACGCCGCCGGATCGAGGTTCTGCAACTGCAGAATGGTGTTCAGATGGGAAATGAAGAAGCCTTCGTCAACGACGGCGAACACCACTCCGGTGCGCCGGTTGCGGTAGAGCGTGGCTAGCCCCCGGGGAACGTCAACGGTCACACCCGCCAATGGCCTGGGCGGCTCCAGCATCGTGTGCCAGTCAGGATCCATAGCGTGGAAGAACTCGGCGCGCTGTACCGCGTCTCCCAGTTGCGTGAAGCCGGTGCCATAAGACGACGGGCGGAAGTTGGGAGAATTGCGGAACGGCTCCAGGGCCGGAGCAACATCCAGCACCATGGGATCGCCGTTGTTGTCGTCGTATCCTTCAAACGACATGGAGATGGGAATGATCTGTGTCTTGATCGTGGTGGTTGCACTCTGGTGCGGGTCGCCGCCGACCATGAGGAACGGAAACGGCCGCCCCTGATAGCTAAAGGACCCGGAAAAGTGCGGCACCGTCAGAAGATTGTTCTGCTGCATGGCCGCGCGGGCCGCAGCCGACATCTTGCTACTGGCTTCCGAGCGCGTCTGCGCCCCCATGCCCTGCAAAAAGTTGTCTTCCACGTCAATGGGAGTCTGCGCCGTAAGCAGCCGTTGCTGTTCCTGTAGAGGTTCATGGCGCGCAGAGTCTGCGCCGGCCGACGCGGATACGCTCAATGGAACCGCCAGCAACGCAACCAATAACCGCCGAACCTGGATAAAAGGCTTCATCGGAGTGCCTTCCATTCTCCCTTGATTCCCGTGGATTTGTCTATGGGAATGCCCATTAAGAATAAATGCTCTTTGTTTTCAGTTAGTTGGGAAGCTTCAAGACCTATTTGGCTGCGGCTTCGCTGCTCTATATTACTAACGCTCAAAACCCTCGCGACTTGCAACGATTTTTCCACCCGCCTCACAACTCCAAAAACCTCTGCTTCCTCTGTTCCTCTGTGTTTCAAAGGTTTTCGTTGCAACTCGTTGCACTATGCCCCCGTGGTTGTGCATTTGATCTCCGCACGAAAAAAAAGGACGCACCGCATATCGCGGTGCGTCCCACTTACGCTGCGTTGAAGGCCGGCTTAGAAGATCAGCTTCATCGCAAACTGCAGTTGCCGCGCCGAACCGGAGTCGCCGATCGGGAAGCGCGTGGAGTTAATCACGCCGAACGTCTTACTCCCCACCTGGGCGACACGGTTGGGTTGTCCGAAGTTGGGATGGTTCAACAAATCAAAGGATTCAAAGCGGAACTCATGGCTGAAACGTTCCGAGATCTTTGTCCGCTTGATGATGGAAAAATCGACATCGTTGAAGCCCGGTCCAAGAATTGCGTTGCGTCCGAGGTTGCCGAAGTGGAAAGACTTCGGGTTGCCGTTGGCGTCAGGGATGGCGAAGGTCGTTCCCGGTGCGCAAGGCGCAACCGCAGGATCGCAAACCGAGTTGGCAAACCATACGATACCGCCGGTGCCGGGTGTGCCCAGAATCTGCACCGCCCCAATCTGGTCCGGACGAATGCTGGCAACCCCGGTCAAGGAAGCGATATTGGCCCCCGGAGACGCCGAGGCCGCAAGAATGTTGATGGGGTTCCCGCTCTGCGATTGGATGATGCTGCCTACCTGCCATCCTTCAACGAAACGGTTGCCCTTGAAAGGCAGCGAGTAGATGAAGTTGGTCGAGAAGCGGTTGCGGGCGTTGAAATCCGAGAGTCCCTTGTCGCCGGCGGGGTTCAGGCTGTTCTGAATCACGACGCCCTGCCCGTTCTGCGAGGTAAAGTCCAGCGACTTCGAATAGGTATAGGAAGCGTTGAACTGCAATCCGTGCCAAGCGCGCAAGTTCGAACTGACCCACAATGCGTTGTAGGTGGAACTGCCGTTGCTTACATTATCAGAGATATTGCCCAGATTCACCGGTGCGGGTTGGCCGGGGACCACCGCCGTAGCAAATGGACGTACTCCATTCACGAACTGGTTGAGATTCACGCGGGTGCGCAGATGCTTGCCCTCCGAACCGAAATATCCCACCATGAGGCTCCAGCTCTTGGACAACTGTTGCTGCACGTTGAGATTGTACGATTCGACATACGAGTTATCGAAATTGGGATCAACGATGGTGGGCGCCAGACCCGCATTCTTTGCAGCCGTCAGAAGGTTTGCATAGGTGGTGGTGCCCGGGCCGTTGAAGGTCAACGGAGTCCCGAGTGGCGGATTCGTGGTTAGGCCGGTCACCAGGTTGGTGATCGGTTGATCGGTCAGGACAGCGTAACCGGACCGCACCACGGTGCTGCCGTTTCCAAACGCGTCCCAGGCAAAGCCCACACGCGGTTGGACGTTCTTGTTGTTCTGGTGATAAGGCGTCGCCCCCAACGTCAATGCGCCCGTGCCTTGCGTCGGAAGACTGGGCGCGGTCACTACTGAAAAGTTGGCAAACCGGTTAAATGCCTCTGTGGGAGTCTGGTTCCAGTCGTACCGCAAACCCAATTCCAGGGTCAGGCGGTTAGTCAACTTCCAGTTGTCCTGGCCAAAGAAACCCAGTTCGCCGGTGGCGATGCGGCTGGGCAGATTGCCGGGCGAAAGCGAGAAGCTATTCGGTGCGCCGTTGGCAAAATCAGTGACGTTGGCGAAGGACAGAGTGCCGGCATCGCCGTTGATGTTGTTGTTATAGAAGCGCCGGAACTCTCCGCCAAACTTGAACGAATGCTTTCCGCGGATGTAGCTCAGGGTATCGCCCAAGGCTGCCGTTGTGTCCCCACGGGCCTGGGGAAAGCCCGCCGGGCCGCCGATGTTGACTCCCGTCGTGCCAATCGCGATCTGCGGCAGGCCGGAATTGGAATTGATTCCATCCTGTATCCCGAAGTCCGCCGGGTTCTGCTTTGCGTTCGGTAAAAATGAGATGTGGATCCGGTTGAAGCCCAGGCGGGCTTCGTTGACCATAGTCGAGGAAATCGTCTGATCAACGCTGAACGTAGCAATCTGGCGCTTCGACTCACGCGTATCGCCGAAACCAGGGAGCGAGTTGCCCTGCAAGGTTGGCTCCTGGCGCAGGTCATGCTGGGCGGCGTAATAGCCGTGCAACCGGATGTTCGACGTCAGGTTGTGACTGATGTCCGCCGTACCCTGGTCGATATCCACCGGGGCCGTCGCTGAACCCACAAAACTGTTGCCGTTATTGGCCGCAGGAATCAGCGACAGCAGCTTGACGCTGGTGGGATTGCCTGCGGCAATCACCGCCTGCCGCTGCGCATTCGAGAGGTCGACCGTATTCAGTGTGATTCCCTGCCGTTGGCGCGTGCCTTCGTAGCTCAGGAAGAAAAACGTCTTATCTTTGCGGATCGGCCCGCCAAAGGCCGCGCCGAACTGGTTGCGCTTGAACGTCGACTGCGGATTGGCCGATGTAATTCCGTTGGCAGTGATGGTCGTCGGATTGAAGAAGTTTCTGGCGTCAAAATCATGGTTGCGCAGGAACTCAAAGGCCTCGCCGTGATAGCTGTTGCTGCCCGAACGCGTGGCAATGTTCACGATGGCGCCCGAGTTGCGTCCATATTCCGCGCTGTAGGTCGAGTTATCAACCTTGAATTCCGAGACCGTATTGATCGATGGCTGGAAGGTGATCTGGTTCTGCACCATGTCATTCAGGTTGATGCCGTTCACCAGGAAGTTCACAGTATCTTCGCGATTGCCCGCGGTGTTGAAGGCAAACGAGCCCTGGCCGCGTAGCGGCGCCGTCAGAAAACCATTCTGCGGAGGCGTCACCGAACCCGGAATCAGCAGGCCCAGGTCGACAAAATGCCGGCCGTTCAGAGGAATTTCCTGCACCGTATGCTGGTCAATGGTCTGCCCCACCGTCATGGTCGTGGTTTCAATGATCGGTGATGTGGCCTCAACGGTCACCACTTCCGCAGAACTGGCTACGGTCAAGTTGAAGTTCTGTACCGAGTTCTGGCTTACGGCCAGCACCAGGTTGTTGGCTTGCTGCTTCTGGAAGCCTTTGGCATCCACGGAGACGCTGTAAGAGCCGGGCGGAAGCGCCGGCACCTCAAAGCCGCCGGCCGAACCGCTTTCGGCGCTACGCTCGATGCCCTGAGCCGCGTTCTTAACGGTGATTTTCGCTCCTACGACGGCTGCGCCCGAAGGGTCCGTCACGGTGCCGATGATGCTGGCGGTTGTCTGCGCGAATGCCGATGCGCTCAGAAAGACGCACAGAAGCAGCATCCAAGGGGAAAACGCAACCTTCTTATACATCTACTATCCTCCTCGAAAAGAACGAGCCACGCTAAAGAATTGCAGGAATGGTTTTTCAGACGCCTGACACGAAGTGCAAAGACACATCAGCCCGTGCAGCGGAGCAGCGAGCTTACATGATTTGTTGCATTCTGTCTTCCATTTTTAAAGACTGTGATTATTAAGTACTTATATTGACACTGGAGACTAGGATATTCCAAAAACTGTAGATTGTGACGCCCGTCGCTTCATGATTCAGGAAGCAGGGTAGGCAGAAACAAGATTCACGGCCTCTGAGAAAGCCGCCGGCTGGCCCCCGGCCGAGGTCTGAACTCCTGTTGCCGTGGATAGCTCTCTGTGACCTCCACGGTCAGGGGCCGTTGCAGCACCATTTCGACCGTAGTGCCACGGTCAAGCCGCACATCGGGACCGCGCGTCAGCAGCACTTGCGCCAGGCCCACGCCTGCGCCTATGGCCCCGCCGATGCCTGCGCCTTTCAGCGTGCGAGTACCCAGCCCCCCGATCGTCGCTCCGGCGCCTGCGGTCTTGGCCACCGTTCCGGCGTCGTGACCCTTCGTGCCCGATGCTTTGATGGTTCCTTCGTTGTCGGTTACCTGATGGTCTTCTGCTCCGGGCGTGCTATCGATCGTCGCGGGCAAATCCACCGTATAGCCATTGGGAAAGATCATGGTGGTGAAATATACCTGCAGTTCCGCGCGCCCCTTGACGCGGCCAGGACGCTCAATACGCGTGATTCTTCCCTTCACATAGGTGCCCGCCGGAATCGCCAGTTGGTTTTCTTGCGTAACCGGAAACGTCGATTCGCAATAGACGCCGTCGCCCACCCGCGCGGTCTTGGTGTAGATAGGACTCTGCAACTGCAACAGCACCTTGGTGCCCGCAGGCAACGTCACCTGCCGACCTGAAGACTGCGCCTGCTGCCCTTCGCCGGAAGGCTGCTGGTCGGCACTCTGGGCCTTGTCAGCTTGCGGTTGCGAACCAGGTTGTTGCGAACCAGGCTGCGTCTGGTTCTGCCCCTCGGGCGTCTGCGCCATCGCGGCGCTCACAAACAGAAGGATGAAAGTCAGGCTAACAAGAAGCTGGCGCATATTCGTGCCTCACCTCCGCATGATTGTATCTCCCGCCGGACTCGGCCACCAGACAATCATTGCCGGTTCATGGCTAAGAGCCTTGCGTGGTAAAAATGCAAGCGGGCGGTTCCGATCACCAGATCACCCGATCACCAGATCATCAGATCTGCGATGATACTCAATCTCCCGTTCACTTGGCCCCGAACGTCGGATCAACCACCTTGCGAGCAGTTTCCACACCGCAGACCGGCAGCTGCGGGTCGGAGAGCAGCCCGATTTGTTTGAGTACCGAAGCCTGGTCCCAGTAGATATGCTCGTGCGCGAGCTTGCCGTCGCGGAACCGCACGATGGCAACCAGCGGGACTTCCACCCGGCGATGGGTGGGAGAGACGCCCGGCAGCATCCATGGCATCTCCTGCGTGTGCGTGAAGGAGAAAATCATCTCGTCCACAAGCTGGTCTTCGCCGATGGTGCGTGAAATGGGCGTGAGCTTGGTATCAGGCGGCATGCTGGGGATAAAGTCGCGCGAGTAAAAGGCGCGCAACGCGTCTTTCCCGCAACCGCCGGTCATGACCGGCACATGGTTCACATGCGCGTCTTCGACCATGGTCGCCAGCGTGGATTCAGTGTCACGCGTCGTGAATTCGTGGGCGGTGTGTTCGTCCCAAAGCCGTGCGAGATCAGAAGTGGACATGGTCAAGGATTATAAATCCCGCCACTCCGGCCCTATCAGCGATCAGTGGGTCACGGCCGCAAACATGGGCGAATCCAGCAGGTTCTGGAAGCTCTTGTCATCGGCCTTGAAACGCACCACCAGCTTCCCGGCATCGGAATCTACAACGGTGCCGTCGAGCGCCAGCTTCTCCGGACCGCTGGCATCCAACTTCTTGAGCAGGATACCGGCCTTCAGCAACGATGACAGGGTGGCCGCCGTGATGTTGTCGGAAGTAATTACGTTGAGGTTGAAATCGACACCGCTGCCGAAATCCAGGCTGTAACGGGAACCCTTGAGGTGCTTCTTCACTGTTTCATACTCCGCCAAGTTGGAAGCTTGCCCCAGAATCGACTTGAGCATCGTGTGGGTGCCGTCCGCATCCAGCACGCTCCAGATGGTTCCCTGCTCGACGGAAGCCATCATATCGGTCACGTCGCCGTTGGCGTTGAGACTGTGCGCGCTGTTGTCGCGCGCCTCAAGAGCGGCGCGCACCGCTGCTTCGTCGCCGAACAGCATGGTCCAGTCATCGAGAAACGTCATCGACATTCCGCCGGCCATCGGATACACAACGGCCGCATTGACCTTCTTGCCTTTGATCTTCTGCTTTACGATCTTAAGATTGATTTTCTTGCGCGGAAACGTGCCCTGGGCAATGCTGATGGTCTCGATGCCATGGTCCTTGGTGCGGAAAGATGCGATGGTGATCTGCTCCAGATCGCGATCAGGCACCACGCCGATATCCTTCAGCGCGTCTTCGAACTGCTTGAGGTTGGGGGGCAGCAGACGGGCCTTGAGGGCCATGGCGGTGTCGGAGGCCTTCATGCGGCGGTAATCCACGTTGATGATCTGCTGCACTTCGTTGGGAATCACCGAACGGGCGGCTGTGCCCAGCGACGAACCAAAGACCGGCAGCACACTCAAGCATATCGCTAGCGCTAAGAAAATACGGCTTCTCATAGATACCATTGTAATCCGATCTGCACCGCCAGTTGTCTTAAACCCTGTTTGTTCCAGGCTAACCACTACGGTACTGAAGGGCTACGGTTTCAACAGTGCCCCTACCTTAGAACGAACATCGGCCACAAAACTTGCGTCCTGAATCAGCGCCAGGTTGATTTCTACGTTGGAAAGCGCGCCTTTCCGGGCAGCTTCAGCCAGCGCCACGCCCACCGTTAAGTCCGAGGCCATATTGGGATTGGTCACCGGACGCAGCGATTCAGCGATCCGGATGACCTCATCGGCGTGGCCGGCAATCTCCAGCGGCACCAGCGTGGCGCGTTTGAGCCCTGCCTCAATCAGCGCCGGCCCCCCCTGAACGTCGGTCTTCGCCTGCCTATAAGCCGCCATCACATGGTTATAGCTCTCAGAGTCGGCGTCGATGCCATGCTTGAGCGCTTCCCGCAGCGTGGCCAGCCGGGCCAGGGCTTCACTCAGTCGCTGCTCATGTTGAACATACGCCTTCTTCCCCCTGGACATGGCCGCCACCATGTGCGCCAGGGCCGCACCCATGGCCCCAGCCGCTGCCGACGCGCTACCACCCCCAGGTGTCGCCGTCGGCGCCGCCAGTTGCTCAATGAACGGCTCCGCCCCGGCGCGCAGCCCTCCAATTGCCGTCTTACCGCCGGTCACCGCCGCCAGACGGTTTTCCAGAATGAGCGAGGAATCGAAGTTCTCCACCTGCAGAAACCATTCCGCGGCCTGTTCCAGCGCCTTCTTCGGAATTAACCCGACAATCTCGCTGCTGAGCGGGGCCACGCCGTAGCGTGCGGCCTCCCGCTTAACGAACTCGAATACCCGCGCCACCGGGGTCTGCTCAAAATCGGTGAGGTTCATGGAAACCTGCGCCATTCCACGGACTTCGAACCCGGCAGCCTTCACATAGCGAAACCCTCCGGAAGACTGGCGCACGGCCTTGGCGACCTTTTTGGCAATCTCCACATCCTTGGTGTTGAGAAAGACGTTATAGGCAATCAGCGCCTTGCGCGCCCCCACCACGGTCGCTCCGGCGGTGGCATGCAGCCGGGCTTCACCAAAATCAGGCTTGCGCGATGGATTGGTTTGAACGTCTTCCTTCAGCCCTTCATATTGTCCGCGGCGGATGTTCTCGAGATTCTGACGATCTGGATGCGCGGCAGCCGCCTCGTACAGGTAGACCGGCACCCGGCAGCGCCTCCAAATTTCTTCTCCCACGCGCCGGGCAATGGCGGCGCAATCCTCAAGGGTAACGCCATCGATAGGAATAAATGGCACCACGTCGGCCGCTCCGATCCGCGGATGCGCCCCCTGATGGTGGTTCAGATCGATTAGTTCCGCGGCCCTAACCACGCCCCGGATGGCGGCTTCGGCAATCGACTCCCGGTCGCCTACCAGGGTAATCACGCAACGGTTGTGGTCGGAATCCATCTCCCGGTCAAGCAGATAGACCCCAGGGACCGTCATCGCCTCAACCAGGGCGTCAACTTTGATTTTGTCGCGGCCTTCCGAAAAATTGGGAACACACTGGACAAGAGAGGAAGACATGATGTTTCAGGATAGCGGGCAGCATAGCGAGAACGCAATGCGTATCATGAGATCCGATTTGGTAATTGAGTAAGTTGGTAATTGGGTAATTGGAAGAGCAGTTGGCCCCAGCGCTTTCCTGGAGTCCGAGCAGATCGTTACAGGCAAGCCCAATTACCCACTTACCAAATTACTCAATTACCAAATTCGCCATCGTTCACTTAAACCAATTCACCCCAACCGTAAACTGTACAGTATTGACTCCGGGATTAGGAACGCTCAAGCCTGCGTTGGAAATGTGCTCATAGCGCGTGGTGAACGTGATGGCCCTGTTCTGTTTCTGGAAAAAATGCAGGCCCAAAGCAGCATGTGTCAGGAAGTTGGTAGAAGACGTTCCCAGGGGCACATCTGTACTGGTAAACAGGACTCCGCCGCCGGTTTCCAGGTAGGGAACCACCCGGCTGCCGGAGGTAAAGTTCCATTTCAGGTTCAGGGGATTGAAGGCTGCGCCGTAGGCGCTCTTGACCGGCTGCACGACATAATAGAGAGGCATCAGGTCAGCGGACCATTCGAATTGTCCCCGCAGAAAGCCACCGAGATGTTCGCCGGTCAGCACCTTGCCAATGCGCGCGCCGGCGTTGATCACTTGCGTATCCTGTGTGCCGCCCGCCACGCTGACACCGCCGCCGGCCCAGACGCCAAAATCCCAGGGCTTGCCGGCCAGCGGACTGGAACTCTGCGCAACCGCTATCCCGCAAAACAACAGAAGCACAAAAAAGGGTCTCATTTAAGAAATTCTCCTGGAATCAGATGGCGCGAATTCACTTCATCGGCAAAATGTGTGTCTGGAGAATATCACAGCGCCATCCAACGGGGACGCGACAGAGATCCGGCAGACCAAGAGCAGATAGCGCGGACGGATGGAAGAAGCCAGCCTGCCGGTTACTTGCCCGATCTCTCCTGCGAAGCCGGCGCCGGGTCGGCTGTTTCGCGATGCACATCATTTTCGGCGTCTGCTGTATTTTCCGCGTCTGCCGTCCGGCTCAGAATGCGGTCGCAGATCTCGATGACCTGATCGAGAAAAGATAGAGGCTCAGGGCTCTTGAGGGTCATACGCAAGAAACAATCTCCATGCTCCATTGCTGTTTGTGTCGATTACTGCTGGTGCGAAGCACTGTAATCGATTTCCGCTGGAGAAACAACACGATGGATCACCAGCATCACCAGCCGCAGCCAATACAGGAAAATGGCCATAGAATGCATTGTACCTTTGGAGTAATTCGGCCGCTAAAGGACATGCCCTAAACTCCCATTATTAATAATATCTTCTTTAGAATTAACATTTTACAAATCTAGAACAGACTTGAAGACAAATGAGTGCCAAAATGGGAAACGCATTATAAAGCTGCCGGGCCGATTGGCCCGATCTCACCCCACCCTAAAGGAACATAGAGGCTCATGACTAATAAAAAGATTGTCCTCCAATTCGTGTTGCTTGCAGTGTTGCTGATGACAGCCAATTCGACAACGTTGCTCGCCGATAGCGTCGGCTTTCGAAATGTCCATCAAAGACCATTGATTATGGCCGCGCCGGTAGCCGATTCGACCTCACCGCTCGCCGAGGGTGGCCCGCGATGTATCCCTGGTCAACCCTGTAAAATAGACTTCCCACTGCCGGGAACCAATGCAGCCGTGCTGTTCGCCGAAGGCGGTCCACGCTGCATCCCTGGTCAACCCTGTAAAATAGACTCGCCGTATCCGCAGTTGAGCGCATGAGTTCGAGAGTGCGGCGATAACGTACGCATGAGTAAGTCTTTTGGCACCTCTCACGCCGAGAGTCGAGATTTCACTTCACCTCAGCGAAGGGCTGGGTTAAGCTTGCCCTTCAATGTGTGGACTGATCTTGAACAGCGCCTTAAGAATCGTCGAGGCCTGCCTGCAGGGGACGGCCTTGGTAATTATCGTCCACCGCAAGCATCATCGGCAGTTCCCTTTTTTCCTGGCCTACGCCGGCGCTTCAGCCCTGATCAGCACTATCCTGACGGTAATGTCCGGGCTTACCAATCAGGAGCGCTGGTTCAAGCTCAATTGGGCATCGCAGGTGATCTACACGGTGCTGGGCATACTGGCCATGCACGAGTCATTCCGGAAGGTACTGCGGCCCTATTTTCTTGGCAAGTGGTGGTTTCACCTGCTGGTGCCGGGGGTTGTGGCGGTGGTCTTGGTCCTTTGCGGCTGGGCAGCCTTCCGGAAATTCCCTGGCCGAGGCGAGTATTGGCTCTATTTCACGTCGTACCTGGCTTCGGATTACATGCGGGCGGCCATTTTCGGTCTGTTTGCCATCCTGGCGATCTTCTGGCGCGCCCGCTGGCAGCCCTGCGCCTTTGGAGTGATGAAAGGCTTTGGTTTCTACACGATAGTGGGAATGCTGGCCGACCTGCTGCGTTCCGATTTTGGAACAAAAATGGATTTATTTTTCCGTTATGTCCCACCTGTGGCATATATAGTGGCCTGTCTGATTTGGCTGGGAGCGTTCCTTCAGCGCGAACCTGAAAGCAGATCAGGCCAGACCGGCTCGTTGGCCGACCTCGATGAAATCCTCGAGCTGCTGACCCGGCTGAAGAAAGCGCGAGAATGAACGAACTTACGATGCTGAACTTCTGGCCCTTTTGGGCGCCACTGACAATTTTTGCGGTTTTGTGGGTCTACCTGATGGTCCACCGCCAGTTCCGCTTGCAGGAACGGGCCCCCGATGAGGTTGCTGCGTTCCTCCGGCGAATTGACTGGAACGGCGCGCTGGAAGTCTTCAATCTCCCGCGCGAACGCTACCTGCGCGAAACCCAAACGGAAGACCAGTTCCGCCGTACCATGCGCGTCCGTCTGCACATGGCCCGTGAATACACGGCGCGCATGGCGCATAACGTGTGCGTGGTCCATGAGTGGGCCAATACCGAGATGAAGGACGCCTGGGAAAAGCCGCCCGAAGCCTGGACGGAAAGAGAGCACAAACTGCAGGCCGTGGCCGTAATGGCCGGAGAGTTCCGGGCATTTGCCTTTATGCGCCGGACCCGCCTGACGTTGTGGATCGTGCTGCGGGCTGAACGCTGGCCTCAGCCGCGCATCCCCAGCATTGCCGCTCTGCGCCTTTGCGGGGTCCAGGGAGAGTTTGACCTGCTTGAGAAGTATCGCCACCTCAAAGAAAGCTGCGCTGATGCGGCCCTGACCTACGGCCTGCCCTTCCATGAAGAACTGCTGGCTGGGTTTTAAACCACCGAATTACGCTGAGACACAAAGGGCGGCCTACTCGGCCGCCCTTATGTTTTCAGTTCGCATCGCTATTGGAACAGCCTTTTCAACTGTTCTGCACTTTACCCACATGGATGACCATTTTGCGCGACCGGCGGCCATTGGTTTTCATCGGCGTTCATCGGCGAAAATCAGCGGCAAATTTCGCTTGAGGCCAAGTTAAAACCCCGCCATCCCTCACCCAGTGACTTCCTCAAGCTGTTTCTGGTCCATATCGAAATTGGAATAGACGCTCTGCACGTCGTCGTGGTCTTCGATGGCTTCCAGCAGCCGGATCATCTGGTTCGCGGGCGCGCCTTCCAGCTTGATATAGTTCTGAGGAATCATGCCGACTTCCGAATGGACGACTTCAATGCTGGCTTTCTTGATGAATTCCAGCACGGCATCGTAGGCCGCAGGAGCGGTGGTAATTTCCCAGTTCTCACCATCATCATGCAGGTCTTCGCCGCCTTGCTCAAGCACGATGGTCATCAAGTCGTCTTCTTTGGCCGCGGTCTTGGGGATGATGATGGAGCCTTTCTTGCTAAACATCCAGCCCACCGAACCGGTCTCACCCAGGTTGCCGCCGTTCTTGCCCAGCATGTGGCGGACCTCGCTCACCGTGCGGTTGCGGTTGTCGGTGGTGACGTTGACGATCAGCGCCACGCCGCCCGGACCATAACCTTCAAAGACAATTTCTTCATAGGTGGTGCCCGGAAGTTCGCCGGTGCCGCGCTGGATGGCGCGCTTGATGTTGTCGGCGGGCATGTTTTCCGCCTTGGCCGCGGCCACGGCCGTGCGCAGCCGCGGATTGCCGTCAACATCGCCGCCGCCGGACTTGGCCGCCATGGCGATTTCCTTGATCAGGCGCGTGAAAATCTTACCGCGCTTGGCGTCCAGTGCGCCCTTTTTGTGTTTAATTGTCGCCCATTTTGAATGGCCGGACATGGTGTGGACCTCATACTCTTTGAAATTGTGCGCCGCGCAGCCTCGGCAAAACGTATGAATACGCAGAAAAACAAGGGTAGTATACCACGCAGGTGGGTCGTTGCTCTTGCGTATTCCTACACCCTCTCAAGGAAACCCAAAGCGAGGGGAATACTTTGACGCATCTGATAAAATGAGCGCGTACATCCTGGTTAAATTCAATAGCATGAACATCCATCTAACACCCGAGCAGGAAGAAATCATCCGCGGAGAAATCGAAAACGGTCACTGCGGCACAGCAGAAGAAGTAATCGCAAGGGCCCTGCAGAACCTGTTGCCTGACGGTGCCCGGTTGGGTCCGGCAGAAAAGGCTCAAAGTACACTCCCCCGGGGCCAGCGCGAAGCCGTGCTCGAAATGCTCGACTTTGCAAAGAAGCACAGTGTTCGTCTTGAGGATGTCTCCATTAAAGACCTCATTCACCAGGGCCATCGACTGTGAGCGATTTGGTTCTGGATGCCTCCCTTGCCCTCCAGTGGTTTCTCGAAGACGAAACAGACCGGGAATACAGCCTGGAAGTCCTGGCAAGTCTTACCGATAAACGCGGAATAGTCCCGGTTTTGTGGTTCTACGAAGTCGGTAATGGTCTGGTCATGGCCAGCCGGCGCAAGCGAATCGCATTCCATCAAGTCGAAGGCTATCTAACGCGACTCAAAGCTCTTCCCATTGATGCTGCACCGCAGAACCCGGCTGAAACGCTGAACCTACCGGCGCTTGCTCACGCGCATTCCCTGACCAACTACGACGCAGCTTATCTGGCATTGGCAATGCACTTGACCCTTCCCCTGGCGACCAAAGACGCCGCCCTGTTAAGTGCAGCAGCGGCGACCGGGGTCAAGGTTTTTAAAGCCTTCAAACCGGAACCGTAAATCAGGCAAATCAGCCATCAACTATCAAGCTGCTCAGGTGTTATCCTACCCACCATCATGTTCGGGTTCGAAGAACGCCGCCAGCGATGGGAACAGGACATCCGGAATCGCCAGAGGAACATCGTCTTCCCTGACACTCTGCTCAACGAAGCCCGCGGATTCCGCAATGTCTTGTCCGGAAGCACCAGGCTCACGGTAGTCCATCGATTCTGCCTGATCGTACTCGGCGTGCCGTCTTGCATCGGCGGTGCCTTTGTTCTAAGAACAGAGATTGACGCCCTTCGCTCACTAGAAGGCTGGCTCCCGACCACCATCGGCATCGCCTTGGGAATGCTTGGCGGGCTGGTCTCGCTCCTCTCCTTCTATCTCGGCTTGCGCCTGGTCATCCGTGCCGTGCAGCCTTCGCCTCCCGCGCCGACGCTCGAGAAGCCCCCGCGCCCGCAGCCCGTGCCGGGGATCATCCGCCGCCGCTTTTCGCAGAGACCTGGACACCGGCCACGTAGGAATTCGCTTGGGTGATTTGTAAATGGATGAGGTAGAAACGGCAGGGGGGAAATACAGAACAGCGTGGCCGCAACCAAATTTGGCCGCTGATTTCCGCTGATGAACGCTGAT
>DATMNZ010000241.1:0-4570 GCA_035568495.1 Saccharimonadales bacterium (SeqCode) | reverse complement strand
GTGGTTACCGCCAAAACCTAGCCTCGGCATCTGCTCCGGGCGCCGTGCCTTTCCCGCATCGTGTTCGTGACGATCTGCGTGGTGTGGGTGGATGGCTGTTGTTTCTCTGCATTGGACTCATTTTCTTTGCGCCTGTCAGTCAAGCGATGATCGCGGCCAAGGCTTTCAGGAACCTAGCCACGTTGCGGCTTTCCATTCAGACGTTCCTGCGCATAGGAACGGTCGGGACAATCTACGCGGGCCTGGCCGTCTTCAGTTGTATTGCCGGGGTGATGCTCTGGATGGAGAATCCACGCGGCGTGAGCGTGGCTAAGGCCTACTTTATCGTTGCCGCGGTGTTGCCGATTCTCCTCTACTCGGCTTTGCGGCTTGCCGGAATGGAAGTCGATCTGGTGCGGATCGTGCTGGGCAGACTGGCCGCCTCTTCGATCTGGTACGCCTATCTGAGCAGTTCACGCCGGGTAAAGCTGACCTACGGTGATACTTGAGAGGAACGCAAACGTTCAGGAAACACAATGCCATCATTCCAGCGTCTTGCCTCGCGTCTCCGGCAATTGCGTGGTCATCAAAGCGGCCAGCAGGTATCCCGCCGCACACAAGTAAAACGCCCAGCCCAAACCTCTCGCCTCACTTACTTTCCCAATTACCACCGGAGCCACCGAGCTCAGCGCTCGCGCGCCGTTATAGGTAAATCCCAACGCTCGCGCCCGCACGCTGGTCGGAAAGATCTCGCTGCCCATGATTCCCGAGCCGGAAAACATTCCAGTTCCGAAGAACGCCACCACTGTACCCAATACCATCAGGATCACAGGGGAACGCGCCACGGCATAAAGTGGAATCAGAAGTGCCGCAGTTAAGCTATAGACTAGGAACGCCTTGCGCCTGCCGATTCGATCCGCTACCCACCCGAAACTGGCGTAGCCGGGAAACATTCCAAACAGGTTCAGCACGACCAGCAAAGTTGTCGTCCCCACCACCCCGAACCCGCGTCCACCTTGCGACACCGGCAGCGACAAATAAGGAGGCATCCAGGTGAAGAGGCCCCACCAGGCAAACATGCCGCAGAAGTTAAACAGCAGCAAAGCAATCGTATGCCGCAGATAAGGAGGCCGAAAGATCACCGCGAAGGTCTTATCTCGATTCGTCGTCTGTCGAGTCAATGAGCCGTAACCTGTTACGTCTCTACCGCCATCGCCTGGCCTGCCAGCAGTGGCCTGAGGTTGTCCCCGAAACCTTTGCTGCTCCCACATGTCCGACTCGGGAACACTCCGGCGAATCCACAAGGTCAGCAGCGCCGGCAGAATTCCCACGAAGAACACGGCCCGCCATCCGAAATAGCGCGACACTGGCCCCGCTACCAGAGCGGCTGCAGCAAAGCCTAAAGCCCACGAACTCTGCACCACGGAAATTGCCTTGGCGCGGAACTCAGTTGGCCAACTCTCAGCCACGAGAGTCGCGCCGGTGTTCCATTCGCCGCCCATGCCCAGTCCGAGCACGAAGCGCGCCGCTGCCAACATCGCAATGCTGGTGGCCAGACCCGATGCGAACGAGCACACCGAATACGTCAGGATGCTCGCCATCAGCGCCTGTTTGCGGCCGATGCGGTCGGCGAGAAAGCCAAACAGCACGCCGCCCACCCCGGAAGCCAGCAGTGTGAGCGTACCCAAAAGCCCGGCCGTGGTTTTGCTCATGCCCAGGTCGCGCATCAGGAGCGTGAGCACGAGCGCGTAGAGCATGGCGTCGAAAGCATCCAGCGCCCAGCCGAGCGCCGCCGCCAGCAGAGTCCGCCGCTGCGCCGGCGAGGCTTGCCGAATGAGCTGGATGGGACCAATCGCCATGCTGGGCGGATTGTACGGTGCGCTCAGAAATTGTCAATTTCCGATTTCGGCACGGCAAGGCGCAATCTTCTGCGCAACACCTATGTTTCCTCCCTTGGTACCTCACCCGCGCTTTACAATGTTTTTACTTCCCGGGCAGTGATTCTTGGTTAGCCTTGTGGAGTGACCCTTTGGTCACAACGCTCGATATTGGATGTGCTTATGAGATTTCCGCGTTTCGCCGTGCTTCCCGTTTTTCTCTTGACGTTCCTCACGCCATGCTTTGCCCATCATATGGCGGTTGTGGTCAACAAAGACAACAACGTCGGCAACATCACAGCCGTCCACCTCGCCAAGATTTTCCGCTCGGAGGTCAAGAAGTGGCCGGACGGCAAGGCTGTCATTCTAGTGCTGCACAAGGAATCCGCCGGAGAAACGGAAACGCTGGAGCGCCTGGCCAAGATTAGCGCCGCTGAATTGAAGGCGCTAATCGCGGCTCACAAGGACTTCATCCTGATGGCGGACTCCGACGCGGACGTATTGAAGATTGTGCAATCCACGCCCGGGGCCATCGGATTCGTGGAACTCCACTCTGTCGATAACACCATCAACGTGGTGCGCGTGGACGGCAAGCTGCCCATGGAATCGGGCTATCTGCCGCATTAGCGTCAATCCATTCCGCGCCAAACCGAGGGATCGATATGCCCCGCAAGATTCTGTTCCTGTTTCTGCTCCTCGCACTAGTAGTCGCGCTTTCTGCGCAGGACAAAGCGAAGAATTCCGGAGCCGATAAGAGCATGATTCTCGCTCTGGAAAATGCCTGGAATCAGGCAGAACTGCATCATGATGCGGGTGCGGCGGACGCCATCCTGGAGGAAACCTTTATCAGCGTGGATCACCATGGTCACCTCCAGACCAAAGCGCAGTACATTGCCGATCTGAAGGACACATCATTTAATCCCGAGCAAATCTCGAATACGGATACGAGCGTCTACATTTACGGCAACACTGCTATCGTGACCAGCGCATATCGCACCAAGGGCACCGACAACGGCAAGCCGTTCGTTCACCACGGGCGCTTTACGGACACCTGGGTCAACCTGAACGGCAAGTGGAAATGTGTGGCGGACCAGGAGACACTGGTCACTGAATAAGTGAGGAGCCGGTCGTAGGCAGTTTGTGCTGCATCAGCTGAGCCGCAGTAGATGAAAATATCTGCGCGCCTTCTTGACATCGCGCGCGATCTGCTCGCGCAGGGCTTCCACGGACGGAAACTTAATTTCATCGCGGATCCGGTCGAGGAAACAGATCTCGACTTCGCTCTCGGGACTGAGTTCAAGTGGGTGAAAGTTCAGCAGGTGGGTCTCGATGGCAAATGAATCAGCACCGAAGGTCGGACGATTGCCCACGTTCGTCACGGAATCAAAGCGCTCAGTTCCGACGCGGGTCCAAGTGATGTAGACGCCGTCTTTTGGAACAAGTTCTTCATAGCGAGCCAGATTGATGGTGGGGACGGTGTATTTCGCGCCATAACCGCGCCCGCGCCCCGGCGTGGCCAGAATGCAGAACGGACGCGACAACAGATGCCTGGCCCGGCTCACGCGACCCTCGCCGATCAATTTGCGGATGTGACTGCTGGAAACTGGCTCTCCGCGCAGCTTCTGCTCAGAGTAGGCTTTCACTTCAAAGCCTAGCTCCTGCCCCAACTGCGCCAGCAGATTCACGTCGCCGGCAGCTTTGTGCCCGAAACGGAAGTTATAGCCTTCATGGACGTCGCGGGCATGCAGTTTCTTTTTCAGGATGCGTTCGGCAAACTGGCGCGGCGTCATCAGTGAAAGATCGCGTCCGAAGGGCAGTACCAGCACTGCATCTATGCCGGTGGCTTCGAGCAGGCGCAGTTTTTCCTGCAATGGCGTGAGCAACTTCAGTCCCGAGTCCGGCCGCAAGATGCGCGCCGGATGCGGCTCAAACGTAACCGCCACGGCCTTGGCCGCGCTCGACCTCGCCCGCCGCACAATCTCGCCCAACACATGAGCGTGCGCCCGGTGCACTCCGTCAAAGTTCCCCACGCTGACCAGGGAAGGGCCAAAGCCGGAGGGAACGTCTTCGAGTTTGTGAAAGACCTGCATTTCAGTGGTCAGTGGTCGGTGGCCAGTGGTCAGAAAGAGCCAGTGTTGTGTCGATTTCACTGACCACTGATCACTGGCCACTGACCACTGGGTTCAGATTTCAAACTCCAGCTTCATCCCGTCATAAGCCAGCCGCACATGCGGCGGAAGACCAGCGTTGGTTGCTTCATGCGGAAGATCGTGGCAAATGTGTGTGAAGAACGCCCGCTTGGCCTTTACGCGCTCCACGATGCGCAGGGAATTCTCCACTGTTGAGTGCGTGGGATGCGGCTTGTGCCGCAGGGCATCCAGAAAAAGAATGTCCAAGCCTTCCAACTGATGGAACGACGCCTCCGGAATCTCGCTGTGATCGGTGAGATAAGCTGCGCTGCCAAAGCGGAAGCCGTAGATTTCCGTCTCGCCATGAATCAGCCGCACCGGCTCGAAGCGCACCCCAAAAATTTCTACGGGCCCGTCAATCGGGCGTAACTCAAGTTGCGGCAAGCCGCCGTATTTGTAATCCGCGTCAAAGATGTAGCTGAACATGCGGCGGAGGAAGGCCGCCGCATCCGGACGCGCGTAGAGCGGCAACTTGTCCGGCTTGTGCCGGTAACTCAGCGGGCGCAGGTCGTCGATGCCCAGAAT
>DATMNZ010000240.1:0-2593 GCA_035568495.1 Saccharimonadales bacterium (SeqCode) | reverse complement strand
CGCTGATGAATATGAAATACTGCCCACCGAGATTCACCAGGTGAAGACGGCGGACGGCGCCGTGCTCTATGGGAGGCTGCTCAAACCAGCTGGATTCAAGGAAGGCAGCAAATATCCGGCCATCGTATTCATTTACGGCGGCCCGGGCGTGGGGCCGGCGGTGGTGGACGCATGGCAGGAGCGCCGGTGGGATCAGGTTCTGGCGCACCGCGGCTTTGTCATCTGGCAGCTGGACAATCGCGGGACGTGGGGCCGCGGCCATCGCTGGGAATCCGTGATCTACCACAACCTGGGCGCGCACGAACTGGAAGACCAAAAGGAAGGCATTCGCTATTTGCAGTCTCTGGGATTCGCCGACACCTCGCACATGGGAATTTACGGTTGGAGCTATGGCGGCTACATGACCCTGTACTCGCTGACGCACGCGCCGGGACTGTTCCGCGCAGGCATAGCTGGTGCGCCGGTGACGCACTGGCGCAACTACGACAGCATCTACACCGAGCGCTATATGGGACTGCCCGAAGAGAATACTTCCGGTTACGAAAGCGCGTCCGCCCTGACGCACGCGGCGGACCTTCGGGGCAAGCTACTGCTGATCCACAACCTGGAAGATGACAACGTTCACTTTCAAAATACGGTGCAATTCATGGACGCGCTGGAGCGCGCGGGCAAACCGTTTGAGTTGATGCTTTATCCGCAGAAATCGCACGGCGTGTCAGGCGCCTTGCGCAGGCACCTTTACGAAACGATGGTCGAGTTTTTCGAGAAGAACGTTAAGTAAGGTGGCGCTGGCGCCAGCATCTGCAGCGGAACGAGGGCTGAGATTGTGGCAGCGAGTTCGTTACTTGACGCAACCGCTCCCTTTGGTCACGGCTCAGTTATGCGACACGACCGTACCAGGATGAACCTAGAAGGTCGCGGTACCGATACTACTCACTTTTTCCACGTTCGACAGCAGTCCTCGAGCTTCTTCGAGAAGAAGCCATTAAGAACTACTTGCCGTGCCCGCCGCCACCGCCACTCGAATGGCCGCCACCGCCACCGAAGGAACCGGAACTGTGCGAAGAACTGGACAGTGCGCTACCGCTGCCGGACGAACTAAAACCACCGGAATGACCGCCACTGCTTCCGGAGAAGGCACCGCCGCCTGCACGCGCATTGCTGGCAACGGAAGATCTCATTGCGGCCGCCGCAGGCGTTAGACCACGTGGCGGCCCACCCGGACTCCGAGCAGGGGCGGCGGATCCATGACCGATGCGAACGGGCTTGTGGCCGGGCGTGCTGCCGCCACCGCCGCCACCAGAAGCGTACGGCGGATAATAATAACCGCCGTTAAAGCCGTTCAGGTAGGAATAAACCGAATAAGGACTGTAGAAAGCCCAGCCGAAAGGGTTGTAGTATGTGCCGGCCATGGGGATGAAGGTGTACATGCCGAAAAAGGGATTCCAAGCCCAGCTGTTACCCCCGCCCCAGCTGTTACCCCCGCCCCAGTTCATGCCGGAATTATTTACCGATTGGGCGGCGGCCACGTTGGCCATCGCCAGATATTGCGAGCGGTCGCGGCTCCACAGGTACAACTCGTCGGTGGATTTGTCTTTATCGAAGTGCGCGATCTTGAGTTCGCCGGTCATCTCCAGCATGTGGTTTGGCTTGATCTCTTCACTTTTCCCGTTGTACAGAACCACAGCCCCGCCGTCATAAACGCGCACCGCAGGCGGTTCGGAATCGAAGCGGTACATGCCCTTCTTCGCGAGCTGGATGGCATAGTCCTTATAAACGATGGTCACGCCGTTGTCTTTGAGCAGCTCATCGGCCTCGACCAACGCCGAACCGGAGAGAAATTCCACACGGGTATCGATCAGACGGTTGGTCACCATGCGGATCGCACTGTTGTCCCCGACGCGCAGGAACACACCCGGTGTGAGCAGCACCTCGGCGCGCCCTTCCTCGGTACGCAACTGGGCGTTCTCTTTGAGATCCGGGAATTCTCCGAACTTGGTTTCAATCTGCTGATCGCCAAGATAGACGCGGCCTTCCACGTAATGAATCAGTCCCGATTTAGCCGAGATGACGGTTTGGGCCGAAACCACCGAAGCGGCGACTGCTGCCCACGCCGTGACGCCCAACGCCAAACGCACGAGGTGTTTCATGGGGTTACCTCACATTCGATAATGATCCTAAATTGTTGACGTGTCAATCGCTTCCCCCGAACCTTTACCCTTCTGAACGACTGGCCCCTGAGAGCCATCCGCGGCGCTCAGTAACCGTTGCCCGGCAAGTCAGTTATATCCTCAATAGATCCGGAGGCACTGATGTCAACTCTCCTGCAAGATCTGAAGTACGCGTTCCGGCTTTTCCGGAAGTCGCCGGCGTTCACCGTAGCGGCAGTGCTGGCGCTGGCTCTCGGCATTGGCGCTAACACGGCCATTTTCAGCGTGGTGGATGCGATCCTGTTGCGGCCTCTGCCCTATAAAGATTCGGATCATCTGGTCAAGATCTGGACGAACTTTACGGGTATCGGCCTGCCGAACAACCGGAACTGGGTGTCGGCGCCGGAGCTGATGGATATCCGGACGCTGAGCAAGAGTTTCAC
>DATMNZ010000239.1:0-4029 GCA_035568495.1 Saccharimonadales bacterium (SeqCode) | reverse complement strand
ACACCGTGACAGTCTCAAAAGCGGGAACGGTGTATGTCCTGGGCGAAGTGAACCGTGCTGGAGGCTTTGTCATGGAAAACAATGATAGCCTGACTGCCTCACAGGTCATTGCCATGGCCGCCGGCCCGACCCGCATGGCCTCAATGACGCACGCCAGACTCATTCGCAAGACTGCCTCCGGCCTGGACGATAAAGAAGTGAACTTGAAGAAGGTCCTGCAGGCAAAAGCTACGGATTTTTTCCTTCAGCCGGAGGACATCCTCTACGTGCCCAACAGTAGGGCTAAAGCCATTGCCCAGCAAGGAACAACATCCATTCTTTCGTTGATTACATCGGCAGCGCTCTACCGATTCTGACGCCTGATCAACATTTCAGGCACTCGTCTCGCCGGATGCAGGAAATGGCGCCATCCGCACAGAGGAGACAATTATGGCCAAAACGTATCTGGTAACCGGAGGCTCGGGTTTCCTCGGCAGCGCCCTGGTGCGGCGCCTCGTGCATGACGGTCATCGCGTGCGCGTGTTTGACAACAATTCTCGCGGTAAAATGAGCCGCCTGGATGGGCTGCGGGGCGACTTTGAGTTGATCGAGGGTGACATCCGGGACCTACGGGCCGTCGAACGCGCGGTGAAGGGCGTCGACAGCGTATGCCATCTAGCGTTTATCAACGGCACGCAGTTTTTCTACAGTGACCCTGCACTGGTCCTGGAAGTAGCAATCAAAGGAATCATGCATGTTGTGGACGCTTGCACGAAGCATGGTGTCGGCGAATTGATCCTGGCCTCTAGCTCTGAGGTATACCATGAGCCGCACATAGTGCCTACCGACGAAACCGCTCCGCTGATTATTCCCAATCCATGGAACCCTCGCTACTCTTACGCGGCAGGGAAATTGATCAGCGAGATCGTCGCCCTAAATTACAGCCGCACGCGCTTCGAGCGTGTGGTGATCTTCCGTCCACATAATGTCTATGGTCCCGACATGGGCTGGGAACATGTCATTCCGCAATTTGTGATTCGCATGAAACGGGCCCTTGGTGAAAGCAAGGATACGATCAGATTCTCTATCCAGGGCACTGGCAAACAGACGCGGGCCTTCATTTTTGTTGAGGACTTCATCGATGGACTTATTCTGGTGATGGAAAAAGGCGAGCACCGCGGCATCTATCACATCGGCACTATGGAAGAAGTCACCATTGAATCGTTGGCGCACCTGGTCGGAGAATTCTTTGGAGTACAAGTCGCAATCGTCGCCAGCGATCCCGCAGTAGGTGGCGCCGAACGCCGCTGTCCGGATATTCGGAGACTGGCGTCGTTAGGTTTTTCTCCTAAATGGCCTCTCGCACAGGGTCTACCCATCGCGGCGCGATGGTACGACGACTATCGTGATCAGGCGCCAGTAGAAATGATAAAAGGGGGAATCGCATCATGTTCAGCAACCAAGGCTTAGCTGCTGGCACGGCAACGAGTGTGGCAATCGAGACCTGCCAGGTTTGCGAATCGCCGGACCTGCAGTCCGTTCTGTTTATGGGGTATTTGCCGCCGGTAAACCAGATGCGCCGCGTCGGAGAAAGGCCCTGCGAGCAGCCTGCCTACCCGGCCGAATGGCTGTATTGCCCCAAGTGCCAACTGGTCCAACTCGGCCTGCTGGTTGATCCGCAGGTCCTGTTTCCACCTGAGTATCCCTATACCAGCGGTACGACTAGTCTTCTCCGCGAAAACTTCGCGGAGATGTATACCGAAACGCAGACCATTATCTCCCTATTGCCCAGCGATTTGATCGTGGATATCGGTTCCAATGATGGCACCCTACTTGCCAATTTCAAAGACGGTGGGCATCGCGTTCGCGGCATAGAGCCCAGCCAAGTGGGCAATCTTGCCAACCAGCGGGGGATTCCAACGCACATCTCTTTCTTCGGAAAGGATATCGCAAGCAAAATCCTGAAGGAAGACGGCCCGGCAAAGATCATCGCCGCGACCAACGTCTTCGCCCATATGCAAAATATCCACGCTGTTGTTGAAGACATCCTCAGGCTGCTCGATGATAAAGGCCTATTCATCTCCGAGTCTCATTATCTGCTGGGCCTGATTGAGACGTTGCAGTACGACACCATCTATCATGAGCACCTTCGCTATTACTCGCTCACGAGTTTGCAATATCTCCTGAACATGCACGGGTTGGAGGTGATCCATGCCAGACGGATTCCCACCCATGGTGGTTCACTCCGGGTCTATGCGGCGCGCGCGGGCTCCCGGCCCCCCCTGCCGTCCGTCGCTGAGATTCTGGCGCAGGAAAGACGCGCGGGTGTGGATCTGCGCCGGCTGCGAGAGTTCCAGCGGCGCGTCGTTCTTTCTAAATTGCATATGCACTCGATGCTCGCGGATATCTGCGGGCGCGGGGAGAAAATCTACGGTATTGGCGCTCCTTCCCGCGCCAGCACACTGATTAATTATGCGGGGCTTGACAATGGCATTCTCGAGTGCGTGGTGGAAGTAAAGGGGTCCTTAAAAATCGGCAAGTATATGCCCGGCACTCTGATCCCGGTGGTCGAAGAAAGCCGGCTTTATGAAGATCCACCGGAATACGCGCTGCTGCTTTCCTGGCACATCGCAGATGAATTGATTCCGAGACTTTCACAGAAAGGCTTCCGCGGAGAATATATCATCCCGTTGCCCGAATCCAGAATTGCAACCGCCTGTACTCCGGCCAGCGCTATGGTCCATGCCTGATGTCCTGGACAGCAAAATGGTCTTGCGCTCCCACTAGTATCGGACCACCACAATCGGCGATGTAGGAAAACAGCAGGAAGCAGCTCCGATGTCCCAGTCCGCGATAATTACTGGATCTCCTGGTCACAGTACTGGTTCCTTCATGCGACGACATGAACTCCATCTCATAAATCTATTGCTCCACAGGTTAACTAATAATGGTGCCTAAAAAACTCGTGATTGTTGGTGGGTGCGGCCATGTCGGCCTACCCCTGGGAATTGTGTTTGCAAACTGCGGCGTCAATGTCGTTTTGCTCGACATCAATGAAGAGAAAATAGCCATGGTCAACAGCGGCCGGATGCCCTTTATGGAGAATTCGGCCGAAGGACCGCTCAAGGCCGTTGTTGGCAAGTCTCTCTTGGCGACCGCAGACAGCTCCTGCTTACGCGATACCGACGTGGCCATAGCAGTTGTCGGCACACCTGTGGACGCCCACCTGAATCCCACGGTCACCGAGCTATGCCGCAACATTGACTGCACTATAGAAATGCTTCCGCCGGACTCTTTGTTGGTCCTTCGGAGTACCGTATATCCCGGCGTTACCAAGGTCGTATACGACCGTGTCCGGAGCCGCGGGCGAAAGATTCACATCGGCTTCTGTCCTGAGCGAATTGCTGAAGGGAAAGCAATGGAAGAGATCCGCACCTTGCCACAGATCATTTCCGCTTTTGAGCCGGAAGCACTCGAGCGCGTTCGAGACCTGTTTGGGATCATCAATGACGAGCTGATCGAATTGACGCCTCTGGAGGCAGAACTTGCGAAGCTATTCACAAATGGCTGGCGCTATTTGAATTTCGCCGTATCTAACCAGTTCTACCTGCTCGCTGAAAGCTACGGGCTTGACTTTTACCGTATCTATGATGCGGTCACTCATCACTATCCCCGTATGAAGAGCTTTGCCAGGGCAGGCTTTACGGCCGGCCCTTGCCTCCTGAAAGACACCCTGCAACTGTCGGCCTTTCTGGGAAACAATTTCTTTATGGGACATGCAGCGATGCTGGTCAACGAAGGTCTGCCAAACTTTGTTGTGTCCCAGCTACGCAGGTCCGGCTTGCAGGACAAGATAGTGGCCATCCTGGGAATGTCATTCAAGGGAGACTCCGATGACAAGCGTGAAAGCCTTTCCTATAAACTTCGGAAGCTGCTGGTGCTTGAATCGAAGGAAGTGCTGTGTACGGACCCCTATGTAGCAGATGAAGATCTGGTGCCGCTCGAAGATGCCGTGGACCGGGCCGACATTATCATTCTCGGTGCGCCGCA
>DATMNZ010000238.1:0-6113 GCA_035568495.1 Saccharimonadales bacterium (SeqCode) | reverse complement strand
AGAGCTCACCCCTGGAATGGTTCCTGAACTTGTGGCCTGAGGAAGCTAAACGTTGACTGCGACATTTGACTCAATAATCCTTTCGGAAATAGCCCCCGCCCATCGTATAATCCGACACTATTAGGACTAAACTAACGCAATCCGGCCACCGTGGCGCGACCCTTCACATCCAACCTTGGGAAGCTAGCGTAAATCCAGATCAAGCTACGGTCACCGTTGTGTGGTTGCTCTAGTGCGGTGACCGTGTGATTGTTGCATAACCCAACTCTGGAGAGTCATACCGTTCCACAAGGTCACGGTACTAGTCTGATATTTCTGTTTCAAAGAGACGTAGAATGGCGTTGCACACATTTCACGAAAAGAATTGCCTCCTTATGGGGGCACACCGTAAACCCTTCCTTCGTCCGCTGAAGAGCGCTTTACTTCTTCTATGGCTGGCGGCGCCAGCGTGGTTGCAGTCTGAGACACTTTCCGGAACGGTCGCCGACCAATCGGGCGCTGTCCTAGTCGGTGCGCGCATCGAGATCAGCGGCGCCGACCTCGCCCAGCCCGTCGTGCTTGTATCCGATGGACAAGGCAAATTCTCGTCCTCCGATCTGAAGCCCGGAACTTATTTGGTGCGGGTGACGCGCGACGGTTTTGAGCCTCTGGAAAAATCCATCGATCTGCGCGGGGCCCTCCAACTGCAGCTCAAGCTTGCCGTAGCCCAGCAGAAGGTGGAAATTGCCGTTTCCGGCAAGGGCCTTCCCTATGCCAATTCCGATCCGGTCTACCGCAACCTCCGCAATCTGGGGCTGGGAGACACCTTTCGCTTCGACAATTTCACATTGCAGTTGGATACGGCAACCTTCCAGTTTGAGAAAGGGACGCTGACGATATTGAGTCCGGTGAATGGAATTGTGACCGGCGCGATCTACACCGGGGAAGGGCACTTCAACCTCAAGGCCATAACCGTGCTCGACGCCAACGAACTGAAACGGCGCACCGGCGCGGCGGAAGCCGACGAAGATTTTACCGAGGTCGTCTTCCGCTTTACTGGACAGGAACAAATGAGGCTTCTTCCCGGACTGAAAGAGCGCGTGGATACCCCGGCGAATGTCCCCACCATTCTTGAACACTGGAAAGACAGGGTGCGAAAACGCCGGGAATCGCCTATAGGTTTTACTGACGCCCTGTTGCACGACGAAACCATGGACAATGTGGATGCCGACATTCTGGCGGCCGTTTACAATCCTGCGCATCCTCCCTTCTTGAATGCCTACATCCGGGGCAACAAGCGAAAGGACTTCCGTTTTTTTGTGCGGAACAGGGTCGGAGCGCTGCCCCAGATGGACTCGCCGGAAGAGGTTGCGCTCATCAACTACGACCCCGAGGGGTTAGATGATGGTGTCTGGTATCTGGCCCACCTGAAATCTGAATATCTAAACCGCACTGCGAGTTCCACAGAAGACCGCCGCCTGTTCGCAACACGCGCTTACAAAATTGAGACCGTCATTGCAAAGAACGACCATTTATTCAGCACTGCCACCATCACCTTCCGGCCACTGGTTGCCGGCGAGAGACTTCTCAAGTTCGGATTGTTGCCCAACCTCCGCGTCACGCGGGTCACCGATGAACAGGGGCAAGACCTTTACTACATCCAGGAGAGCCGCAAAGAGGATGGTTCCTTTTACGCCATTCTTCCGAAGGCTCCGGAAGCCGGCAAAGAGCGCTCCATCACCGTGCAGTACGAAGGGGACAAAGTCCTGGCGCAGGCAGGCGACGGAAGCTATTACGTGCGCGCCCGCACCTCGTGGTATCCGAACCTCAATGGATTTGGCGAACACGCTCTTTATGATCTCACTTACAAGGTCCCGCGCAAATATAAGGTCATCAGCGTGGGCAAGTTGCTAGGCGAGTCGACGGAGGAAAATTTTGCCGTCAGCCATTGGACCACTTCGGTGCCGGTGGCGGTCGCCGGATTCAACTACGGCAATTACAAGACGGTCGAATTGCCCGACGAAATCACCGGCTATAAGATTTCCGGTTACTACCTGACGGAGCTGCCCGACAATTTGCGCAGGTCTGCCGCGCTGCAGACGCTGGCGCCCCACAGTATGACCAAATATGCGCTGGAGCAAACACGGGCGCAGTTGCAGCTCTGCACCTCTTTCTTCGGCAAGAGTCCTTATGATGAGATTTACATTACGGAACAGCCCGATTTTAATTTTGGGCAGTCATGGCCGAATCTGGTCTTCCTTCCAATTACCGCCTACACGGATTCAACTCAAAGATGGCTGCTCTTTGGACGCATCGATAGCAAATTCAGCGGCTTCGTGCAGGAGGTAACACCCCACGAAGTTGCCCACCAGTGGTGGGGACATGCTGTGGGCTGGGCTTCCTACCACGATCAATGGCTCTCTGAGGGATTTGCCGAATTCTCCGCCGGGCTGTTTCTACAGCAGGCGGTGGCCGGCGACTGGCGCAAGGACTACATTGATTTCTGGAACCGATTGCGGGCCCGCATCCTGGAGAAGAACAACTACGGTATAGCTCCCAACGATGCCGGTCCTCTGTGGATGGGACTGCGCCTGATCTCTCCGCGAAGCGCGAACGCCTACCAGAACGTGACCTATCCCAAGGGCGCCTACGTCCTGCAAATGCTGCGGTCGATCATGTACAGCACGCAGGACCAGGACAAAGCCTTCATTGCTATGATGCATGAGTTTGTGCAGAGCCATCGCGACCGGGCAGCCTCGACGGAATCGTTCAAAGCGATTGTCGAGAAACACATGAGCAAAACCATGGATCTTGCAGGGAACGGGCGGCTCGACTGGTTCTTCAATGAATGGGTTTACGGCACCCAGGTGCCGCGATACCACCTCGAGTACCAGCTCGCTCCCGCGGATGCCGGAAAAGTAAAGCTGCACGTCACCCTGACCCAGAGCGAAGTGGACGGCAATTTTGCCATGCTGGTCCCGCTCTTCGCCGACTTTGGCAAGGGCATGGTGCGTCTGGGGCAACTCGGAATCGCCGGCAACACGACGCGTAACGCCGATATCCTGCTGCCCAGCCAGCCTAAGAAGGTCGCATTGAATGCTTACAAAGAGATTTTAGAGCGATGAAACGAAGGCGGCGGTTGGGATTCACACCGTATCCATGAACTGCATCGCGTTACCCAGCCTTGTGCTTCCATTCCTTCAACATGGGTTTGCGCGCCGAGTAACCAGGCAGGCTCCCGAGATGCTAGATTATTAGAGCACTCTAATACAGTACTGCCCCACCATTCGACATGACCAATGTTTACAATTTTCATGTGTTAACAGCAATGATTCAAACATTCAATGCCGATCAGCGCATCATCCAGCCTATTCCTGCCCTTGCCCATCTCGCTTCTCTTCCTTCACTAAGCTAGCGTTTGTCTGCTTAAGAACATTCTAAATTTATTAGTTTAGGGAATTCGAAAGTTTCCGCGTTAATTATGGTACTGAGAGTAAACGAGTCAGTATGTATTAAATTAACTGTACCGCTGACTCCAAAATAGAGCCTCAGGCTCAACCCGGCCCATCACTCTTCAAGTGTCTCTGAACTTTGCTGCGAAACCAGAAAGAGGACATAGAAATGAGCAATTCAAAACCCAAAGTATCCACTGATATGACTGTTGACTTCAAATTCGCGTCGGTTCGCCCGGACCACAAAGTGGTCCCGCCGCCGCCGCCGCCGCCGCCCCTTGGACCGCTCGCTGCCTTTGTTGGAGATTGGGCCGGTCAGGGCTTTAACACCATCTTCCGTCCAGACAATACGGTGACGCCAACGCCGCTACCGTTTCCAGTAACCGGCGACAACATTCTGGAACTGAACCTGACTTCCGAGACCCTCTCCTTTTCAGCACCCCTGGGCTCGATCCCGAATCGGGGCACGAACCCGCAAGGAGACATCTTCCTCAACGGAGTGCCGTACCTGCAGAAGGTCGACGATATTACAATCCATGGGGAAAAGGTCGGTATCCACTTCGAGCCCGGAATCTGGATTCACGTGCCCGCGACCACCGTGCCACCATTAGGCGAAACCGTCGTACGCATGGCGTCGATTCCGCACGGGACTACAATCGAAGCCCAAGGCAACTTTGTCACCATCGCCGGGCCGCCGAAAATAGATCCGGTTGACATCACGCCATTCGTAACCGGAAACCCAGCGAAAAAGATCAAGTTCCCCAGCCAGACCGCCAGCGACCAAAAGACCGCGCGGATTCCACAAGATTTAACCAGCTTCATCGCGGCCGGCACCATCACCCAAGCTATTCTGGACGATCCCAATAAGCTGCTGCGCGACCATATCAGCAAGCAAAAGATCATCAAGACAACAGCGATCGTCATTAACACGGCGGCCCCTCCGGTGCCTTTCGGGGGAGGAACCGACAATATCGCCTTCCTGATGGGCCAGGCCGGAGCTACTGCGCCGAACGCCAATGCCGTGCAGATGACCGCGGTTTTCTGGATTGAAACCGTCGAAGAGGTGATTCACGTGCCCGTCTTCAAACCAGGCCACCCGCCCCACTTGGTCAGCGCCCGGCCGAGCGCTCCTGGTCAGCTCGCGGCCCGGTTCTCGATCACGCCGCCGGCCGAACTGACAGCGCCCCGCAACATTACGGTTCATTTCACCCAGATTCAGTACACCCAAACAGTCATGCTGAACTTCAAGGGCCTCACCTGGCCCCATGTCTCAGTGAACACGCTTGTGCCAGCCGGACACATCGTTGTTCCTCCTTCAAGCTGGTGAGCCAATCCGCCGTTGGGGCGGCGGCAACAAATTCTCGTTGCCGCCGCCCTGCGGACTAAGCCCCCAAGACTTGTCTCAACTCCGCAAGCGGCGCCTATGCGCTCTTCGCGAACACGACCGGAGGCAACAACACCGCATCTGGAAGGGGGCGCTCAGCTGGGAATACTGGCCTCGTCCCAGCGCTTCAAGAGGGACATTCATCGAGCCGTAATCACTCATATCCGGCAGCAAAAGGGACATGGGTGGGGAGTGTTTGACTGCTCCCCGCTCTAGCTTGCGTCAAGGGATGCTATGCGTTCCCCTTGGTGCTGTCCTGCGATCCGTTTTCATCCGAAGCACGCGCTGGCGCGCGCTTGGGCCTTCGCTGCCGCGAAGACCCAGAGATGGTGCTGAGCACCATCTCTACCTTCGGCGGTTTCTTGACGCGGAGACCGGCACATTTTCATCGAAGATGTGTGGCCGCAGGGGCTTCAGCCGGAGGGTTCCACACGTTCAAGCGGGAAATCTGGCGTCCAAAATCTGCCACTTCCGGGCAGCCCGGATCAACGTTCACAGCAATCCCCGAACGGCCGGCCAGGTAGATGGAAGCCAGGATTAGGGCCATCGCCGCCTTGGGGCCGTCGGCATTCACTCTGATCCGGCCTCGGGGAATGTTCTCAGGTATCAGAGTAAATGTCCGGCGCGAGATATCTTCATCTTCCCGGCTTTCCAGTGACAATATCCCGGTCGTGCCGTGCATACGCTTGAGCCAGTGATGTCTTCCATGTCCAAAATTTCTGAAGTCGGCAACCTGCACCGCCGCCAGCGCCGCTTCGTGGAAGCGGGACTCCACATCCAGGGCAGCCGGCCGACCGGCCGGGCCATGAAGGACAAGAAGATTGGGGTACCTCCAAAGCTCTTCCGTCTCCGCAAACCAGCGATTGGTAACGCTCTGCGTAGGATATTCACCGAGGACCGATTCCCATTCAGGCAGAGTGTTCGCAGCACCGACGGCTACTGAGTAAGCATTCATGAGCATCACAATCGACATGACCAGGCTGTTCGTGGCCACAAATCCATCGCCACCCGATGGAAGGTCATAACCGCAATAGGACGCAAATGGATATTCATTGGCCAACGCTAGAAGCGGAGATTGGGAGACGGCACAGAGGGCACCGAGCGCAGGGGGCTTCTTCCCGGCCACTGCGCGAAAAGCCCCGACAATGTCCGCATTTTTTCCACTGGCGCTGAAAAACATTGCCGGGCAGCTCGCCAGGGCAAAACTCGCGGCGCTTTCAAGGGGGGTTGAAGCGCGTGCCAATCGGCGGGCGTAGTACTCGTGCAGGAACGATGCAAAAGCCGCGGTGGTGAATGAT
>DATMNZ010000237.1:0-46457 GCA_035568495.1 Saccharimonadales bacterium (SeqCode) | reverse complement strand
GGTGTCGTTATTGCCCATGCGTCCTTACGCGACCGCCGACGGCGCTGCCCGCGCTGCGATTCGCCGGACCAATCCGGTATCCATTCGTGAAAACCAAGAGATCGCCGGTCGCGTGGTGCGCCAAAACAACGGAACCTACAGGGCGACCGTAGGGCCACCATCCGGACGCCATGTTTCTTCTTCAGAGCCGGGCCAGGTTCCGGCGGGCACCCGCAACGCCGGCGTCTGGCACGATCATGGAGGACCTGATCCGCGCTTCGACAACGAGCATTTCTCCGGTGCGGATGGCGACGAGGGCATAGCCCGTCAGGAACACAAACCCATTTACGTAGGAACGCCCTCAGGCAGCGTCAAGAAATACAGCCCCAGTACCGGGCGGGTGAGGTCGATCGGCAGAACGGCGATTTAAAACCAAAGGCCCACCACGGAGGCACGAAGTCACGGAGAAGAACAAAGCAACAGGTATTTGGTAATCGGTATTTAGTAAGGCAATAATATACTTCGCTAACCAGTAAATTTCTTGTCGTCTATAGCCGATGTTTCGCTATTTTTTCGTTGCAGCCGTTTCCAGATCATGCGATAAGAGAACGGGACGTGTCAGCGCGTGAACGCTGACACGTTCCTGACCAAAATCGCCTTTCTTGGAGGCAACATGGCTGCACCTGATTTTAACCCAGCACAGAAACCCCACGTCTACGATCTCTTGGGCCAGTTGAACGGTGCGTTCGCCCGCGTCACCGGCAAGCTGGCCGCCCTGGAGCAAGTGGGCATCTTCGACAAGCGCGTAATGATCCGGCTTTATCGGATGTCCAAAGAGTTGCAAGCTGGCGCAAATTACCACTTGCTCGAAACTCTTCAGGACTGCGAAGAAAGAGACTGGGTCAAGTACGGCAGGACGCGAAACACAAGACCAGAGAAAACAGAATAGCTGCAAACGCAAGGCAAATCATGCCCCGCCTTCGGGCGGGTTTTTATTGGAGTGGACATGGACCCCAAAAACTCTACGGAATATTTCTTAGTGCTCCAGTCAGTAAAGAAAGAATGGCCGCAGGATCATCCGGAGCGTCAAGAACTGATTGCTCTAGGTGTTTTATTCTTGCGTTCGCGTCGTGCTTCTCTCGCAAATGTTTCTTCGTGTCCTCAAGCTCATATTTCCAGTCCAGAGGACGATTCCCTTCGAGATACAACTGCCGAGTAAAAAAAATCGTCCGAAGCGCAATGAGCTCTATTTCAAGGTCATCGAGTTTACGAAGAAAAACCATCACCGATTGCTTGGCTGCATTGTCCATGGTAGTTAACCCGTTTCTTGGCAATTTAAGGCCCATCCCAGTTACCGGCAAATCCGTTTAGATTTATTTTTCACTCCGGGAATCTCTAGAGGCTTAAAATAACGACGTATCTTGGCTTCGTCCCACGTTACGCTTGACGAAGGAAGTCCTTTCCGGATGATGTGTGCCATATATTTTGCTTTCTTCCCGTATTGAACGGTGTTCTCTCTGTTGACAGCCCAAGCGACAATATCAGCAGCCTGAACGCCGGGAACATCTTTCATATCTACAGCAGAGACTCCTTTGATTGTCTGCCATATGTTCCATTCCCTGGTTTTCTCTGCGCGGTCCTTTTCCTTGTTCCATTTGTCCTCGAATGGGCCTTTGAAATACTCATTTTGGTCAAAAAAATATCGGATTGAATCGCGAAACATATTGGGTTTTTCAGGATAACTGCCTAGGTACCATGCAAGGATAATTTCGGAGCAATACCAATTGCACATCTCTATGGGGTCAGGCAGTGGATAATTTTTTGCTTGGAGTTTACGCCACGCCTTTAAATCAATAGCACAATAAAATACCTTGAATCTTTTTTTATCCAGACTGTTCATATAGATCAAGCACTGATTGGACAGCCCGAATGCATTCTCGTCGTTCCAGCCTAACTTGCGGTCAAAACCACCGTGTTGATGGGCAAGCTCTCGCATGTGGACATATGTAGCCTTGGGAGTGTGATTGCTGAGAATCTTATCCCAATCCGCTTCAAATTTTTGCCAAATTTGATCGCTGGCTGCAACTGCCGCGAGGGTCATATAGTCGTTTTCGAGCTTGCCGCTACTGTCGAGATGTGCACGAAGAGCGATCAAGATGTCCTCCTTGCCAAGATTAACTCGACCAGAGCATTTTCCAATCAGCGAGTTGGCGCATTGACTTTTGACGGACATATAGCTACCCTCATTTCTGAGGGGCCATACATGCCTCAAAAGCCAACTCGCCCGACCGCTTCCGCCAAGAATGAGACGGATGAGTACATGGCTTTCGAAAATCTGCTCAGGCGCGTTGTCCAGGTTCCACACTCCGAAATCAAGGCCCGACTCGACGCTGAGAAAAAAGCAAAAGAGAAATCGAAGCGGGCTAAATCTTTGCCCGCTTCTCGCGCTTAAGGCGATTAGAAGGGCTGACTCGTTTGCCCCACCTTGCCGGTCAGTTCCTTATAGGTTACCCGCCGACCGGCGACATTCGAAAGAACCTTATCAAACCGCTGGCCGTCGTGAATCGGAAATTTCCGATGGCCGCGATTATTGAAACGGAACGACTGTTCGTCAATGTAGCGGAACAGGTGGAACGGCTCTACACTGACATACGTTCCGCCGATGCTGCGCTTCAGAAGGCTCCAGAAGTTTTCCATGCCGTTCGTGTGAATCTGGCCCTTCACATACTCGATTGCGTGATTGATAACCTCATGAGTGAAAGTATCTTCCGATCCGGTGTAAGCGGCAAACTCATCAGTCATCAGACTGGAGCCTTCGGCCACATTCTCTTTGACGGCGGTCTGCATGGTGTTGCTGTAGCGATCCGCTATCACCTGGGCCTTGACCGTGCTGTGGGGTTTGCTGTCCCGCTGAAGAAATCCCATGACAACGGTTTTGCCTTTGGTTCCGCGTCCGGTAATCATTCTGGCGCGCTTCGACTTGTGCATGTTGCGGGCTTTACCGCCGATGAAGGTTTCGTCAACCTCGACGCACCCGGACAGTTTTCCGCCGATGCCGCCGTCCTGCATTGCAAGCCGGATGCGGTGCATCATGAACCAAGCGGATTTCTGAGTGACGCCGATTGCCCGGTGAATCTCATAGGAGCTGACACCGTTTTTGCAGCTAGCAATCATCCACATCGCCATGAGCCACTTGTCGAGGCCCAGCGGGGAGTCTTCGAAGATCGTCCCGGCCTTGACGGAGAATTGCTTCCCGCACTGGCCATTTTTGCACTTCCAGCGCTTTTGTGTGGCAAGATAGTAATGTTCCTTGCCGCCACACTTGGGGCACTCAGGAATGCCGTCTGGCCAGCGCATCAGGGCCACGGTGTCGATGCAGGTCTGCTCGTCGCTGAAGTGCCTGATGGCTTGTTGTAAGGTTTTCGGTCGCTGTTCCATGATGTGAAAATCATAGCCGAAAACTGATGGTTAGTCAAGTATATTATTGCCTTTAGTAATTGGTATTTGGTAATTGGTATTTGTGGCTGATCGAAGCTTTGCTGAATCCGGAAAAACCGTGGTCTTGCTGAAATCAACTACCAACTACCAACTACCAACTACCAAGTACCAAGTACCAAGTACCAAGTACCGAACACCAAACACCTGTTGTCTAGTTCTTCTCCGTGCCTTCGTGGTGAAGCTTTTGATTTTGGTTGCGCCCTCGTCGCCTCACAGACTGGCCAGGCTTGGTGTGCTATCATGACGTGCTTGCGGTTGAGCTACCGCTTTTTTGTTGAACCAGAGGAGTTGCGATATGTCACCCAATAAGAGCGCCATCCTGACCGTGTTAGCGGCGTTTGTAATCTTTACCGCCAGCGTTTCCAGCCAGGAAAAACGCATCAAGAAGACAGATTTGCCCACCGCCGTCCAGAAGACAGCGGACGAACAGGCCAAGGGCGCCACCGTCCGTGGCTATAACAAGGAAACCGAGAACGGCAAAGTGGCCTACGAGGTCGAATTGACCGTAAACGGCCACAGCAAAGACGTGACCATGGATGCGCAAGGCAACGTTCTGGAAATTGAAGAAGAAGTCGCGCCGGCCGCTCTTCCGCCGGCAGTCCGCGAAGCCCTGCAACAAAAAGCGGGCAAAGGGACGATCACCAAAGTAGAATCGCTCACCAAGAAGGGCGCCTTGGTGGCCTATGAGGCGCAGGTGCGCGAAGGCAAGAAGCACTCCGAAATCCAGGTCGGCCCTGACGGGAAACCTTTGGCGCACAAAGAGTAAAAGAGTAGACGCAGCGATTGGTTTTTGGTCTCAGCCGCATAATCCCAATTCGTGTTAATTCGCGGCTAATCTGTTCTTTGCAGAAGCGCAAATCCCAATATCGGGCACAATCTCTCCCGTTACTTCCCCGTCCAGCACGGCTGTCTCTTCCCCAGAAACGCCGATATTCCTTCCTGCGCGTCGGCGGCCAGGGCGTTCATGCTCATGACTTCTTTGGCGTAGGCGTAGGCTTTGGGCTGGTCGAGATCGATCTGGGCGTAGAACGCTTCTTTGCCCAGGGCAACGGTGAGCGAGCTGGCGGCAGCAATTCTTGCGGCCAGCTTACGGGTGGCCGCTTCCAACTCCACGGCTGGGACGACCATATTGATCAAGCCCCAGTCGGCGGCGGTGGCGGCGTCTACGATGTCGCCGGTGAGCAGCATCTGCAAGGCGCGCTTGCGGCCTACGGCGCGGCTCAGCGCCACCATGGGTGTGGTGCAGAACAGGCCAATTTTTACGCCGGGCGTGGCAAAGGTCGCATGGTCGGAGGCCACACCCAGATCGCAGGCGGCGACCAGTTGGCATCCGGCAGCCGTGGCCATGCCTTGCACTTGCGCGATCACCGGCTGGGGCAGCTTCTGGATGAGCGTCATCAGTTCCGTGCAGACGTCAAACATCCTGCGGTATTCGTTGATGTCGCGGCCCACCATCTCGCTGAGGTCGTGCCCGGAGGAAAATACTTTGCCTTCGGCGGCCAACACCACGGCGCGGATGCCGCGGTCCGCCTCGATCTGCTTCAGGCAGTCGATGAGTTCGAGCATCATTTCGAGCGAGAGCGCGTTCCGCCGGTTGGGACGGTTGAGGGTGACGATGGCCACCTCGCCTTCCGTGGAATGAGCAATCGATTCGTATTTCTGCAAGGTCTCGGGCATGGTCTGCGCTCCTCTTAGCAAAGACATTGTAGCGCTTTGTTGCGAGGGAGTTTTGGCCACGAATGACACAAATGAACACGAATCAGTAACATCAGCACCAGATTTTAAATTTCAAATTTAAAATTTTAAGTTTGAAATCTGGTTTTGATTCATGTCGATGCGCGTGGTAGCATCCTCGTCACGGCGGCGCGTGTTCCGATGCGCGGCGGGAGTGGAAAGCGTCAAAAGTGTGACAAAAATTGTGCTTGCTTAAACTTTCCACTCTGATTACTATTCCCGCACTCCTAGTGCTTGATCCAGGTGAGATTTTTCCACAATGAATATAGGCGAAACAATTAGGAACTACCGCCTGCAAAAAGGCATGTCGCAGGGAGACATCGAGAAACGCACGGGGTTGCTGCGCTGCTACCTTTCGCGCGTGGAAAACGGGCATACCATCCCATCGCTCGATACTCTGGCGAAGATCGCTTCGGCCCTGGATCTGCCCCTGGGACAGTTTTTCAATGATCACAACTCCAACGGCGCAGCCAAGAACCTGCCGCCACTGACGGAAGAGGAAGTGCGATTTCTCAGCCAGGTCCGGCGTTATGCTTCCAATCTAAACGACAGCGACCGCAAGCTGGTCATCGCCATGGTCAAGAAGATGGCCGCCACATCCACCAAGTAAGGCCCGGCCACCGGAATGTGTTGTTTTCTGTCTCCGCCGTGCTGGGCAAACCATAATACAATGACGTAAGAACAAGCCCCTTTGGCCAAGTATCGGGAAGCACGTGGAACGTATTCCCCGGACCTGCTCTGTGGTATATTCCGGCTCTAATGGGCTCTTACCGCGCGTAATCTCTTCCATGGTGATGGAGTTTTACAGTGACGAGCGATGAGGAACTTACGCTACTGGACGAAAACGTCAGAAGGCTGAAAATCGAATATGACATTTTCTTCGGCGGCGGATCCAAAAAGCCACCTGCGGATGTCGAATGGCGGGTGCAGAACCTGCTGCGAAAGTTCTCCGATGGGCAGCGCCTGAACTTTGCCCAGCGTTTCCGCTTCAATACCATCCAGCAGCGCTATGCTCTGTTCTCGGCCCAGTGGCAGCAAAAGCTCAAGATCAGGGAAGAAGGCTACCGCAGGCCCCAGGACGCCATGCTGGGCATTCAGGGCATGCGCACCGATGAGCAACACGCAGCCCAGGAGGCCCTCAAACACCGGGGCGAAGACAACCGGCCTTTCGTCACCCACTTCTCCGACCCGGATGCAAGCCCGGCGCAAGTCGAAACCCTCTATCAGGCCCTGGCCGATGCCCGCAAGCACGCAGGTGACCAGGGCGCCGGCAGCCTCGATTCCTTCCGCACCTTCGTGCGCCAGAAAACCTCCCAGCTTCGCAAAGAGTATGGATGCGCGAGTGTGGAGTATTCGGTCGAGACTCTGAACGGACAGGTCAAGCTCAAAGCTAAACCTAGAAGCTAAGTTGATCGGGTGATCTGGTGATCGCCGTGATCTGGTGATCGGAAATCACCGTCGAGCATTTCTGGTGACCCAACTCAGTTTCTCGCGGTTCTGTAGGACAAGTTTCCTTTACACCTGCTATCGGCCGTGAAGTCCGCGGGCACAAAACCGATCACCCGGTCACGGCGATCAACAGATCATCCGATCTGATACCCTTTATCGTTCGTCATGTTTCCCGAGGTTCCCGTGCCCAAAATTCATCGTGCTATCTTGAGCGTTACTGACAAGACTGGATTGGTTGACTTTGCCCGCAAGCTGACGGCCCTGAAGGTGGAACTGATCTCCACCGGCGGAACGGCTGCCATGCTGCGCGACTCGGGCATTTCCGTCCGAGACATCTCCGAGCTAACGGGCTTTCCCGAAATGATGGATGGCCGGGTCAAGACTTTGCATCCGCGCGTCCATGGCGGAATTCTGCATGTGCGTGAGAACCCGGCGCACGTGGCCGCGGCCAAGGAGCATGGAATCCTGCCGATTGATATGGTCGTGGTGAACCTCTATGAATTCGAGAAGACCGCCGCCCGCCCCGGCGTCCGATTCGACGAGCTGATTGAAAATATTGATATCGGCGGGCCGTCGATGATTCGCTCGGCCGCCAAGAATTTTCGGGACGTAGCCATCGTCACCTCGCCCGCCGATTACCCGGCAATTGCCGAAGAGATGGCGTCCGGCGCAGGAGAGCTGGGCCTGGCAACCCGCTGGCGGCTGGCGCAAAAGGCATTTGCCACCACCGCAGCTTACGACGGCGCAATTAGTTCAACCCTGGCCGGAATCGCATTCGATGGCCAGGAATTTCATGCGCCCCAGAAGCAGGGACATCCACCGGCCTTGCTGCTCGCGCTCGGTAAAGTGATGGACCTGCGTTATGGCGAGAACCCCCATCAGTCGGCCGCCATGTACTCCGACGGCTCTGGGCAAGGGGTCGCAAACTGTAAGCAGCTTCAGGGCAAAGAGCTTTCTTACAACAACATTGTTGATCTGCAGGCCGCCTGGGACCTGGCCCAGGAGTTCACGGAAACGGTCTGCGCCATCATCAAGCACACCAACCCCTGCGGGACTGCTACCGGAGCCACCCTGAAAGACGCCTATCAGCGCGCGTTGGAAGCCGACCCGGTGTCGGCTTTCGGCGGAGTGATCGGCCTGAATCGCGTGGTAGACCGGGCCGCCGCTGAAGAGATGGCCAAGCTGTTTGTGGAAGCCATTGCGGCCCCCGGATTTGAGGCCGGCGCTCTGGAAATATTTGCCGCCAAAAAGAACCTGCGGCTGGTCGAGATCAAGCCCAGCCTGGGCACAAAAACATTGAAATACGTTTCCGGAGGCCTCCTGGCGCAGGACGTGGATGCGCGTCCGCTCTCACAATCTGATCTCAAGGTGGTGACAAAAAGGGCCCCCACACAGTCTGAACTAAGTGCAATGCTTTTTGCCTGGAAGGTGTGCAAGCACGTAAAGTCCAATGCCATCGTCTATTCCCGGGACGGGCAGACCGTGGGTGTGGGCGCCGGCCAGATGTCGCGCGTAGATTCCTGCAAGATCGGCGCCATGAAAGCGGTCCTTCCTTTGCAAGGCACGGTGGCCGCGTCCGACGCCTTCTTTCCATTCCCCGATGGTGTGGAAGAGATCGCGCGTGCTGGGGCCACTGCCGTTATCCAGCCGGGTGGATCGGTGCGCGATCAAGAGGTAATTGACGCTGCGGACCGGCTGGCGCTGGCAATGGTATTTACCGGTGTACGTCACTTCCGTCATTAGAACGGAATGGCGGGCGCCGCCCGGAAGACGCCTGGCGTGGGCTACAATTGAATACAAAAGAAAGGCCATCCCGGCGCTTCTGCTGCATCTAATTAGGGGACCGGTTTGTTACGACTATGATGTTCATCAAATTTCGCCGTCTTCTGCCGGGGATGCTCCTGGCCTGCCTTCCCCTTTTTGCCCAGCAAGCACAGGAAGGGCCCAAAGCCGCCGAACCGGGCGCCGCCGTCCCAGCCAAGGGCGATCACGCCGCGGAACGGAAAATGGACCGCGCGGCCGCCTATTATCATTATTCCCTGGCGCATATGTACGAAGAGCTGATGGCCTCGACCGGCCGCAGCGAGTACTCGAACAAGGCCATTGAAGAATATCGGCTGGCGATCGAAAACGATCCCGATTCGCAGTTCCTGAACGCCGGTCTGGCCGAGCTGTATGTCAGGACCGGACGGATTCGCGATGCCGTGCTCGACGCTCAAGAGATCGTCAAGCGCGACCCCAACAATCTTGACGCCCGTAAGCTTTTGGGCCGCATCTATCTGCGCTCGATGGGCGATGTGCATGGCGGCGCGCAGTCGCAGGAGGTGCTGCGGCTGGCCATTGAGCAATACGAAGCTATCGTCAAGATTGAACCGGAAAACTCTGAGAACCATCTGCTGCTGGGCCGGCTTTATGGCCGCAACAAAGACATGTTGAAGGCCGAAACCGAGTTCAAGGCCGCCAGCCAGACAGACCCGAGCTCCGAAGAAGCGGTGGTCAACCTCGCGTTCCTGTACAACGACGAAGGCGACCCCAAACGGGCGGCGGAAGCATTGAATGCCGTGCCTGAGCAGGCGCGCTCGGCCAAGATCTATTCGGCCCTGGGGTTTACCTACGAACAGCAGACCGACCACAAGAAGGCGATCGCCGCCTACAGCCGCGCACTAGAACTGGACCGCGACAACCTTGACGCCATGCGCGGACTGGCCCAGAACCTGGCCAGCGATAACCAGACCGAAGCGGCACTGAAACAGTATCTGGTGCTGGAAGACGCCGATCCGCAGGACCCGCAGGCCGCCATGCGCATCTCGGAAATCTACCGGCGCATGGGCAAATTCGATCTGGCGCTCGAGCATCTCAAAAAAGCCGCGGCCCTCTCCCCGGAATCGATGGAGATCGCTTACAACCAGTCGCTGCTGCTCGAAGCCCAGGGCAAGCTGGATGAATCCGCTGACCTGCTGCAGAAGCTGGTGGCCCGCACCGCTCATACGGACGGCAACTATAGCGCCGGTGAGCGCAATAACCGCGCCCTCTTCCTGGAGCGGCTGGGTAATATTTATCGCGCGGAAGGGCGTCCGTTGCTGGCCATTGAGACGTATCGCAAGATCGTCGACATGGGCGGCGACGAAGCTTCACGCGGATACCAGGAAATCATCGACGCCTATCGCGAGCGCAAGCAATGGGCAGACGCCGCCAAGGCCACCCAGGAAGCCGTTGGAAAATTCCCCAACGACCGCGCCCTCAAGCTGATGCTGGCCACCGAGCTGGCCGATGACGGCAAGGCCGACGAGAGCATCCAGGTCGCCCGCTCGCTGCTCAAAGGAGTGCCCGAAGACCGCGAGGCCCAGATAGGCCTTTCGCAGGTTTATGCCCGCCTGAAGCGCTGGCAGGAAGCGGAAGAGTCGCTGGCGGCTGCCGGCAAACTCTCCAGCCGTCCGGAAGATAAGGAGTACATACTGTTCCTGCAAGGGTCGATGTATGAGAGGCAGAAAAAGATCGATCTGGCCGAACAGACCTTCCGCCAGGTGTTGCAGCAGGACCCCAACAACGCCATGACGTTGAATTATCTCGGCTACATGATGGCCGACCATAACTTGCGCCTGGAAGAGTCGCTGGCCATGGTCAAGAAGGCGCTGGCGGTAGATCCGCAGAACGGCGCTTATCTTGATTCTCTGGGCTGGGTCTACTTCAAGCTGGGTGATTACGAACACGCGGAAGAAAACCTGCGCAAGGCCGCCGGTAAGTCCCCGAACGACCCCACCGTGCAGGACCACCTGGCCGAGCTCTATGCCCGCACCAACCGCTGGAAGCTGGCCGCCACCCACTGGGAGCGCGCTCTCGACGAATGGAACAAGTCGGCGCCCGGTGACGTTGACCCGCAAGACGTGAGCCGCGTGCAGAAAAGATTGGAAACCAGCCGCGTGAAGCTGGCGCAGCAGAAGGAATAAGCAGCAGTCAGCACTGACACAGATTGGTAATTGCCAAAATTGGTAATCGGGCAATTGAATACTGGGCATAGATTTCCAGGAATTTCAATTCCCCGATTACCAATTTTGGCAATTACCAATCTGCGACAGGGCTGACTGCTGATAAACTCTCCCCATGCTGGCGCCTTACGCGTTTCGTCCCGAATCGAGCCGGGGACGGCGCTACCCCGAACCGGGACATCCGTATCGCAACGATTTCCAGCGGGACCGCGACCGGGTCATCCACTCCCGCGCATTCCGCCGCCTGGAGAACAAGACGCAGGTCTTTACCCGGCGACGCTCCGACCACTTCCGCAACCGGCTCACGCACACCATCGAGGTCTCGCAGATCTCGCGCACCATTGCCGCCTCCCTCGTCCTGAATGAAGATCTGGTGGAAACACTGGCTTTGGTACACGACATTGGTCACCCGCCTTTCGGCCACTCGGGCGAGCGCGCTCTGCATACTTGCATGCAGGCCTATGGTGATAGCTTTGACCACAACCTGCAGGCGCTGCGCACCGTCGAACAGTTTGAGCAGCGCTACATCGAGTTCCCGGGGCTCAATCTGACCTTCGAAGTGCGTGAGGGCATCATCAAGCATTCCTCCGATTACGACGCGGCCGCGTTTCCGCACCTGGCCGAATACCTGCTGGACCAGCGTCCCCCGCTCGAAGCCCAGTTGATCGACCTGACGGACGAAGTCGCCTACGACACTGCCGATCTGGATGACGGCCTGGAATCGAGAATTCTCACGCTGGAACAAATCCGCTTCGGGGTCCCGCCCTTCGCGCTGCTCTACGCCGAGATCGAGCGCCGCTATCCCGACGCTCCGGAAAAGCTGAGGTTCAACGAAACCCTCAAGCGTCTGCTCGACCGGCTGGCCAGCGACCTGATTACGAATGGTAGGGAAGCTATCGCAGAATCAGGTGTGCAGTCCGTCGATGATGTCCGCAGATTTCCGGGAAGGATACTCTCATTCAGCCCCGCTATTGAACTGGAGCGGCGGCAGATCAAGGAATTTCTCTATGAGCATCTCTATTACAGCCCCGCGCTCATGGCCGATAAGCAAAACGGTGAAAAGATGATCGCCGAAACCTTCGCGTTCTTCATGACGTGCCCGCAAGAGCTGCCGTCCAGTTATCAGGAAAAGGCCAGGCAGGAACCGCTTCACCGCGTGGTGTGCGACTACATCGCCGGGATGACCGATAATTTTCTTGAGGAACAGCACGAGCGGGTGGGGAAGTAGCTGCTGGCTTTTAGCTAGCAGCCTTTAGCTCTTAGCCTTTAGCCTTTAGCCATTAGCCCCAATACTGTTCACTTAAGGCGCTGGTCCTTCTGTTCCGTCAACCAGCATAAATAACCGCGGACGTAGAGACGGTGCTCCGCACCGTCTCTGGGTCTTCGCGGCAGCGAAGGCCCAAGCGCACGGCAGCGCGTGTTTCGGACATGCAATGAGATCGAGGTTCAGAATCGATTGGGAAGCACGGAAAGCTAACCCTATAGCCGTTTCAGGGGACGACAAGGGAGATGTTAACTAACAACCGGGGTTCACTCTTTACCTTAAGTGAACAGTATTGGGGCTAAATGGCTAAGAGCTAATGGCTAAAGGCTAAAAGCCAGCAGCTCTCTACCCCACCTCCACCAGCCCGTACCGTCTCTGCCAGTGGGTCTTCAGGTGGGTCATGATGCGGTGGCGCTCTTCCAGTGAGGTTTCCGGATCTTCGCCTTCGACAATCTTGCGGGCCTCCACTTTGGCGAGTTCCAGCAGCTTTCGGTCACGCACCAGATTCGCGAGACGCAGGCTGGGCATACCGGCCTGGCGGGTCCCGAAGAATTCTCCCGGACCGCGCAACTCCAGATCGAGCTCGGCGATTTCGAAACCATCTTGCGTGCGCACCATTTCGTCCAGGCGGCGGTGGGCCTCGGGAGAGACTTTGCCGCCGGTCATGAGAATGCAATACGACTTGGCTGCGCCGCGGCCGATGCGCCCGCGCAGTTGATGCAACTGGGCCAGGCCGAAGCGCTCCGCGTGTTCCACCACCATGACCGTGGCGTTGGGCACATCGACGCCGACCTCGATCACCGTGGTGGCCACCAGCACCTGAATCTCACCTTTGTGGAAGCGGCGCATGGTCTCTTCCTTCTCTTCCGGACTGAGCCTTCCGTGCAGCAAGCCAATCCTGAGGCTGGGCAGGATCTTGCTGCGCAGCTCCTCGAACATGTGCATGGCCGCCTTCAATCCGCTTTTGGAAGTTGGGGCCGCGCCCGAGAACTCCAGTTCCGGCTGGTCAGAGGGCACGCCTTCAATCACGGGATAGACCACATACGCCTGCCGGCCCAATCCCACCTGCTTCTTCACAAAGGCCCAGACTTCATCGGCGCGCTGATCAGAGATGCGGCGCGTGGTGATCGGCGTGCGTCCGGGCGGCAGTTCATCGAGCACACTAGTGTCGAGGTCTCCGTAGAGAGTCATGGCCAGCGAGCGCGGAATGGGTGTCGCGGTCATGACCAGCGTATCCGGCTCGGCTTCGCCTTTCTTCATCAGCTTGAAGCGCTGCATTACGCCGAAGCGATGCTGTTCATCTACGATCACCAGGCCAAGCCGGTGGAACTCGACTTTTTCCTGAATCAGCGCATGAGTCCCAATGATGAGATGCGCATCTCCGTGCGCAATGTGCCGCCGCGCGTTGCGTTTGCGCTCCTCTTCGAGCGAGCCGGTCAACAGGATGACCCGGTAACCGGCATCTTCCAAAATCTTGCGGGCCGATAGGTAGTGCTGCGTCGCCAGGATTTCCGTGGGCGCCATGAAGGCCGCCTGATGGCCGTTCTCCATGGCGATGACCGCCGCCTGCAACGCCACGATGGTTTTGCCCGAACCAACGTCCCCTTGCAGCAGGCGGCGCATGGGCGATGGTTGCTGCATGTCCTGGGCGATCTCTTTGAGCACGCGCTTCTGGGCGGCCGTAGGATGAAACGGCAGTATCTTTTTCAGTGCGTCGCGGACCTTGTCATTTAACTCAAAGGCGATGCCTTCACGCTGGCGCAGGCGGCGGCGTTTCAGCTCCAGGCCGACTTCCAGGAAAAAGAGCTCTTCGAAAATCAACCGCTGGTGGGCGGCAGTACGGAAGCTGGAAAGATCGGTAAAGCTTTCACCTGCCTCAGGGAAATGGACCTGCTGAAATGCCTTGCGCCGGTCGATCAGCTTCAGCCGCTTCCGTAGCGCCTCCGGCACGCCATCGGGGATTTCCCGGCCCAGCCCCTGCAGCGCGCCATAGATGATGCGGCGGAACCAGCGCGGAGTCAGCTTGTTCCCGGCCGCCGATTCATAGATAGGCACTATGCGCCCGACTTCGAGCGAATCGATCTCCCCCGGCTCCTCGGTATCGGGATCTTCAGGAACGTTAATCAGTTCGTATTGCGGCTGTACGATCTGCAGCCCGCGCCCCTTCCATTGCTTTTCGACCTTGCCGTACAGGGCAACGAGCTGCCCCGGCTTGAATCGCTCACGGAGATACTCGCCGTTGAACCAGATGCAATGCAGGGTCGCTGGCCCGGTGCCCACGACCAGGCGGAAGATGGGCATCTTGCGTGTCTGGAACAGCCCCGAATTCCGGACTTCGCCGATCACCGAAGCCATCTCCCCTTCGCGCAGCTCAGCAATGCCGCGCGGGTTGAGGCGGTCTTCATAACGGAAAGGCAGATAGTAGAGCAGGTCTTCCACCACGTGGATGTTCTTCTGCTCCAGCCAGTCGGCCACCCGTGGGCCGACGCCCTTCACGAATTTGACTTCTGTTTGAAGATCGAGCACGGAATCAATGATACTTCAGCAGCGTTGAAGGATTAGGGAAGTGGAGGGCATGGTCATATATTTGGACTCACAGCCCGGACGCAGCTTACATGGCAGATTCGGCCTTCACGAAAGCACTGTTGAGATATTAGGGCCGTTGCTACAATGCGAACGGGGAGCATTTGCCACGGATGAGCCAATCAGAGTCATTCCTCTCAGCATCGTCGGTCCTTCAGAAGGTTCGTCAGGATGCAACGGAGGCTCAAAGGGGCCTGGATCAACTCCTTACAGCAAGCATCGGCCGCTACAACTCGGAAGACACAAGCCTCGTGGTTTTTGGCTCCTTGGCACGTGGTGAGTGGACGAGCGGCAGCGATCTTGATTGGACTTATTTGGTAGACGGCCAAGCCAACTCTGATCACTTGCGTATTGCCCAGAGGGTTGGCGCCGTCCTGAAAGAGCATAAGGATCGTTTTCGGCCCCCAGGCCAGACCGGGACCTTCGGCAATCTGGCTTTCAGTCATGAATTGGTGCACCAGATTGGGGGCCAGTTCGATTCAAACAAGAACACCACACAGAGAGTCTTGCTGCTTCTTGAATCAGCTGTGATTGGATCGAGCACTCAGGCCTATGATCGTGTCCTTAAAGCCGTTATTCGAAAAAAGTCTGGACTCAATTTTCTTTGAAAGCGCTCAGATCATGCCACTGACTCGCAAATACGGAGTATTCTAATGAGGCCCATCGGATTCTCAACCGGCGCGCTGGCCTTGAGCAATGTCCGAGAGGCGCTCAGGATGCTGGCAGAGACGAAATGTAACGCCGTCGAATTATCGGCCCTGCGGCAAAGTGAACTGCTGCCGCTGGTGGAGCAGATTGACGACCTGGACCTGGGTCAATTCGCTCACATTTCGTTTCATGCCCCGAGTTCAATTGACCGGGCCTTTGAATCGACAGCGATTACTCTGCTTACGAAAGTCTACGCTCGGGGCTGGCCAATCATTGTCCATCCCGACGCCATGCACACGGTAGGAGAATGGTCCCATTTTGGAAATCTGCTCTGCATCGAAAATATGGATAAACGAAAACCAATCGGTCAAACCGCATCCGATCTGGCAAGCATTTTCGAGCAGTTCCCCGAGGCCTCTCTCTGTATGGATCTTGGTCATGCTCGTCAAGTCGACCCTACCATGAGCGAGGCAACTGCCATTCTTGTGCGATTCGGTAACAAGCTAAAGCAGCTCCACGTCAGCGAGGTGAACAGCCAGAGCCGGCACGATCCACTAACGTTGGAAGCCACCATGGCCTTTCATCGCGTGGCGCAGCTTATTCCCGGGGGAATTCCAGTCATTCTAGAAAGCCGTGTTGAGGAATCTGCGATTGAATATGAAATCGCCGCCGCCCTCGCTGCGTTGGATCCTACGCGCACTTTGGTTGTAGCTGGCGATTAGGAGACGACGTTGCCGTAAGCGGATACCCAGCCGGCAACAGCAGGAGTATGAGTATGCAGCCAGCCGCGATTGGAATCCGCGTTCATTCCGGCTGGGGCGCGCTAGTGGCAATTTCCGGAAAGACCGGAAGCGAGGAAGTGATTGAACGCCAGCGGGTCAGAATTATTGAACCCGGAAGCGCGGGCGCAGCGCAACCCTACCACTATGCCGAAGGGATGGAGTTGCCACAGGCGAAGAAGCATATCGCCAATTGTGCAGCCACCTCCGGGCGCATGGCGCTGGCGGCGGTCAGCCAGATTGTGAAGCAACTGAGCGAACGCGGCTATCGCGTGACCGGCGCGGCCATCTTGCTCAGTTCAGGGCGGACGCTGCCGGCCCTCGAGAAAACCCTGGCGTCCCATACCATGATCCACACGGCAGAAGGGCAGTTCTTTCGCCAGGCATTCCGCCACGCGCTCGCAGAGCTGGGAATCCGCGTGAGCGGGATTGTGGAACGTGAACTGGAAGAGCGCGCTGAAGACGTCCTGGGAAAGGTGGCAGCGCGAGTGCAAAAACGAATTGCCGGTTTGGGCCATGAGTTGGGTCCGCCCTGGACCCAGGATGAAAAGAGGGCCATGCTGGCGGCTGCGATGGTGCTGGGAGGCCTGCTTTAGTACCATGAATCAATCAGCCGGAGGCGCGTCCTTATGGGTATGGGTTGCCTTAAAGCCATCCTTGCCGTGATGTTCATTGCCGGTCTCTCTACGAATCCGGCAGCCCAGCAAACGCCGGTCCCTGCCGCCTCCCGGCCAGCGGAGTCTTCCGCCGCCACGGCCCTGCCATCGGCCAGCGACGCCCAGGAGATCGTCCGCCGTTCGGTGGAGATTGACCACCACAACTTCGAGCGGGCGCGCAACTATACTGCGCGGCAGCGCGAAGTGGAAAAGCGCCTCGACAAACACGGGCAGGTGAAGTCGACGGACATCAAGACCTACGACATTACCTTCCTTTCCGGCGAACTATATTCCCGGCTGATTGAAAAAGACGACCGGCCGCTGGAGGCCAAAGAGCAGCGAAAAGAAGAAGAGAAGATCGAAAAATTCATCGCCAAACATCGTGATGAGGGCCCCCAGGAACGTGAAAAACGGCTCGCCAAGCAGGAAAAAGAACGTCAGGAAAGGCGCCTGTTCCTGCGCGATGTGGTCAATGCCTTCGATTTCAGGCTGGCAGGCGAAGAGCAAATAGAAGGACGTAGCGTCTACGTGATCGACGCGATGCCCCGCCAGGACTTTCATCCAACGCAGCCGCACGCCGATCTGCTGAGTAAGGTCCGCGGGCGGCTGTGGATCGAGAAAGAAGATTACAACTGGGTGAAGGCCGAAGTCGAAACCATCGGCACCATCTCGTTTGGGTTGTTTCTTGCCCGCATCCATCAAGGTTCAAGGCTGGTATTCGAGCAGACTCGTGTGAACGGCGAAGTCTGGCTGGTGCGCCGGTTCGCTCTCAACGCCAGCGCCCGGCTGGCGCTGGTAAAGAACGAATCCATCGAGCAGGAAGATATTTTCTCCAATTACCGCAAGTTCTCAGCCGGCACCCGGATTCTGGGAATACAGGAACTGGAAAGCCACTGAACGCGGCGCGCCTGGCCGCCAATCAAATACAAAGCCCTACCGCGGATCAACGCGAATCGAACGGATCGACATCGATAAGCCCGAACACATTTGGACGCCACCCCTTTGTCTTTAGAAGTAAGATCAAATACCAAATACCGAATACCAAATACCCGCATTGTGCTTCTCCGCGACTCCGTGGTTAAGCCTTTGATTTTGCAGGATACCTTACAATAAACATTCGTTCTCTAAAGGAGTCCTATGCGGGTCATAGTCACCGGGGGCGCCGGTTTTGTTGGCTCCCACCTTTGCGATGCTTTGCTGGCCGCTGGCCACCAGGTGATGTGTGTCGACAACCTGCTGACGGGAAGGACCAGCAACATCGAACATCTGAAGAACGAGCCCCGCTTTGAGTTTCTAAGGCAGGATGTCAGCGAGCCATTTGACCCCGGGAAAATTGATTTCATCTTTCACCTCGCATCGCCCGCCAGTCCGGTTGACTACACGAAATACGGTATCGAAACCCTGAAGGCCGGCTCGCTTGGGACGCTTTACTCCCTGGAATTGGCGAAGAAATACCGTGCCGGCTTTCTGCTGGCCTCGACCTCGGAGTGCTATGGCGATCCGCTGGAACATCCACAGAAAGAGACCTATTGGGGCAACGTGAACCCCATTGGCGAGCGCTCGGTCTATGACGAGTCGAAGCGGTTCGCTGAGGCGGCCACCATGGCCTTCCGCCGCTATCATCGTCTGGATACGCGCATCGCCAGGATCTTCAACACGTATGGGCCGCGCCTGCAATTGAATGATGGAAGGGTGGTTTCAAACTTCATGAGGCAGGCCCTGCGCGGTGAACCCCTGACGGTCTACGGTGAAGGCCGGCAGACTCGCAGCTTTTGCTACGTGAGCGATGAGGTGGAAGGCCTTCTGCGCTTGTCCCGCTGCGGCGAACATGATCCGGTGAACATCGGCAACCCGGCGGAATTCACCGTAATCGACTGCGCCCGGCTGGTTCTGAAAATCACCGGCTCGAAGAGTGCGATCATCCACCAGCCTTTGCCGCCGGATGATCCCCGGCAGCGCTGCCCTGATATCACCAAGGCCCGGCAATTGCTCGGCTGGGAACCCACGATTCAACTGGAAGAGGGCTTGAAGCTCTCCATGGACTATTTCAAGCAGGCCATCAGTAACTCGATCGGCTGATCGCTACCGGAAGGCCCTCCACAACCCTGAAAACCAAAGGCCCTACCGCCGAGGATGGAGCGATAGGGCCCTTGCTGCGCAAACAAACGTCAGTTGGAAAACTTATTTGGTGGCGGTATTCGGTTCGCCGGCCGCGCTGCTGCTATTCAAATCGCCCAAGCCATTCTTGAGCAGGCTGAGTTCTACGCGCCCGCCGCGGGTGTGGGTGGTCTTGGCATCCGCCTGAATCACGGCATTGCCCATGCCCACGGTATAGATGCGGTACACCGGGATGTTGTGGTTCAAGACCAGGTAGCGAACGACCATCTGCGCCATCCGGCGCGAGTTTTCAATGCCCGCGCTGCCTTTGCCGGAAGAGAAGCCCTGCACTTCGATGATGTATCCCTTCTGGTCTTTCAGAGTGGTAGCGATTTCATCGAGCGCATCTTTGGCGTTCTTGCTCAGGGCTGACTGGCCGGGGGTGAAGTGAATCTCGGCCTGGGTGACCGGCTGGAACTGGTCGATCTTGCTGACTGCCGTTTCCACGTTCGTCAGGCGCGTGTGGGCCTGTTGGGCCGTCTGGTGGGCCTGGGTCGCGCGGTTATTGGCTTCGACTGCATGGGCGTCGGCGTCATTGGCCTTGCTCATGGCCTGACGGATGCCGGAGGTGGCCCGCGAATCAACATCGGCGATCATCGTCGAGTTCTTCGATGTCAACTCATCCAGTTCGTTCACGCGGCCGCGAATCGGGTCGAGCTGCTTATTGACATACTTCTTGCGGGCAAAGGGATTCATCTTCCCCCAGAACCCCTCGTGCTGCTCATATTTCAGCGTACGGTCGCCGGTGGTGGCCTGCTGGTCTGAGCTCTGGGTTTGTGTCTGATCTTGTTTGGACGCCGGCTGCTGGTCGTCCGTAGAGTTTTGTGTCTGCTGGGCCACCGCCGGAATCACGATGAGGGCGGCGAGCACGAATACGAATGCCAAAATCTTTTTCATTGCGGAAAGTCCTCCTGCAAACCCGGCCAGTGCTTTGAAAAGGAAGCCCGGATTTCCGGTTGCGCATGACTGCGCTTCACCCCTCTTGTATACATTCTGAGGGCCAAATTCCATGGCAGGAGTGTTGAATACTAACCCGCTTATTTTCTTATGGTTAGAGGAATAGCCTACGGCGTACGGCCTATTGCAGTCGGGTAAAAATTGCCTGTTCCGAGTCTAAATAAATACCTACTGCCCAGGTGCGAAGAATGGCGCCAGAAGCACCGGGGCCCGTCGGTGGGGCCTTTAAGGCTTTGAGGAGGGCGGTTGCCACAGCTCTATCTTGTTCCCATCCAGGTCGTAGATCCAGGCAAAGTTGCCGTAGGATTCATTCATTCGTTTGGCGTCGATCTTTACTCCCTCTTGTTTTAAGCGGTCGAGCAAAGCATCCAGGTCGTCCACGATGTAGTTGACCATGAACGGCTGCGTGGCCGGGAAATAGTCAGTGGAGGTGGGGAAAACAGTCCACACTGTAACGTGTTCCTTTTGTGGGTCGTCGTGTTCGCGCCACGGAAGCATCGCGCCGTGGCCCTTGTCAGCGAGTCCAAGATGCTTCGAATACCATTCGCGCATCTGATCACGATTGGCGGATTTGAAGAAGACACCGCCGATCCCAAGGATGCGACCGCGCTGCTCCATCCTGACAGGCGGCTTCGGCTTTTCCGGTTGCGAAGATTGCATCTCCCGTCCTCCTTTTGAGCATGGCGAGATGAGCAACAGCGAGCCAAGCGCAATTGTGCTCCAGGGTATTCCTTGCATGCGCGGATTATACAAGTTTCGATTTCGAATGGGAGAGAATGGTCCGCCCGCGAATCTGGTTTGCCAAGTGCTAATTGGTCTCCGGAAATGAAATAATGTTCTTCGTGAAGACCGACGTTAAAGCCGCCCTGTACCGCCTGCTGCCCTCCGTGGATGAACTGCTGCGGCGCCCCGAAATCGAGGAACTCCTGGAGAGAGAAAGCCAGCCGGTGGTGACCGAAGCCATCCGCGCCACTCTTGCCCAATTGCGCGAAAAAATCGCCGGCGGACATCTGGCCAGCGAAGAGTCTCTAGGGCTGGCCCTCTCTGGGTTAGGAACGGCCGTGGTCCGCCAGGCGCAGCGGGCCATGGCGTACTCTCTGCAGCCGGTCATCAATGCCACCGGCGTGATTCTGCATACCAACCTGGGCCGTGCCCCCATGCCGCTCTCTGCCCTGGAACACATCTGTGCGGTAGCGGGCGGATACTCGAACCTGGAGTTCGACATCGCCACCGGCCAGCGCGGTAAACGTGATACTCACGTCGAGCGGCTGTTCTCGCGCCTGCTCAATCAAGATGGCGTTGCCGGGGTCCGCACGGTGGTGGTCAACAACTGCGCGGCTGCCGTTATGCTGGCGCTGAACACCCTGGCCGAAGGCGGAGAGGTGATTGTTTCCCGCGGCGAGCTGGTGGAAATCGGCGGGTCGTTCCGGGTGCCCGATGTCATGGCCAAATCCGGGGCCATTCTGCGGGAGGTGGGCACCACCAATCGCACCCGTCTGGCCGACTATGAACACGCCATCAACGAAAAGACCCGGCTGCTGTTGCGCGTGCATCGCTCGAATTTTGCCATTGTGGGTTTCACCGAGCAGCCGTCGCTTGAAGAAATGGCCGCTCTTGGACGCAAACACAGCATCCCATTCATGGAAGACCTGGGTGGTGGGGCTTTTCTGCCCTTGCGCAGCCTGGGCGTCAATGAAAGCGGCGTCTCGGAAAGCCTGCGCGCGGGCGTCGGCCTGCTTACCTACAGCGGGGACAAAATGCTAGGCGGCCCGCAAGCCGGTATCCTCAGTGGACGCGAAGATCTCATCAAGAAGGTCCGTTCCAACCCAATGTTCCGGGCCCTCCGTATCGATAAGCTAAGCTACGCCGCATTGGAAGCCACATTGATGGAATACGCGCGGCAAAACTACGATGCCATCCCCTTCGCCCGCATGGTGCGCATGACGGCCACGGAAATCGGGCAGCGCGCCCGCGCCATGCAGACCAAGCTGCAGCCGGCCTCAAGACTGAAGGTCGAGATTATTCCCGGAGGGTCCCTGATCGGCGGCGGCTCCGCCCCCAGCTCCACGCTGCCCACTCATCTGTTGGCTATTGCCTGTGAGAACTTCAGCGCCGATGAGCTGGCTGCGCGGCTGCGCGCCCACCATCCGCCCATCGTCACCCGAGTGGAAGATGGCCGCGTACTGCTTGACCTGCGGACTGTATTTGAGAACCAGGAACCGGAAATCGTTACAGCGTTGCTGGGAGAGGTAAGCTAGATCAAGATCGGGAAATCGGGACATCGGAACATCGGAACATCGGGAAATCGGAAAACCACAGCGTCGACGATCTGAAAGATAGCGAAGTACGCGATGCGCATATGGCTGGGAGACCCGGAAAATCCTCAGGTAAGCAGATAATGCCGGACCAGCAACCGATTCCCCGATGTCTCGATGTCCCGATGTCCCGATCTCCTAACGCTTCGCATGACGGTAATTTTCACCCTCGGCCACTCCACGCGCGATCTTGCTGATTTCTCGCGGGTGCTGCAAGCCCATGACATCCACCTGCTGGTGGATATACGCGCCCTTCCCGCTTCGCGGCGCATGCCGCACTTCAATCGCCAGCACCTGGAATTATGGCTGCCGGAGATCGGCTGCGACTATCTTTGGGAGAAGGATCTGGGTGGAAAACGCGGCCGCCAGATGGCGCCGGAAGCATCGCCCCACATCGCACTGAAAGAAGAAGCGTTTCGCAATTATGCCGACTACACTCTCACCCGGCCTTTCCAACAGGCCATGGATCGTCTCGTGGGGATGGCCGAGCAGCATTCCACGGTCATCATGTGCGCCGAGCGCGACTTCCGGAAGTGCCACCGCCGAATCGTTTCCGACTGTCTGTTGAACCTGGAGCACACAGTGCTGCACATCTTGGATGAAAGTCCACCGATGGTCCACAAGCTAACAGCAGAAGCGCGAATCATCGACGGCCAAGTGGTCTACCGGGGCGACCTTTTGTTTGGCTGAAGTCGATCGAGTGAGGGTCGGATCGGGTGATCGCCGGGATCGCCGTGATCGGTTGATCGGAACACCGCGATCAGTCTGATCGGAACTCCGAAGCGTCGAAGCGGCCACAGTCTCCCCGGTCCCGGCGATCACCCGATCTGTCCTCCAGGCTGCTCGATCCTAATAGTTTTCTAATATCAAGCAATATCGCGCTCGTAAGTCGTAGAACTCTTGGTTAAGCACAATCCACTTTTGGGCCGATGTATAAGCGAAAGATGGTTATGGAGACTAGGGCCGTGACCGGTTGAATTTAGCAATACTGAAGAGACAGCAGCCTGGCATTTCCGATGTCCAGATTCCCCGGCCTTCCAGGATTACTTGTTTCTTCCGGTAACTCTACGAGCCACACATTGCGTGGCAGGTAAATGACGATGGAGAAAAAGCAACTTAAGGTCCAGGGCCTACGCTTTGTGCGTGCGCTGCAAAACGCCGTCAGGATGGCCTCCCTGTATTCGGTTGACCATCGGAGCGCGACCCTTCCAATTCAAACCAGTTATGCCCTGCTGATAGCGGTGGTGAAGCAGACCAGCTACCTGACGGTTGGCTTTGTCGAGCAGCGCGTCATCGTGAACAATATTCTCACCACCGATACCTCATTGAACCGCATGGAAGATGAATTTCTGAAACGTGGGATCGGCGCTATCACCTTCGATGCAGGTATCACGCTCGCCGCCTACAAGAATGCGGTAGAGGTGCTGGCGGCCAGCCAGAAGACCTTCGATGCGCATGGCGGCCTGATGCCCTTCCTGGAAACCCGGCAGCTTGATTGCGTGCGAGTGTTTCCGGCCGGGAAGAATGAGGCCCGCAACCGGGATGGCGATACGGTGCTGGATGTGAGTTCCGAAGAGTACCTGATTTCAAAGGCCCTGGCCGGCGCCAATACCGGAGTCTCACAGAGCTTTGATGCCCTGCTGAGTCAGATACAGCCGGAGGCGGACGGCACGGGCCTGGGAGGTACCGGCTTCGGAGGCCCGGATGCAGGTTCGGGGCCAGGGGGGCCGGGAGGTTTCGGCGGTGCAGGTTCGGTCAGCGGTGGAAGCTGGAGTGGGACGAGCATCCCAGGCACTCCGGCCCCAGGCAGGTCCTGGGCGGCCAACGGCCTTCCCGGAGATCTGCAGTCGCTGGTTGAAAAGAGGCTTGAATCTTCCTTCAATGACCTCGATGAAGATCCACAGCGGACCTATGCTGAAATGGCCCGGCTGATCAAAGAAATACGTCTGGATGCTTTGCTGGCCGGCGGCCGGACGGGCGAGGGCAAGCCCGAGGACCTGACCGCTGAAGTGTTCGAAAATGCGGCCTTGAGCTGGGCCGTGCATAGGCTCAGTTCGACGCCCAGCGGTGAAAAGGCTGTCTTAGTCGAAGACCACGTATTCCGTGTGCTGATGCGCAGCCTGCAGACCACCAAGGCGGCCACGCGCATGGCGGCCAAACTCTCGGAGCTGGCGAAAGAACATTCCATGCCCGAACAGACATACAATCGCATCCATGACGAGCTGCGCTGGGCGGGACTGAATTTGAAACAGAAGTTGCGCGACCTGCTGGGTATCTCGCACTTCACGCGCATTGAATTCGTGCGGGCGCTGGCGCTGATCAAAGACCTCATCAGGCATAACAAGCCGGAAGACGCAACGGCGCTCGGCCTGCAATATCTATCGATCTTCGAGGACCACGGCGGCATCAAGATCGAGGAAATTGGCCGTTTGCCCGAGCTGGTGCGCGCATTGACTGGAGTTCCGGGCGAATTTAGGCCGGCTGCGGCCCAATTGCTGACCAAGGCGCTGGCATCGGACCGCCTGGACCAGGGGGCCATGCACCTTCAAGTCGTCAATGTGCTGGCGGCGCTAGCGCAAACCGCCGGACGTTGCGAAGACTTCGATCTGGCCTACCAGGTGGGCGCGGCGATGGAGCAGCATGGCAGCAGCGGCCCGGAGCACATGAACTGCTGTTCGGCGGCACTCTCGACCCTGCTCCCACCCCCGGTGGCCGATCGCGTTGCCGAAACCTTCCTCCGCAAGAAAGACAGCTCCAGTTGGATACGCATAGGGGCTGCCCTGCTGCGCTGGTCCGGCCCGGATGGCGTGGAGCGGCTGTTCTCCCTGCTGGAGGGCGAACGAATGGCCGCCAACCGTCTGGCGCTCATACGCTTGCTGACACGCGTTGGCCCCCCGGCCCTGGCTGCGGCCCGCAATCGCATTCAACATCCGGAATGGTACGTGGTGCGCAACGCCTGCAAGCTCCTTCAAGAACTTAGAGATCCCGATTTGTTTGAGCATCTGGCGCCGGCTTTCCAGCACCAGGACCAGCGCGTACAGAGTGCTGCCCTGCAGGCCGTAAAAGAAAGCCGCATGACCGGTAGCGCCGGGGCGCTGGCCGGCGCTCTTCCTTTTCTGTCACGCGCCTTGCAGGAAGAGGCTTTGATTGAGCTGGCGTTTCATAAGGACAAATGCGTTTTGCCCGGACTTTTGGCCTTCCTCAAGTCGACGCCCGCGCCCGGTGACGGAACGCTGGCCATCGTCATGCAGATTATCTCCGCTGTTCCCGGCGACGAATCGGCGGACATTCTGGCTGCGGTCGCCGCCAATGTCGAATTCTCTTCCAACGTCAGGGCCGCGGCCTTGCACTCTCTCAGCCGTAAGACTTCTGAACACGCCCAGTTGCTGGCCCGCAACGTAGGCAATCAAATGCCTCCCGAGAAACCCATCCAGGACAACGCCGCCAAGGCCCGCGCGTAGGCCGCCTACCCATCTGTACCATGTGACCGCCAAGATTCCTTTGCAAGGAATGAAACGTTTTGGCCGGTGGCGTCACTATCCTATTAGATTCCCGTTCCCAATCTCACACGGCGCATACCATGACCTTCAAGAATCGACGATGTCTCAGATCAGAGCAACGCAGAGGAGTATCATGTACATAATTCCTGGAATTGCCGCATTGCTGGAAGGCTGGACGGAAGGCATCTCGGAGTACGGTTCTTTGATGGCGCAGGCATTCAGAGAATTCACTGCTGGGCATCTGCTCATTGTATTGGCGGCCATGGCCCTGGGCGCGACCGCTAAATCGGGTAAGCTTAGGCAATTGCTGGATAAACTGCCGGAATCTTTTCGCGAGCCCGCGCGTTTCTTCGTACTGGCTCTCTTGGTCTTGCCAATTGTCACCTGGGGCACATACGCAACAAAGCGCGCCGTTCGTCTGGAAATAACACAAAATGTCCGCATCGGCGTCAACCGCGCATTCGCCGCCACCAAGTCGGAAATTGCAGCCACCAGCGAGAGCTACCCAGCAAGCCGTCTGATCACGTTAAGTGAGGGAGTCGGAAAAATCACGTCACGGACGTATGACTTGGTTCGCAATACCTACTCCTCATCCGAACTGCGCGCCTTGAGTGTGTTTCTGTATCTGGGAGATGACTGTGACGAGAAGGTCCTCTCGGGCTGTGTTGAGGACGTCATCCAGGATGGAGAACTGGAAAAGAACCGTCGCTATTTCCCTGAAGATAGATCGATAGTGGGCGCAACGATTAAGGATGGCAAGCGTTATTACTGCCCCGATCTGACGATGCGGCCTGTACCGCAGTCCGATTGCGAAAAGTTTCAGCCGCAACCCCCGGGCATGTTTCTCGGGTTTTCCAGCCTGCTTTGCTATCCGGTGCATTTTGCCAAGCCGGTTTCCAAAGGGAGCAACCCCAAAGCAAAACCATTGGGCGCGGTTTGTCTGGATTCACGAAAGAAGCACGCGTTTGACGGTAAAGAAGATGATGTGTGGGAAAACATGCGGGACGAAATGGTTGTCCTGGCAGGAGTGCTGTATGATTTTCAACAGACACGCACTTCGCCAGCCCTTCGAAAATACCTGGAAAGCGATTCGGCCATCAAGCAAACTAAAGACAATCGCCGCCAGATCGTGGCTGGCAATCACGCGCAAACAAAACCTCAGCCACACTGATTTGATCCAGTGCCACATCGAACAGTCGCCACTGAATTGGCCTTATGTTCGAAGCACTAGAACTCCCTCCTATCGCGTCAACTCATTGCTGCTGACCAGCTCGCGCAGCACGGGAAGCGATGGCGGCAAACCAAAACCGGCCCGATCTTACTCTTAACAAGGGTCTTTTCGGGCCGGTCGAGTGTTATTGCCTGTGGCTTATTGGATCGTCAGCGTCGCCTTCGTTGAATGCGTCAACGCTCCGCTCGTGCCGGTGATCGTCAAGGTACGGTTCCCGGTTGTCGCCCTGGAACTTACCTTCACGCTTAGGGTTGACGTTCCCGAACCGGTGACCGAAGTGGGATTGAAGGTTGGGGTCACACGAGAACCCTGTCCGCTGATGCTCAGATTCACGGTTCCGGCGAACCCGTTCTGCGCGGTGATGGTTACGGTGTAATGGCCGGTTGTGCCCCGGTTGACGGCAAGAGTCGCCGGGGAGACTGCTATCGTGAAGTCCGGCGCCGGCGCCGGATTCACTACCAGCGTTACGGTCGTGGAATGCACCAGGCTGCCGCTGGTTCCGGTGATGGTCAACGTAAAGGTGCCACTGGGAGTAGTGCTGCTGGTGGTCACCGAAACCGTGGAGGAACCGGAGCCGCTCACCGATGCCGGATTAAAGGTCGCATTCGCTCCAGCAGGCAGACCACTGATGCTGAAACCAACGCTTCCCGCGAATCCGCCTGATCCGGCGACGGTTGCCGTATACGACGTGCCCGCGCCCGCCGTTACGGTTTGTGAAGCTGGCGTTGCCGTGATGGAGAAATCACCCACAACCGGGGCCGTGACCGTAAGGGTAACCGTGGTGGTATGGCTCAAGGCGCCCGAGGTTCCTGTGATCGTCACCGTCGAAGTTCCGGTGGCGGCGGTGCTGCTGGCCGTCAGTGTTAACACGCTGGTGGAGGTGGTTGGGTTGGTTCCGAAAGTGGCCGTAACACCCGCAGGCAGGCCCGAAGCCGACAGGCTGACGCTACCGGTAAATCCGCCCGACGGATTGACGGTCACGGTGCTGCTCCCGCTGCCGCCCTGGGTGACCGAAACACTAGTGGGCGAGGCGGAAAGCGAGAAGTCCGGCGCGGCGCCGCAGTTTGGGAACTTGAAGTTGGCGATGTGCGTGTTCCAGTTGAACGAGCCGGTGGTCTTCATGTACTCGGTGGTAAACCAGAAGGTGCAATCGTCTACCGGATCGACGGTCATGGCGCTGTAGTCACCCCAGCGGCTCAGGCCGCCAGTCTGGGAGCCGGTGCCGTTGATGACCGTAGTCTCCGCTTGCAAGGTGCTGGCCGGATCGGTGGCCGCCCGTCCGCTAAACGCGATGGAGGGATTCACCGTACTGCTGGACTTGCTATAGCCAACCGCGAGATCTCCCGCCTGGTCCATGGCCACGCTGCCCATCCAGCGGAAGGTGGCATCGGGAGCGAAGGTGCTCTGCTGGGCCACGGTTACAGTTCCGTTGGGATTCTGCAGCTCATACCAGCGTACACCGCCGCTGGCCCCAGCCACGACCGAGTGGTTGACCACCAGGGACTCATGCGTGCCAAAGTTACGGTAAGCCAGCCGGTACATGAGACGGTCGCCCAGGGAATCCAATTGCTGATTGGTGCCCGGCTGGGGCACGCAGGTGCCGCCGCCGCACAGCGGGCTGAACGCCGCCACTGGAATGACCGTGGGACCCACGAACGTGGAGTTTGCAGGCGTAGCGAAATCCACATGGAACTTAAACAGGTCCAGGTTGTTAGTGCCGAAGAACACCATGAAGTTCGGCGATCCCGCCGGAGGAGCGGTCTGGCCATCGAGGTCGGAGGGCAGCAACCCGCCGACCGAGTTCCCCTGCTGGAAGCAGATCTGGGTGGCCGCCTGGCCGGCCAGCATCTTGGCGCGATCATAAGCACAGGCATCGGCGCCCACAAAGGTGTTGCCGTTGAACATGTTGAAGGTGATGTAGTAGCCGTCGGGCCACACGCTCAGCTTGGGATAGTCGTCAAAATTCGGATACGAGAATGAGTAAACGTTGTAGGCGCCGGTGGCGTCAGAAGTGGTCGAGACTGCCACGCACTGCAGAAAGGGCGTGGTGGAAACCGAAAACTGAGTGAGGACCCAGCGGCTGGCGGCCTTGTCATACTGAGCAATCGGATCGCCGTCATTGTTTGTGGAGCAGCCGTTGCCAAGCGCGGAAAAAAGCGTGTTCCCGGCGGTCGGTCCGGCAACTTTCGCCCCGGTGGCTTTGTCAAAGACCGCGAACGATTCGTTGACCCACTGGACGTATTGGGTGGCGCCCACCGCGCCATTGGTATCAGGAGGAGCAGCGTTGGGGGTAAAACCAAGGGTCCCGTTGCCCAGACCCTCAAAGCCCAAACCTACCGCGGGCGCCAGGGCCGCGGGCACGAAGGGCGCGGTCTGCTGATGCACGGGATCGACTTGGGTTCCGGGCTTCAACCCCGCTTGTACTGGAATCCGCCGGACCGGCTGGGCTTCCCTTTTGGCATGCGTGGAAGGGACACCCAGATCGTCTGGGTTGACCGTGGGCATGTCGCGTACAGCCATGGTCTTGGCGTGTTTGACCTCTTGGTTGACTCTCATGACCTGCCCGGCCAATGGCAAGGCAAGACAGACGCACGCGAAGATGCTCGCAGATATCCACGCGCCGAAACGTGTTCGCTGATTCATTTTGTAGTCTCCTGGTTTTCTGGCTTCTGGTGGAAAATTTCAGCCTGGCGACGAGCTCTCGGTGGAACGCTGAAATGATTGATGGTAGTAGATGCTAGCCGAAATCCTGGCCTGCGTCACGATCTTTTTGGCGCTTGCAAAGATGCAACCGGCGGCCCTGGTGCGCCTGGCATCTTCGATTCATTAAGTCAAGACAAATCGGGCGTTTACAGGCGCCTTTTCCTGAGACAAGGACATTTCAAATCGCAGGCGTGACCGAAGTGACCGAAAATCCTCATTGCAAACCCACCCGCTCTGTCAGACAATGAATTTAAAGATCAGTGTTTCCATCCCCCCACCACGATAGCCAATGCGCAAGCTTCTCCAATTCGCAAGCAGTAAGGCGCGTCCATGCATTCCGGTACAGGCCGTGGTTCCCGACCTGCAGCGGGCCCAGCTCGCGGCCGTCTATTACGGGCAGCGCATAGCGGGCGATTTTTATGATTTTCTCCGGGTCAGCCCGACCCGTGTACTGTTTGGATTGCTCGACGTGGCGGGACGCCTCGACGACACGCGCGAGATTGTTTCCGCGGCCCAGAACACATTTCGCTCAGCCGGCGCAGACCTGTTTGCCCAGGAAGACATGAACGAATCCAATGCCATGATTGAGCTTGGCATTCAGTTGAACCGCAGCATCCTGAACACCGCAGGGCACGTCTGTTCCAGCCCGGCCTTTGCCGGCTGCTATAACGAGACCCTGGGAACGGTCTGTTATGTCAATGCCGGGCACACTCCGGGGTTGGTGCGCGATGGCTCCGGAATCTCGGAATTGCCCGCGACCGGGTTGCCTCTGGGACTGTTTTCCCACTCCACCACCGACGCCTCCATTGTCGCCCTGCAGCCCGGGGCAATCCTGCTGGTGGTTTCGCGCGGAATCATTGAAGCAAGAAACAAAGGCGAAGATTTCGGATTGCGCCAGGTGAAAGACAATCTGGAGCTGGTGCGGACGGAAACCGCGCAACAAATCTGCGCCTCCATCCTCGATAAAGTCCAGGAGTTCACGCACCAGGCCCCCACCCACAATGACGTAACCGTGCTGGCGCTGGCCCGTCACGCACGGGTATAGATGAGGATGCAAATTACCTCTGTAACTTTGCGGTTCCCAGCTTTGCATTTAGTCTTCTCGTAACGCCCAGTCCTATGAAAGCACTATAAGCGCGACTCCTGATGCGCTGGCTCTCTCTTGCGGAACCAGGTCCAAGCCCCGGCGGAAATCCGTCCCTGGGGGGCAAATGTGTCCGCTTCATCACGAGACGAGCTCAAGGAGAAGAGGTAGAAAATGTTCCGAATCTGCAACGCTGGCTTCCAGGTATCCGCGGTTCTGTTATGCCTTGGACTAGCGCCGATGGCTGCTAAATCAAATCCACGCCCCCAGCAGGGAGTGCTCCCTATTACGACCAAATCCCTGCCGGCGCGCCAATTGTATGAAGGCGCCCTGGTCAAGATGCAAAACATGCACGGGCCGCAGGCCATGCAGGACCTTCGCCAAGCGGCGAAGCTCGATCCTGATTTTGCCATGGCCAACATCATGATTTCATTTGCCTCGGTAGACCCTACAGTGGACCCCGCCGAACAGGTTTCGGCCCGCGATAAAGCCAACGCCGCCAGGTCCAAGGTGGGTCACGGCGAGCAGCTCGTTATCGACTGGCTTACAGATTCCAGCGAAGGCAAGATGATTCCCGCTATTCAGGCCATGAACGAGGTCCTGGACGAATACCAAAATGACAAGTTCCTGGCCTGGCTGGGCGCGGTGTGGGTGGAGAACCAGCAGGAAATCACCAGGGCCATCCCCATGTTTGAGCGGGCCATTCGCTTGAACCCCGATTTTGCTCCACCGTTAAATGAACTTGGCTATTGCTATGCGCGCGTCCGCAACTTTGACAAGGCCTTTGCTGCTATGCAGCGTTATGTCTTCCTGCTTCCGAATGAATCCAATCCCCAGGATTCGTATGCGGAGATTCTGCGGATGGCAGGTAAATTTGATCAGGCGTTGGCCCATTACCATGCTTCCCTCAAGATCGATCCGGCCTTCGTGTTTTCCCAGGTAGGCATCGCTGACACCTACGCGTTGATGGGAGATGGGCCGCGCGCGCGCGCCGAATACGCAATCGCCATCCAGCACGCGAATTCCAAAATGGAAGACGCCAACTGGCGTCTGCAATCGGCCATTACCTACATCCGGGAAAACAATTACGCCGGCGCCGATGCGGCCTTCCGGGCGGCGGCCCGCCAGGCCCATGACAACGATCTGGTCGTCCCCGAGGCCGAGGCCTACCGCATCATGTCGTCTTACCAGACGGACCACGTTGCCGCCCTGGAACTGCTGCTCAAGGCCGAAGAAGTGCTCCAGGAAGAGCATTTTCATAAGCTGCCCAAGACCGCGCGCCAGGAAGAGCTGGCGCTGGTGCTGCGGCAACGCGTTGTCCGCGCGGTCCGCGCCGGCGACGATGCTCTGGCGGCCGCGAGTTTGAAGCGCCTCCTGGATATGGCCGAAACCACCCACGACCGCATCATCCAGATTGCCTACGATGGTGCTGCCGGCGCTCTGCTGATGGCCCAGGGGAAGTACGAAGATGCGCTCGCGCACCTTGAGGAAGACGACCGCAATCCGGAGTCTATCAAGCTGATGGTGCTCGCCTACCAGAAGACGGGCGCCAATGAGCACTCTGAACAACTGGCAGCCATGCTCGCAAACTGGAACGAACCCACACCAGAGCAAGCATTGGTCGTGCCTGAATTCCGGGCCCAACAGACGGATAGGACCGTTGGGCGGTTGCGAGAGGATGAATGGTAGTGAACCAGTTCGCGCTCGTTGGCTAGTACCGTGACCGTGGAAAACGGTAACGAACTCTCAGGGATGGGTGCCCCATCCTTCGCGCTTTTTGCGAAGGGTGGGACGCGATGCTCTCTGATTTCAAATGTGCAACAATCCCGCAGTCAAGGCACTAGGTTTCGTAACCGCAGCCGTAGAGACGGTGCTCAGCACCGTCTCTGGGTCTTCGCGGCAGCGAAGGCCCAAGCGCGCGGCAGCGCGTGTTTCGGAGCGAAAAAGAGATCGAGGTTCAGGGTCTATGGCCGGAAACGGGAAAATAGCCCCCGGAGCTATTTCTTTCAAGTGAACTGCATTGACAGTCCCAGTACGGATTCGGCACGGCGGAACTGTCCGGGACAAGATTGTCTGATGGCGCCGAATCCGTGCTGGGTAAGGCCCACACGCAGCCAAAGTCCCTTTAGGGACGAACTGACGCATGCTTCCTCTTCGGTCTTCTTGCAGAGATGACGGTGTTCGGAGCCGGTTCCTAAGGCCTGTTCCCATATTGCCCGGTTTCACGTTCATGGCGTACCCGCCGGATCGTGCGCGTTACCGCACCGGCGGACAACGGCTCGCCCACCCGGTAAATCCAGACTCCGTGCTTTTTCCGCAATTGCCCTTCACTCCGCGAAGGCCGCAGGATGATCCCTTCACCCGACCGCACGATATCGAGTGCGTCCCCTGGTTTCATGCCTAACTCATCGCGCATGGGCTTGGGCAGGACGATCCGTCCAGCCTTGTCTATTCTCACTTTCATCAAAGGCATTTTATCTTTCCTATGACTGAAGCCGCACGAGAGGCAAGATGACATTCATGGAAAACGAATAAGGCTGGTGCCGGGAGGGGGGGTCGAACCCCCACGACCTTGCGATCGGCGGATTTTGAGTCCGCTGCGTCTGCCAATTCCGCCATCCCGGCATGAGAAAGCTGGATATCAGGTTAGCACAACGGTGGAGCTGCAACCAAAGGCAAAACCCTATCGCAGATGAACGCGGAACGAACGGATTTCGACGCCGGTATCACCCGTCATGTAAAGTGAAAGTCAAAGCGTGACGAAGCCACAACCAAAAGCAAGTAGCCACGAATTAACACGAATGAACGCGAATCGGAATTGGTCCGTCGTTGCTCCCGAAATCGTCGTCAGCAGCGAGGGTCCTGATGGATGACAACACGGAGAAGTTCGACGCCATCATTCTCGGCGGTGGGGCCGCCGGCCTGATGTGCGCCATGGAGGCGGGCAAGCGCGGGCGGCGCGTGATCGTCCTCGAACGCGCTGAAAAGGTTGGCAAGAAGGTCCTGATCTCCGGCGGTGGGCGCTGCAATTTCACCAACCTGCACTGTGCGCCCCAGAACTTTCTTTCTTCCAATCCGCATTTTGCCAAGTCGGCGCTGGCCCGCTATACGCCCGCGGATTTCATCGCCCTGGTGGAAAAGCACGGAATCACCTATCACGAGAAGACCCTGGGACAGCTCTTCTGCGACCGTTCGGCGCAGTCGATCGTGGCCATGCTGGAAAAGGAATGCAGCCAGGCCGGGGTCAGGATTCTTGTGAATACCGCTGTACAGGAAGTCCAGCGCCTTGGTGACCACGGATTCACAGTGCGCACCGCAGCCGCCACGGATGCCGGAGGCCATGCAGACTCCGAGTTCAAGTCTGCGGCGCTGGTGGTGGCCACCGGCGGGCTTTCCATCCCTAAGATGGGGGCCACAGGTTTCGGCTACGATCTGGCCCGGCAGTTCGGGCTGGCGGTGCGCGAGTGCCGTCCGGCGCTGGTTCCGCTGGTGCTGGCCCCCGAAGACCGCCGGCGCTATTGCGATCTCGCGGGAATTTCCGCCGAGGTCGTCGCCGCCATCGGTCCACAGAGCTTCCGCGAGAAAATGCTGATCACCCATCGTGGCTTGAGCGGTCCGGCGATTCTACAGATTTCGTCCTATTGGAAGGCGCAATCGCCCGTCGCTCTAGACTTGGCGCCTGATCTCGATATCTCGGCCCCCTTGCGAGCGGGGAATGCGCGCCGCGATCTGGCCTCCGCAAAGGCCGCCCTGCGCGTGGCCTTATCGCAGCGCTTCGCCGATCGCTGGCTCGACGAACATCCTCCGCAGCGCTGGAACAACCCGGCGCTCGAAGAGTTGGAGCGCCGCATCCATCGATGGGAGGTCGTGCCGGAAGGCACCGAAGGCTACGATAAGGCGGAAGTGACCGCCGGCGGTGTCGATACCGATGAGCTTTTAGCCAAGACCATGGAAAGCCGCAAAGTCCCCGGTTTGTATTTCATCGGCGAGGTAGTCGACGTCACCGGGCAACTGGGTGGATTCAATTTCCAGTGGGCATGGGCTTCGGGGTTCTGCGCGGGGCAGGGCCTTTAAAGAATCCACCGCAAAGTACGCAAAGGGCGCAAAGGAAAAACAAAAGACGGAACCGCAGAGAACACAGCGTACCGTAGCTACAACCAAAACCTTTGAAACACAGAGGAACAGAGGCAACAGAGGTTTTGGGGGTTGTGAGGCGGAGGGAAAATCGTTGTACGCCGCGAAGGCCCTGATGGATAGGAATACAGAAGACGCAGAGAAAGCCAAAAGCTAAAGGGGATTCGGCTGCTACAGCTCGTTGAGAGGACGAACGTAAGCCGGCATCTTTTCCCGCATGGTGAAAATCACTGCCTCCCTTGTGGCCGGTTCTAGCTGTTTGAAGTGCCCGATGCGGACCACATACCAGGCCTGTCCCTTGGAATCCTTTCCTTCAAAGACAAAGGCCGAATAACCGCGCCCACTGAATTTTTCTTTGAGTTGCTGGGCAGGGTCGTCGGCCCGAAATGCGCCTATCTGCACCGTGAAATCTTCCTTTGCGGTGATCGGACCGCCCGGCTGCAGAGGTTCTGTAGAAGCACTTTGCGGTCCAGCGGCGATGCTTTCGGTCTCTGGTGTTGCCGAAGCCCCGGTTGATGCGGAAGGTGTGGTCCCCGGTTCCGCTGGGCCCTGACTGTTTAGCGGGCCGGGTAGGGCTGGCGCAGAAGCCGGCTGTTGCGTGAGTTCGGCCTGGGCGCGGTGGAAACCACGATCAAGGCCGAGCCTGTAGCCGGCAAAGAAAATCAATGTAGCGGTCAATGGCGCCAGCACCAGGATGAAAGATGCCGTCTTCTTATCAAAAGACAAGTGATAGTTCATAATGGTTGGCCGGGGAACTTGTTTGGCCATGGGCTGCCTCTCTGACCGCCAATCCAGGGCCCTAATGCTTGATTTTAAGATACGCTACTATCAGAGATTTGTGTTTGGGACATGAAAACATGACCACGACAAAACGAGGATCTAAGAACCTGCCGCCCATTCACCCAGGTGAAATCCTGCGGGAAGATTATATGAAACCCCTCCGCTTAACGGCGCATCGTTTGGCCATGGCCCTTCATGTTCCAGCCACTCGAATCTCCGAGATTGTCCATGAACGCCGCGCGATCACCGCCGACACTGCAATTCGGCTGGGGAGGTACTTCAAGACGACTCCCCGTTTCTGGCTCAACTTGCAGACCGCCTATGATCTGGAAATCATTGAGGACCGAACCCTCGCCCAGATCGAGAGTGAAGTCCGGCCGGTCGCGTAAAAGCAAGAACTACCCTCAAATTCGCCCATCCATCACCTCGATAATTGCACTAGGCAGGCACCGGGAAGAAAGTTATAATTCGCCGCACTTTCACCACGGAGCCAAATATGAACTGGACGCAAGTTTATGATCCCCTCGGGCACTGGTGGTTGTCTACGCTGGTGGCCGCCCTTCCCATCGTCGTTCTTCTCGGTCTGCTCGCTGGTTTTAGAGTAAGACCTCATCTGGCCGCATTGGCTGGAGCCGGCGCCGCACTCGTCTGCGCGGTTTTCGTATTTCACATGCCAGTCGGACTGGCCTCAATGAGCTTTCTTTACGGTCTCTCCTTCGGGCTGTTAAAGATCGTATGGATCGTGGTGGCGGGCGTCTTCGTCTACGAACTAACGGTATTCACCGGAGACTTCGAGATCATGAAGGAATCGCTGGCCGGTGTGACTGCCGACCGCCGCTTGCAATTGTTGCTGGTGGCCTTCTGCTTCGGGGCGTTCCTGGAAGGATGCGCGGGGTTTGGTACCCCGGTGGCCATCGCCGGGGCCTTCATGGTCGGCCTGGGCTTTACCCCGTTCTATGCGGCAACGCTGAACCTGATTGCCAATACTGCGCCGGTGGCGTGGGGCGCCATCGGCACTCCGGTCCACACCCTGGCGGCAGTCACGCAGTTGCCGGAATCAGACGTCAATGCCATGATCGGCCGCATTCTCCCGATCACCTGCGTCATCGTACCCTTTTGGCTGGTCAAGGCCATGGTGAGCTGGCGAGAAACTTTTGAAGTGCTGCCGGCCATCCTGGTGGTAGGACTTTCATTCGGGTCCATGCAGTTTTACTGGGCCAATCATCGAGACAGCAACCTGGTGGATATCACTGCCGGCTTGTTTTCTCTGCTGATCACAATTCTCTTCCTGCATTTCTGGAAACCCAAAACAGTCTGGCGCTTCCCGGAAGAACAGGCGGCTTCCGGCGGCGTCTTGCCGGAAAGACACTCCTATAGCGGTGGACGGGTGATCAAGGCATGGATGCCGTTTATCATCCTGTCGCTGTTCGTCTTCCTCTGGGGCTATCCGCCGGTCAAGAAGGTGCTTAACACCCACACTACACCGGCATTTTCAAAGGGAGGCTGGGATTTCCCGTATCTGCACAAAGCGATTTCCCGCGATGTGCCCGTGGTCGCCAAGCCGACCGCCGAAGCCGCGAAATACGATTTCAACTGGTTCACAGCGACGGGCACGGCCTGCTTTCTGGCGGGCATCGTCTCGGGTCTTCTACTGGGCGTCTCGTTCAAAAATATATTCAAGGTGTTTGGAGCCACTGTTTACAAACTGCGCTTCGCGATCATCGCCATTGGCTGCATGCTGGGGCTGGGATTCCTTACCCGATATTCGGGTATGGATGCGGTGCTGGGACTTGCCTTTACCCGAACGGGATGGCTGTTCCCGTTCTTTGGCACATTCCTGGGCTGGCTGGGGGTGGCGCTGACCGGCAGCGATACCTCGTCCAACGCTCTGTTTGGCAGCCTGCAAAGCATCACCGCCAAGCAACTGAATCTGAGCCCGGTGCTGATGGCCGCTGCTAACAGCGCCGGCGGCGTGATGGGCAAGATGGTGGATGCGCAATCCATCTGCGTGGCCACCGCCGCCACCAACCAGGTGGGCAACGAAGGCCCAATCTTCCGCTGGGTCTTCTGGCATTCCGTGATGCTGGCTTCTGTCGTCGGCATCATCGTAATGCTGTATGCCTACAAGTTCACGTGGGCGATTCCGCATGGATTGACGTTCATTAAATAGCTCTACGCAGAATCCAATTCCAACAAACACCGCCGGCAACGGCGGTGTTTTTTTACCGCCATAGCACCGAGTGGTCGATCTGCGAGACCGAGGTCCTTCCGGTCAGCGCCATGGCCATCATCAGCTCGGTATGCAGAATTTCGATGGCCCGCGCCACGCCTTCGGCGCCCGCGTAAGCCAAGGCATAGAGATAAGGGCGGCCAATCAACACAGCCTTGGCGCCCAGAGCCAGGGCCTTCAACACGTCGGTGCCCCGGCGGATGCCGCCATCCACGAGAATTGGCAGGCGGCCGTTGACCTTTTCCGCCACCCGCGGCAGCGCTTCGGCGGTGCTGGGCAGCGTGTCGAGATTACGGGCGCCATGGTTGGAAACGATGATGCCGCCGACACCCGTATCCAGTGAGCGTGCGGCATCTTCAGGATTGAGCACGCCCTTCAATAGAACTGGAATCTTGGCCACCGAGCACAGCCACTCGACGTCTTTCCAGTTGAGCTTGGGATTCAGCAGTTCACTGTAAATGGCGCTACGTACCGGCCGATGGCTCACGGCGCCGAGATTCAGGTTGGGCAGCTTGAAGTCCGGGGGCAATGCAAAGCTGGTGCGGCTTTCGCGATGGCGCGCACCCAGCACCGGAGTATCGACGGTCAGGCAGAGTGCTTTGCATCCCGCGGCTTCGGCCCGGCGCACCATTTGCTCGGTCAATCCGCGATCGGCCTGAAAATAAAGCTGGAACCATAGCGGCTGCTTGACGGTGGCCGCCACCTCTTCCACCGAAAAGGTCGAGAAAGAGCTAAGGACCATGCCCGCTCCGCCCTGGTTGGCCCCTTGCGCCGTGGCCAGTTCTCCCTGCGGATGACAGAGCCGGTGAAAGGCCGTGGGCGCCAGCAGCACCGGCGCATCGAAGGCCTGTCCGAAAATCTCCGTGCGCAGGTTAATCTCGGAAACATCCACCAACACCCGGTGACATAGGCGGAGGGATTTCCAGTCCTGGCTGTTGGCGCGCATCGTAAGTTCATCCGCGGCCCCGCCGGAAATGTACGCATAAGCCATTTCCGGGAGGCCCGGTTGCGCCAGAGCTTCAAATTCCTGTAGATGCAAAACGTTTTCGATTTTGGGTTTTTCCCCAGACATGAGGCCGATTGCTCCTGAACGACTATGGAAGCATACCGGAAGAACGCGGCCGCAAGAGAAGAAAAATGAATCACCGGACGGAAACGGTGACAACGCTGGTGAACCATGACCGGATGAATTGGTAAGGCCGCCCAAAAAGCAGGCTGGCCTTCCGGATGTCCCGATTACCAGATGTCCCGATCTACCAGAATCACTTTTCCTACTGGTCAGCGTACTTTAAGACGTCGAAACCGGACTCCAGGTATCTTTCTTCATCTGTGAAACCAGCCAGCGCTGCAAGGGGCTACAGATGCTCGCCGGAACCGCAGCGAACTGGATTCCGTGATGTCCGGCGTTTGACCAGACGATTCTTCCGTGGAGTTCGGCCTCCTGGTCGGTGCCTGGGACCTGAAATCTGATAAGGGTGCGCGTGCCAAATGACAAAGGCTTATCGGTGGCAATCGCGGCCCCGCCGAGGCTGAGATTCAGTAGCGTAACTTCGATTTCTTCTTCCCCGCATTGCAGATGGGCTGGCTCTTGAACCGGGGCGCGGAAGTAAATCTGCTGTTCCAGGCGCAACGTGTCCGCGGGAGCGTCGGCCCCCGCCTCACGATACATCTTCAGGCGCCGGACGAGAGTTCTCCGCGAAATGCCCAGCGAGGCAGCGGCGGTGTTCTGGTTGCCGCCGAACCGCTCGAGCGCCTGAAAAATCATCTGCCGTTCCACCTGGTCTAGGGCGCCATCCATCCCGGCAGTCTGCTCTTCTTCTTCGTGCAGGGAAGCCGTCGGCAACTGTAGATCGATGGCGGTGATTTCCACCTGTGGGTTATGGGCCTGCAGCACCGCGCGGAACACCGCATTCTTCAGTTCGCGCACATTGCCCGGCCAGGGATGCGCAACCAGGGCCTTGATCGCATCTTCGGTAAAGTGCGATCCCGGATGGTGTTGGCGCAAAAACAACTCGGCCACACCCAGCAGGTCTTCAGGCCGTTCTCGCAAGGGCGGCACATACAACGTGAATTGGGCCAAGCGGTGATACAGGTCCCGGCGGAAACGCCCGGAGTGGGTCAGCTCTTCGAGATCATGATTGGTGGCGGCCACGACCCGGACATCGACAGTGACTTTTCGACTGCCGCCCAGCCGGTAATAAGGAACGCCATCGAGCACCCGGAGCAGTTTGACCTGGGCTTTGGCTTCCAGATCGCCAATTTCATCCAGAAACAACGTGCCTTTGTCGGCCAGTTCAAAGAAGCCAGGCTTCATGGAGTCAGCGCCGCTGAACGCGCCTTTCTCGTAGCCGAAGAGCTCACTTTCCACCAGATGGTCGGGAATGGCCGCGCAGTTCACATCCACCCACGGACCATTGCAGCGCAAAGAGTGGCTGTGGATGGCCCGGGCGATCATTTCTTTGCCCGTTCCGGTTTCGCCGGTGACCAGCACCGCCGCCGGATGGCGGGCAACCTGTTCCACCAACTTCATGACCCTCTTGAGCGAGTCGCTGCGGACAATCAGGTCCGGCAGGTCGAACGGCTTCTGGCCCGTCACAGACAATGCTTCTCCTTCGTTTTGCCAAATACAAACGCTGTTGGATACGAACTGGACCGTTCTTCGGGATGGCTCCTGTTAGCAATTGGAATTTAGTCAATGATCATTCAAATCGTCTTCGGAAGGCAACACTGAAAGGGGCGCAGCGAGTATTACTTTCGTTCGGGCGGCAGCATGGCCACAATCCAGGGACGAGCGTCCGATTTTATCGGACGATCCTCAAACAGCCTCCCCTGCCAAGGGTTTACAGCAGTCTACAATGGTAATAGACTTCAGAGTTTCCAGTTCGCTACCAAAATTCACTACTATGAAGATGAGATGAGGCGTTTGAATCATGTTGTTTAAAAAATTAATGACAGTCACTCTGCTCGCGATTGGCATGGCAGGGGCCCAGAGCGGCAAAGCCGCTGGGCAAATGAGGGAACCGGCACCCGAAAACTCAATTCGGCTAACAGAGGCGGCGGATTCCGGCGCCCAACCAGTTTCCCGTCCCAAGTCGTTCGATCCGGCCGCCATGGATAAGACTGTTAATCCCTGTGAAGACTTCTATGAGTACTCCTGCGGCGCCTGGCGCAAGAACAATCCGCTTCCTTCCGACCAGTCACGCTGGGGGCGCTTTAACGAACTCGCGGAGTATAACCGCCAGATTCTTCACGAGATCCTGGAAAAGAACGCAGCCAACAATCCTGGGCGCAACGCCGCGGCCCAAAAGTCCGGCGATTTTTACCAGTCTTGTATGGACGAGAAGACCATCGACGCCAAAGGCAGCGCGCCCCTCAAGCCGGAACTCGACCGCATTGCCGGAATTTCAACCAAGGACCAGTTGATCGAAGCCATTTCCCATCTCCACGCGCTCGGAGTCAACGTGCTCTTTGGATTTGGCGCACAGCCCGACCTGCATGACGCCAGCACCATCGTCGCCAACGTGAGCCAGGGAGGTCTCGGCCTTCCCGACCGCGATTACTACCTCAAAGGCGATCCTAAATCGCAGGAGACCCGCCAGAAATACCAGGCCCACATCACCAACATGTTCAAGTTGCTCGGCGATAGCGATGCGTCTGCCGGCCAGGAAGCCCAGGCCGTGATGGAAATCGAGACCAAACTGGCGGATGCCGCGTTTGAACGGGTCAAGATGCGCGATCCCAGGAACCGCGATCACAAGATGCCCGTGGAAAAACTGGCGGAACTCGCCCCGAGCTTCCAGTTCAAGAGGTTTTTCGCCGGGACCGGCGCGCCCGCCTTCAGCGAACTCAACGTTGTGCCTCCGGATTTCTTTGCGAAGGTAAATGGAACGATCGATTCCGTGCCTCTCGCAGCCTGGAAATCTTATCTGCGTTGGCACGTCCTCAGCGGTTCGGCCAATTTACTGTCGAAACCCTTCGTCGACGAAAGTTTCAGCTTCTTCGGCAAGTATCTCAACGGCATCAAGGAAATGCAGCCCCGCTGGAAGCGTTGTGTCCAGTTGACCGACATGCAACTTGGAGAGGCACTAGGCCAGCCTTACGTGCATGAAACCTTCGGCGCCGACGGCAAAGCCCGGATGCTCAAGATGGTAGATGCCTTGGAGACATCGCTGGCGGCTGACATCAAAGACCTGCCCTGGATGACCGCAGAAACCAGGAAACAGGCTGCTGTGAAGCTCAGCGCCATTACCAACAAAATCGGCTATCCCGACACCTGGAAAGACTATAAGACGGTGACCATCGCGCGTGGCGACCTGGCCGGCAACTTCCGTCAGGTGCGCAGCTATGAAGTTCACCGGACCTACAGCAAGATCGGCAAACCCCTCGACAAGAAGGAATGGGGCATGTCGCCGCCCACAGTCAACGCTTATTACAGCCCGTCCAACAACGACATTAATTTCCCGGCCGGAATTCTGCAGCCGCCGTTCTTCGACCAGGCAGCGGACGATGCCGTCAACTTTGGCGGCATTGGCGTAGTCATCGGCCACGAACTCACCCATGGCTTTGACGATCAAGGCAGCAAATTCGATGCCCAAGGCAACCTGCGAAACTGGTGGACCGACAGCGACCGCTCTGAATTCGACAAGCGTACCGGCTGCGTCGCGGATGAATACAGCGGCTTTGTCGCCGTGGAAGACGTTCATCTCGACGGCAAGCTGACCCTCGGAGAAAACACCGCGGACAATGGCGGCCTGCGCATCGCCCTGATGGCGCTCCGCAAAGCCATGGCCGAAGATGAGGCAAAAGGCGCGGCCAACAAGGCCACGAGCGCCAAGAAAGACGGCTACACCGCCGAGCAGCGCTTCTTCCTCAGCTTTGCCCAGATCTGGTGCCAGAACTCGACTCCCGAGAACTCCCGGCTGCTGGCGAAAACCGACCCGCATTCGCCCGGCCAGTATCGCGTCAACGGCACTCTGCAGAACAGTGAGGATTTCGCCAAGGTTTTTGGCTGCAAGGCTGGCCAGAAAATGGTCAGCGCCAATGCCTGCCGTGTGTGGTGACGAAGCCCCGGTGCATTCATTGAGCTCTTCAAGGGCCTGCATCGCTTAGCGTGGATGCAGGCTTCACTTACACAATACCTTCTGCCGTCTTTCGTTTATAAGGAGTCATCGCAGCCCCAATGAGCCGCCTTCTTTTAGTCCGGCATGGACAAGCGTCCTTTCTCGAAGAGGACTATGACAAGCTCTCGAAGACCGGCGAAATCCAGGCCCGGCTGCTGGGTGAATACTGGGCCCAGCGCCGGATTTGCTTTGACCACGTCTATTCCGGGCCGCGCAAGCGCCAGCTCGATACCGCCAGAATCGTCGGGGAGGCGTTCACCAAAGCCGGCTGCCCCTGGCCGGAAATTGAGATGATGACGGAATTTGATGAATACTACGGCGAATCGGTCATGGAGCTCAGCCTGCCAGGGCTGGTCGAGAGCAATCCCGAGGTCCGCAAACTGCATCAAGCATTCTCAGCAGCCAGTGACCTCAGGGACAAACACCGGACATTCCAGCGGCTGTTCGAGGTGATCATCGGCAAGTGGGCCAACGGCGAGATTCAGGTGGAAAGCGTTGAGCCCTGGGCCAGTTTTGCGGCCCGAGTGTGCCGGGGCCTGGCACAGTTGTCGGCTGGCGGCGCAAACCGGCAAATCGCGGTCTTTAGCTCCGGAGGGCCCATCGGCGTCACCGTACAACGCGCCCTTGAGCTTTCCATCGAGAATACTTTACGGGCCGCCTGGATGGCGCGCAATGCCTCCTTCAGCGAGTTTCTGTTTTCCGGCGAACGTTTTACGCTCAGCTCTTTTAATACCTCGCCGCATCTGGACGACCCGGCTTTGGTGACGTATCGTTGAGGCGTAGAAAACATGGAACCCAATACCCCAACCCGCCACGATTTCCAGGACCACGCTACGGCCGTGCGTCCAGGAGAGGAATTGGACCCTGAGAAGCTGGGTGCATTCCTTCGAACCCATTTCCCCGAAGAAAGGGGACCTCTCACCATACGGCAATTCCCGAGCGGACACTCTAACCTGACTTACTCGGTATCGCTGGGCAGCCGCGAGATGGTCTTGCGGCGTCCGCCGTTCGGGAGCAAGGTGAAGTCCGCGCACGATATGGGACGCGAGTACCGTGTCCTGTCGAAGCTGCACCCGGTCTATCCGTCACCCCGTGCGTTGCTGCACTGCGATGATCTCGAGGTCCTGGGCGCTCCCTTCTACCTCATGGAACGTATTTCAGGCGTCATCCTGCGCCGGCAACTGCCCCAGGGTTTCGAAATTACGCCCGTGATGGCCGTCCGCCTGGGAGAAACTTTTATCGACCGGCTGGCCGACCTGCATAGTGTGGATTACGCTGCTATCGGCCTGGCAGATCTTGGCCGCCCTGAAGGCTACATGGAGCGCCAGGTCAAAGGATGGATCGAACGCTACCACGGCTCTCAGACCCATGAATTGCTCGATGTCGAGACCGTCTCCGGCTGGCTCCGGAAAAATCTTCCCGCACAAACCTCTGCCGCCCTGGTCCACAATGATTACAAGTTCGACAATATCGTGCTCGATGCGTCAGACATCACACAGGTCAAAGGCGTGCTCGATTGGGAAATGTGTACTATCGGCGATCCACTGGCCGATCTGGGCACGGCCGTCGCCTACTGGGTCCAGGCGGACGATCGTCCGGAATTGCAAGGCGTCCACTGGGGCCCAACCGCTGTGCCCGGCAGCCTTACCCGCACACAGCTCATCGAGCGTTACGCCGCCCGCACCGGACGCGACGTCGCCAACATGCTTTTTTATTATGTGTACGCACTGTTTAAAACCGGCGTGATCGTGCAGCAGATTTACTACCGCTACCACCATGGCCTGACCAAAGACCACCGCTTCGCTGGGATGATCGAAGTCAACAAAACCCTGCAGCAGACAGCCCTCAGAGCGATCGAGCGCAACCGGCTATGAATTGATAATTGCCAAAATTTTAGCTTTTGCTTCGAGCTGCAAAGAACTTTCTCTGCACGGTGCTTTGGGGAAGGAGGCCAGAACTGCCGGCCAATTCTGGCAATGCTTACCGGTAATACCTCACAACCCACTCCACCACGCAGCACGGTTTTGTAACTCCCTCGCCTTCCACGGTGACCGCGAATACCGCTTCGATGCCCTCGGGCAATTCCTTCACCGACTGCAACGTGAACTGACCGCGGATTTTCATGCCTGCCAGCACCGGAGAAACAAACCGCAGCCGGTTGATTCCATAGTTGACGCCCATGCGCACCCCGTTCTTGATCTGCATCACCTGGGGCATCATCTGGGGCAGCAGAGAGAGTGTGAGGAACCCATGGGCGATAGTGGACTTGAAGGGTGACTCCCGGCGGGCGCGCTCCGGGTCAACGTGTATCCACTGGTGGTCGCCGGTAGTCTCGGCAAACTGCTGGATACGCTGCTGCGTGACCGGCATCCAGTCGGTGGTGGCGATAGGCCGGCCTACGTGGTCTTTCAGGGCGTCAAGTGAGTCGATCGTGAGTGGGAACATGCAGAAGATTTTAAATTCAAAACTTAAAATTTGAAATTTAAAATCTGCTTACTTTCGCACCGCCTCCGGCCTGATGGTATCCTGGTTCGCCCAATACTTCTTGCGCAGGTCTTTTTTCAGGATCTTGCCGGTGCCGGTTTTAGGCAGGCTTTCCAGGAACTCGACTGCGCGCGGACACTTGTAGTGCGCGATCCTCGAGCGGCAGAATTCCAGCAGCTCTTGTTCGGTCGCTGTGGCGCCCGGCTTGAGCACCACCAGGGCCCGTGGCACTTCGCCCCATTTCTCGTCAGGCACCGGTATGACCGCCGCTTCGTAGACCGCCGGATGGGCGGCCAGGGTCTTTTCCAGTTCCAGCGAAGAGATGTTTTCTCCGCCGCTCACGATGATGTCTTTGGCGCGGTCAACGATCAAAACGTAGCCGTCTTCATTGATGGTGGCCATGTCACCGGTATGGAACCATCCGCCCCGCAACGCCTGGGCGCTGGCTTCCGGCTGCTTCCAGTAACCGGCCATCACGCCGTCGCTGCGGGCAATGATTTCGCCAATGGATTTCCCGTCAACGGGCACATCGTTGTCCGAGGGGTCAACCACCCGGATTTCCACGCCGGGGACGGCATGACCGGTGCGCGCCTGATTCACATAGCGATCTTCGCCCTGCCAGTCGAGGCCGGGTTTCATGCGCGCCGTGGTCAACACCGGGGCAGTCTCCGTGAGGCCGTAACCTGAATAGCAGGGGCAGCCTAGCTTCTCTTCCATCTCTTTGATCAAGGTTGGCGAAGAAGCCGCCCCACCCACGGAAATCCGTTGCAGGGTGCTCAAGTTGTACTTCTCCCGCGTCGGCGAGTTGACCAGCGCCGTTCCCATGGTGGGCACCACGCTGAGGGCCTGGACTTTCTCCTGCTCGATCAAGCGGAAGACTTCTTCCGGCTCGAAACGGCGCATCATCACGTGCTTGGCCCCTAACAACGTGAGCGAATGGGCCACGCCCCAGCCATTGGCGTGGAACAGCGGGATGGTGTGCAACTCCACTGCGTCGCCGCTCGAAGGAAACGTCACCGCCACATTCATGGCGTGCAGGTAGATATTGCGATGCGTCAGCATCACGCCCTTGGGATTGGCGCTGGTGCCGCTGGTATAAAAGATCTCTCCCAGGGCGTTTTCGTCATAGCTCATGATGTCGCCCTGATAAGGCCGGGATGCCGCCAGCAGTTGGTCGTAATTGGCA
>DATMNZ010000236.1:0-4962 GCA_035568495.1 Saccharimonadales bacterium (SeqCode) | reverse complement strand
CCATTGAATCGGCAAATAAGACCGGGTTCCTCGGCGGCAACATCCTGGGACGCGGCCTGCAATTCAATATTGAAATTCGCCGGGGCGCGGGCGCCTATATCTGTGGGGAAGAGACTGCGCTGTTCAACTCGATTGAGGGCTATCGCGGCGAACCCCGCAACAAGCCGCCCTTTCCCACACAGTCTGGGCTCTTCCACCAGCCGACTGTCGTCAACAACGTGGAAACGCTGGTCAACGTTCCCGGCATCGTCCTGGACGGCGGTGCTGCTTACGCCTGTCTGGGGACGGAAGGCTCCGCTGGCACCAGGCTGTTTTGCATGTGCGGACATGTGGCGCAGCCCGGTGTCTACGAAATCACCATGGGAACCACGCTGCGCCAACTCATTGATCTTGCCGGAGGCGTTACTGGCAGTGGCAAGCTGCAGGCGGTTCTTCTGGGCGGCGCGGCCGGAACTTTTGTTGCTCCTGAGGAACTGGATACACCGCTCACCTTTGAAGGCACCCGCTCGATCGGTGCCACTCTCGGTTCCGGAGTGGTCATGCTGTTTGATGACACGGTGGATCTTCGCCAGATACTGGTGCGCATCGCCAGTTTTTTCCGCCATGAAACTTGCGGTCAGTGTGTTCCGTGCCGCGTCGGCGTGGTGCGTCAGCAGGAAGCGCTACAGCGCCTGGTGAGTGCCAGGCCGCTGGGCTCGGCGGCGCAGGAAATCACCATGTTGCGCGAGATGGCCCAAGCCATGCGCGACGCCTCAATCTGTGGTTTGGGCCAGACGGCCTCGAGCGCGCTGGAGTCCGCGATGCAGCGATGGAGTCTATTCTAATGAGCCGGCCGGATACAGATATTTCGCAAACGCTTGACGCGCCCCAGCCGACAATTCCCCTACCGCGCGGCCCCGTGCCGCAAGCGCCGCCGGAGCGCGAACGCCGCCCCATCGAAATCAAGATTGATGGCCAATCTGTTTCGGTCGCTGAAGGTTCCACCATCCTCGATGCGGCAAAGAAACTCGGCATTGATACGCCTACCCTCTGTTTTTTGGAAAGCCTCACTCCTGTCAACGTGTGCCGCGTCTGTGTGGTGGAGTTGGAAGGCTCGCGCACGCTCGTTCCCGCTTGCTCACGCAAGGTGGAACCCAATATGTCGATCAAGACGGATTCAGAGCGCGTCCGCCTGAGCCGCCGCCTGGTGTTGGAATTTCTGGCTTCGTCTGTGGACCTTTCCACGGCGCCAGCAATGCAGGATTATATGGACCGGTACGGCGCGCATCCGGAGCGCTTCGGCGCAAGCTGCGCTACGGTCGCCCAGCCGGTCAAAATTGACAACGAGCTTTACGTCCGCGACTACTCCAAATGCGTTCTGTGCTACAAGTGCGTGGAAACCTGCGGTACCGACGCGCAAAATACGTTTGCAATAGCTGTGGCCGGGCGCGGCTTCTCCGCTCACATTGCCACTGAATTTGATGTTCCCCTCCCCGACTCGGCTTGCGTTTATTGCGGGAACTGCATAGGCGTCTGCCCCACGGGAGCGCTGATGTTCAAGAGCGAATATGATATGCGCGAAGCGGGCACATGGAGCGAAAGCCGGCAGACCCAGACTGACACCATTTGTCCTTATTGCGGCGTAGGCTGCAACCTCACCGTGCACCAGCAGGAAGGTCAGATCGTTCGCGTGACTTCGCCACTCGACCACAGCGTGACGCATGGCAATCTTTGTATCAAGGGGCGGTTCGGCTGGCAGTTCGTGCAGATTCAGCCAGTCGGCAGGCAAGAATAGCAAGACAGGCCTAATCTTCCTCCGGGCGAGCCCAATCCTTTCGTAATCACGATTCTGCAACGAAAACCTAGACCCAACGGCTGTTTTCCAAGGAAGGCCTAAAGTTTGTTTTTTCCAAGGCCGATATGGCTATTGAAAGGCAAGAGCAGAATAGCGTTCCTTGTCAGATCAACCGATTTCTGAGGAGATACAAATGTCGATAGCAGCTGTTTCCAATCCCTTGTTGACCCAAGCGCAGCAGTACTTTCAAACCCGGCGGGCCGATCTGCAGCAGCTCGGAAAAGCCCTTGAGAACGGCAACCTGGCCGGTGCTCAAACTGCCTACAAGAACATCGTCAAGCTGGGGAAGAGCGGTCCTTTTGCTGGGGGGAATCCGTTCATCCCCCAGCGCGAGCAGGAATTCCAGGCCATCGGAAAGGCTCTGCACGCTGGAGACTTGGCGGGTGCCCAACAGGCCTTTGCCAGGGCGCGGGGCACCGCGGAACCACAGTCCGATGGCGGTGGCCCGGGGGGCACTCTTGCACAGCCCGCACCTAAAACTGCGGCCAGCGGCCCGGAAATCATCCTCAACCTGAGCAACAGCAGTGGCAGCAGCGCCAGCCCTGAGCAAATCACCATCAACATCAGTCCAACGAAGGGCGGAGGGGAGCAAGTCGCGTTCAGCATTGGCAGCCAGGGCTCTACACCGGAGCAAGTCACACTCAATCTGGCGGCCAACAGCAACGAACAGATTGTCCTGAACCTGTTGGGCGCCGCGCCTTCACCCAGCGGCGCTTCAGGCTCCACAGCCAGGGGTTCTGCGGCAAGCGGAGGCCTCAGCGTTACGGCCTAACGCGGCAAATTAGCCGGTGCAGTTGGCGGGAACCAAGCCCTCCTCGTCCGCTTACTGCACCGGCGCATTTAACGCCGCCACCAGCTCCAGAAAACTGTTGGCGTTCACGGCCCGATCCACCGCTTCCTTGCGGCTGAACAGTTCGCTGGCATCCCCCAGCAAATCGTGTTGGGATTGGTTGTCTCCCGTCAGAATCAGAATGATCAGGCGCGCCGGCTTGCCATCGCGCGCGTCAAAATCAATTCCTTCCGATTTCGCCACCACAACTAGCGGACGTGTTAGTCCATTCACTCGCGCATTAGGCACTGCTAACTCGTTCTCCCAGCCGCTGGGGAGCACATGCTCGCGTTCCGACACGAGACGCAGCAGCCTATCGGGAGCGTTGCTCACGGCTTCTGCGGCGACTTCGCACATCTCTCGCAGCGCGCCCAGCCGGGTTGTTGCCGCTAAGTTAGGCAAGAATAGCTTGGCTGTAACGGTGTCTTTCAAGGTCAGAGTCCGTCTGCGGCGAATGAGGAAATGAATCGCCGGAGCCGATATGAGCGAAGTGAGCAACGCCATCACGACCATCGCCACAAACATGTTTTCGCGGATCAATCCCGCTTGTAGTGCCAGGATGCCGAGAATGATTTCCATGGCTCCGCGCGCATTCATGGCCAGCCCCACTGCCCAAGAGGATGTCCGGTCCATTCCACCCAGGCGCGCGCCCCAGCCCGCTCCCAGCAACTTGCCCACGCAGGCCACGCCGATCACGGTTGCGGTCAACCCCAGGTGGAAGTTTGAGACAAAGTTGGTTCGCAGTCCAATGCTTGCAAAGAAAAATGGAGCGAACACATTGGTGACAATCTGGTGAATGTGCTGCGAGGTGCGCTGGCGCAGATGTCCCGACTCGCCTACTGCGATGCCGACGATGAACGCTCCAAACACCGCGTGAATCCCGGCATACTCGGTGAAAGCCGCTCCCGCCATAGTGAGCGTGAAGATGAACCCGATCACGCCGCCGGGCCACGTCGTATGTGCCTGCAGCACGGGTAGGATCTTATCGATCAGCCAGCGCCCTACAGTCAGAGTGAGGCCCACGAACAGGACTACCAGCACGACAGTGTGCTTCACACCATCCGCTACGGTCCCGCCGGCCGGCGGATGCAGCATTCCCAACACGAACGAGAACAGAATCCATCCCACGAGGTCGTCAAACATTGCCGACGAGATGATGACCGTCCCCATTTCAGTGCGCAAGAGGTTCAGGTCCATCAGGATTTTCGCAATCACGGGTAGCGCCGAGATGGAAAGCGCCGTGCCCACGAACAACGCAAAGATCAAAGTGTTTGAACCCGTGACCGCGCCCATGTATTCGGGAAAAACTTCAGCCGCCAGAAAGCCCGCGGCAAAAGGAAAAGCCACTCCGAAAAGGCTAACCAGCAACGCGCTCTTGCCCTGACGAAAGATGCTGCGCAGGTCGATCTCGAGCCCGGCCGTCAGTAGGAAGAACACGACGCCCAGTGTGGTTACAGTATCCAGCACGATCGGCATCGGTCCGGTGGTGGGAAACAGTGCCTCGTAAATGTGCGGCCGGTAGTGGCCTAGGACTGTGGGTCCTAGAAAGATCCCGACCGAGATCTCGCCCAGAATCGGGGGCTGGCCGATCTTCTGCATCACCTCGGCGGCCAGCTTAGCGCATCCCAGCAGCGTGGCCAGCGCCATGAACATGGTCATCACATCATGCGGACTCAAATGCTGCATCGGCCTGGCCTTTTTGAGAGTGGTGCAATTGTATCTAAGAAAATGAAAACCACAGAGGACGCCGGGGGTGGAGCGTCAGAGGGACCGAAACTCGACGCGAAGTTCCTATCGCTCTGCGTCCTCCGTGGTTTTCCTTTGTCTTTGCCTGGCCCCCACGATAACCTTTTGGCCAAGGAGGGACATGTATGAACCGCCGATGGATACTCGCAGCCACTTTGTTATTTCTTGCAGTGGTGGGCTTTACTCAGGATCGGGACCATCCCTCGGCCAAGGCCGAGGAACGCATCATTCGTGAAGTTCGCCACGAACTTCTCATGCTCCCTTATTTCGGCGTGTTCGATAACATCGCCTTTAAAGTGGAAGGCTACAACGTTCAGCTGCTGGGGCAAGTTGTCCGGCCGGTGCTGAAGTCCGATGCGGAGAACGCGGTGAAGCGCATCGAAGGCGTCGAGAAGGTGGATAACCAGATCGAAGTTCTTCCTCCCTCGCCCATGGACGATCGATTGCGACACCGCTTGTTCCGCGCGATCTACGGCTACCCCCCACTAGAGAAGTACGCACTGGGCGTGCAGAAACCGATTCGCATCATCGTCAAGAACGGCCACGTCACGCT
>DATMNZ010000235.1:0-15243 GCA_035568495.1 Saccharimonadales bacterium (SeqCode) | reverse complement strand
TTGAATGCCTGCACGAGCTGAAACTGATTGTTGACTTGATCTACGAAGGCGGCATCGGCAACATGCGCTATTCGGTTTCCAACACCGCCGAGTATGGCGACCTGACGCGCGGGCCGCGGGTGGTCAATCAATGTGTCCGCGATGAGATGAAGAAGCTGCTGCATGACATACAGTCAGGAAGTTTCGCCAAAGAGTGGATCGCGGAGTGTGAAGCGGGCAAGCCACGTTTCACCCAGTTGGAAAACGCCGGGTTAGGGCACTCCATTGAGGTTGTGGGGTCGCGCTTGCGCAGCATGATGCCGTGGCTCAAACAGCGGCAGTTGGTGGATAAGGCGGTGAACTAATGGATTTCGATCAAACGCAATGGGTGTGGATGAACGGCAAGTGCGTGCGCTGGGCAGATGCCAACGTACACATTTCCTCACATGCCCTGCATTACGGTACAGGTGTTTTTGAGGGAATTCGTTGTTATGAGACCCCGGATGGTCCCTCGGTCTTCCGCATGGGCGCGCATCTCAGCCGGCTCTATGCCTCCGCGGATTGTTACCGGATGAAGATTCCCTATACCCATGAGGAAATGGCGGCCGCCATCTGTGAAACTGTTTCGCGCAATCAATTCCGAAATTGCTACATACGCCCGATTTGTTTTTTTGGAAGTTCCAGCCTGGGCGTCCATCCCCGTAAATGCCCGGTTGAGGTTGCGGTCCTTGTTTGGCCGTGGGGAGCTTATCTGGGTGAGGAAGCATTGGAGCGCGGGGTGCGCATCACCGTCTCGCCCTGGCAGAAGTTTCATTCGCGGATGATGCCGACGGCCGCCAAAGCCTGCGGCCAGTATCTCAACTCCGTGCTGGCCATCCAGGACGCAGACGAGCGCGGCTTTCATGAGGCGTTGCTGCTGGATGCCCAGGGCAAGATCACCGAGGGCTCCGGTGAAAACATCTTTCTCGTCTATGGCGACCGGCTTCTCACCAACGACGAGCACGATTCCATTCTGCCGGGCATTACGCGCGACTGCGTGATTGAGATTGCCCGGAACTCCGGCCTTGCCGTAGAGGCCCGGCCGCTGGAGGTCGACGATCTACTGCATTGCGATGAAGCTTTCTTCACCGGTACGGCCGCCGAGGTGGCGCCGATCTGTGAACTCGATGGCCAGCGGATTGGCCAGGGGAAACGCGGGCCGGTGACCACGAAGCTGCAACGGGCATACTTGGACGCGGCCGCCGGACGCACGGCAACGTATCGCAAATGGCATTGTCCCGTAAAGCAGATGGAAGCGGCCGCGCTATGAACAATCAGCGCAGCCGGCAGATCACGCATGGGCCGCAGCGCGCTCCGAACCGGGCGATGCTGCGCGCGGTCGGCTTTCAAGATGCGGATTTCACCAAGCCGATTGTGGGCGTGGCCAACGCTTACAGCACCATTACTCCCTGTAACCTGTCGCTCAATGACCTGGCCATGGAGGCGAGTTCTGCGTTGCAGGAAGCCGGGACCATGCCCCAGACCTTTGGCACGATTACCGTGAGCGACGGCATTTCCATGGGCACCGGGGGAATGCGCTACAGCCTGGTCTCACGGGAGATCATTGCCGATTCCATCGAGACAGTGTGCCGGGCCCAGTGCATGGATGGTATTCTCGCGGTCGGCGGTTGCGACAAGAACATGCCCGGGGCCATGATCGCCATGGCCCGCTTGAACATTCCAGCGGTGTTTGTATACGGCGGCACCATCAAAGCCGGTCATCATCAGGGCAAAGATTTGACTGTGGTCAGCGTCTTCGAAGCCGTAGGCGAACATGGCGCCGGCAAGATCAGCGGGCAGGAACTCACCGAGGTGGAACGGAGGGCCTGTCCGGGCGCCGGTTCCTGTGGCGGCATGTATACCGCGAACACCATGTCCGCGGCCATTGAGGCATTGGGCCTGTCGTTGCCTTATTCCTCGACCATGGCCGCGGAAGACGGCGAAAAGAAGCAGGATGCCCGGCGGTCAGCGCAGGCGCTGGCCGAAGCCGTTCGCCGCCAGATTCTGCCTTCCCATCTGCTCACGCGCAAGGCCTTTGAAAACGCCATCAGCGTAGTCATGGCCGTGGGCGGCTCGACCAATGCGGTGCTGCATTTGCTGGCCATCGCCCATGCGGCGCAGACGCCTCTCTCGCTCGATGATTTTTCCGCCATTGGCGGCCGCGTTCCGGTGTTGTGCGATCTGAAGCCCTCGGGCCGGTATGTGGCCACCAATCTTCACCGGGCCGGCGGAATTCCACAGGTGATGAAGATGTTGCTGGTCAACAAGCTACTTCACGGCGACGCCCTCACCGTGACCGGAGCAACCATAGCCAGCGTGCTGGCGGAGGTCCCCGATGCGCCGCCTGCGAACCAGGATGTGATTCGCCCCTTTCACACCCCGGTCTATGCCAATGGACATCTGAGTATCCTGCGCGGAAATCTCGCTCCGGAAGGCGCGGTAGCCAAGACCAGTGGCGTCAAGCGCCGCGAGATCACAGGCCCGGCCCGCGTCTTCAATTCAGAGGAAGAAAGCATGTCCGCGATTTTAGATGGCAACATCCGGCCCGGAGACGTGATGGTGATTCGCTACGAGGGGCCCCAAGGCGGCCCGGGAATGCGTGAAATGCTTTCGCCTACCGCAGCGCTGATCGGCGCGGGGCTGGGTGACTCGGTTGGCCTGATCACCGATGGCCGTTTTTCCGGTGGAACCTACGGCATGGTCGTCGGCCATATATCGCCGGAAGCGGCCGCCGGGGGCCCCATCGCCCTGGTACACGAAGGAGACATCATCACCATCGACGCAGAAAAGCGTTCGTTGCATCTGCACCTCTCGAATGAAGACCTCTCACGGCGAAAGGCAAACTGGAAACCCCTGGTGAAGCCGGCTGCCGGGGTGCTCGCCAAGTACGCCAGGTTTGTTTCCAGCAGCAGCCAGGGGGCCGTCACCATCTGACCGGGCCGCACAATTATCAGATGTTGCTCCCGTCTGCGTGGTCTGTATTGACGGTGCGGGGAATAAATGCCATCAGGCCGCTTCGCTGGGCCAGTTCGACTACCCAGGGGCGGTTCTCATCGTCCACATGTAGTAACTCAATGCCGACCTGTCCTTCCAAGGGCGATACCCAGCGCACGATGCCATAACCCTGAAGATGTCTTTGGTCTTCAGTGAATTCAATCACGAACCTCACCGGCCCTTCAGTCAGGGTCTGGGACGACTCCATGCAGAAACCTCCGCGTCCAAAGGCGAGCCGCTGCTCGCGCAAAGTGGCAGCCAGATTGTCAAAGGCGGCGCGCAGCACAACCTGCGGGGCGAAATCAACCGGGGTCTGCCACAGCACATCGCGTTGCGTGAGACTGCGCTTAACGGCCGTCAAGAGATGGTCGCGTGCAATCGGCTTTTCCAGCAGAGCGTCCGCGCCCAGATCATAAGCTTCACGGGGCGCAAGGGTGCTATAACCGGTAATGAATAGAAAGGCGGGCCGGTGCTTGACGACTTCCGGAAGGCGCTTGAGCAACGTTATGCCGTCCATGACCGGCATTTGCACGTCTGAAACGACCAGATTGGCATGGTTGGCGGCGAGCACTTCCAGGGCCTCAGCTCCATTGGCTGCCGACAAAACGCGGCTACCAGTACGGGCCAGCCAGGCGCTGATAATCTCACGTACCACCGGTTCGTCTTCTACGACTAGAATCGATGTTTCTTCTAATTCCATTTCCCCCACAGGCTAGCCCAATGGCTATTTGAAATATGCCTCATCGCGATGGAATACAAATTAGAAAGGTCATATTTCCGGTGCTCTTCAAGCTTCTGGGCAAGCCCGCTCGCGCTTTCTTGGTTTGAACTTAAATAGCAATAGTATTGATTGCCTATTAAGGTACATGACATGCCGCTAGCTTACAAGTTAAGATCAATATAATCTTCAGCAGGGGGAGATCTCTTTTGAAATCAGCTACTTGCGGCGCTGCGGATATTGCTCTGGGCGGCCAGTTGGCCGGCAAAGCTGGCGCCGTGCGGAATATTTCCGCCAAAGTTCTCAGCAACTGTCTCTCCCATATCGGCGAGCGTCGAGCGGATGCCCAGATTCGAGCCTTGGCTCCGTGGCGTGTACGCCAAGATTGGAACGTATTCACGGGAGTGGTCGGTGGTCGGGTTGATAGGATCGGGGTCGCAACCGTGGTCGGCGGTGATCAACATCAGATCGTTGGCTTGCAGGGAAGAGAGCAGCGGTCCCAGCAGGGTATCGAATTCTTCCAGTGATTGGGCGAAGCCTTCCACATCTTTGCGATGGCCGTAGAGCATGTCGAAATCCACCAGGTTGGCGAAGATGAGACCGCTGGCCTGGCGGGCCATGGTTTGGCTGATTTTAGCCATGCCGTCCGCATTGTTCTTGGTGGTGACATAGGAATCGACGCCGCGCCCGTTGTAGATGTCGTGGATCTTGCCTACTCCGAAAACCGGAATTCTTCTCTCGGCGAGCACGTCCAGTAGCATCGGACGGGGCGGCTCCACGGCATAGTCATGACGGCGCTCGGTGCGGCGGAAACTTCCAGCCTGGCCGGTGAACGGGCGGGCGATCACCCGTCCTACTCGATGCGGCCCATCGAGCAGCTTGCGCGCGATCTCACACTGGCGGTAGAGTTCCGCAATGGGAACCACTTCTTCATGGGCCGCAATCTGAAATACGCTGTCACCCGAGGTATAGACGATAGGATGGCCGGTGCGCACATGTTCTTCGCCCAGCTCTTTAATGATCTCAGTGCCGGAGGCCGGCTTGTTCCCCAGAGTGCGCCGGCCAATCTGCTTCTCAAACTCTTCTATTAATGGTTTGGGGAAGCCATCGGGATAAACGGGAAAGGCCTGGTCGAGCCAGATGCCGGCCATCTCCCAGTGTCCGGTGGTGGTGTCTTTGCCCGGTGAAACCGTCGCGCCTTTGCCGTAGCTTCCTTCCGGATGGGCCTGGGGTGGCAGGTGAGCAAGAGGCTTAATGTTCCCGAGACCCAGGCGTACAAGATTAGGAAGCTGCAATGGGCGCGAGCGGGCGACATGCCCAAGCGTGTCGCGGCCCACGTCGCCGTAATCGGCTGCGTCGGGGAGTTCCCCGATGCCAACACTATCCAGCACGATCCACAGGATACGTTTAAACTTGTAGTCTGTTCCGGCCACAGCGCCTCCTGGCAAAGAGTATGGCACATGTCGCGCTGTATTCAAATTGCTTGTTCTTTCTTTGCGCCCTTCGCGCCCTTCGCGTACTTTGCGGCGGATTGCTTTTGTTCGTACCTTCGCTCCGCGCTGCTGCGTGATATCTTTGATTGCCACTTCATCCCGATGCGAGATTCATGATGCCTTCCGATCAACTTGTTGACACGCCGGCCGGCCACGGGAAACGGGCTGTCGTCTTAGACATCGACAATACCTTGACGCCTCCGCGGCGGCCTCTGGAGCGAGAGATGGCCAGCGTTTTGAAGAGGCTGAAAGTGCCGTTCTTCCTGGGCGCCGGTGGAGACCTGCGGCTGGTTTCCGAACAGTTCATCGGGCCGCTGCATGAATTCGGCTATCGCGGGTCCTTTGACGCCTTTCTGTGCAATGGCCCCACGCGTTATCGCTGTGATCTTTCCGGGGAGATCTCGGTCGCTCTGCTGCGTCACTTTTCCATGAAGGAACATCTGGGCGCCCAGCAGTTCGCCCGCATGATGAAAATCGTCCAAGGGGTGCTCGACCAGGAAGAGTTCCGCCTGCCGCCCCCTATGCGGGTGATTGGGGACCTGATTATCGATCGTGAGTCGATGGTCAATGTAGCGCCTATCGGGCGTCCGCGTGAACGGCTCAACGATGAAGCCCACAGAAACCGCGATGCTTTTCGCGACTATGATGCGCGCACCGGCTACCGCCGGCGGTTCCTCAAGGTGCTCACACGGGAGCTGGCTGAATTTGCGCCTGCCGGCCTGTTCATCTCTCTGGGCGGCGAAACTTCCTTGGATCTGGTGATTGAAGGCAATGACAAGGGCTTTCCCATGAAGACGCTCTTGGAAGAAGGCTTTGAACGCGTGTGGTATATCGGCGACGCTTTATTTGAAGGAGGGAATGACGAAGCGGTGCTAAAGTTCATCGCCCGATGGCAGGGCCGGCAGCCGTGTCCGGTGGCCGCCATGCCAGTGGAGAGCTGGCGCGACACCATCGATGTCCTGAAGAAGCTGGATATGGTCCATGATGCAGGCGAAGTAGATTAGTACCGTGACCATTAAAATTGGCAATGTAGGAAAAAGAGCGGGCGTAGGCCCTTCTGTTCCCTCAACCAGCATAAACAACCACGGCCCGTAGAGACGGTGCTCGGCACCGTCTCTGGGTCTTCGCGGCAGCGAAGGCCCAAGCGCGCGGCAGCGCGTGTTCGGACACACAATAATAAGATCGAGGTTCAGAATCGATGGCGAGAACGAAAGCTGACCCAACTGACCCCATAGCCCTTGACTTGGGCGCGAAGAAACCTTTGACAACCCGCGCAAGTTTCGCCTTTCCGTGCGTTCTTATAGGGAAGATCGTGAAAGAAATGTTCAAGAAACCTTTGGGGGCATGTTCCCGGATTTCCAGTGCTCAGGAAATGCGAAAAACTTTGTAACGTTTTACCTCCTTGGGGTCACTACTATTTTTACAGGTCTTGCGGAGAACATTAGGGTTGTTGTGCGCCGGGGGAGCCATCCCCATTCGGCGGACCTCGAATCGACGCAGCGCTTGTGAATCTGACTATCGCGGCAGGTTCTTGCAGCGGTAAACAACGAACAAAGGCTATGGAGGATTATGAAGACTGCCGTGCGGGTGTGTGCCGGGATGTTGATGTGGATGTTTTTTGGAGCAGTGCCAGGCTGGGGACAGATGCAGCCGAATCTGGAAAACGGTTTCAAGCGCTATGGCTCCTACGATGGCAGCCATCTGGATACTGTAAATCTACAGAACGGCAACCTGATGCTACATGCGCCCCTGCTCCCGGACTACGCGCAGCGCGGCAAGATCGGCTTGCAGGACCTGCTGGTGTTCAACTCCAAATCCTGGCAGGTGCTTTGTCAGCAGGCTCCCAACTCCACGGATACCATTTGCGGGTGGGTCAATGGCGGCACGGGTGTGACCCTGCAGCGTTCGGTCGATATGGCCATCCTCCGCACCGACGAAGTATATAACTCGGGTACCGGCGTTCAGGCATTCACTTCCAAAGACTATTCCCTGATCAGCCCTGACGGATCCACCCACCAGCTTGCCGTCCTGGCGGTCGGCCCGGCGCCCCAGTTTGAAACGGCCAGCCCCACGGAAATGGAATCCGTGGATACCACGGGCTATCACGTTTCCATGAGTGGCGCCGATGCCAACGGGGTGCCCAACATCGCTACGGTAACCGACCGCCATGGAAATCAGTATGTAGCCATCTTCCAGCCCTTTGGAGGTGGTGGCGGCAAATGCCCAGCGATCTCCACCCTGCCGACCAATCAACTGCCGGGCCTTAGCTTCGGCGGTGTGTACATTGCGCCGATCCGCGATGACGCTCCCCTGGGCACCCTGGATTGCCAGCAATTACAGGCGGCCTACAAGGTCACAGACAGCAACGGCAACTTCATGAATCTGGCCGACCCTACGGGGGCCACCACCGGGGGCAAAGACACTCTGGGCCGGGCGCTGCCGCTCGAAACCGGGAGCCTGGCTCCGGATAGCACCGGCTGCCCTCCGTCCATTATTGCCAATTACGGTCCTTGGATGGGCAACTACAGCGCCCCCGATGGCACGCTACAAAAAATCAAGGCCTGCTACCTCGCTCAAACCGGACAGACAGCCTTCCATGTGAGCCTGCCCAACCCGTACGGCGCCCCCACCCCGGTGGCGGAGTCAGGATCCCTGGTCAGCGGCGGCGTGGTGCTGCTGCCCCCCAATACCCTGCCGGCGCTCTCGGCGGTCTTGCTGCCGGATGGCCGCTCTTGGACCATTGCCTATGACGGCTACGGCGAAATCACAAACGTCATCATGTCCACGGGCGGCTCCCTGAGCTATACCTGGGCGACCATTAGCACCGTCCCCGGCTGCTCTGCCCTGTGGACCAACTGGAGTCGCGCCTTAGCCACGCGCACGCTCAACGATGGACAAGGGAACTCGTACACGTGGAGTTATGCCTGGGGCACGGCGGTCAACGGAGTGATGACCAACCAAGTGACCGACCCGCTGGGCAATGTCACCGCCCACACCTTCACCGCGCTCGATCGCCTCTGCTCCTTTTATGAGACCAGGACCCAGTTCTATCAAGGCCCGCAGGCTCCGGCCAACTTGGTGAAGCAGGTAGATACCACCTATTACCCGGTGGGGGCATTCAGCACTGCTTCGGGCGATTCTGTGGCAACCAACGTTGTGGTCAAGGACATAACGACCACACTTTATCCCAGCCAGAAGACCAGCAGAATCCACCGCGAATACGATCAAGGCATAGGAGCGGGCACCCTGATCTTCGGCAACGTGAAGAAGCAATTCGAATATGACTGGGGCCAGGGCGCTCCGGGCCCGCTGCTGCGGGAAACTGACACCACCTACCAGTGGGAGGTGAGCGCCGCCTATCTTACGGCGCACCTTCTCGACCTGCCGGCCTCGGTCATCGTCTATGACGGCAGCCACAACAAGATGGCGGAGACCGGCTATGTCTACGACGAGCCCGGGTATCTAACCGCCACCTCAGTCGCGACCCAGCACACCACGCCGCCCTCTGCGGTGCGCGGCAACCTGACCACCGTCAATCGCTGGCTGAACACCAGCAACAGCTTCATCGCCAGCCACACCAACTGGTATGACACCGGCGAGGTCTTCCAGGAAATCGATTCTCTCGGACATACCACCAGCCACAGCTACGATCCGTTTTACGCAGGTGCGTATGGCACCAGCACCTGCAATGCTCTGGGCCAGTGCGTGAGCGGGACGTATGACTTCAACACTGGGATGCTTGCCAGCCTCACCAATGCTAACGCCACTACCCCGGCCATCGGCAACTCGGCGGGCGATGCGGCCCACACTGGCAATTACACTTACGATTTCAATTTCCGGCTGACCACGACGCAGGCCCCGCCCGATCCGGCCAACGGCAGCGCCCGCGCGCAGACTTCGTTTACCTTTTCCGCATTCAATGTGCTCCCCTTGAGTGTGACCCGGATGAAATCCATCACCAACGCCCTGACGGATTCGGCCACCAACTTCTTTGACGGGCTGGGCCGCGCCTATAAGGGCCAACACCTGCTGCCCGAAGGCAACGCCGCCGTCGATACCACCTACGACTCCGCTGGCCGTGTGGCTACCGTGACCAACCCTTATGTCTCCACTACCGACCCAACCTATGGAGTGACCCTGACCCGCTACGATGCGCTCGACCGCGTGACCCAGGTCACCAAGCAGGATGGCAGCTTCAGCACCGTCGATTACACGGCGGGCAACTGCACGGTGGCCACCGACGAAGCCGGCAAGCAGCGGCGCGCCTGCAACGATGCCTTGGGAAGACTGGTGGAGGTGGACGAGCCGGGTGTGGTGGCCGGACGTCAGGCTAACAATCATGCCTCCATGCAGTCGGACGGAAACTTCGTGCTTTACGCCCCTGCAGGCAATGCGTTGTGGTCAAGTGGGACTTCGGGCACCAATGGAAGCTGGCTCGCCTTGCAAGACGACGGCAATCTGCTGCTCTATGGCCCGCGCTGGCTGGCCGGCACCTACGCAGCACCCAGCGGTGCGCAGGTGGCCTACGATGCCTGCCGCATCAGTTCGCAACTGACTGCGCCGCAGACGCTGGCCTCGGGGGCCTGTCTCGATTCCCCAAGTGGACAGTATCTGCTGTTGATGCAGACCGACGGCAACTTGGTTCTCTATGACCGGGTGCATAGCGCGGTCACCTGGAACACGGCCACCTACGGACATCCGGGCGCGTATGCCGCCATGCAGACCGACGGCAACTTCGTCGTCTACGACGTCAACAACACCGCCCTGTGGTCGAGCAACACCAGCGCCACCAATGCCAACGTGGTACAGATGTCCGATGACGGACGGGTGATCGTATGGAAGGCGCTGTGGAGTTCCGGAACGCAGCAGGCGGCCACGGCGGGGGTGACTGCGCCACCGGCCTGCAGCCAAGGCAGCGGTCTGGGCTGGGGCAGCCAGATTCCGCAGGGCGCATGTCTGTCTTCCTCCAACGGACGCTATGAGTTGCTGATGCAGACCGACGGCAATCTGGCGCTCCTTGATCTTTCCTCGACCCCCGCACGGATCCTGTGGAGCAGCAACACGCCGCTGGGGCCGCTCGATCCCGCCGTGGCCCTCATCACGTTGTATTCCTATGACGCGCTGGGCAACCTGCTGTGCGTAGAGCAGCACGGCGGCGTGACTGGAACAGGGTGCGGCGCCTCGCCCGCCTCCGATGCCGCCAGCCCGTGGCGCGTTCGCCGTTTCACCTACGATTCACTCTCGCGGCTGCTGACCGCCACCAACCCGGAATCGGGCACGATCAGTTATGTTTATGACAACGACGGCAACCTGCTGCAGAAGACTTCGCCCGCGCCCAATCAGATCGGCGCTGCCACCCAGACCGTCAGCTATTGTTATGACGCGCTGCATCGCGTGACCGGCAAGGCATATTCAGCATCGTCATGTCCGCTAACGGCCCCGGTGGTCAGCTACGGTTATGACCAGGGCCCGAACGGCATCGGCCATCTCACCGGCCTGACCGACCAGGCGGGCGCCGCGAGTTACAGCTACGACATCCTCGGACGGATGGCCACCGAGACGCGCACCATCGCCGGGGTGGGCAAGACCGTCAGCTATGACTACAACCTCGACGGCTCGCTGAAGGCCTTGCATTATCCCAGCGGGGCGGTGGTAACCTATACACCGGACGCCGCCGGAAGGACCGTCTCCGCCGTGGATGCGACCAACACCGCCAGTCCCATCAGCTACGTCACCGGGGCAACCTACGGGCCGCACAATGCCCTGACCGGCTTCGTCAGCGGCAACAGCGCCAGCTTCACCGGAATCGCCAACAGCTTCAGGTACAACAATCGCCTGCAGCCGGTGAACATGTTGGCCGCGTCGCCCACCCAGACAGTGCTCAGCCTGGGTTACGACTTCCACCTGGGCAGCGGCAACAACGGCAATGTTTACGGCATCACCAACAACAAAGATGCAACTCGCAACCAGATCTTCACGTACGATCCCCTGAACCGGCTCGCGACGGCCCAGAATGCCGGCACGGATTGCAATCAGGCTGTCCTCGGCGGGAATAAGGAGTATTGGGGCAATACCTACAATTACGACGCCTGGGGCAACCTGCTGCAGAAGGCCTCGCTCGCGAACACCTGTGCCGGAGAAGGACTGAGCGTGACGGTGGGCGCCGACAACCGCATCTCCACTGCGGGCTACGCTTATGACGCCGCCGGCAACATGACCAACGACGCCCTTGGACAAAGCTACACCTACGACCAGGAAAACCGTATCACCGGCGCCGGCGGCTTCAGCTACACCTATGACGCCGACGGCAACCGCGTAGAAAAAGCCAACGGCAGCACCGGCACGCTCTACTGGTACATGACGCCCGGCATCGTGGCAGAATCGGACCTGACCGGCACACTCAAATCAGAATACGTATTCTTTGCTGGCGAGCGCGTCGCCCGGCGCGACCTGGCTGCTCCTGCCGGGGTGGTCTACTACTTCTCCGATCACCTGAAGACCGCTTCGGTCATCACCGACGCTGCCGGAAAAATCTTAAACGAGGCGGATTATTATCCCTGGGGTGGGGAGCTGCAGTTTGTCAACGGCGATTCCAATCATTACAAATTTACCGGCAAAGAACGCGACTCCGAATCAGGGCTCGATTACTTCGGCGCCCGGTATTACGGAAACGCTCTCGGAAGGTTTCTGACGCCCGACTGGGCCGCGAAACCCGCAAGTGTTCCCTATGCGCATTTCGGCAATCCGCAGAGCCTGAATCTCTACAGCTACGTACAGAACAACCCAATCACACTCGGCGATCCGGACGGACACCAGGATACCGTGGGTGGGCAGAATTTTGAACGGGATGTTAGGGATCTTGCCGCCGGTCGCATTACTAAGGAGCAGTTCCAAGCTCGCCTCGATGCTCGCGGTGTGGGAGCAGCAATCGGTTGCGCGATTGGTTGCACTGCTATGGTGGCGGGCCCTGTTGGGAGCGCTCTGATGGCCAGACTGGCCCCCCTGGCTGCTGGTGCTGGGGCCGCACTCGCTAAGGCGCGTGATGCCGTTACTGGTGCTGTCGGCAAGTTACAAAATCTGAAGTTATCTTCATCTCCAGTTACCATATCGCGCATCGATAAAGCGGCAAACGCTTTGAACCAACACGCAACCGACATGGATCTCAAAGGAGTAGTTCGGGAAGCAGCGGGGGTACTAAAAGGCAATCATTTTGAAGAAGTAGGAGACGCTGTGAAGTCATTGACGAATCTGCGGAGTAGCCTGCAAGGTGCCCTGAACAATCCCAAGTTGGCGGATGAAACGCGAACAGCTTACACTGAAACCATTCAATCGATTAATACTTTTGTGGAAAAAGCGCAGTCCATCATCGATGCCGCAAAGAAGACGCAGGAACAGAAATAGTGCGAGCGAAGAATGGAGGGAAGTGCGATGGGCATGACAGATGTCTTATTCCGAAAGCGCAAATGGAATGAGCTGCTAGAGAAATTAAGAAATAAAGAAATTCCTGTAAAGGAGATTGGGTCGGCCATTGTGAAGCTGGGCAAGCCCTTTGACAAGGAGAAAATCCTTGCTGCGAAGGACGTGATTGCCGGTTACTTGAATCACGAGGATGACTGGGTGAGACGTGAGGCGATGTGGTTTCTCACTTCCTGGGGCAGGTTGCCAGAGTATCAACCAGCCCTGATTCACGCGTTGCGATGCGATCCCGATCTGGACAACCGTAGTTATGCAGCAACCTGTCTGGGTAGATTGCGAAAAGGAAGCAAGAATCTCGAAGCGATTAGGGTTCTCAAAGAGGCTTTGGAAGACGGCCAAGAAGATGAGCTTGTCCGCAAAGAGGCATACAGCTCGCTATTGGAAATCGTAAAGGATCAGCCTGAGGATTTCCGCATCCATGAGAAACAGCTTTCAGACGTAGACTGGGACTGGGTGAGGTCATTGTCAGTTTGAACCCGGTAGCCATTAGGTCTAGCCACGGGCGCAACCTGATCTGCACAGTTATTCTGCGCGCCAGCAAGGTTTTTTGCTGTCGCTCTGATAGTTCAGCGACAGCAAAGTCTTGACCGGTTGATGCGACTGCTTCAATTGACGGGCTATTGAACGCCGGTGCAGCATTCGTCAACTCAGCAGCTTCGGGCAACACCGTAGAACGGGCCGCCACTGACGCCAACGGTCAAATTAATCAGATTCCATCAATGGACAAAAACGCCATGTTGTTATACCGCAGAAGGAGAAGGAGAAATGAGGAAGATCATCGGTGTTCTTGCAATCGCTATTGTCACTCTGTCGGGCGCGAGCGGCGCGGCCCAATTTGCTACTTCCTCGACTGAATGCACTCAAGCTCCATTGACAATCTCTGTTCTGACGAAGCCAGACGATGGCTGGGATGTAGTTTTTGCCAAGGAAGCAAAAGTCGTCAAGAAAGGCCCGTTCATGATCCAGAACGGAAAGGAGATGCAAGACTCGGGACTGACAGTGGTCGTGTATGAAGTCAAGAAGCAGATCATCACCTTGCCCAAGATCGAAGTGAATGCATGTGACAAGACCGCTACCATGAAAAACTGGTATTTAAGACCGGTGCAAGTGCTCGGGTTGGAAAAGAACGGTCACTTGTTTGCGTACAAGGTTTGGGTAGAGCTTGCCGGAGGCCCCACGCTCGACTCGCCTGTTCTCGGCGCAAACATGCATGTAGCGTTTTATGACATGCATGGGAATGGAGTTTTTGATCTGGTTCGAATCGCTTCAGGTGTGGACATAGGGGCGCCGTCCGCACCCGACTGGGTAGAGAAAGCTCCAGACGATGCCACGATCCGACCGCCGCGTTGAATACATGCGCTTTGCGTTTGAGTTTCCCTTGCAGATCGTCCTCGACGGGAATAAGGAATACTGGGGCAACACTTACAATTACGCCCCCTGGGGCAACCTGCTGCAGGAAGCCTCCCTCGCAAATACCTGCGAGGGCGAGGGCCTGAGCGTAAACGTAGGCCCCAACAACCGCATCTCCACTGCGGGTTACGCTTATGACGCCGCCGGCAACATGACCAACGACGCCCTTGGACAAAGCTACACCTACGACCAAGAAAACCGTATCACCGGCGCCGCAGGGTTCAACTATACCTATGACGCAGACGGCAACCGCGTCGAAAAAGCCAATGGCAGCAACGGTACGCTCTACTGGTACATGACACCCGGCATCGTGGCTGAATCGGATCTGACGGGCACACTCAAGTCAGAATACGTATTCTTTGCTGGCGAGCGCGTGGCTCGGTGCGATCTGGCGGCTCCCACTGGAGTCGTATACTATTTTTCCGATCATCTGAAGACGGCCTCGGTCATCACCGATGCTGCCGGGAAAATCCTAAACGAGTCGGATTATTATCCTTGGGGTGGGGAGCTGCAGTATGTCAATGCCGATTCCAATCATTACAAATTTACCGGCAAAGAACGTGATGCTGAAACTCAGCTCGATTACTTTGGAGCGCGGTATTACTCCAACGGGCTGGGACGGTTCATCAGCCCGGATTGGAGCGTGGTTCCCGTTCCTGTCCCCTACGCTGATCTGACTGATCCGGAGACGTTGTGTCAGTATTGCTACGTCAGGGGCCTACCCACCACCAGGGCGGACCTGGACGGGCACGGCTGGTGGGGTGACTTTGGCGGCGGGCTGTACGATTCAACGGTCGGTCCAATAGTGCAGACAGTGGCTCATCCCATCAACACAGCAGTAGCGTTGGGCCACGCCGCCGCGCATCCCATCAACACCGCCGTCGCGGTTGGCAATGCGACCGTTGCAACAGTAAAAGCGGCAGCCTCTGGCGACGGGAAGGCAATCGGACAAGTCGTCGGGACAGCCATATCTGCCGTAGCCACCGCTGGCACCGGCAAACTTGCTACAAGCCTAGTTAAAGGCGCGGAAGTGGCCGAAGTAGCCGAAACAGCGGCAACGGTCTCAAGAGCTGAATCAGCGGCTGGAACAGCCTCAAAAGTCGATCAGGTAGTCAACACTATCGATGAGGGCGG
>DATMNZ010000234.1:0-3229 GCA_035568495.1 Saccharimonadales bacterium (SeqCode) | reverse complement strand
CGAACTCGAGCTTCGCGGCTTGCGCGGACATGGCGGCGGAGATTTCCGGCACGCCGTGTCCGATGAAGTTCACGGCGGCGGAGCCGGCGAGATCAAGGTACTTCTTCCCGTCGGCGTCCCACAGGTAGACGCCTTCACCGCGCACCGCCGCAGGAAAGTCTCTGCGGAAAGATCGCCGGAGCACGGCGGAGCGGGCCTGGATGGTCGTGGAGTCGCCCACTCCTGAATTATCGCATCCGGAGTCCGCCGCAAGAATCCCAGGTTGGATCGTTAATCTTTTTTCGCCTCGGCGGCTGGAGCTATCATTCGGTCATACTTTTTGCCTCTCGGGAACATCTAAAACCTTAGAACCTTGCCTCTTGGGCTGACTTAAAGCTGTCAGTCAAAGGCGGTTCTTTGAAAGGAGCTTCCATGAACAAATATCGTTTTATGGCCGGTGCAATGTTTGTCTTAGCGGTCTGGCTTTGCGGAGTTCAGAGCCTTTCGGCTCAGCAGGCCTCAGAGAGCGGCATTCCGGCGCATCTGGTGGTTACGGTCGAGCCCCATCACGGTTCTGACGTACCGGTCATTAACCGTGAGGAGGTCATGGTCTATGAAGGAAAAGAGCGCGATACGGTCACCGAATGGATTCCGGCCCAGGGAGACCATGCTGCTCTCGAGTTGATGGTTTTGCTCGACGACGGATCCAACGTCAGCCTGGGCACGCAGTTGGAGGATCTGCGAAAGTTCATCAACGAACAGCCGACCACCACCATGGTTGGGGTGGCCTACATGCAGAATGGGATCGCCAAGGTCGAGCAGAATCTGACCAGCGATCATGCCCTGGCGGCCAAGGCGCTTCGTTTGCCGCTGGGAATCCGTGGAGCCAATGGCAGCCCGTATTTTTCGCTGACCGACCTGATCAAACGCTGGCCGGCAAGCACCGCCCGCCGGGAGATCATTATGGCCTCCGATGGAATCGACCTCTATTACGGCACTGGAGACCTTCAGGATCCGTATCTGGACGAGGCCATCGACGTTGCGCAGCGCGCCGGGATTCTCGTTTCTGCGATTTATACGCCTGGGGTTGGCCATCTTGGTCATAGCTACTGGCAGACCTATTGGGGCCAGCTTTATCTGGCGCGGCTGGCAGAAATGACCGGCGGTGAAGCGTATTACATCGGGTTCAGTGGGCCGCCTGTCGCGTTTACTCCCTACCTGGATGACTTCACGCGCCGGCTGAGCCATCAGTACTTGTTGACATTCCTGGCCAAGCCACCCAAGAAGGCGGCATGGCAGACGGTGAAACTCAGGACCGAAGTGCCGAAGGTGGATTTGATATCGGCGGGCCGAGTTTGGATTTCGCCCGAAGGAAAGTAAGGAAGAATTTCGGCGCTCCTGACAGGAGAGTCAAAATCAAGATCAAAGTCAAAGGCGGCGGACAGGAGTGTCCGCCCCACACGTGCCCGCCCCACAACTGTCTGACGGATTGAGATTCCGATAAGATTGAACGTTCCTGTCGGGTCTCAATGACGAAACTTCTGCGCTTCTTCCGGCCCTCGCATCAGCACACGGCGTTCTCCGCGACCCTGCTCCTGATGGGGACGGTGATGCTGTCGCGGGTCATCGGCTACGCTCGCGAGGCCTACATCGCTTTCGCCTTCGGCGCGGGATCGCAGACCGACGCCTACGTTGCCGCATTCACTCTGCCGGATTTTCTCAACTACATTGTGGCCGGGGGCGCGGCTTCCATCACCTTCATATCGATTTACACGCGCTTTCTCGCCGAGAAGCGCGACGCCGAGGCGCAGAAGACTTTCTCCATCATCATCACGGTCATGACTGCGGTAATGATCGTAGGGACCATCCTGACGGAGATTTTCGCGCCCCAATTTGTGCGCTGGTTCGTGAAAGGGTTTTCGCCGCAGCAGATCGAGCTGTGCGTTCACCTCACGCGAATCCTTCTGCCGGCGCAGATTTTCTTTTATGTGGGCGGAGTTGTATCGGCGGTTCTGCTTTCGCACCGACTGTTTCTGCTGCCGGCGTTTGGGCCGCTGCTCTACAACGTATTCATCATCCTGGGCGGGGTCGTGGGTGGGCGGCATTTCGGCATCGCGTCGCTGGCGTATGGCGCGCTGATCGGCAGCGTTGTGGGTCCGTTTCTGGCCAGCGTGATCGGCGCGGCGCGCATTGGGACTGGCTACAGGCCGTCGTTTGAGGTAATGAATCCGGCGTTTCGCGAGTGGGTGAAGCTGTCGGTGCCGCTCATGCTGGGCGTGTCGCTGGTAACCGCGGATGACTGGATTCTCCGCCACTATGCGGCCAGCGGCGTGGGCGACATCGCGCGGCTCAACTATGCAAAGCGGCTGTTTGCCGTGCCCATCGCGGTACTGGGGCAGGCGACCGGGCAGGCGTCGCTGCCTTTTTTTGCGCGGCTGTTCAACGAGAAGAAGCTGGAGGAATTCGCGGAGACGGTGAACGATTCGGTGTACCGCGTTTCGGCGGCCTCGTTTCTCGCGACTGGCTGGATGATGGTGGCGGCGCTTCCCTTGATCGATCTGGTGTACCGGCGGGGAAGATTTCTTTTCGCGGACACGCAGACCACCGCGATTTATTTCTTCTGGTTCTCGCTTTCGCTGGCGCTCTGGGCGGCGCAGGGACTCTACGCGCGCGCCTTCTACGCGGCTGGGGACACGCTTACCCCAATGGTCGCGGTCAGCGTGATTACGGCGGCGTCGCTGCCCGTTTACTCGATCCTGTTTCATTCCTTCGGCGTGATCGGGCTGGCGTGGGCGTCGGATATCGGGATTGGCGTGAACCTGCTGGCGCTGGCATGTCTGCTGCACTACAAGAAACTGGTTCCGCTCGGCGAGTTGCGTTGGCGCGAGTTAGGCAAAGCGGTGATAGTGGCCGTGGTCGCGGGCGCAATCAGCTTTGAGGTGGCCAAGATCGTCCCGCTGGCGACCACGGGCCGCGGCAGTCGCGTGGCGGACTTGACTCAGCTGGCGCTGGTGTCGATTACCTGGTTGGCGGCGGTGGCGGCTGGGTTGTGGCTTCTGCGCTCGGAATTGCCAGGGGATTTGCGGCGGCGGAAGGGAGCGGTGTTCCCGGCGGTGGCGCAGGGCGGGGGCAAGGAGATTTTGGGGGCGGGGCGGGAGCCGTAAGTCGCTGGTTGAGGTCCGAGGCCTGAGGTCCGAGGTCTGAAGTCCGAGGTCCAAGGCCCGCTGCGCTATACTCGTTTTCCGGAGCA
>DATMNZ010000233.1:0-2869 GCA_035568495.1 Saccharimonadales bacterium (SeqCode) | reverse complement strand
GCACTCGGGAGCTACTTGTCCTCCGGCGAGGTCTTCTGATCGAAATGCCCGACTGACTTCAGCCGCTGGAACATACGCTCCACTTCGGCTTCGTCGTCGGGCAGCAACAGAGGGTAGCGCGGGGCAGCCTGCAAGGCTTTTCGAGACGGAACCGCGTTGGCGGGCTCACCCCAGAACTGCCGGTAGGGCACGCCATCGATCAATGCTTCGCGGGCGTGGCGGCGCAACTGGCGCAGCAGGCTGCTGGAGGAATGGGGATCGCTCGGAAAGACCATCAGAATGCGGGTTTTGTCGGACAAGGTCAACCGCACCATGAGTGGAACATTGGAGCTGCGATCAAGCCGGCGGATGTGCTTCCAGGGGATGGCGGCTTGTCCGATTTTCAGGTGGCTCTCATAGATCTCAACGGCGGGGCGCAAGGCCAGATAGAGCGCGAGGACGGCCGTGATCGCAAAGATGCCGGTCGCAATCCAGGCCAGCGGCCAGACGAAGGACATCCAGAAAGAAAACCCGGTTAGAGCGAGTGCCGCAAACCCGGCCCACAGATAATGCGTGGAGACTTGATAGCGAGTGATGGGCACAGGCACACTTTCAGACTAACTCGGTGTTGGGCTCACGTCAATTCGTCTTTGGGATTGGAGATAGGAGGTTTCGAAACCGGTCTCCTCTTCGCTCTGTCCTTCAAAGTGCCGCTCCCCGGTGGCACGTCTAATGGAACTTGCACTGGGTTTAGCGGAATGATCCACTCAAACGCGAAGCCGGTTCGAGCAAAGTTGACGTTACGCCGACCAGGATCAATCTCTCCGCCGCTCGTGGATTCTCCAAGTGGCCGATTGCACGCTCGGAGCCCGTTGGCGGACACAAGCGCATCTAACGTTCCCGATCCGCAAAACTTCCCGCGAAGCCGATTGCTTGCCAGTTGCCCCTACTCGTCGCGAAGGGTTGTGTTCCGGCTCGAACTCATCACCCCGGCTGCGGTAGCATTGATAAAACCATGGGCAATATCGATCGGCGAAGCTTTCTCGCTGCGGGCATCACCGCTGCGTCCGGCCTAAACCACCTGCTCGCCGCACCCGGCAGGATCGCGGTTGATGAGGTCCTCCGTTCGGGCATCGCCCAGCGGAAGATCCCCGCAGTGGTGGGGATGATCGCAAGCGGGAGCAGGACACTTTACGCCGGTGCGTTCGGTCGACGGGATTCCTCTGGAGTGCCTGTGCAGGTCGACAGCGTATTCCAAATCATGTCCATGACCAAGGCAGTTACCACCGTTGCCGCCCTGCAGTTGGTAGAGCAGCAGAAGGTGGATCTGGATGAGCCGGTTGCCCGGCACCTTCCGCAGTTTGAAAAGATACAGGTTCTGGAGGGATTCGACTCCGACGGCACGCCGTCTCTGCGGGCCGCAATCACCGCGCCCACTTTGCGCCATTTGTTGACCCATACCTCCGGACTCTGTTACGACGTTTGGGACGAAGCGATGTTCCGCTACACGTCCAAGAATCCGGAATCGCCGGCCGTGCCCGGTCCGCTAATGTTCGAACCTGGAAAGCGTTGGCAATACGGACGCGGTTTGGATTGGACAGGCCGCCTGGTGGAAGCCATCAGCGGAATGACGCTGGAGGAATACTTCCAACAGAAGCTTTTCCGGCCTTTAGGTATGGAAGACACAAGCTACATCATGCCGGCATCAAAGTTCGAGCGGTTGGTGAGCAACCATCAGCGGGGGCAGAACGGTGATTTACAGCAGGACGATCGCAAGCCGCCTCTGCCTCCGAAGTCGTTCAACGGCGGCGGCGGTCTTTACTCAACTGCCTCCGATTACATTCGGTTCATGCAGATGATTCTCAATCACGGTACCGGACGCAATAACACCCGGATTTTGAAGGCCAAAACCATCGACAGCATGGAGGTGAACCAGATTGGCGCGCTGACGGCCGGTAAGATGAAGACATTCAGACCCGACCTGTCGAGTGACGTTGATATCCAGCCCGGCCATACCGAAAAATGGGGCTTAGGATTCTTGATCAACACCACGCCCTATGTGGGAGGGCGGTCAGCGGGAAGTCTGGCGTGGGCTGGGCTTTACAACACGTTCTATTGGATCGACCCGAAGCGTGATTTTTGCGCCGTAATCATGATGCAGTTCCTGCCGTTCGTCGATAGGGAAGCTGTTGGACTATTGAACGATTTCGAGCGTGTTGTGTACAGTGCCACACTAGGCTGATCGCGAACCGCCAAGGGGGCCCTGACCGGTCTCATGGCTGTCCGGTCCGCTTAACGTTTCCTCTTGCGGCTGAGCCTGTCACTCAGTTCAGGCCGCAGCGTTCCCGACCGTGATACGAAAAAAACTTACGCTGTTGGTGGGGACTGTTGCGGATGTGACATTTCTTTACCGTCCTCACCGTCTCTGTCGAATCGACGACTCGTACCCATCGTGGTATGGACACCGAGTGCAGACTTGAATATTTCCTCTTGCGTCGTCAATTCGTCCCAGAACGAAGCAGTGTTATGCCCCGCCACGCATAGTGGATTCCGCTCCACACGGTTGCGGCCACCATCAGCCAGACAGCGAGTGTCACCGGAGCCGGGAATCCGGCGCGGGCGCACATCACCATCAGGGCGGCCGAAATCTGGAAGAATGTGCTGAGCTTGCCCCATACCGACGGCGGGAATTTCCGGATGGAAGTGAACAGAATTCCATAGGCCGCCATGCCCAGAATTAGCACATCCCGCCCGAAGACCACGGCTACCATCCACCAGGGGATGGCATGCGCGACTCCCAGCGCAACATAGATCGCGCTCAGCAGAATCTTGTCAGCGATTGGATCCAGATAAGCGCCGGTGGGCGTGGATTCGCCCATCTTCCTGGCCA
>DATMNZ010000232.1:0-32183 GCA_035568495.1 Saccharimonadales bacterium (SeqCode) | reverse complement strand
TGTTGCGGCTGGCCACCATGCTGGAACCGGTTACATGAATCGGGTCCGCTGAAGAAAGCATTCCGCCGCCGGGCTGCTGCTTGAGGTCGGAATAGGTTGCCTTCACCTGGCCCTGGGCGAAAGCAGTGTTGGCTTTTCGGCTGAGCTGTATGCTCTGCGCCGTCAGGGTAGCGCCTGAATCGACGACCCGGGGCGAACCGGTGAGCTCAATTCTGTCATCGGCCGGAAGCAGACGCGCAGTCTCCGCGGTGGCCGTGCGCTGGCCTTCCTGGTAATGAAACTCGCCGCGCTGCTCCATCAGACTGATCGCGCCCTTGGCGTCAAAACTGGCCACCAGCTCCCGGCTGGTGCTGATCCGGTCCGGCTGTCCGGGCGTGGAGGCCACGACGCGCGCGTCCGTATTGCCGGTAACGCCCGAAAGACGGTTTTGAGCGTTGAACTTACCACGAAATACACCCGCGGTAATGAGGTAGCGGGTAGCGCCTTCCGTACGCGTAATCTGCGCCGCCCCGGAAGTCACCGCCTGATCGAGCCTCCTGCCTCCCTTGGCCGCCAACAAGTCAACGGCGTCCGATTTGAGCGCAATGGAATTCAAGGAAGCGCTCTGCAGGAACGTGACAGAATCTTCCGCCCGTGCCTTCGTCAGCTCGCTCTTGCCGGTGAAATCAAAAAGCAGCCGGCCCGCAGTTCCCTTTCCTGCGGAAGGCCCGCGGCTTTCGAAGACCACTCCCCCGGAAAGCGCGCCGTTTTTCATCTGCTGGTTCGACCCCATCACCACTTCGCCCCGGGGGGCCTTCGCCTCAAAGCCCTTTGGCCCGCTATCTTCAATATGCACATTGCCCGAGGCCAGCACCCGCTCCAGGGTATTGTCATCACGTATCAGCAGCGTGATCTTGTCCGCTTGCAGGGACCGCGACGGCTGCTCCACCCGGCATCCCAGCAGGTCGGCCCGCCTGGGATTCTTGCTGAACAACGCGCTCTGCGCGGTGATTACGGCTTTCTGCTTTTCGGTGGTGGTAACGCGCACCGCCGATTTCAACTCCAGCAGATTCGATTTTGAATCATAGGTTGCGCCCACGGCCGAGCCTACAGCCTCGGGAATTCTGAATTCAATGCGCTCATGGGTTTCCGCAAAGCCGGTCTTTTGATTAAAGGTGAGGCCGCTGGTCTTGAGGTGAATCGGGTTCTTCATCTCTTGTGGCGGCGCCTGATCGGGATGCGGTACCCCGGAAGAATCCGACTCGAGATCGATGTGGACTTCCCCCCGGGCCACCACGTCGCCGGTGCGTTGATCGTATTCAAAGTCCGTACCGTAGATCTGGTCGAAGCGGCGGGACTCGCGCCCGTAAATGGTGATGTTCACGTCAAACAGTTTGGCGCGCCCGCCTTCCTTGAACTGCTGGGCCCGGGCCGCATGGATGGTGAACAGCGTGCGCCCGCCTTCGGATTTGGAAAAGGTAAATCCGGTAGTGCTCTGCACCAGGTCCGCCGCAATCTTTGCGGGAATGCTGCGTATCACCCTGCGCATCTTCACAATTCCATTCACATAGAAGCCGCAGACGACGAGAACTACGAACACAGCCCCGCCGGCAAACAACCTTCTCAGTATCCTGGAATTCAGAGACATGACCCAATATTACTCCGTTGCAGGCAAGACTGCTGACCAAGGTGTTGGGACGCGTGCTTAACCATTTTCCGGGGACATGCGTACCCCGGCTCTCATTTCGCGTTCATTCGCGTTCATTCGCGGCTAAACTTCGCTAAACCGCTGCATTGACCTGAAAGCCAGTGACGCTGGTTGGATACTCTACGGACGTCTGGTCCGCGACCGCAGCTTCGCTGATGCGGTTCTGAATCGCGTAATGCATAAGTTCGGCGGTAGTGGTCAAGGCCATTTTCTCAAGGATGCGGGACCGGTATGTGCTGATAGTCTTTACGCTGAGCGCCAGGGCCGCTGCAATCTGGCTGGGCGACCGGCCCGACGCCAGTCCCAGAAACACCTGCCACTCCCTCCGCGATAGCAGCTCATGGACAGGCCGCCCGGATCGCTCCAAACGGCGGATAAGGCTCTGGGCCAGAGCTGCGGGCACAAACCTTCCCCCGGCAGCCACGCGTTCCACCGCCGCAATCAGTTCGCCCGGCGGGGAATACTGGCTCAAGTACCCGGCGGCGCCGGCCTGCATCGCGTACATGCCGGCATTCAGATCGAATCGAGCACCCAGCGCCAGTACAGGAACCACCGGAAATTCCCGCCGGACCTGCTGCACGAACTCAAACTCATTGCCCTGACCAGCCAAAGCAAGATCGACGATCAGGATATCGGCTGGGCCCGAAGACCCAGACTCCAGAATCTCATCTTGGACATGGACCACGATCTGCGCCGCCTGGCCCAGAATGGCTTTCAGCCCTTCCCTCACGACCGCTGAGTTGCTGGCAATGACCGCCTGAATCATTCACGCCCCCAGGAGGAAGAATGTGGATATTCGTGCTCAAGATGCTCCAAGCACAATCATCTGTCTATTGGAGAGGCGGAAATTAAAGGAATAAAGGACCACGGCTCGGTCAAGAATCTGGCGAGTCAACGGGCTACACAATTAAAATAAGCCAAAATCGGCTTGGTCACGACCAAAGCTGGGTCCATTCGTTCCGTCTGTGGTGTCTGTTATCAGTAAGGGAGCATCTGCGCAGTGAAGCGAACAATCGCTGTTGCTGGGAGTTTGATCGTGGTCGCGGTAGCACTGTCACTTGGAATCAGGCTACACCTCCAGCATGAACGGAATTCCCCGCCTAAAGCTGCGAGCCGCTTCGCGACCCGTCAAGAACGAACAATTCAGTTGCATCCCTCTGGTATCAGGTTTCAGGTTCCACAAGACTGGCTGGAATGGGACTCACAATTTCACAACAACTTTCACCTGACCCGCGAAGAGCTGCAAAGAGTGCGGACGGGCGCAGGAGAATGGGACTCGGAATACGGCAGCGTTGTGAATGCCGCGTTGCCGTTTGAGCACTGCGCAGCTCACGTTGGGGGTGAGGGGTGGGGCGTGGAAGGAGTCTCCTTCGGGGACCTTCAGATGCGGGCTTATGTCACCGATCTATCCATCCGGGAGATTCTTGAAAGCATCCAGGGGCCAGCGTTTAGCCAGGCCGAGGAAATCGCCAAGCCGGAAGGTGGGAAAACAGGAAGCCAAGCACACATTTCCGCTTCCCGTGATAAAGATTGGCAACGGGCCACAATTACATATCCCTTGTGGTATGGCGATTACGGCGGCACTGCGATGGTCGACTTTTATATGAGAGATGCAAGCCCTTATCGGCTGGTACTGGTCTTCATGGAAACAGGAGTAAGGACAGACGAGAAATCCTCGATTCTTGACTCGGTGTTGCTGGCGGCGAGGTAAGCTAACACGCCAGCTTTCCAGTGCATCAGTAGAAAAACAATTCCTTCATCGGATAGTGCTTCCGGTTCCGTGTCCAAAGTTCAGCGCGATGCAGAAGCGCCGCCGACGCGATCAAAGCGTCGCCCAATTCCAGGCCGTGGCTTTTGTGGTATTGCCGGAGAAAGTCTCCCGCCTGTCGGCCGGTTGCAGAGTCGATGGGGGCGCAACCCAGCGCGCTAAACAGATTGGTGAGCGCTTCATGTTCGCGTGGCCGGGCGCCGGCCCAGAGTTCGGCCTCGGTCACGGGCGAACACAGAATGTGATTCTCAGAGCGTCCCAGTTGCTCCCATCGCGAAAGGATTTCCTTGTCACGGCCTCGGGAAACTTCAATGAGGATGTCAGAGTCCACGATCACTGTCATTTTCTGCCGAGCCTCTCAAGACGCTTGCCGCGCCTCAAACTGCGGACGTATTCGGTGGAGTCAGCCAAATCCGAATGGTCTTTCCGAATCCCCACCCAGGCCTCCATCGCCGCGCGGCGCCCATCCACTTTGCCAAAATAGCGTTCGCGTGCGGCCTGCCGCACCAGATCAGAGATGCTCGTCCCCTCGCTACGCGCGCGTTCGTGAAGGGCGTTCCACAGGTCGTCGTCGATGTAGAGCTGAGTTCGCTTCATGATGTACAGTATACATCATCAGCCCCTGGGACTCGGCTGGCGGGCGCTTAACAGTTTTTTGGGAAAAAGGGTTCCAAGGTCGAAAGGAACCGGGGGCGTTGCCCCCGACAGAGGCATCATGCCGGTATCGCTCGTGGATTCTGCATGTCTGTCCAAGCATCCCAAACAATTCCGACTGCTACGAACAACGGAGAGGCACGGGGCACTAAAGTGCAGCAGAGCCTAAATGCCTCCTTTACTTGCCTTTATCGCACGACTTCGCAGCCCATCGCTCGCTGGCGCTCGCTCCTGGCTGCTAAGTCATGCCCTGATACCAGCAGCGGCTAAAGCCCTGCAACGCACAGTTCCATGGCCGACTGGCGCATTGTCGCATTATCGCTACTCAGTGTTTTTTGCCATGCCAATTGCTTCTTCCCTTCCCCAAAACGGTTAAGCACCCACGGGTGGGCCGGAACTCCGCAAGAGCTTCAAAAAAAGCCCCACGTACTCAAATGAGCACGTGGGGCATAGATTGGGACAGATGTTGCTACCTGCTTTATTGGAAGGCGATGCGCGAGCCGGAGCCCGGTGGCACTGCCGTGAATGTAACTTCCTGGCCTGCGGTGGCCGCAAAGGCCCGCACGGCGGTGTCGGTAACTGCGCTACCGTCACTGGCAAGGAAGTTGCCGGTGGAGGAATCAAACACGAACCCCTTCGCGACGCCAGCGAGATTTACCTTGGCGACGAGTTCGCACTCCGTGGTCGCCCCACCCAGGATCTTCGAGGTGAAGGCTGCACGCGCGCGCTGTTCCAGCAGGTCGATACGCGGGCCGGCAACGGAAGAATTGCTGCCGGTCAGGGTCACTTGCTGGCCAACGATGGGCGCCAGGTCGGTGTCGAAGGCCAGCACATACTGTTCAACGTTTCGCCGGGTCGCATCGGGGTTGATGAGCGGGAAGCCGCTGTTGATTTGCGGGTTGAACACTACGGCGTTGAAGAAGCGGAACAGGGTATCGACCGAGCCTTCGTTGGTAAAGCCGAAGCCGCGGACTTGAGCACCCTGGAAGCCGTTGGTGCTGTTGTTGAAGAAGCTGGTGCGCGGGAAGCCGAACATTCCAACTTTGTCGTACATATTCCGCAGATGCGGGATCTTGAAGATCTGCTGAATGCCTTCAAAGCTGGCGTTCTTGCTGGTTCCGAATTCGCCTTCCGCGGCGTCCACTTCGTGGCAGCCATTGCAGGTAAATGCGGTCTGCCCCAGAACGACGCCCAGGACACCGAGATTGACGCCATCCGATGGGCGGTTACCGCCGAAGAAGTTCTCCCCGGCCTGTTGTGCTGAGTTCAGGGTGTTGTCGAGACTGCGGACCGGGTTGGGCGGCAGCGCGACCTGTAGTTGGAAGGTGGTGAACTGCTGCATCTGGGCGGTGGTGGGTTGATTGCCACCTAGCAGACCGGCGAACGCCACGATAAAGTTGTTAAAGCTCAGATTTGGGTCCGTAGCGTTAACGCCAAAGAACCCGTTCGAGCGATCGCCACGCCAATGCATGGCGCCCGAAGTGGAAAGGCCGCGCAGGGTCTGCACGGTCATGGGTCCTTTCATGGGATGAAAGACATTGGTCTGGCCCGTGCCGTTGATCTTGCCCGGTGTCCCAAATAGCGTCAAGCCGTTCTGGGCCTGGCCGCCGAGGTTGATGGTAATCGGATTGGTTGTAGTGGCGCTATCAGGGTTGCCCAGGTCCCAGGCCAGTTCGTCTTTGTCGCCAAAGATATGACAACTGGCACAGGAAGCTTCACCGTTGCCGCCCGCCGGCGGAGTGTACAACAACGGCCTTCCCTGGACCACCGACGCCGGTTCCGGATTCGGCAGGGCCAGTTGCTGGACTTCCTGGTTGTTGGCGAGATTGATCACCTTCACGGCATCGTCAAAGCGGGTCAATACATAGAGCCTCTGCCGGGCCTCATCCAAGATCAGACCGCTGGGGCCGCCGCCGCTGACGTTGATGTAATTGCCGCTCTCCTTGACTGGATCGAAGGTGTTGTTCTCGAGCGTCGCCGTGCTAAACACGCCGACCTTGCTGGAACCAAAGGCAGTCACAAACAACTTGCTGCCGTCTTTGGTCACCGCCATATCGAGAGGCGTAGATAAGCTGTGGCTCGCCTGGGTAGGATCAAAGGCTGGGTTGGTATTCAGGACGTTGTAGTTGATGTGCTTGTTGAGATGAATAGGCGTGACCGCCGAACCGTTGATGACGGTAACCCGCATCTCAGCCAGATGGCCCTGTACAGTCGAGCCGCCGAAAACCCCTGGTCCTTCAAACCGGCGCTGATTCACCGCCTCACTGTTGGAGACGTACAGATGACCGTTAGCCGGGTTGGTGGCCATGTTAAACAACGTGGTGCCCACATGCGCGAATCCGGCGGTCTGGCTTAGTTTGTTGGCGTCGATGGAGAATACGTCGGTATCGGGCAAGCTGAAATCCACGCCGGAATCCCAGACGCGCCCGAGTTCATCTTGCCAGTGGCCGGTGCTGTTGTTGAATTTAACGATCATGGAAACGAAGGGTGCGGTTTCGCCGCTCGCATCCGTGCCCGGACCAAGGTGGCCGCCAACACCCGCATCGCCATTGTTCAAAGTGCAAGATGTGCCGGTATCAAAGTTAGGACAAATCCGGCCTTCGTTGATCACCGTAGTCTGGTTGCCGGTCCTGAACCCTGCCACAAAGACCGTGTTTCCATCGGGGCTCACGGCCAGCGCGCGCGGCGTATCGGTAAAGAAACTCATGATCTTGAGCGGTGTGCCGCCCAAGGTATTGCCCAGATTGGCCGGGTCGAAGACCCACACATCGGCGCGCGGCACGCCGGGGGTAGTCAACTGCGGGTCGCCAGCGCCTGGTACTCCGGCGAGCGAAGGGTCGGTGCGCTGCTGTCCACGGTGGGCGGTGGTGATAAAGGCCCGTGCGGGCGAGCCGGCAAATACGATGTCGCGCGGCTCATCGCCGACCAACAATGTGCGCGTCACTCGCGGTGTGCCTGTCAGGCTCACCACGCTCACGCTATCTGACAAATGGTTGATGACCCAGACTTCCGCATTGCTGCGGGCGGCCACTGCTACCGGCTCAAGGCCCACAGGAACGCGCGCCTGGAACGAAAGCCCGGAGGCCGTGATATTGAAGATTTCCAGAGTGCCATTGGGTGTGTTGGTGGCGAACAGCCGGGTCCCGTCAGGGGACATGGCTACTGGCCGTACCTGTCCGCTTTCAAACTCAAGAAACGACGGACCTGTTGATGAGGCGCGAACGGCGGTGGTTACGGCCGGTGTGCCCGTCAGGATCGATATGGCAATCAGCGCCAACGTTCCTAGCGCGAGAATCCAACGCTGTCGGATCTGCTTGGGGGTAACTCCGTGCATGGTGGAAAAGCTCCTTTCACTGCCGCCCAGCAAAGGAATGGCGGGAACGCCTTCCCAATGGCGGAGCGGGGCAGTTCCTAGGAAGGGTACCAGCAAAACAGCAAACGATCAAATTAAAAAACGAACGCTCATTTATTTTATATTTTACAAAATTATGACAAGTCCCGCAGGCTTCCGCCCTACTGCCCTGCGAAGCCCCAGCGTGGCCCAGAAGCAGCGGCGCCCCAATTCCATGCATGTTCCTTCGCGGATAGCGCCGTGACCGTTTGAATTGGCAAGCCCGCCAGAAAGCAGGCCGGATTCCGATGTCCCGATTGCAAGATGTCCCGATCTGCCGGAATTACTCTGTGGCAGTTTCCGTCGCGCGCGCCTTCATGGCGCGCTCAATGCTCTTAGACAATGCCTGCTTGGCAGTTTCATATTGGTCTTCGGAAATGGCGCCCCGGGCCCGGTCGCTTTCCAGCCGGAATAACTCTTCTTTCAGTCCGTCCAAAAGCTGCGCTTCTTTTTCATTTCGTCCTGGCCGGGCGCGTCGCCATCCTACCCAAGACAGTCCCGCGATCAATAGTGCCGCAATTGAGGCCGGCAGCAGCCAGGTTCCAGCGCCATTCCGTTTCGACACATCTGGGGCGGTCCTGGCATCCGTTGGCTTTTGCAGATTCTGCGGGGCAGCCGGCAAGGGAGCGGCAGCCATTGCCGGAGGGCGCGAAGGACGTGTGAGTTCCGCTACCGGCGGCAAAATGCCGGTGCCTGAAATTTGGAATTCCGGCGCATCGCCGATTATTGGCTGGCTGGCGACTTGGATTTGAGCGCCGTTCACCACCGGCCCATTCTCTGCGTTCCGTGCTGCACGAAAACTGCCCCGTCGCGATGCCTTAAAGACCATGGCTTCAGGAACCATGACGGCAAACTTGCTGATCCCATAACCGATCCCCGGCCGGAAGGACACCGTCCCTCTGTACGGCAGATGGTAGGTAATCATATAGCGGGTCTCGCCGGGAAGCAGCGGATAATCGATGCGATATAGGCCCTTGCGCACCATCTGCGCAGGCACGACCGCCGCCTGCGCTCTTGGGCCGGCCACCGAAGCGGAATCGACGACCGCCTGCTGCGGCAGATGGATCTCGAAATTCCCGGCGCTTTGCCGCGTGCGGGGCGGAGTGGAATGGTTCTCGATCGCGTATAGTTCCCGGACATGCAGTGTGGTGAGGTCGGCTTCCATCTGGATAATTCCGGTGCTTCCGCTCACACCCGCCACACTGGCCGCAGTATCGAATACTGGCAACGGGGCCGTCTGCCCTGCCGTGAACGGATGGTCATAGTTGATGCCTTGATGGCGGACGCGCACCAGATAAGGGCCCTTGCTGGAACCAGTTGGCAGCACAAACCGTCCCTGCTCGTCGGTCCGTGTGCGGGCCTCTTCTTGCATGTCCTGCCGCAGCAGGATGACGTCATCGCCGGCCGCGGCCTGGCCCGTAGTTTGGTTGCTGACCGAACCGGCAATCGTGGGACCCGCCTGCGCGGCGGCCAGATGCGTGCCCGCAATCAACAGACCGGTGAGCAAGGCAGTTCTGATAGCGATATTCTTGGAGGCTGGGGAAGCGTTCACGGCGCACCTTCTTCGGCAGGCATTCTAACACCGGCCCGCAAGACAGTCAGATGGTCCGGCTCGATGGCCTCCTCCGCGATGGCGGCTTGCGCGATGGCGCCTGCGCCGGCGAATCCCAAAACCCTACGGAGAAGAAATTAATGAAGCGCTCCACCGCTTCCTCGTCGGAGACACCCAGGTGCTGGTTGCCGTGCATGAGCCGCTCAATCACGAAATAGGTAACCAGATGCAGATAAATCATGGCCATGGCCAGGGCGGGATCTTGCCCGCACCAGTCCGGCCGCTTCTTCACTGCGTCCACCGCCGGTCCGAGCAGCCGCCGGAACTGTTCCGGTACGTTGTGGAACAGGTTGCCAAAATGCCGGCCCTTGAATTCAATCACATCGATGTACATGAGCAGCCAGTATTCCGCATCGTTATAAACGCTCGACCGGATGGCCACAGCAAACAACCGCAAGCCGGCCCTGGAAAAAGGATCTTCCAGCGCCTTGAAAACCCGTTCCAGAAACTTGCGCATGCAGTGCCGGTAGTTTCGTACCAGGGTCTCGAAGATCGCTTCCTTGCTGGCGTAATAGGCATAGATAGCTCCGGGGGAAACTCCCGCCTCTTCCGCTATGTCACGCATATTGGCGCCATGGAACCCCTGCCGCGTAAATAGCTGCAGGGCAGCCGCCTCAATTCTGAGCTGCTGCACATCGATCGGATCTCTGGGGATCTCCGGAAAAAACAGCATGGACGTCAGATGCCCGCCGGTCTTGCTCTCCGATGGTCCGGGAGGAACATCCGGCGGTGAACTCCACAACCTTCCCGATAGAAAGCGGATGTAGTCGACCCGGTCGCGGACGCCCTGATACAGCACCCTCAGCCGGGCATCACGGTCTCTGGCGCTCTCCTGCGGCTTGCGCCGCGGAGTCTTAGTCCCGGCCCACAGCCCGCCCGACACCAGTTCCACAAAGCGATCGATGGCCTTCTCGTGAGAAAGGCCCAAATGCTGCTCGCCATGCATATGCTTTTCGATCAGGGCATAGGTAAAAAAGTAGAGGCAGACCGAAGCCAGAACGAACGCCGGCTCTTCCCCGCGCCATCCTGGCTGCTTCTTCATCCGGTCCAGACAAGGGCCGAGAATGCTTTGAAGCTGCCGGGGTATGTCATGGAAGGTTTCCAGGAAGTGCTGGTTCTTGAATTCAATCACATCACTGAGCAGCAGCAGCAGGAATTCAGGATCATCATTGGTCTTCCGCAGGATGCTGGAAGCCAGTTTCGCCAGGGCCGGCCGTGAAAGTGGCTCCCGCAGCGAGGCAACCGTCTGCCGCAACCATTCGTCCATCGGCAGGCGGTATCTTTGCGCCAGGCTGGAGAAGATCGCTTCCTTGTTGGGAAAATATGTATAGATAGCCCCCGAAGACACCCCCGCTTTCTTCGCAATCTCGCGGCTGTTGGTCCCGTGGAACCCTTGTCTGGTAAACAAGGCGAGCGCCGCAGCTTCGATGCGGCGCTGGTTTTCTTCGGTCCGCTCTCTAGCAATTTTGGGCACAGATGGGACCTGTCATCCTAAAAAAGGGTTTGTTGCGGCATTATAACCCAGCCCCATGTTAGGTAAAACCGGCGGCGTGAGCGGACACTCTCACAGCCGGAACCTAGAGTATTCTCAAATCAACTGCCGCCACCACCGGTAACGATCAGGTGAGGGTCGACATGGCTATTGCGCTCAGAGAAGTGGGGCGGAATGGCAGGGGTGGGCGGGCGAGTAGCTGGGTTGGCCGGGACGGGTGGGTAAAATCTCCCGGCCCCGATCACGAACGAGTACTTATACGTGTGCCCGACAGCGCCGTTACGAGGAACGCCGGAATGCAACTCGCCTGTTTGTGGATGGTCCAGGAAGTCCGTGCAAAAAGGATTTTCAGGTGTCTCCAACTTCCGATCATGTTCATGGGATTCGGCTTCGACCTCCTCAATATCGATGATGGCAAAGCTAAGGGACTCACCGGGGGTAAAATTGAATATGGCCTTCTTCTCCGCCACCGGCCGAGGTCTTGAAAACTTGCAATACCAGACGACCTCTTCTCCTTTCGGGACAGACAACCTAAGATCGACGTGGCCCGGCACGGAGATCTCTCTCTTGTGTTTCAGTGTCAAGAAGGTCATCTGCCTGCCCTGCTTCTCTTGCGGCAGCATCTGGACTGCCAAGTCGCAAAGGTTCACACATCTTGGAACCACCGCTTTACGGCAAGCCTGGGGGGCATTCGACTGAGGGTCCGGTTTCTGAAGCTCCTTCACAGGCAGTCCTTGAACGACCGCGCCCGGACAACCCCCTACAGGGCCTGGCAGGGTCTTGATATTGCGGGACTCCGCCGCTGGCGTCTGCTTGAGCTTGTCTTGCGCATGGACCGCCGCCACCAGACCTGCCAGCAGCCAAACCGCAACCACCATACTCTGAAGTTTCATTTCGCTCTCCTTTCGGTTCAGGGCCAGGGCCAGCTTCGGCTGGGGTGGCCTACTTCGAGATAATGCTTTTGAATTCGGGATCGTCTCGCAAGCCGTCGAATTCCGGGGCCGCGCGAATCTCCGCCGGCGAATACTTGCTGCTGCGGGCCTTATGCAGCCATTCCATCGCCTTGGGGCGGTTTCCCAGACGCAGTTGCACAATACTGGCCCAGAAGAAGAACTCGCCCTCGTCGGGTTGCAACCGCAAAGCGCGATCCAGGTGAGAGGCAGCGGCATCTTTTTGCCGCAGCATGGCCATGTAGACGGCCAGCAATAAGTTGACATCGGGATCTTTGGGATTCACCCGCAGCTTTTGGTTCGCCAGTTGAACGGCCTGTTCGTAGTTCTCGCGGGCCGGCCCCAGTTGGCCCACCGAGAAATATCCACGGGCCAGATTTCCGTAAGCGCGGTAATCTTTGGGACCGTACTGTACGCCCTTGCGAAAGCTGTCAATAGCATCGTCGAAGTGCTTCTCATCCAGCAAGGCCGTTCCTAGGTTTTGATATGCCTCGGAACTGGGACTCAGGGCCAAAGCTTTTCTGAAAGCTGCGACGGCCCTGTCATATTGTCCGTCCGCAACATAAACGGCGCCCAGACTGTATAGCAGTTCGCTGTTGTCGGGCCTCACGGCGCGGGCCAATTCGTATTGCTGGATGGCCTCATGGTAGCGTACTTGCTCCATATAGAGACTCGCGAGCGCGCTCGTGCCATGCCAGTCCTTCGGGTCAAGCTCGATGGCCCGCCGATAGTCTTTCTCTGCCTCCACCGTCTTATTCAGGTTCTTATAAGCCAAGGCCCGGCCACGGTAGGCGTCAGCGCTTCCAGAATCAAGTTCAACGGCCTTGGAAAAATCGCCGGACGCCAGTTCGTATTGGCCCGCCCCGTTATGAAGGACGCCCAGACAGATTCGGGAAGCAGGCCGCTGGGAATCCAGGTCCATGGCCTTGGCGCAAGCCTGCTCGGCACGCGCTTGCCAATCGGCCTGGCCCGTTACTGTGTGTTTTGCCCAGAATGCCTGCCCTAGCCCGGCGTAAGCATCCGCGTAGGATGCGTCGTGGCGGACCGCATCGTTGAAAGACTCAATGGCGCTATCGTACTTTTCGGGCATGTCGTAGAGCCGCATGAACCCCTGGCCATTCAGATAGGCATCGAACGCGGCAGAGTCGTGGGTTCCACGATCGTCAGAACTCGCAATCCGATCATTGCTCCGCACCGCCGGGGATTCGATGGGCTGACCAGCGCTCGACCCCGCTTCCTTACTCTGGCTGACTGTCCTGAGAGCGATCAGAACCGAGGCCATCAACGCCACGGCCACCACCAGCCACCACCGGTAACGCGCCAGCCGGGCGCCGGCCGCAACGAGTGCCGGGAGTGGCGAGTCAGATGAGGATTCTCCATGAAACGTGGGTGCGGTCGCAGCCGTGCCTTCCACAACCGGCGCAGACAACGCTGATTGAATAACTTCTACGGGATAGATGAAGCGATAACCGCGCTTGGGTACCGTCTCAATGAACTTGGGGTTGTCGGCTGAGTCACCCAGGGCGGCGCGGATCTTCTTAATAGAGGTATTCAGGCCAAGATCAAAATCTACAAACATATCAGCGGGCCAGATTTGACCTTGCAAGTCCTCACGGGTCACCAGCTTACCGGGGTTCGCCAGCAACAAGACCAGGACCTGGAAGGGCTGGTCCTGCAGATTGATCCTGCTGCCCCCTTTGCGAAGCTCTCCTTCGAGGATGTCTATCTCATAGACTCCGAAACGCAGTCGATGTGCTGTGCGTGCAACTTGCTCCACAAAACCCAGCCCTCTCTTGACTCGGCTGTGTAACCCACTGGGAAGACAAAAAACGGATCGTTAGCGGTACTTTAGCACGAATCTGACCGCCGCCTGAGAATTTTGGCAAATACATCCGCTTATCTAACCTCCCTGGAAACTAGCTCTTAGCTGGCCCGCTGCGCTCCATACGCAGTCCATGTGCCGTCCATGTACAAAGCGCGGCGGTTGGCCCAAAGTCGCCTCATGGGAAGCAAACCCAGCCGCTCAACGAGAGCCAAAAGGATGGCTTCCAAGCGCCGCTCAAGAATGAAGCAGCGCCGCAATGAGGTTAGAAAGGCGCCGCTTTCATTGCCGCGATTCACCAGCGCCCATCATTCAAAGGAGATCTCATCATGAAAAACATTCTTATGGCAGCCGCGCTGCTCACCGGCCTGGTCGCTACGGGCTTTGGCCAGGCCCAGGAAGAACGCCGGGAAGACAAAGACAACAAAGAGCATTCCCTGCCGTGTAGACAGGAAAGGCTGGTCATCAAGGGCCATGGGCCGACGGGCAAGGCCAATCTCGACCATTCGGACTTTCCCAGTTCCTTCACCCCCGCAGAGTTCGCAGTCCTCGATAACCCTGCCACCAACATGTTCAATCAGACGGCCATCAACCAGCACTTTGCCTACACCTTCCGATTCCCCGGCTGGCCCAGTGCGAATGGGAAAGAGTGCTGCCGCTGCATCGATGGCGCGACCGTAACGATCACCTTCAAGGCGCTGCAGGGCGGTCCGCCAAAAAGTCCAACTTCAGCCAACGACGTGGTGACCATTTTGAGTAGCCTGGCACCCGGTCCCGGGCACGTCGTGGCGAATCAGGACATCTGGCCAAACGGCGCAACCACGGGCCAGACCGAGACCCTCACCTTCAAGGTTCCGTGCAAGTTTCTCAGCAACGGCCACCTGAGCTTCTTTGTGCAGGATGACACCGCGGTGTTGTCGGCCGAGCTTTCGTTATCCAGTTGCTGCCTTGAAGGTGAAAGAAAGTAAGCGTCAGGCGTCAGGCGCCAGCCGCCGCACCGCTCACATTCCTAAAGAGCGCGGAGACGTTTCGCTCCGCGCTCACGAGGGTTGAGACGTGACGCTGCAGCCTGCCCCAAACGAAGAACAAGAGCAAGCTTCTCGCCAAGAGCGAGACACCAAAATGGCAAAAGTCAAAGCAGAGTTCTCACGTCGTTTGCTATGGCATTGAGCAATGAAGCTAGAGAGGCGCCGCTTTCATTGCGGGTTCAACCCGCGCCAACTTTGGAGGAAATCATGAAACTCAGAAACTTAATCATCGCGAGCGCTTTGCTGACCGGACTTCTGGCCACCGCTTTCAGCCAGACTGTGGAAGAACGCAAAGCAGTTATCCAAAACACTGAATTGGCCCAGTTCATCAACGCCCAGTTGCCACCCACTGATCCCAAGCCCACCTGCATCGTGAGCCCAACGGTATTCGCCAGTTGGTTTCAGACAGGGGGCGTGACCTTGAACGGGGTCGTAAATCCCGCGGACAGCGTCGCCTTCGGCAGTGGCGGCGGTTTTTCAGCAACCGGCGGTTTTTCAGCAACTGAGCGCACTGGGGTTGGCGGCCCATCAGGGGGCGGGGGCGGGGTCGGCATCCCCAACAACCCTGCTTACGGCCAGCCAAACTGCAGCTTCTATCAATGGTCCGAGCAGATGTTCCTGTGGCTGACTTCACCGGCCCCAGCCACTTACGGCGGGGGCGGCGGGCGTATCTTCGATTCGCCGGCTTTTTATGACGTTTCGCCTCCCGATGCCAGCGGCAATCGCACCTTCATTCCACATGTACCCGGCAGTACCAGGTTTTTCAACGTGCGCATCGCCCAGAAGAGCAAGAACGGCCTGCCGCTTGTATCGAGCAAAGACGGACAATTCTTCGAGGTCCAGCCCACACGCCTTGCGCCGAGTGGGAAACTCCTCATCGCCAACGAGTCGCGCCAGATGATAGAGATCGAGCAAGCGGCCGTTGCCAACGGCAAAGTGGTTCTTCGTGACAGGAGCGGCAAGATAGTCTCAATGGCGCAGCCTCGCCTTCACCAGGAGTTCAACGCCACGCCTGCGGTCCAGAAGTTGACGATCGGCGGGAATACCGTGTTTGTAAATTCATCGGGTAACGTGGTCGACGTCGAACAAGGGCAGGCAGGCGGCGACAGCGTGCTGGGGGCGCAGAACGGCTCGCTCGTCTACTACGCCACCACGGTCAACGACGTCTATGCCTATTTTCTCACCGGAACCAAGGACGGCGGGATCACTCCTACACCCTCGCAGTTCCCGACCACGCAGGCCGACCTAAACAAGATCATCAGTTTCGCCCAGCTCCATGGCAAGACATTTCCCGACCCCAACGCTCTGGCCATCGAGGTGAAAACCTCATGGGTTGAGGCCGCCGGACTGCCCAACCTCAACAGCTATATCACCATGACCGCCACCATACCGGCCTATAACAAGTCGAACAATCAATGGACCGCAAACGGCCAACGGACCGTGCAATTGGCCATGGTAGGCGCGCACGTTGTTGGAAGCGTGAGGGGGCATCCGGAAATGATCTGGGCCACCTTTGAGCATTTTGGCAACGCTCCCCTGGGGACCTACTCGTACATCAACACCAGCGGCCAAACGCGAACGGTAGCGCAGAGCACGGCTGGGACCTGGCTGTTCTCGGCGAACAATGCTGCGCCTCTCTTCAATCAACCGCACATGTCATTTGTCGCGCCGAACATCGTGGGGGCCCCAATCGTCAGCCCCAGCAATACCATTCGATGGAAGGCATGGGGAGCAGCCTCCGACGTTTCTCCAAACCCCGCGGACGCCACCGCCGCCGCCTCAAACACCGAGGTCATCTCGATCAACAACAGCATTCGTGGGATGATGGCGAGCGGTGACGTACGCAGGAATTACGGCATGGGCGGCGCAACCTGGACCATCGGAGGCGCCCCGCCCACCGGCAGTTTCAAGAATCCTGGCGGCGGCAACGAAGTTGGCACCAGCAAATTGTCCAACTCTACGATGGAAACCTACCACCAAGGCATAAACACATTGTGGAACAACGGTTCCAACTGTTTCACCTGCCATGCAACCAACACCACCAGCGTGAGCCATGTCTTTCCGGTAATCAAGCCGCTGTTTTGACAAGCAATGATGATAGGCCGGGCAGATTGACGACCCATGACCGGCGCGCATGAGACACGCTCTGCAAGCAGACCAAAGACGCTAGCACCATTGTGTTGCGGTCCTTGCAGAGCATGTTCCACCCCAAACTCGCATCAACGATCGGAGAAGGCAATCATGAAATCGCATTCGAACGCAACCGTTGTACTGCTCTGGCTGTGTTTAGCGGTGCTGTGTTCCTCTGGCCTTCAATCCCAGGAATCGCAAGCGGCCACTCCCGTGAATACCGCGCCCTGGCAGGGGCCCAAGTTGCGTCTGGCGGTGACTGACCTGAACAGCAGTGCGCTGAAGAACCCGCCGCCTCCGGGCCAGCCCGGTACCGCGTACATTTCCCCGCCGGCCGAATTCGCGCGGGGCATCACTGAGATGCTGACCACTGCTCTGGTCAAAAGCGGCCATTTCATTGTGCTGGAGCGCGCATCTTTGGACAAAGTGACTGCCGAGCAGGATTTCGCCGCGGGCAACCGGGCCAACGCCGAGACCAGCGCCAAGGCGGGCCAGATCATCGGCGCACAGGCCATCATTACCGGCGACATCACCGAATTCAGCTACTCGAGTTCCGGATACGGCGCCAGCCTTGCCGGGTTGCACGGCCTGGGCAGTAAGCTGGGCAAGCTGAAAACTACCGCCCGGGTCGTCATCGATCTACGCATTGTGGATGCGACGACCGGCCAAGTGGTAGCGGCCCAGCGCGCCGAGGGTAAGGCGACCATGTCCAATGTCTCCGCCGGCTTGTTCAAAGGCCAACAGGATTTCAATGCAGCGACAGCCCACGATACACCCCTGGGCGAGGCCACCCGGCAGGCGCTGGAAAGGACCGTGACTGCCATCGCCGCAAGCATGCAAGCCGTACCCTGGTCGGCCCGGGTCATCGACTCGCGCGATGGAATGATCTACATCAACGCAGGTAGAGCGGCGGGCATTCAGGCTGGGGTGGAATTCGATGTCTTCCATCCCAGTGAGCCGCTGGTCGACCCGGAAACAGGACGCAATCTGGGCGCTCCAGATTCGTTGATCGGTTCTGTCGCCGTGGAGAAAGCTCTGGACAACTATGCGGTGGCCCGCATCACCTCGGGCAGCGGAATGCAGCGCGGCGACGTGGTGCGCATCCGGGCAGGCACAGGGCATTGACATGCGCATGACCACCATTCAATGCGCGGCAGGTTTCTGCTGTATGGGACGGTTTGTCTCGAAGCTGGTTCATCAGTTCACGAACGGCCATGCGCCCTTGTAGATTCAATCCTGCCCCGTCCACTCCCGGCAATGCAGCACATGTTGCCGGCCTTCAACGAGCAACGCGCCGGCGTACCCTTCCCCGGGTGTGAGGTTATAAAGACTCCAGCGCAAGAGTTCCTCCGGATGCCCGGCCACGCGCAGCAGCGCCGGCGGCTCACCCGGCGCAAAGGTCAGGTCGAAGCTGTCGAGAGGAAGCGACAACCCTTCACCGATGGCCTTCACATAGGCTTCCTTACGGGTCCAGCAGTTGAAGAAAGCTTCTACCTTTTGTTCCGCAGGCAAGGCACACAACTTGCTTGCTTCCTGCTCGGAAAAAAAACGTCTGGCGATGTCCTCGCCCGCAAAATCAGCGCGGTGCAGCTCGACATCCACTCCCACGATCTGGCCTTCCGTCACGGCCAGCAACGCCAGTTCGCCGGAATGGCTCAGGTTGAACCTCAGAGAAGGTCTCCGGCTGTTCTCCGCCAGCTCGGGCTTGCCGTTCTTTTCGGTACGAAAGCGAATTTCCCGGGGAGCCATCCCCAAGTAGGGCGCCAGCACCTGCCGTAACATGCCGTGCGCGATCATGAAGTGGCGGCGGTGTTTCTCGAAATAGAACCGGGCTGCCCGCGCGAGTTCGTCATCTGGGAGTATGGCCCGGCAACTTTCCAGCACGGCCTCTGGCTGTTCGAGCCGGCCCCGCCACACGTGGACTTCTCCATCCACCAAGTCCTTGAACGGTCCGGATGCATTCCATTGAGTCGCGCCATCAAACATGCAGGTCGCCTTTCATCCTGTAAAATATGGCCATGAAATCCAAGGGCCCGCATGGCCGCCCGTTTCGCCGGGTAGATCGATCCGCTCGCGGCCTTCTGCCCTTGCTGCAAATACAGTATGCGGCTTCCAAGGTGCTGGCTTCGGCCGAAAACCTGGAAGCGGCCCTGCCCTCGATGATCGCCTCCATCTGTCTCAATCTGGGGTGGGAGCTGGGCGCTTTCTGGCGCCATGCCAGCAACCGCCCGGTGCTGATCTGCACCCACATCTCCGCCGCCGACAAGGCCCTGGGTACTTTCATCGCTGAATCCCGCAAGAACGAATTGTTGCCCGGCGAAGGATTGCCCGGACGCGTATTTGCCGGCTCCGCGCCGGAGTGGATCGCCAATATTCATGAAGACAGAGATGCGGCCCGCAGTATGGCGGCCGCCGGGGCCGGCTTGCAATCGGCATTCGCCTTCCCCATACTCGTCGATGACGACGCCATCGCCGTCCTCGAGTTCTTCAGTTACACCTTCCGCGCGCCCGACCAGGAACTGCTGGAAACCATGGTCGTCCTCGGCCGCCAGGTAGGCCAGTTCATCAAGCGCAAGGAAGCCGAAGAAGCCTTGCACAGTTCCCTCGAACTTCATCGCAGCCTCACCGATTCCGCCAGCGATGCCATCATCACCGTGGATGAATCCAGCAACATCCTGCTCGCTAATATTGCCACAGAAAAGCTGTTTGGTTACCCCGTAAGCGAACTGAAGGGCCAAAGCATGATAATGCTGATGCCTGAGTACCTGCGCCACCGCCACCAGCAAGCCATGGCCCAATACATGAAGAGCGGCAGGAAACGCATGCGCTGGCAGGGCATCGAACTTGCTGGACGCCATCGTGATGGACACGAAATGCTGCTGGAAGTCTCCCTCGGAGAGTTCACCCTCAGAGGCCAGCAGCTCTTTACCGGTTTCATTCGCGACATCACCGAACGCCGGCGCATCGAGGAAAACGCAAAGTTCATCGAGCGGCTCACGGTGACCGGCCACTCGGCGGCGAGCTTAGGCCACGAGATCAGCGCTCCTCTCAATTCATTCCGCGACATCTTCCGCGCACTCACCCAATCGTCCGGCCCGGACCAAGCGGCTCGAATCGCTTGCGGCGAGCAGGAGCTGCGCAGCATTGCAGAGATTATCCAGCGGACCCAGGCTCTCGCCAACCTCCCGGGGCCCACGGACGCCGGCACGCTGCTGGACGAAAGCGCGTTGCTGCTTTCCCACAGAATTCGCCAGCAGAATATAAACATTGAAAAACGATACCGCGCCATGAAACCAGTCGGCGGCGCCGCTGGGGAGTTGCTCCAGGTATTCGTCATCCTGATGGCCAACGCCCTGGATGCCGTTGGCCCCCACGGAAAACTCTGGCTGCGTACGCATCTTTCCCGCACAGACCCGGCCCGCACCAACCCCGCCCGCACAGACCCCACCCGCACAAATTCCGCCGGCACAAATCCCGGCGCGGAATCGCTGGTCATCTTGATCGCAGACAACGGGCGCGGCATTCCCGACGAAGTTCAAGGTCAGATATTTAAACCTCTGTTCACCACCAAGGACAAAGCAGGCGCCGGCCTGAGTCTGTGGATTGCGCGCCCGATACTCCAGAAATACAGGGCCCGCATTGAGTTCCGCAGCCGTACCACCGGGCGATGGCAGGGTACGTGCTTCCGCATCACGATTCCCCTGCCGCTTGCAGCCTAATCAGGTATCCGGAGACTTCCGACGTCCCGATCTACTGCTCCCTGTTCTAAAATGCTCTCTGGCGACTTCCACTGTCAGGAGAGAGCGTGGCATATCTGCAATTCCTCGGCGCCGCCGGCACAGTGACCGGCTCCAAACATCTCATCAACACCTCCGACAATTCCACCGGAAGGCAAGGCCTGCAGGTCCTTATCGACTGCGGATTGTTTCAGGGCCGCAAAGAGCTACGCCTGCGCAACTGGGAGGACTTGCCGGTACCGGCGCGGGAAATCGACGCCGTGATTCTCACCCACGCCCATCTCGACCATGCGGGATGGATTCCGCGCCTGGTAAAAGAGGGATTCAAGGGGCCTATCTACGCGACGCCGCCCACCATCGACCTGTGCGCCGTCATGTTGCCGGATTCAGGACACATTCAGGAAGAAGAGGCCCGCTTTCATAACCAGCGTGGCTCCTCGAAACACAAGCCGGCCCTCCCTCTCTATACCTTGCAGGAAGCCGAAGACTGTCTGCGCCTCTTCCAGCCGGTGCAATTTCACGAACTCAAGAAGATCGATGATGGATTCTCCTTCCGTTTCGTACATGCCGGACACATTCTGGGATCGTCAATGGTCGAAATCTTCTTTGACCGTCACGGCGAGAAGCGGAAGTTTCTGTTTACCGGAGACATTGGGCGCGTGCCCTCACTGCCCACCGCTCCCGGACGCGTCGTCCACGCCGGCCCCGACCCCGATGAAGACCCCGACCTTTTGGTGATGGAATCCACCTACGGCAACCGGAACCATCCCCATCAGGATGTCCGCCCGGAGCTGGCGGCGCTGATTAACGATACAGTGCATCGCGGCGGTAGCGTGGTCGTTCCGGCGTTCGCGGTCGAACGGACACAGAAGTTCCTTTTTCTGGTCAAGCATCTGATCGAAACCAACCAGATTCCACGGCTTCCCGTGTTTAGCGACAGCCCCATGGCCATCAAGGCCGTGGAAATCTTCATGAAATATAAAGACGAATTCACTGACGAAGCCCGCGATCTGGTCAGCCGATACGGATCGCCACTCGAATGGGAAGGCTTCCACTTCGCCCCTAAACAGGAAGACTCGAAGAAGATCAATGAAGTCCACTACCCTTGTATTATCGTCTCGTCGAGCGGCATGGTCACAGGCGGAAGGATACTGCATCATCTGCTGCTGCGTTTGGCCGATCCCCGGAACCAGGTGATCTTTGTCGGCTTCCAGGCGCCGGGCACGCGCGGTGAAATCATCAAGAGCGGCGCGAAGTCAGTGCGCATCTACTCAGAAGATGTCCCCATCCGCGCCCATGTCGCTGCCCTGGAACAGTTCAGCGACCATGCGGATACCGAAGAACTATTGCGCTGGCTCCAAACCTTCAAGAAGAAACCGGAATCGACGTTCCTGGTACATGGCGAACCCGAAGCCGCCACCCAATTGCAGCAGGCCATTACATCTAAGCTGGGATGGAATGTGCATGTGGCGCAGATGCTGGAGAAGGTTGCGTTGGGGTAAGCCGAAGGCGGAACCCGGACTTTCCGACTTTCTGCCTAGTGCTGTGTCCAACAAATAACTAGACATAATGGCCGAAGCCTATTATCCTTGGGACATGGGCAAAGCCCGTCAGCTTTCCACTGTCGAGCAACAAAAGATTGAGCAGTGGATCACAGCCCATGGCACGCCACAGCAGGTGGCCTTGCGCTGCCGTATCGTCAGGGCTGCGGCTGCGGGTGAATCCGACGTTACCATTGCCCAGCGGTTTTCCGTGAACCGCAATACGGTGATCCTGTGGCGCCAACGTTTTGGAGAGGAAGGACTGGACGGTCTATGGGACGTTGCTGCAGGGCGGGGTCGAAAGCCCCTCTACCCCATGGATAAGATCGCCGCCATTGTGGATGCCACTCTGCAAACCAAACCAGCCGGCATGACGCACTGGAGTTGCCGGATGATGGCCGACAGCCAGGGCGTCAGCAAATCCACAGTGAACAATATCTGGCGCGCTCATAACCTCCAGCCGCATCGCACGAAAACCTTTAAGCTTTCGCGCGACCCGAAATTTCTAGAAAAGATGACCGATGTCGTAGGACTGTACCTGAATCCCCCGCAACAAGCGATCGTACTGTGCGTCGACGAAAAGAGTCAGATTCAGGCCTTGGATCGCACCCAACCTGGACTGCCGATCAAAACCGGTCGCTGTGGCACCCTGACCCATGATTACAAACGCAACGGCACCACCACCCTATTCGCGGCTCTGGAGACACTGCAAGGCAAGGTCGTTGGCGAGTGTTACGAACGGCACCGGCATCAGGAGTTTCTAAAATTCCTGCGTATACTGGACACCGAATTTCCCGGCGATATCCCACTTCATCTGATCATGGATAACTATGGGACGCACAAGCACGCCAAAGTAAAGGCCTGGTTGAAGCGTCATCCCCGGTTCGTGGCGCACTTCGTTCCCACCAGTTCTAGTTGGATGAATCTGGTGGAGAGATGGTTCGGCCATCTCGACAGTAAGGCAATCCGCCGTGGCGTCTTCCGCAGCGTCGCCGACCTGCAGACATCCATCGAGACGTTTCTGAAAGTGTGGAATAAAAACCCCAAACCCTTTGTGTGGACCGCAACCGTCGAATCCATTCAGGAAAAACTCACCCGCTGTCGCCAGACCTTGGAGCGCGTTCAGCCAGGATGCACCAGCCCTAAGTCCAGAAAACGGAAACGATGACTGCTTAGTTATTTAGAAGACACTACACAAGCGTCAACCCAAGTATATAAATCTTCAATTGAGAAAAATACTGGTTTGCTCATTGATTTAAAATACTCAACTTCTCCGTCTGCACCAGAAGACTGCGTCTCGGTATAGCGTAGCTGTTGAAACGAAGAATCCAACCGAAGACACGCATCGTAAAGTCTTAGCAACGCCTTATCGTAGTCGATCCAATCCTGATATGACCGTGGAAATACAGTATGCTGGAAGTGAGCCCATAATGGTGCAACCGGCCAAACTCGCCCATCGTCCATTAGCTGATTGAATATCTTGCACTGAAAATGTGTATTTATGGCAGCATCACCTTTCGAATATGGTGATGCAATATAAACAATTGGTTTTGCCATTTTTACCCTCTGACGCCCGGAAAGTAGAAGTCCCATGAACAAAAGTAATCCAATATGGTGCGACCAAGCATCGTCAATACGCAAAGAATTGGCCCGATCCATGAATCTCTTTTTGATTTAAAGAATATAAGAATTGGGAGCAACAGGGGAAGGGTTAAAATATCATAAATAACCCACTTTCCAACGGTGCCTCCGTGAAGTCGCCAGGTAACGAAACCCCAAGCTGCGTCGAGCGCTAGCAGAACGACAACAGTTAGATTAAATCGTGGCCATTGCACCTTGGGCAATGATCGAGCAAGCACGAAGAAAAGGCTCGATTCAACAGTAAAAACAAAACCATCAACGAGCAAACGGCCAGCGTATGGATTTGGCGGTCCAGGATTCAGGTAGATATCAAAGAAATATCTATTCATTCCTTGCAGAAATGGAACGATCAGTAAAAGGAAAGACGCAAGATTTAGGGTTCGATCCCAATGAATTTTCCCCACATCGTTAACGTTGTCTGCCACAACCTGTCTGATCGCTTCTCCAAGTGAAAGAGCCAGCACAACTGTATAGACATATTGAAGGCTTTGGATTGTAGATTTTATTGCATCATGATTCATCTCTTGACCTCTAGGACATGCATTGCTCCCAGATCCATAGCAATCCAATGCACAGACTAGGTGAGAATAACGGACGAGTCAAGCAATTTTAGTGACGTATATCATTAGACACTCCTCTCATGTCCCTACATCTAGATTGAGAAGAAAACTGAGATGTTGATGAGGAGCGATTCGCAGTTATATCCCTTCGGGTTATCACCGGAATTCACCCGAAGGGCTTCAACCTGGAAACGGCAGGCGGCCCGGTGAATCGTTGACATACGAAGGGTTGGAAGCACCTTCAACTGCTTTACGCTTTACCCACTGGGTGGCCGTTCGCTCGATTCGTGTTCAGAATTTTCATCAGCGCTCATCAGAGGAAATCAGCGGCCAAATCTTGATTGCGGCCATATACTGCGTTTTTTGGAATTCATCTGCCGCCTGATTTCACCCCGCCCGCGTTTGCCGGTAACTTTTTCAACAGCAATGTGGCCTTCCAAAACCACATCCGCTCCCGCCGCCGGAGATAGCGCGGCATGGTGGCCTTCTTCTGCAGGATGCGTTGCAGCCACTGCCTGGCTTCCAGGGGCTTGCCCAGACGCATGAGCAAATTGGCGTAGTTGTACTGTGTTTCAGAAAGGGTTGAAGTCTGTGTGACCCGTTCAAACAGGCCGGCGGACTCTTCGGTCTTGCCATTTCCGGCCCATGCGTGGGCCAGCAGGCCACCAGCCCTTCCGTAATCGTAGCCCTTGTCGATCCCTACCACACGTTCCAGGTCGGTGGATGCGCCGGCAAAATCGCCCAGCTCAATTTCGCAGATCGAGCGGCGGTAAAACGGGTCGGGAGAATCGGTGCGTGAAGAAATGGCGCGGTCGTAATATCCCTTGGCGATGCCGTACTTCTTGCGTTCCAGGTAAAGATCGCCCAGTTCCTCAAGATTGCCGGCCGAAGGATTATCGAGAATCGCGACCTCCAGTGCCTTGATGCGGGAGCGATGAGAAGCGACCCGGAAAAACTGGCGCACCTGCACCAGGTCAGGGGCCGCCTCAATCAGAAGATAGGCCAGCGCCCCGAGGCCGCCGCCCATCAGGATGATCCACAACCAGTAGTTGTCCGGCCGGCGGCGGGCGAAGTGCGTCAGGGCCATCGCCATCAGAATCAGGCCGTAACTGTAATTTCCGAAGAAAAACATAGATTGGATTAAGGGCAATATAACAGACATTCCCGGAAACCTGAGGTTACCACTGTGCCCTGTGTGCCCTTGTCGTCACCCAGGATTCACGCGGCAACATCCCCCAGCCTTTGGTTTTCTCCGCGCCCTCTGCGATCCGGTCTTTTGATTTTCCTTTGCGTCCTTGGCGTACTTTGCGGTTGATTCCTTTGGGTTTGATCGTCGTCGGCAGACTATTTAGCGCGGGGGTGGGTACGATCATAGACTTCCATCACATGCTCGATGGAAAGCTGTGTGTACTTCTGGGTCGTGGAAAGGCGTTCATGTCCCAATAGCTCCTGGATGGCGCGCAGGTCCGCCCCCTCCGTCAGCATGTGTGTCCCGAATGCATGGCGCAGGGTATGCGGATGAACATCCGGCGGCAGCCCGCTGGCCACGGCGACCTGCTTCACAATTCTGGCGACGCTGCGCGTGGTGAGCGGGCCGCCACGCTGGTTGATCAGCAGCCGCAACGTGCTCTTCCCTGTTGCCGCCAGCACTGGTTGCCGGGCGGCAAGATACAACTTCAGCGCTTCGCCGGCCTTGCCTTCCAGCGGCACATAGCGTTGCTTCTTGCCCTTGCCGCGAATCAGGATGGTCCCATTGGCTTCGTGAATATCGGCCAGCTCGATGCCCACCAGCTCCGAGTTGCGCAGTCCGCATCCGTAGAGCAGCTCGAAAATCGCGCGATCTCTCTCCGGGAAAGCCGCCTGATCGGGCTGGGCGCCGTCGAGCAGAGTATTCATCTCTTCGAGGGTGGGGACGCGCGGCAATTTCTTCGGCAGCTTGGGGCTCGAAACCAGCTTGGCCGGATTCTGTTGCACCATCCCTTCCCGGGCCAGCCACTTGTACATCGAACGCAACGCGGCCAGCGCCCGGGCCACCGATACCTTGCTCAAACCCTGCTCATGCAGATGGGAAAGGAAGCTGCGCACCATGACGTGGTCGATATCTTTCCAGCGCATCTCCGGCCCCAAAAAATGCGCAAAGCGCCGCAGCTCGTTGTGATAGCCACGCAGCGTATGCGGAGAAGCATGCCGTTCCCCTTGCAGGGCGCTGAGAAATGCGCTCATGCCTTTACGCACTTCAGCACTCGCGCCCCGGTCACCGGCTTGGCTTTTGCTCATGGTCTCTTTGCCCGTGGATGATGGTTGCGATAGACACTGCGGAGCCGGTCAAGGGCCACGTGCGTATAAATCTGGCTGGTGGAAATATCGGCGTGCCCGAGAATGATCTGCACGGTCCTAAGGTCGGCGCCGTTCTCAACCATGTGCGTAGCGCAGCTATGGCGCAATGTATGAGGACTGGCGTGCCTACCGCTCGCTGACGCCGCGCTCACCATTTGCCACACGCGTTGGCGCGTCAACCGTCCACCACCGCGCCGTACGAAGAGCATCGCAGACACTTTACCTGCGAGTAGCGCCGGACGTCCCTCAGTCAGATAACTGCGAATGGCCTCCTGCGATGCCCGGCCCAGCGGAACAATCCTTTCCTTGTCTCCCTTGCCGCGCACCAGCACGTGGCCGAGTTCGAGCTTCAGGTCCGCGAGCTTCACATGAATCAACTCCGAAACACGCAAGCCGGCCGCATACAGAACTTCCAGCATCGCCCCGTCGCGCTGGGCAATGGCAGCTTGCCTGGCATTGTCCGCCCGGCCGGCACTCGCCTCGCCCCGGCGCTCCACAGCTTCAAACATGGAGTCGATTTCCGTGCCCGCCAATGCCTTGGGAAGGACCTTCCATTGACGCGGTGAATCGATCTCCAGTGTCGGATCTTGTTCCACCATGCGGTCCAGCAGCAGGTATTTGTAGAAGTGCCGCAACGCGGAAAGCTTGCGGGCCACCGAGCGGTCTTTCACCGTGTGGGAAAACAACTGGCCCAGAAATGCCCGGATCTCTTCGCGGCGGGCCTCCAACAGATTCCTGCGTTTAGATTCCAGGAATTCAGCGAACTGCTCCAAATCAGATTCGTAGGCGCTCACCGTGAGCGGCGCCAGCCCCTTCTCAACCCGAAGATAGTCGAGAAACTTGCCCAACACGCGCTGATCGGCGGCCTTCACAGTCTAAGTATGCGAGCAGAACAGCGCCGGTGTAAGTGGCAAGAAAGATACCGGAGGCAAGATTTTAAATTTGAAAATTGAAAATTAAATTCTTTTTTCCCGTGTCTCAGTGATGAGTACTTTTTTTCGCCGGCATTGCGAACGGCTTCGCTTCCATCCCCGCCATGCGTGCAATGGCCACGGCGTTGAGCGCGCCTTCCGGCGTCTCTTCATGCTTGAAGAACGCAAACACTTCTTTTTCCTTGGCGTGCTCCATAAATTCTTCTGCCAGCTTCTTCAATTGGGCTTTGGAATACTCCGGCTGGCGGAAGCGGTAGTAAATGAAATCGGCCGTCGCGGCGTGCGGCGCTTCGATCTTCTCGCTTTCCGCCCAACACAACGCCGCATTCTTGCTCTTGAGGATGTCGAATACGGCATCGTTGAACCACGACTCATGGCGAAACTCAAAAGCAAACTGATACGGACGCGGCAACAGCGCCGCGAAATCGGTCAGCAGCGGCAAATCGGCCTTTAGGTTAGGAGGCGTTTGAATCAGGACCGGCCCCAGCCGGCCGGCTTCGCGCATCAAGTCCAGGCTTTGCAGAAAGCCGCGCAACGGCTCCTCACAATCCTTGAGGCGGCGGAAATGGGTAATCATCTGGTGCGCCTTGGCGGCGAACTTGAAGCCCGGAGCAGTCGCGCCAATCCAGCTCTGCTGGGACGACACGGTGGCAAACCGGCGAAACGTCAGGTTGAGTTCCACGGCATTCAGTTGCGTCGCGTAATACTCAAGAAACCGCTTCTGCGGGAGCTTGTCGGGAAAGAAAGCAGGCTTCCACGTCGGATACGACCATCCGGATGTGCCTATATGCAGCGCCATGGCGAAAGTATAGCTTTTCCATTCGCGTTCATTCGCGTTAATTCGCGGCCAAATGGGGTTTACCAGCAGGAGGCCAAAAAGCAGCACACCCCGCAGTTCGTGCTTGCGGGGTGTACTGTCTTTTCAGGAGGTTGAACAGAGGTTTTCCCACCTCTGGGGATAGAAACCCTTGGGTGGCGGAAAAGTTGCGGGGAAAGTATTTGGTAATTGGTATTTAGTACTTGGGGCAATAATATACTTCGCTAACCACGTAAAAAATCCACGTCGATTTTCCTAGCGTCGATCTCCGGTTTCGTGGCATGATTCCAGTATGCAAAAGCGCTCACGCACGACCACGAAAACGACCGTCGCACGATCCGAGATTTCCCGCGTCATGGCAGCCATGGGCAGCAGAGGCGGTAAGATCGGCGGCAAGACACGGGCTGAACGAATGACTCCAGAAGAGCGTAGCAAGTCTGCCTCAGAGGCTGCCAAGGCCCGCTGGAGCAAGGGCAAGGAATCGGAATGAAGCGCGACTCCAGCACATCACCCGAATACCAGCGGTTTGAAGACTTGCTGAAGACCGTCCTGGCCGTGCCTCATTCTGAAATCAAGCGCAAACTGGACGCGGAGAAGAAAGCCAAGGCCCAAAGAAAAAAGCGGGCTAAGAAACCCGCTTCCCGCGCTTGAGGCGACCAGTCGTACTAAAACGTTTCTGAAACTCCCACCTTGCCGGTCAGTTCCTTATAGGTTAACCGCTGACCAGCCACTTTCGAGAGCACCCTGTCAAACCGCTGTCCATCGTGAATGGGCGCTTTGCGCGTCCCGCGATTGTTATACCGGAATTCCTGTTCGTCCAAATAGCGGAACAGATGAAACGGTTCAACGCTGATGTACGTTCCGTTGAGTCCGCGCTTCAGCAGAGACCAGAAATTCTCCATGCCGTTCGTGTGGATTTTGCCGTCCACATATCGAACAGCGTGGTCAATGATCTGATGAGTGAATTCAGGCATTCCCCTGTATCCGCCCATTTCGTCAGTGAATAACGCGGTTCCGGCAGATACGTGCTCTCTGATGATTGGCTGCACCGTTTTCTTGACACGATCTGGAACGACCTGAGTACGCACTTCTTTTCCGCGCTCAAGAATTCCCATAACGATAACTTTGTCGTAAGTGGTATTTCCCTGCCCAGTTATTCTCCGGGCCTTAACGCCCTTGTGCATGTTGCGGGCCTTGCCGCCGATGAAAGTCTCATCCACTTCGACTTCTTTCCCGCTTCCGCCGAGTTTAACGAGAGAGCCGTCCTGCATCACCCGTCTGATTCTGTGCATCATGAACCAAGCTGATTTCTGCGTGACACCGATTGCCCGGTGAATCTCCCAGGACGAAACGCCATTCTTGCAATTGGAGATCATCCACATCGCCATGAGCCACTTGCTCAGGCTGAGCGGGGAATCCTCGAAGATCGTGCCGGCCTTGACGGAAAACTGCTTGGCGCACTTGCCGTTCTTGCACTTCCAGCGCTTCTGAGTCGCAAGGTAATAGTGCTCCGTGCCGCCACATTTCGGGCATACCGGCTTGCCATCCGGCCAGCGGAGATTGGCGACCGCATCAATACAAGTCTGTTCATCGCTGAAATACTGGATGGCTTGCTGGAGTGTTTTTAGTGCCCGATTCATACTTTTATTATGCGTTAGCGCTTACGCATTGTCAAGGCTAAAATAAAGGTCGAAATGCAGATAACGCCTGTGATACTCCGTCTGTCGCATCAATAAAACACTAGCGAAAGGTTATCAAATTATATAAAATGTCTTTGGTCGTCCAATGTTGGACTGAAAAGCCTATGAAGGCTGCCCACGCACAATAAAGGCGCGAGCAGCCAACACAGGTGCAGAACCGGGCGCGTTACCGCCCGGAATTGCGAGGAACAAGACGTACATCTTGAACCTCCTTTGTTCCAAGCCCTCACTGGTACCTGTGGGACTTGGAAACTGGTGAGCCTGGAGGGATTCGAACCCCCGACTCGTGGTTTAGCAAACCACCGCTCTCGAAGGTTGTGTCAGCAACCTTGCGGTCTTGCGACTCCACCTGAGCTACAGGCCCAAAAATGAGGCCAGCGAATTGCGTCCTAGCAAACGATCATTCGCTGGCTTTTCTTATTGCTTCATAAATGTTCGGCTGCCTCCCGCTGCCTTTTCTCACTAAACGCAGGAATTTCTTCTTGGGGTTTTTGGGGTTCGATAAGCTAATAAGCGCACCGTGAATCGAAACCTCCGGCTTCTGCGCTTCAAGCTTGTAATGAGCGAGTTTCAGCTGTTCGAGAATGTATTTCCCGTCGAATTTCGTTGGACATTTAAGCGCTACGTCCAGAACGGCCCGTTTAAGACTCCCTTCTATGGGCATTTCTTCCAGTTCATCCTCCCTGGTAGGCATGGCTACATGGTTCCCATTTGTCGATGCGGAACCTCTAATCATGGTCTGGATTTCCGGGTCGGAAATCAATTCCATCGTTTCTTCGTCCTTCAGTAGCGTGCGTAGTTTTTCGAGCTTACGCCTACGTGTTTCGAGTTCCTCAATGCTCGAATCGAGAGACTTGAGATCAATTGCCATATTCGAAGACCCTCCCTTTCCGGCCACAGGACACCAAAAACGACCAATAGCCTAAATCTGTGCATTACTGAAGTAATTGTACCACAGCACAGGATGAGCACAAGTCTACGCATGACAAGTGTGACATGGGGAGTGCTACGCCCCTAATTAAGGGGGCCGTAGGTCTGCGTTATCAAGTACGAATATACGGCGAACAGCGTATTTGAGTACCAGCTAAACTCACTAAAACCCGCTCTTCGGCGGTTGAAATCCTTGTAATGTGCAGGCTCGTCATCGGAAATCACTTTAACTGTTAAAGTGAATGAGTTTAGATCAGGTGAAACCGTTTCACCTAGAACTGGCAGAAACTCAACAAAAAACCCGCCATTTCTGGCGGGTGATTTGACTAGCGCTTCCGGTTATTCCGTTTGTTCGGTCACTGCTTGCCGTCGCCGTCCGTATCTGGCCCAATCCCTTTCTTCGCAGTCCTGAAGGGTTTCGAGCAGATGATAATTTGCGCTGGCCTGAAGCTCTTTCGACATCCGGTACAGCCGGATCATCACGCGCTTGTCGAAGATGCCGACTTGCTCCAGTTGGGACATGTGCCGGGTGACCCTGGCGAATGCCGCGTTCAGACGGCCCAGGAGATCGTAGGTGTAGGGTTTCTGTGCTGGGTTAAAATCAGGTGCAGCCATTGTTGCCTCCACAAAAGGCGATTTTGGTTAGGAACGTGTCAGCGTTGACGCGCTGGCACGTCCCGTTCTCTTATCGCATGATCTGAAACAGGCTGCAACGAAAAAATGGCGAACATCGGCCAAAGCCGATGGGAAAATTTACGTGGTTAGCGAAGTATATTATTGCCGTACTTGGTAACCAACGCCCACGACCGAGTACCAAATACCAACTACCAACGGCCAATTGCCAGCTGCTAATGGCCATCGGCCGACTGCTTCTTCATCAATCCCATCATCGCCCATATCCCCAGCAACGGCCCCAGCGCCATGCTGGCCAACGCCCATTGCCATCCGGCCCAATCGGCAATCGCGGCCATCAAGCGTATGACAAAGGCGGTCAACAGGAATCCCAGGGCGGTTTGTGTGGTGAGCGCGGTGCCGATGTACCGTTTCTCGGCAACCTCGCTGATGATGGCGGAAAACTGCGCCGAGTCGGCAATCACCGCGATGCCCCATACGAGCGAAACCAGAACCAGCAGCCAGGGTGAATGAAACGCCAGGGCTGCGGCCACACAACAGGCGGAACTCACGGCCATGGAGATGATCGTCACCCGTGCGCGTTGGGCGATTCGCGCCGACTCATCGCTATCTTGCAGACGATCACTGGCCGCGCCCGCCCATATGCAGCCCACGATGCCGATGGCAATCACCAGGGTGGTGGCGGCTTCCGATTGCGTTTTGGGCCATCCGCTGGCAGCCGCCAGCACCACGGCAATCCAGGCCCACATCGAGTAAAGCTCCCACATGTGGCCCAGATATCCCAGGTTGGCAAGCCGCAATCTGCGGTTCCGGATGATCTC
>DATMNZ010000231.1:0-5054 GCA_035568495.1 Saccharimonadales bacterium (SeqCode) | reverse complement strand
TTACAATTCGTCGACAAAGGAGTAACCGAATATCAAACCAAATTCCGTGAAATTCAACTACGACAACTCACCAAAAAAGCATCAGAGCTTGGCTTCCAACTCACTGAAATTAAACAACTGGCATGAGCAGTTTCTGGAGAGAGAGAGCCATGAAACAGATTGGTAATTGCCAAAATTGGTAATCGGGGAATTGAAGAACAATCGACAACAATTGTTGGCCGCTGATTTCCACAGATGAATGCTGATAGTACCTTGACGCAGGCTGAGCGCCCGGGCTTCAGACGCAAACGGGCTGCACCGTTCGCCTTACAATTCCCCGATTGCCAATTTTGGCAATTACCAATCTATGTTAGGGCTGAGTGCTGAGTGCTGAATGCTAATTGCTAGCTGCCAACTGCTATTTGCTCTTCTCCAGCCTGTGGTCCAGATTTGCGACTCTCCAGCCGGTTTCAAAAACTAAGCGGGTGATGTTGGCCATCTTGGCGAAATCGATCTTATCGACTGTATCGGTCGTACGGTGGTAATCCACGTGGGTGCCGGCGAAGTAGAAGATTACAGGGATATCGTGTTTGGCGTAATTCCAGTGGTCTGAACGGAAGTAGATGCGCTCCGGGTCCTTGGGGTCGTTGTAGAGATAGTCGAGGCGCAGCTTCTGAAATTCCTCGTTAGTGGCTTCGCTGATCTGGTGCAGCTCATGGCTGATGCGGTCGGAACCCACCAGATAGACCGACCGGCGATCGGTCAGGTGCGCATCGGCGGATTCCTGATCGTTCTCGGGTTTCGAGCGCCCAATCATATCGATGTTAAGGTCGGCCACTATCTTCTCAAGCGGGACCGCCGGAGCAACGTCGGTGTTGTATTCCGATCCCAGCAGGCCCAGTTCTTCGCCAGCGTGAAAAACGATCAGGATAGAGCGCCGTGGCGGGTCTTTGGCCATGGCCCGGGCAATCGCCAGAATAGCCACGGTCCCCGAACCATCGTCATCGGCGCCGTGAAAGACGCCGCCGTCTTTGGCTGTCTGCAAATGGTCATAGTGGGCGCTGAATACGACGTATTCACTTTTCAGCTTAGGGTCTGTGCCTTCCAGGACGCCGACAACATTCTGCGTCCTGGTTTTGTGCTCCTGAAAAGCGACGGAGAGGCTGGCCGATGCTTCCAGTTCAACCGGCTTGAGTGGATGATGCTCCTTCTCAGCATCAGCAATCGCCTTGGCGCTCAGCCCGGCCGCCGCCAGAAGCTTTTCAGACACTTCTTTGGTGAGCGTGAGCCGTGGCAGCTTGACGTCGTTACTGCTTGCCAGCCTGATGTCTTCGCGGTTCAGTAGACGGTCCTTGAGTCCCTTATCGTTGATGAACCCCGCGAAACGCCCTTCGGGGACGATCAAGACGCCGGCCGCACCGTGGGCGGCAGCCGCGCCATCGCCCAATTCGGAATCCGAGAGCTTTGCACGATCCACGCCCTCCGGGGAGCCGGCAGCAATCAAAACGATCTTGTTCTTAACATTTAGTCCGGCGTAGTCGTCATGTTTCTGGGCCGGCGAAGAGATGCCCCGGCCTACAAAGACAATCCGGCCGGAAGCTGTTCCGCTGGCTGAGTTGAAAGCATAGACAGAACCCATTTCGTAATTCGTGGTCTTACCATCGAGCGTGAGCGCGAGAGAAGTCTTGCCGGGATCAGGCCGGGAGGAAACTACATCAAAGTACTGCAGGAAGTCGCCGTTCTTGCCGGCGCCTTGAAATCCATAGGACTTCAGGTGTGCAGCCAGATAACGGGCGGAAATGCCGAAATTGGGCGCCAGGGTGTAGCGCCCGCCCAGTTCATCCGACGCCAGAAACTCCAGGTGCATGCGAAGTTCTTCCGGCGTGATAGTTTCCACAGAGGCAGGCACCGGGGCCAGATTGGCTGGCATCCCAGCCGAAAGGAACAAGGCAGCAAGGATTACCGCAAGACCGGCAGACAACTTTTTCATAGGATTCCTTGGACGGGCCAGGAGCTTCGATGTTAGCAGCGGGCGGTGGAAGAGGACAAATCCCGCGAAGATTGCAAGACGCCGGGCTTTACAACCGTTGAGAAACTGTTGGCACAATCGTACAAGAGCATGGCTTCAGAGCTTGCGGAAAATGCCGGAACAACTGTCAAAGCGGGCGGCTTCAGCCGCCCGTAAAGCGCTATGAAGGACCCGGCTTTAGCCGCGGTTTAGCAGGTGCAATCTTTCATGGGCCTGTGAAGGAAGCCCTTGCGTTTAAAGAAGGAAACTCAGATCTTCTCGACGGATTGGGGAGTTAAACCGTGGCTGAAGCCATCAATTTCTCCCTCTCCTTTACGTGCGGCTGAAGCCGCCCTCTTTGACAGTTGTTCCGGCATTTTTCCGCAAGCCTTGAAGTCGTCCTCTTCTACGGCTTTGGAGATAAGAAACCTTACTCGCGGCCTCGGTTCTCCGCACTCAACTCCACACCCGCCGGGCGATCTCCACCACCAGCCGCAGCTTGGCCCATTGTTCCTCTTCGGTGAGCAGGTTGCCTTCCATGGTGGAAGCGAAGCCGCACTGCGGACTGAGCGCCAGGTCCTCGAGCGGCACATAACGGGACGCCTCTTCAATACGTTTTATGATGGCCTCGGCGCTTTCCAGTTGCGGTGTCTTGGAGCTGATCAATCCCAGGACCACGGTCTTGCCGCGCGGCACGAGCCGCAGAGGCTCGAAGGTTCCCGAGCGCTGGTCGTCGTATTCCAGGAGAAAACGGTCCACGGCCAGGGCGCCAAATAACTTCTCTGCAATCGCGTCGTAGCCGCCTTCCGCATACCAGTGACTGCGGTTGTTTCCCCGGCAAAGGTGAATGGCCAGGGTAACGCCGGGACGGCGGGCGGCATTCAGGCAGGCATTGTCCGCCTTGATCGATTCCTCCAGCAGCAACTCCGGCTCCATGCCCATCTCGGTGCGGATCCAATCGCGCCACTTGGGGTCCATGTAATAGCTGTAGCGTGGGGCGTCGATTTGAATGTAGTCCACGCCTTCACCGGCAAGCTTGGACATCTCCGCCTTCATGATTTCAACGATCTCCCACAGTAGGGCCAGATGGTCTTTATAAACTACGTCGGTGACGCCACGCTTGAAAGCAATGGCCGGAAACTGCGTGGCGCTGGGCAGCGTCATCTTAATGGCCGCGGGAGTATGGGCCTTCATGAACGGCAACTCATGACCGGTGAGCGGCCGGACTTGGCGCAGACGGGCGGTCACCACCCCGGTTACTTTGCTGACTGCGTTGTCCTGTGACTCTCCAACCTTCCAGGCGCGCTGGGTGGCATCCTCCATGTCGAAGCCCGTGACGGCGTCGGTGAAGTCGCTCATGAAGTTGCGGCGCCGCAACTCGCCATCGGTAACCACCTGAAATCCAAGCTGCGTCTGCTGTGCGAGAACGCGGCGGATATGCTGGTCTTCCAGCGCCCGCAGAGACTCGGGGCTGGCGGTGCGCCGCGCATCCAGCAATGCCGGCGGTCGCAAGAAACTTCCTACATGGTCGGCGCGGTATCGATTCAACATGGCAAGGACACATCTTGTATCACGTCCCGCTGCACTGCCGCCAGTCCGGGCGTGAAGAAGGTGCGGGGAGTGGACGCGGCCAGTAGTCGTCCCGCGTAAATTTGCGTCCGAGGGATGGCCCATTTCGGGACAAAAGCGGCTGATTGCTTCCTTGACAATTCCCTCCAGCTATGGAGAATTGGGCATTCGGAGCAGGTTCTTGCGTGATGTTATCCGAACTAATGTTCGTTCGGACCTACCGCCGCTAAACATTGGAAAGGGAGTCATCCATGGAGTTGAAATACAAAGCCACAGGTACCAACCTGATCGTTGCCGTCCTGATTTTCCTGATGCTATCAATCTACGCGGTCAGCCAGACCACCACCGCCACATTGTCGGGCGTGGTCCACGATCAGAGCGGCGCGGTCGTTGCGCAAGCCAAGATTACACTCAAGAATGCAGCCAAGGGCACGTTACGGGCCGCCGCCACCGACAGCGATGGCCACTACAGCCTGACCAGCCTGGAACCGGGCACCTATGAATTGCGGACCGAGCACAACGGATTCAACACCGAAGTCAACAAAGACGTAGTGCTGACCGTCGGCGGATCCACCACCCTGGATGTGTCCTTGAGCATCGGGACAGCCAACGAGGTGATCACCGTCACCAGTCAGGCCCCGCTGATCGAAACCACTAAGGCCGAGGTCAGCAATGTGATCAACGAGCAGGCCATTCAGTCATTGCCCAATATCGGCCGCAATTTCGTTGATTTCGTCAAACTGTCGAGCGGTGTAGCGCCCGGACGGGAGAACACCGGTGGCGGCGCGTTCAAAGAGCCCGATGCCGGAACCGGATCATCGGCAGCCCCACGGCTGACCTTTGGCGGACAATCGGAACTCAATACCAAGGTGCTGGTCGACGGCGCGGACAACAACCAGACGTTTACCGGACTTCCACGGGTGACACCTTCGCAGGAAGCCGCACAAGAGTTTCGGGTGGTCAATAATACCTTTGCCGCGGAGTATGGCGGGGCGCTGGGCGGGTTTGTCAATATCGTGACCAAGTCCGGCGGGAACGATCTGCACGGCTCCGTCTATTACTTCGGATTGAATAATGCCCTGAACGCCCAGCCCATCCTGACCGGGCCGGATCCGGTGTTGCGCCAGAACCAGTTTGGCGCTACCCTCAGCGGTCCTATCAATAAAGACCGGACGTTCTGGTTTGGCAACTATGAAGGGCAGCGCCGCGCCGAATCCAACAAGTTCTCTTCGGTGATCTTGAATAACCTGGCCGCCATCAACTCGGTCAAATCCTTCTACGGACTCGCCCCTGAAACCAGCAATTCGCTCCGGACCAACGACTATGATGGCTTCCTGCTGAAACTCGACCACCATCTGAGCGAGAAGAACAGCCTGGCGTTCCGCTACAACCTGCTCGACTCCCAGACTTTAGGCTTCCTCGGGGGCGGCGGCCGTGCGTCACCGGCTTCGACCACCGCGCGCAACAACCGGACTTTCGACCAGTCGTTCCTGGTCAC
>DATMNZ010000230.1:0-5671 GCA_035568495.1 Saccharimonadales bacterium (SeqCode) | reverse complement strand
TAAGCTGCTTGGCGTTTCTCAATTCATCCAGCGCCATGCGCTGCAGCTCTTCCCGCACACGCCGCTTGTTCTCGGCAACATCCGCAGGATTCATCTTTGCCTGGAGCTCTTTATAGTTTCTTGCCATAACGGCCTCTCTCCTGAGATGCTGATGGCGCGATGTCTCGATTCCGGAGGAGTGAGGCATCTTCAGAGTTGGACCGGCCTCAGAGAGCAAAGTTACGGTGAAATCGACGCTCTTCTGCTCGGCCGCGTCGAGCCCTTCCCACCACTCCCCGAACTCGTCTGAAAACTCAACTTCCCACACCATTTCATCTCCAAAATATGTCATATTCGGCATAATGCCGTCAATGACATAATGTAAGTGCATGATAATAAATAGTTTGAACTAGACATTGATCCCGGTTTTCACAGGTAGCGCCTTGATTGAAATGGGCCAACAGGATTGAACGCGCTGAAGGTGTTTTCTTGCATCACGGAAAGCAGAGATTTAGGCCTCTGCCGTGTCACCCGCTATTTCCAGGTTCCAGAATCACTTTGATGGCGCTGGATTCCGCCTTGTTATCAGCCGCCTCGAAGGCTTTGGCCACGTTCTCCAGCCCAAAGCGATGGGTAATCAGCGCAGCCGCATTGACTCTGCCTTGAGAGAGCAGGTCGAGCGCCATCTGAAATTCCCGTTGGCCATTCCACGTGGCATAGCCGTTGCACCACTGCAAACTGATCTCCTTGCGGTTGGCCTCGCGATACGGCACCTGCACGTTGCCCACGAATGCGCCCAGGATGCCGATCACTGCCCCCGGCGCTGCTGCGTGGATTGCGAGTTGCATCGTATCGTTGGCGGTTCCTCCTACGGCTTCAAATACGACCGTGGCGCCTCGCGCTGCGGTCAATCGCGCAAGTTCTGCTGACGCATCGGTTTGTAAAAGATTGACGATCGCATCGGCGGCGCCGGCACGCACGGCCTGCTCCAGGACCGGCTGCCGGCGGCCAACCATGATGGTCCGTGCTCCGCTAAGCCGCGCCAACTGTCCCAGAGCAAATGCGACCGGCCCGTTGCCGAGGACCACCACGGTATCGGCGGCGGTTACAGGAATCCGGTGGAGCGCATGAACGGCGCAGGCGTAAATATCGGTGAGGGCTGCCACTTCCAAGGGAAGATTGAGCGGCAAAGGATAAACATGATTCCGGGTCGCGACATCGTATTCAGAAAACCCCGCGCTTACGCGCCTCGCTTTATTGGATCCGCGGTGCGGGCAAATGTTGGACGCACCGCGCAGACATTCCGGACATTGGCCGCACCCGGTAAGCTGCATGGGTTCGATGGCGACCGGTTGTCCGATGGAAACTCCGTTGGCATCAGCTCCAAGCTTGGCCACCACGCCCGCCATCTCGTGCCCGCCACGGTGAGGATAGATGACGCGCTCTCCCCAAGGTTCGTGGCCACGATAGCGATGGAGGTCAGAGCCGCAGATGCCTGCGGCGCAGACTTTGACCAGGACTTCGTCCGGACGAAGTTGCGGCTCCGGGACTTCTTCGGTCCGGACATCGCGTTCACCGTGGAAGATCGCTGCACGCATGGTTGACAGTGTACTGCTTCAGCATCTCCGCGAGTTCAACCGGGTCTGGAGTTGCGAAGACGTAGCCTCGCTGGTACTCGGGTTTGTCATAGTTTCGCTTGCGCTCGGGTTTGCGATGCGACGCGTCCTCTTTGATTGCAGCATCATAGAAATGACCTTGCAGGGCCGCGAAGCTGCACGGTCTCTGAACAATCTCGCAGGCAATGCGGGGTTGCGTCTGGCTTTCCCACTCGATGTGTGTGGCGATATCATTGGAGGTGGCCCAACCATCCAGAGTGTATCGATAGCGCATGTTCGCCAGGGGATTGTCTGGTTCCGTTAGAGTGCTCACATGCAGGCATCGTCGTTGCGTTGCGCCGTTCCATGATCGAACCGCATAGCGGATGCCGTCGATGACCAGAATTTGCGATTCAACGACTTGCGATTCCGTGCCCTGCGAGTCGTGGCCGCTGTTGTTCAAGAGCCGCGATTCTCCCCGCTGCAGAAGCTCATCGATATAGCGGAGGGAGCCGGAAATCTGGTGGCCCATTTCACCGCTGACCAGTCCGGCATCGCCCGTGGCCCGATAGCGGGCGATGGCGCGTTCCAACGCGAGCCGGCGGGGTTTCACAAACAATAAATCCGTGGGCCGATTTTCAAAGGCCGCTCGTGAGCGGATGGAGTCTCGCATGACTTCCAGGTTGCCATAGCATTCGGCTGCCATGGGACGACCGGCCTCCATGAGATCGTGATATGCCTTGATAAATTCCGAGATCAACTGCTGGACGCGGGCACGCTTCTTGGCGATCTGGGCAGGGTTGCCCCGGTACACCGGCCGCAGCAATCGGCGGACGATTGTCGTGTAATCCTTGCCGGTTGCCGCGAAGTAGCTTTGCGGATAGGCGGCCAACAACGCGAAGACATCGAGTGCGGCTACATCGGTGATGGTATGTTTGCTGTCTTCAATGCCCGCCGGATTGCTGATCTGTGTCATCCGCATGAGAATGCCGACCAGGGTCTCCGCAGTCGCCGGCTGCTCTCCGGCAATCCGGTCCGCCATACGGATCTTCAGTCCGGTGGCGCAGAGCAACTGCTGCCGCAGGTGCTTCAGGTAGGCGCGGTCCATTTCTTTCCTGATATTCAACGGGCCGGCATTCAATAACCGGCGCCTGCGTTCCGATAGCGTCGCGCGCAGAACGCCGTAGATGGTGACGATGCGGCTGGCGCGGTCAACATAATCGGTATAGGGCGCGCGTTCGGTGTCGATGGAATGGTCGGGCGGGACCGGCGGCAGACGCGGATTGGTGCGGATGGTATTGAGATCGAGCATGCCGCCATCCATGCGCATGTTGGAAGCGCTCAGAAAGTGGTGAGAGACGCGCCAGCGAATCTGCAGGGCCGCCATCCGGGCATGGTCGTCGATGATGCGCATCATGGTGGCCCGAAGATCGGGGACTGCCTTAGCGGCGTGATTGTGGGTCACAAGCTGGCCCGATTCCGTGGTCATGGCCAGAAAGATTTCGAGGCGCGAGCGTCTAGTCCAACGGGCCTTCGCCAGTATATGGGCGGGCCGCAGTTGATCGCCCACCCGGATGGTGATGGCGCGGGGCAGCAGCTTGCCGTTGGGGTAGACCGTCGAATCGCCCTGGTCGAAGATGGCCAGAATGCGTGTGGTCTTTCGCTCAAACAGGTTGACGTTGACTTCACCCATGACAGCTTCGGTCAGGGCTTCGTGCATGTCGAGACCGCCGTGAGCGTGCGCAAAATCGTCGGCATCGTCGTGACGATACAAGGGCGTGTATCCAATGCCCTTGGTAAAAGCGTTGTAATAAGGAAAGAAGGCCCCGCGCGCTGAACCCAGGCAGGGCGCTACGCCATCGCCTCCGTACATATCGGCATACAGAGTCACCGAGGCGCGACCGACCAGGGCTTCTCTGGATTGCAATGGCCGCCGGGTCATGGTGGCTTTCCCGGTGGCCTCTTTCAGGGGACGCAGAGCGCGATACGAAAAGGCGCTGAGCAACTGCTCGTGCAATTCGGCGCTCATCTGGTTCGATGGCGGTACGGCAAAGCCCAGAGACCGCGCCAATTCGAAGTTACACCAGATGACCCGGCTTTCCGTGCGGACCGCAGGGAAGGACACGAACAAGTCGGGGCCAAGAATTTGAAGGATGTTCGAGGGCTTCCGGATCGGGTTCGTTGCGTGTCCCTGGTTTTCCTCCATGTTCACCTTGTGTCTGCGTTTTTGAATAGTGCCGTGATTGCGCGAAAGAGTTACGAGAAGTCCCGCAACGCGGGACGTGTGACAATAGCCCAGCACGGATTTGGCGCGGCAGAAATTGTCCGGGACAAATTATCTAATAGCGCCGAATCCGTGCTGGGTATATGCCACAAAAAGTGTACAAGTCCCTTCAGGGACGACTGACAATTGCGTCCTCCTCATCGGTGTTACAACGAACAAATCCTGAAGCATTGGCCCTCCCACGAGGTGTTCCCGGTGTCAGCCGTCCCTGAAGGGACTTGCATGCTATCGGCGAGCTTACCCAGCACGGGTTCAGCACCATTGAGTTGTGAAACCCGAAAGCTCATTCCTGTGCTGAACCCGTGCTGGGCTACTGTCAGACGTCCCGCAGAGCGGGACTTTGAACCGATGGATAGCATTTTCAAAATGTAGAAACTCCAGGGACGGCTGAAGCCCGTCCTCTTCTACGGCTTCCAGCGACTTCATGGCAGTTACTTTCCTTGCGGCCGCGGCACTAGTGGCCCGATCCGTTAACCTGCAACCTCTGCGTCATTCCGACCAGGGTGTTGATCACTTCCAGGTCGGAAGCCCGCAGCAGGTAAATACTGCCGTCATACGATGTCGCCACCAGGGCATCACCGCTGCGGCTGAGGGAGCTGATGCCATTGCGGGCGATCTGAATCCGCGAAACTTTCTCGTGTTCCAGATCGATGCGAATCAACGCTCCCCAATAGTCGCCCACCACCACGGTTTTCTCATCGAGGAAGCAAACGGACTTGGGAGAGCGGCGGCCCAGCCGGATGGCATGCAGCAATTCGCCACCGGCGATGGAGTGTACCTTGAGCACGAAGTCGCGGCCGGCGCTGGCAATCATTTTTCCGGTAGGATCGATATCCACATCATCCACAATGGCGGTGTGACCGGGGAAACGCTGCAGAAGTTCGCCATCGAGGCTCCAGGAAAGCAGCAGCCCGTCTGCGCTGCAGCTCACACCCAGAGGCTGGGTAGGATGAATGCGCAAGGCTTTGACTGCGCCTTCATGGTGGCGGATCTTGTTCTTGATCGCGCCCGCGCGCGTTACATGGACCACCGCCCCGCTATAGCAGGCCACAAAAGCGTCGCCATCAAATCCTGGGTTATGGGTCACGCGAATCGAGTTGATCGGTCCTTCACCGAGGGCCAGCACTCGCTCGTTGACGAGTGCATCGGCCTTCCAATCGAAGATCATGAGGCGGTGATCGTGAGTGCCGGTGAACACCCGCCGGGTTTCAGAATCGAGCGTAACCGCATTCATCAGGACCCGTCCGGAAGAAGGCTCGAACTGCCCCCGCCAGGCGGAAGCGCCGGCCGTCAGCTTGGCCAGGCGGATGTAGCCATCGTCACTGACCACGGCCATGTCGCCTGCGGGCGTAGCGGAAGCCTCGTTGAAGCAGGCATTTCCGGGTGCGCTTTTTTGATCGCCTACCTGTTGCGAGAGGCGTCCGGTGGCAGCATCCCACACGAGCACGGTGCCGTCAAAAGTGCCGGCAAGAATCGAAGCGCCATCGGGCGACCAATTCAGAGACCGCTCCCAGGTGGTCGCGGCGCGCGCGAGTTCGATTTTTGGCTCCAGGGTTTGCGCGTCCCATATGCGGATGCGTTGGTCGTAGGCCGCCGAGAGAATATCACCGTTGGCCGGTGAAGTGCAGACCTTCTTGATTCCCGAAGAGTGGGCGGGGATCTCTTTGACGAGTTCTCCGGTGCGCGTACTGAAGATGCGAATTACTCCGTCGTCGCAACCGAGCACGGCCCGCTGGAGCAGGGTGTCGATGGCGCAGGTGTCGGTTTCGTGTTCGAACGGTCCCCATTTGCGCATCATGCGGCCGGTGTTCAC
>DATMNZ010000229.1:0-56468 GCA_035568495.1 Saccharimonadales bacterium (SeqCode) | reverse complement strand
CCTTGACTTGCTGGTCAGCGCGGCCCAAATATTCCATTTGTCCGGCATTGTTCCATCGCACCAGGTCGCCGGTGCGGTACATGCGATCTCCCGCCGTTTTGCTATAGGGATCGGGCAAGAATCGTTCGGCCGTCAGACTCGCTTGCCCCCAATATCCGCGCCCTACCCCAGCACCAGCTATATAAAGCTCGCCCACCACCCCCCAAGGCGCCAATTCCAGCTCCTGGTCCAGCACGTAAAGCTGGGTATTGCCTACGCCTCGTCCGATCGTTACTTTCTTTTCCGCTTCAACTGGGGTCCAGGACGAATACGTTGTGGTTTCTGTTGGCCCGTACAAATTATTGACGCGCTTGAGATTTCCCCGCTGCCACAACTCACTCACCAACTCTTCTTTCAGCGCTTCGCCGGCAAGATTGATGGTTACCACTCCCTCAGGCAGCGGTCCCTGCTCGATCAATTGGGCGACGGCGGAGGGCACAGTATTCAGCAAACGCGCGCGGTTGGCAACTCTTCCGCCTTGCAGGCTTTCCCACCAACTGATGACGTCGTCGGCCAGCACCACCGTTCCGCCGCAACTCAAGGTTGCCCATAACTCATAAATGGAAAGATCGAAACAAATGGAGGTGGCCGCCAGCACCCCGCTGAATTCCTCTTCGGTGAAAGTTTGCCTGGCCCAAGCCACGAACGACACGGCATTCCGATGGGTCAGCATCACTCCCTTGGGCACTCCGGAAGATCCTGAGGTGTAGATCAGATAGGCCAATTGCAGGCTGCAGGCTGGCCCACCGACTTTTTCGTTGCTCTCCTTATCGATTTCCTCGCGCGCGCCATCCCAACTCAACACAGTGGCGGAAGTTCCTCCCACCCGCTCTTTTAGGCTTTCTTCAGTGATTACGGCTTTTGCGTCCGCGTCCTCCAACATGAAGCGCAACCGTTCCTCGGGATATTGAGGATCCAGGGGAACGTAGGCGGCGTTGGCTTTCCAGATACCCAACATGGCCACCACCATTTCCGGTGAACGGCGCATGCAAACTCCCACAAGGTCTTCTTTCCGTACTCCCGAGCGGAGAAGATAGCGGGCCACCTGGTTCGCCCGCTCATTCAACTCTGCATAACTAAGTTCGGTCTCGCGATAAACTATCGCCGTACCCGCTGGCTTCGTCTTTGCCTGCTCTTCAATCAACTCATGCAGGCATTGGCCGCTGTCATATTCGAGCTTCGTCCGGTTAAGTTCCTCCACCAACTGGCCGTGCTGGCTGCCGGAAAGAATCGGCAATTGGCTTACCCATATATCGGGGTGCGAAATGATTTCTTCTAAAAGGACGGAGAAGCACTCAGCCCAGCGGGCAATGGTGGCCTTCTCGAATAAGTCGCTGCTGTACTCCCATTCTCCAACAATCCCGTCCGGTCCCTCGCCGACCGTTAAGGTCAGGTCAAACTGCGCTGTTCGCTGTTCTACGGCGACGTGCTCCAACTGTAAGCCGCCCAGGGCTACCTGTGCCAGCGGCTGCCCCAGGGCAAAACGCACGAAATCTTCCGAACGGCCCCCATACGTCTGCTGAAAGACAAAGGCGCTCTGAAAGATGGAATGCACTGCCGGATCGCGCACAATCCCAAGTTGCTCAACCATTAACGAGAAGGGATACAACTCATGCGCAAACGCTTTCGAAACCCGGTTGCGAACCTGCGACAGGAATTCAGTGAATGTTTGCCAATGCTGAAAATCCGCTCGCAAGGGCACGGCGTTCACGAAGTACCCCGCGATGTTCGCAAATTCCGCTCTTGATCGGCCCGCAATCGGGCAGCCAACGATAACTTGTTTCTGAGAGGTGAGGCGATAGAGCAAAACCTGGAACGCTGCCAGAAGTGTCGTGAAGAGCGTAGATTGTTGCTTCTCGCCAAGCCTCTTCAATGCTTTGGTTAGCCTGGCGTCGAGACTAAAAGGGAGGGAAGCGCCACGAAATGTCTGCACTGGCGGACGGATGTGGTCTGCGGGCAGGCTGAGCGGAGGCAGTTCTCCTGCCAGCTCGCTCTTCCAATAGTCCCGCAGTCTTTCTCCGGCAGGACCGGAAAGTTTCTCCCGCTGCCACTCCACAAAGTCCGCGTAACTGTATTCCAGCGGAACAAGGTGTGTTCCGGCTTTATTCGCGAAGGCCCGATACAGCTTTCCAATTTCATCCAACAGCAGCGTAAGAGACCAGTAATCCGCAACCAGGTGATGCACGGCAATGTGCAGCAGGTGCTCTTTTTCCGAGCGGACATAAAGGACAGTCCGGAACAATGGACCGAGCGTCAGGGAGAAGGGCCTCCGGCCCTGTTGGACAAGAGCTTCCTCCAGTTCTGTCCGGCCCCAATCGCGGGCGTCAAAATATTCAAAGGACACCGCAACTTTCTCTGCAACCTGCTGAACCGGTCCTCCCGCCATCTCCACCACAGTCGTGCGCAGGCACGGGTGGCGGTCGACCAGTGCCTGAAATGCCAGCCGCAGTGCGCCGACATCCAGGCCGGTTGCGATCCTGATCACTCGCGCGATGTTATAAGCGGCATTCTCCGGAGCTGTCTGATGTACAAACCACAGGGCGCGCTGGCCGTAAGAAAGCGGATAGGTTGCAGACCGCTCCTTTTCAACTTTCCGCACGGGGGACTGCGTATTTTTCGTCGCTCGTCGAATCACTTCAGTAATGGTCGAGTCACCGAAGAACTCCGCGACATCTACTTCGACCTGAAACTCAGCTTGCAGCTTGTGAGCGAACTCAATGGCGGCCAGTGAATCCAGGCCGTAGGCTGCGAAAGGCTGGTTGAGGTCAACCTGCTCCCGGTCAATTCCCTGGGTGCGCGAAATTTCCTGCGCTATCCACGAAGCCAGCCCGTACGGTCCGTGCTCATCCAACTCGGGGTTGGAAGGTTTTGGCAAAGCCGGCTCGAGCTGCTTTCTTTCCTGCCACTCTCGCAGAACATAGAGTTCCCGGTTCAGAAACGCATCTCGACATGCATGGCGCCGGATCTTGCCGCTGGAGGTTTTGGGAATCGTGCCCTTTCGTATCAGGACAATGGCGAACGCCTGCAGTTCATGGCCTGCCACGATGTTTCGCGAAATAAGTTTTATGAGGGCGTCGAGTTCGTCAAGGTCACTCTGAACAACAGATTCCGCGTGTTTGCGTACCGCACCCTCTTGCACAACGACGAGGCGCTCTTCCCCTTCGATCTCCACCGAAAACGCCGCTCCCGACCCAGGCTGCAAGGCAGGATGGCTCTGCTCGACGGTAAGTTCTATATCTTGTGGATAGTAATTCTGCCCGCGAATGATAAGCAGGTCTTTCAACCGGCCAGTTATAAACAGATGGCCATCTTTCAGAAACCCCAGGTCTCCCGTTCGAAGAAACGGGCCTTCGTCCGTCTCAGGTAGCCGCGCGTTGAACGTCTCCTCTGTCTCTTTCGCTTTTCGCCAGTACCCCTGTGCAACACTCGGGCCGCTGATCCATATCTCGCCCACATCGCCGGTGCTGCATGGCCGCAGCAAATCGGGAGAAACGATTCGCACGACCTGCTCCGCGGGAGGACGGCCAGAGGCCACCAGCAGCTTGCCTTCTTTTCGGGATATCTTTGCTCCATTACCCGATCCGCCATTGTTCGAGTTACCGTTGGCTCCATGGTCCGCGGTAGTGACGCCGTTCGGGCCAAGACCCCCGCTTACAAACAGAGTAGCTTCAGCCAGGCCGTAACATGGAACAAAGGCCTCGCGGCGAAAACCACAGCCGGCGAACTGTGCGGCAAATCGGTCCACCGTTTCCAGCCGTACTGGTTCCGCGCCGTTGAACGCCACCCGCCACGAACTCAGGTCGAGTCCGCTCCGGTCTTCAGGGCGGATTTTGCGCATGCAGAGTTCGTAGGCAAAGTTAGGTCCGCCGCTGGTCGTCGCCTGATAGCGGGAAATGGCCTGAAGCCAGCGAAGCGGCCGCTGCAGGAAGGCGACCGGCGACATCAGGATGCAGGGCACTCCCGCGTACAACGGCTGCAGTACATTGCCAATAAGCCCCATGTCGTGAAAGAGCGGCAGCCAGCCTACAATTACACTGCCAGGCTTTGTAGCAAACGCATTCTGGATCATCCGCTCGTTATGCAGAATGTTCGCGTGACTTACCATCACTCCTTTGGGAGCGGCCGTCGAGCCGGACGTGTACTGTAAGAATGCGATATCTGTGCCTTTTACAGCCGGCGGAGTCCACAATTCATCGCCATCGACAGGGAGGGCGTGGGTGTCAATCCACTTGACATGCTCCCCCGCCGATGCCGCGATCACGTCGCGAACCGCGGGAGATCCGGCGCCCGCGGTCAATACTACGGAGGGCTGGGCGTCGGCCACCACCGACTCGACGCGAGCATTTCCTTTCTTATTCAAACGAGGCGCATAAATTGGAACCGCGATTACTCCGGCGCAGAGACATCCGAAAAACGCAACAATGTAGCCGGCTTCCGAGGTATCGAGAAGCAAAGCTCTTTGGCCTACTACCGCCGACTGTTTCTGCAATTCAGCCGCGACTTGGCGCGCCCGGCTGTATAGCTCACCATAGGTGAGCGTGCCTCTCTCTTCTTCCCCATCGGCCAGAAACCTATAAGCGATTTCGTCCCTCTGCGTCTCTGCCCTCAGCCGCAACACGTCAACTATTGTTGCGATTGCCGCCTCGTTCGATATTGTGGTTGCTTTGCTCAACTTATCTCTCCCAAAAGCGGACTAGCCGCCGATACAGTGGAGCATAATATGCATGTAGACAGAAATTTAGGCAGCAGAGGTAACCACTGTAATTCTTGCCAGAGGCTGAGGTTCGCTGCGATCGACAAGGAATGATTCGAGTAAGGTACGCAGATAGCGGTATTGAAGGTCCTGAATATAATGTCCGGCAGCAGCCATGCGGATACGGGTGTTCCTGACACGCACAGCAGCGAGTAGCTCAGTAGCGGCAACGTCGCTCGCAATGTGATCATCATTCCCGGTGATGACCATCAGCCGATTTGTTAAGTTTGCCAGTTTCTGACGAAGCGGGTAAATCGCATCCGAGGCCTGCCTGCCCGCGTACCTGATCAGCGACGGTGAAGTCGACATCGGGCTGGCGATCTCAAAAACCCGCGCTCGGTCGGGTAACGACCATACAGGCAATCCGCTCTTAGCAGGATCTGCGGCGCTGGCAGTCACCTGGGCGAGCGTGAATTTACACAGAGCGCCCGTCATGGCCGGCTCGCGACGCACTACATCCAGCATTCCCAGAATCTTGCGCCCATACACTGTGGCGAATCTTTCGTCCGAGGTAAAAAACGACGGGGCGAGAAGCACAACGGAATCAACGGCTGTCTTCCCGGTAAGTTCGATCGCGGGCAAATAGCCATTGCACCATGCGAGCACATCGACCCTGTCAAAGCCCTCCTGCCGCACAGCGAGAGCGGCGTCGGCGGCGTCCATTTCCACGGTGGCGTCGGTATGCAGGCCTCCCGCGAAAAGGTCGCTCGCGCGGCTCTCGCACAAGAGAATACGAAAGTGATCGGTTTCATCGGCCAGCAATTGTGTCCATAAGGCGGCCGGGACACCGCTCGCATTGATCACTACCAAAGGCTGACGCCCGCGACGCCTGACGAAATATCTGGCTCCGTTGTTTAATTTACGCTCATCATAATGGTCGCGGAGAACATGCTCGATCGGTTTTTCGGGCGATACCGAGGGAGCGAGCGAGACTGCGCCGCGCTCCGCCGCCTCCGCATCTGTGGCGCTGGCCATGAGCAGCTTCCATGCGTCATCGGCCTCGGCGGCGGTATCATCCAACGGAATGTCGGCCCGCCGCAAGAATTCCACGCACCGTTCGACAAGAGCTTGCGACCCTGCGAATGTGCGGGATGGGCCGTCCGGCGTGGCTCTGCCGATTCTCACCGGCTGTTTCGACAGGTATTGCGGGTCACGGCGAATAATCTCGTCGACCGTGTTCAGCATGAGCGCATGAAACAGGTCACCGGCCATTGACCACCTGAGATTTTCCATGATTCGCGGCGGGGTTGTATCCTGCGGAGGCTGACGGACGCGGCTGCAAAGCATGACGAAGGACTTTGTAATGTTCTTTTCTGGCGCACCGCGCTACCGCGGACGTTGCTACCGTGTCGAAACCGTGAAATGTTTCGGGATAGTGGTGCAGTTCGACGGACACCCCGGCCTCGATCAGGCTTTGCGCGTAGTGAATACCCTCGTCTCGCAGCGCGTCGTAATCGACAGTCATCACGTAAGCCGACGGAAGGCCGCTAAGGTCACGCGCGCGCGCCGGAGCAGCATAGGGCGACACCTCCCCGCCGGTCCTCTCACCCAGATAATGCGCCCACATGCGTTCGGAGTTTCTGCGGTTCCAGCCCGGGATATCGACAAAGCGGACCATCGATGGAGTGATCATGCGGTCGTCAGTTACCGGGTACAGGAGGAGTTGAAAGGCCGGCACGCGAACCCCGCGATCACGGGACATAAGGGCTACAGCCGCGGCAAGTGCGCCGCCGGCACTGGCGCCGGCAACGGCAATACGAGCAAGGTCAATGCCGAGTTCGCCGGCTTCCGCCATCGCCCAGAGATATACCGCATAGCAGTCTGTGATGGCCGCGGGGAACGGATGCTCAGGTGCAAGACGGTAGTCGACCGCGATTACCACGGCTTTGGTCTCTTTCGCCATTTCGAGACATCGCGGATGCTCGATCTCCAGATCTCCGAGCAGAAAAGCCCCGCCGTGGAAATAAATTACCGCGGCAGCGGGTTTGACCAAGTCCCGGGGAACGTACAGCCGAACGGGGACGGCGGAGGCGCCATCGGAAGGGCAGATCCGATCAACAACGTCAACCTCTGGGTCGGTCAGCGAATGAAGTCCCAGCAAAGCCGACAGCCGAACAAACCGCTTCATTTCGGACCGGGCCGCCACCGGATCGGTACAATCAAGCTGCGGCAGCATGCTCATGGCTTTCCTGAGCTCAGGCTCCATTGAAACTCCCACAAAGTTCATCGTCAGGTTTCTGCCGGCGAACGAACGCGTATGCGCCGCGAAGACTGGAGATCGCCGGGAGATTTTCCAGCGTGATATCCAGCGGTGAGCCGCGGAGCTTCTCAATGAAAGCCAGGAATGAGATGAGGAGCAGCGAATCGAGGATTCCACTCTCAATCAGATCAGCATCGGCGTCGAGCGAGGCGGATTCCACTCCGGCCACTTCATGGAAAAAGGTCCGGGCCCGATTGATGAATACTTCCTCGGTCAACTCTACCATCTGTCCAACCCTCCAACAAACTCAGCAGTGCTCTTTTCCATTACAAGTTCAGCGATACCAACGAGCGCCACATCTCCACCACTCGCCGGCGGTCAAGCTTTTCAGAACCGGTGCGTGGCAAAGCATCTGTAATTTGAATCACGCGCCTGGGCGCGCGATGGGCGCCAAGCCGCTGTCGCAGTTCGGCTGCCACGACATCGCAGGTCAGACCGGAATTGGGCACAAATCGGACCAGCAGACCGATATCTTCGCCTCCGGCAGGAAGATGCCAGGGAACCCCCGCAACTTCATGAATCCCATCAATCTCAAACGCGGCGCTCTCCACCTCATCAAGATAAATCGAATGGCCGCCCTTCATGACGACATTCTTTAGCCGCCCCACGATCCAGTACCGACCCTGCTCGTCGCGTCTGAAAAGATCTCCGGTCCGAAGCCAACATCCGTGGAAAGCAGCCTCTGTGGCGTGCGTATTGCGATAGTACCCATCGAATACCGTTGGACCCGACAACTCAAGTTCCCCTTCGCCCGCCCCCTCTACCACTGTTCCGTTTTGATCGCGCAGTTGGGCCTTTAGCAGGGCAGGAGCGCCAAAGGTGTTTCGGCCCATTCCGCGCTCATCATACTCACCGAAGAAAGAAGGGCACATGGATTCCGTGAGGCCGTATGCGTTGAGCAGGCCAAGGCCAAATCGGCTCTGAAATTCCTGCTGCGTCCGCTGCGATAACGGCGCACTGCCTGAGATGCAGGTGGGAACTTTGCGCATTCTTTGCGGTGGCGCCCCCACCTGGTTCAGAAGTTCGATAAGAGGCGGCACCAGAAAGATCTGATCGATGTCGTGATCGACAACTGTTTGCCAGTACCCAGGAGCAGTTCGCAAATTAAGTTCGGGCAAGACGACAACGGTAGCGCCCGCGCAGGCGGCCCACATGTAATGCAGGATGAGAACGCCGTATCCGGAGAGCCGCATGCTACAGGCAATGTATTTAGGCGCGACACCACGATGCCGGACAATCGCCGCCGCCGCCGCATATATTGCCGTCAACAATCGATCATGCGGTATGACAATTGCCTTGGGATCTCCGGTACTCCCGGAGGTATAAGCCAGCAGCGCGGCCCCATCCGGCAAATCCGAATGTTCGTCTTTTGAGGAAGAGTCGGTGAGAATCGAAACCGTAAATTCCGGACCTACCGTGATGAGCGCATCCGGCCGGCTATGGGAATAAACCGAGCGGCGCACACTATCACCCCATTTTGGGTCGACCAGCAGTGCGGTACCCGCAAGGCGCCAGATTCCGAGCAGCAATGGCAGTGTATCGGGGTGGTCCACCAACTCAACCGCGCAAAGACTTTGCCGGCTTATGCCGGCTGCCGCGAGCCGAAGACCCAGTTCTTCGCTCCTGGCAGCGATCTGAGCCCACGACAATCTGATGCCCACGTAAGGTTCGCGCTCGAATATTACGGCAGGCCCATCTGGGCGCTCGCGTGCGAGCGCTGTATAGATGTCGAGAAGGTTCATCATATTTGCGACTCCATTCCGAGGGGGGCTCGCGATCATCTGCCGGAATCGGACTGTAGGTGTTTCTCGAACCAATGATGGGCGTAAGGTTCCTTGTTGAAGGCGTCGACTTCGATATATCCTTCCTTTCGGTACAGTGCCTGGGCCTCGGCGAGGGTCCGATTCGTTTCAAGATGGAGCACTGTAAGTCCCGCTTCCCGAGCAATGCTCTCAAGCGTATGGAGAACTTTACGTGCAACACCCCGCCTGCGCGCGCATGAAGCCGTCCACATTCGCTTGATCTCACCCGTTGTTGGATTCTTGCGCTTGAGCACGCCACATCCAACAGGATGGCCATCAAGCCGGGCCACAACAAAGTAACCCCTCGGGGGAACTAGATCCTCGTCGGGGGCGGGATTGCTCTTGACCGGATCGAAACCTGTGTCGAAACGCTCCGCTAGTTCCAGATAATACTGCTCTATGCACCAGCGCGCGTCGGCGCTATCCGGCACGGCCACTTTCACCTCGACCGTGCTCGTTTGGCCCAATTCATCTTCTAGTCCGTGGCACATAGCAATTCTCGCGATAGGGCAGGCCGCCATGGTCTCGCCAGCTCTGCCGCCAGTGTAACCTCCGCAAACCGCCCCTAGAGCACCTGAAGATTCAACGGAGAGAAAGAGGCTTCTCCGCAATACCCGATTGAGTTTAACTCCGAATTCCGTTGTGGATGTAACGAATTGCTAGAGGCGGCCCCGCTGTTCTTTGGTCTCTCTCACTCTGTTTCTATACCAGGACAAGCACAACTCTTAAGAAGCCACACCTGCAGATGTGGACCGGAAAACTTCAGCGCAAATCTCGTGTAACTGGACGTCACTGACTGCTCTCTGGATGTCTAGCACCTGCTTCACTCTTATGGAGACTTGGTCGAGCTTTTCGCCTTCCACGTGATATCCGAGCTTTTCAAGTTTCGAGCGCAACGCGTTGCGGCCGCTTAGCTTGCCAAGTACCAGGAGGCTTTCGCTGGCTCCCACGTCCGAGGGATCCATGATTTCATAGGTGCGCGGATTTTTGAGCATACCATCCTGGTGAATCCCCGCCTGGTGCGCGAATGCATTCGCCCCCACAATCGCTTTATTGGGCTGAACAACCATGCCGGTCAAGTCACTCACCAGCTTACTCGTCTGCCAAATCTCCTTCGTGATGATGTTTGTCTCTAAACTGAACAAGGGCGCCCGTGTACGCAGCGCCATGACAGTTTCCGTCATGCACGCATTGCCGGCTCGCTCCCCGATACCGTTGATGGTTCCCTCGACTTGGCGGGCCCCATTTGCGAGACCGGCCAGTGTATTCGCGGTGGCCAAACCCAAATCATCGTGGCAATGCACACTCACGGTGACACCAGCAGAAGCAAAGTGGTGATGAATAAAGCCAATCAATGCACCGTACTCTTCCGGCATTGCGTATCCGACTGTATCCGGAATGTTGAGAGTCGTGGCGCCGGCTTCCACCGCCGCTTCCAGCACCTGCACCAGAAAATCGCGATCGCTCCGGGTTGCGTCCTCCGGACTGAACTCAACATCATGGCAGAGATTGTGAGCGTAGGCGACCGAACTCCGGGCCATCTCTATAACTTCGGGTCGCGTCTTGCGCAACTTGTATTCCAGATGAATATCGCTGGTTGCAAGCACAATATGGATGCGAGGATGGACCGCATCTCTGACACCGCGCCACGCGCTGTCGATGTCCACGCGACTTGCACGCGCCATCGCAGCGATGCCAGGCGGGTCCACTATCAAGCCATTCTTGTTGCTGCGCTTCGCTTGACCTACGCTTCCTGCGATCTTCTGCACAGCGATCATATCCCCTGGACTGGAAACCGGAAATCCAGCTTCGATCACATCGACGCCCAACTTTGCAAGCTGTTCTGCGATCTGCAACTTCGCGTCAGCGGTGAGTAAGACACCCGGGCTTTGTTCCCCGTCGCGCAGCGTAGTATCGAAGATTCGTATGAGCTCAGGCTTGGTGGGTTGCAGGCTGGGGTTACGGACTGGCAAGTTATTGCTAGTTGCTTTCATCGTCGTCTCCTGTTACACCCTGTTACGTGTTGAGATTTGAGCCTCAACCGCCGATCGGTTGATGAGCGATCAGTTTCGTTAGCTCCTCCGCAATCCTGGAGAGCACGAGTTGTTCAGCGCTGTGCAAAAAGAAGTGATTGCCGGCAAAGCGAAAATACCGGACCTCTGCGGTCGTTTGAGTGCGCCAGCCGTTCAGCCCTGCCTCGGTGCTGAGCTCGTCTTCGTTTCCGGACAGAACCACAATCGGGCACTCTAACGGTTCCTTCTCGACATACTGGTACCCGGCCGATACGGTCAGATCGGCCCGGAGCCGCGGAAGCCAGAGGTCGCGCAGCGCCGCGTCCCGCAACAAAGCCTCGGGTGTGCCGTTGTAGGCGGTCACTGCCGCGACAAACTCATCATCGGGAAGCAGTTGCATCCCGGTATCCCGCCACTTGAACTGCGGTGCGTTCCGCCCCGAAGCGATGAACATTTCAGGCTGGCGAAGCCCTTGTTCACGCAGGAGCCGTGCAACCTCGAATCCGATGAACACGCCCATGCTATGACCGAAAAATACGAAGCGCTTGTCCAGCGGCAGGATTTCGGCAACCAGGCCCGCAATTTCATGCGCGTCCGTCAACAGCGGCTCATCCAGCCGGTACTCTCGCCCGGGAAGCTGGACGGCCACCAATTCGATCCCATCCGGCATCGCTTCATCCCAGGCCCGAAAGATCGAAGCCGATGCACCCGCATAGTAAAAGCAAAAGAGGCGGATGTGAACTCGCGCTGTATTCCTGGAGCGAAAGCGGATGAGCCACGGAGAAGTGGACTGTTGCTCGAGTGCTGTCATGCCTGCCTCAATCGTATCGGCGCCGGCGTCAGCCGACCCAATGGGTCGACGCCGGCCCTCTGGAATTCCAGGGAGTGTTTTCCGGATTGCTTAGTCGCGGCGCTCGAAGCGCGCCGGACCACAGAAGGTGACGGCATTACCGCCTGCTTCGTAAGCCCTCAAGCCTTCAAAACACCAGAAATGTGGACCTGGGCCGGATCCCAGGGCAGCACTCCTCGGTTCATCCGGATGAAAGCTCGCATGGGATATCGTGCTCCCCTTACATCGCCCTGTGCTTATTAAAAGCATCAACTACGCTTTGACCGGATTCAATTTCTCTGCGGACGTTCCTCTCCAATTGCGTCTTGGCAAGCGCCCGGTTAAGGACCTCCCCTTCCGCCTCGTGTGGAATGACACAGACACCGTCACCATCGCCAAAGATCAGATCGCCCGGTCTGACCCGCACCTTGTCGATTGTGATCGAACAGCGAAAATCCACTACATTGTGGCGGCGCTGCAAACCGTAGGCGTGACTACCGTGAGCGAAGGCGGGAAAGTTCAGGGACAATATGGCGTTGCCATCGCGAACATGCGCATTGAGCACCACGCCCGCCGCACCCAGGTTTTGCGCCCGCATCACCAGCATGTCCCCCAGCCTCGCAACCTGCGTTGGCCCACCGCTGGCGATATATACCTCGTTGGGACGAAGCGCCTCGATGGATTCGAACAACAAACCGAACGGCTTCGCATCAAAGCGCGATGGCTCCCCGTATTCGATCGGTAGTTCATCTTGTACCGGCATAGCACGCCCGGTCAGCACCATGTCGCTTCGTAAAGGGCGAATATGCGCCGGCAGCATGGGATATCGAAAACCAAGCTGCTCCATCACGTCGCTGACAGGAGGAGTTGAAAGCTCTTTCCGAATCCAGCCAAATAGTTCTTCGTCCGATTTCCATTGCGCCATGTCTTCGTCTCTCGACAGAACAGATTGATTTACCAAGAAACATCTCTAACTCGCAATTGACTTGGGAAGTTCAACATGGTCCAGCAATCACTCCTCCAGGATCGAAAGATAGATCCACCACCCGCGCAATGTAAGTGGAATAGGCGGAATTGTGGGTCCCCGCTCATTCTGTCCATTGCAACAGGGGCGAGCCGAGAGCGGCCATTGCCGGCCGACCCAGACGCTTTTCATTCAACCGCGCTTCAGCGGCTTAATTGCCCACAGCGTTGGAGGTCGCCGGGTTCAACGCAACTTCTCGTGATCTTTCTGGCGGGGCTACTGCCCGCTTCATCTCTTCCGGACAGAGTAGTTCGAGCACGGGTGAGGTCATGAAGGTTGTGATCAACGCCATCGTGACCATCATGGAAAACAGCGCCGGTGAGATGACCCTAATATCGAGACCGATATTGAGGATCACCAGTTCCATGAGTCCACGAGTGTTCATGAGTGTCCCCAGGCCTGCGGCCTCTCTGACGGGCATACCGGCTAGCGAGGATGCGAGCATGGACCCGCCTAGCTTGCCTGCGGTGGCAACCAGCACGATCAAAGCGCAATACAGCCACATCTCGAAGCCCTTCACCAAGGTGATATTGGTTCGCAGCCCCGTAAACGCAAAAAAGAGAGGCAGAAGCAGGGTGACGGTTACCGTCTCGAACCGGTCGAGGAGGTAGCGCACAAACTTCTGTTCCTTGGGCATGATTGCGCCCATCAGGAACGAACCGAACAGCAAATGGATGCCCAGCGCTTCTGTACACAACGCAGACACCAGGACCAACACGAGCACGAAGGCAACCATGTTCTCGCTGAGTTCGCCCCGCTTCTCAAAACTGATGGCGAAGCGGTTGAGCGCGCGTTGCACGCCATAGATCATGAGCAGTGCGAACCCGACAACTCCCCCGAGAGTTAGCCAGATCGGCGTTCCTGCGTGCGAGGAGCGAATCAGCACTATGATGTACGCCAGAATGCACCAGCCAGTGACGTCATCGACTGCGGCGCAAGCAATGGCCACCGTACCCAGCCGGCTACCCAGCATGTTTCGTTCGCTCAAGATGCGCGCCAGTACTGGAAAAGCTGTGATACTCATGGCTGCACCCATGAAGAGCGCGAAACTGGTGAACGCCACGCTGTCATCGGAAAGGCGGGGATAGAGATAGAGCGCAAGGCAGGACGCCAGCACAAAGGGAGCTGTAATACTTGCGTGGCTGGTCAGTACCGCAGCGTGACCCTGACTCTTCAGTTCGCGCGGATTAATGCCCAGACCTACGAGGAACATGAAGATGATGACGCCAACCTGGCTCAGCGCATTCAGAAAGCCCAGGCTGGACGCGGGAAAAAGGTATGCCGAGAAGTGCGGTGCGACCCAACCGAGCAACGAAGGCCCAAGCATAATACCAGCAAACATTTCTCCCACCACGCGTGGCTGGTGGATCTTTTGGAAGAGAGTTCCAGCCACACGGCATACCACCACGACCACCGCGATTTGTAGCACCAGCGTGAAAAGATTGGGCATTATTGAGCGCCTTCTTTTTGTGTCGAAGCTTGCGCTATTGCATGAAACTTGACGGACTCGCATGACGGACAATTGGCAAGCGACAACTCACCGGAGAGCATGCGAGGACTTGCCTTGGCTGCGGCGGTAGCCGTGAGCAATACAGATCCGTCGTCTCCACAATTCGGAGCCGGAAGGAGCGTTTCTGCCGGCTTAAGTGGCGCCTGCAGCGTCGTGCCCTCGATCAGGCCGGTCCCTCCGATTTTCCCGGCATTGATAACGAGGTTCTTTCCGGACTGTGAAATGGTGAACGGCGTGTCCAGAGCAAGGCCGAGCGCGCTCATGCACGACGGCATGGTCCCCGTGGTCGCGGCGGCTTGGATAGTCCACACGCCGTCCACCGAGGTGGGCGCCTTCAGGTTTTGGCCTCTCCTGAGTATGCCCACCAGACCGAAAATAGGCAGGACCACCAGAGATACATACGCGATCACAAAGTTCTTGTTCAGACGGGACACTTTTGCTCCTCTTTGGATTTTCCAAAGCTCATAGTTGTCAGAAAACAAAGAGGATAACTATGGGAATGCTTCTTCGAGCACACTCGAATGTTTTTAACTAGCCAAGGGCTTCGCCTCGACGCAGGTCGACCGGAAAGGGATATCGAGGGCGAGGCCCGTGGCTAGCTAGTTAGAGTGGCGGTTAAGCGGTCGTTGTCGCAGCCACCTGCATGGGCGGACGCACACGATTGTGCTTATAGCGGTCTTCTCCCAGAACCAAGACCGTTGAGTATTTGTCCAGCGGCAGTTCTTCCCCAAAGTGATGGAAAGAGTCTTGGCCGTCGTACACCTTCACGTGGGTGGGCACGAAACGGGTCGCCCAGCCCATGCGTGTCTGGTCCTTGGTACTGTTGGGATTGGAGCCGTGCATACACCGCGAGGTGAAGATGCAGAACTGGCCAGGCTTCATCACCATATGGACCGCCTTCTCCTCGTCCGGCTTCCAGGTTGGATCGAGCTTCAGTTTGTCGTAATCGTAGCCATAGAAGCCGGCCTTCTCTCCGGTGTCAATCGTCTTCTTATTAAAATTTTCGGGTTCAAAGGGCACATTCCGTTTTTCATCGAAAAACCACGTCCGATGAGTTCCAGGCATGACTTTGAGGCAGCCGTTTTCCTTGGTTGATTCGGCCATCGCGATCCAGGCTGTAAGCTCCCAGGGCCTGCCCTGCGCATATTCTTTCAGCTCCTCTTCCGCGGTTGGAAACAGCTTTTCCGTTCCCTCGAATTCGACGAAGCTTTCCGCCTGGTGCCAATCAGTACCTTCGTCTCCGGGGTACTTGGGAAACCACTCCGTACGCCAGCTCAACACGTTAGGTCCAAGGATACTTGAAACGCGATGGGTTATCTTTGGATTGTTAATGATCTGATTTAGCGTCGGCAAATCGAGGTGCCGGTCATAGTTCAATTTGCTCTTCGGAAAAGGCGCGCTATGGGTGTCCAGCAGGTCCATACGTACCTCTTCGAATAGACGCGTCATTTCGTCTGGTTGCATCAGCGTGAACGGACCCAGATAACCATTCTGGTAAAAAAAGTTTACTTCCGCTTTGGAAAGAAAATAATCGTTCCTCATACAACTCCTCCTTGACTTGTAAGTCCAGGTTATTGTTAATGACTGGTTGTTAAGGCCGCCTGGCTCTCCTGGCGCAGAGAGTCAATCTTGGCGGCGATGGCTGCTATTGTGGAGTCAGTTTTGTGGAAGAGCATGCGTACGGGCAAAGCTGCTCCGGTCTCACTGTGGATCCGTGTCAGGATTGCACCCAGATGCAGCGAGTTACCGCCGATGTCAATAAAGCGGGAATCGCGGCCCACTCCCTTGACTCCGATCACATCTTCCATGATTTTAGTTACTACAGCTTCAGTTTCCATGTGTGGTTACCACCTCCTCAGCTTCCTTCGTCATGCGGACCGTAAGAATGGATGCGAGCGTCTTACGATCCGCCTTGCCCGACGACAGTTTTGGAAAATCGTCGAAAATTGCGAGATAACGAGGCACCATATAACCTGGTAGCTCGTCCAGAAGTCGAGCACGAATCCGATTGATCTGCTGCTCGGCGCCGAGCGCCCCCCCTTTGCCGCTCTCATTGAGAAGGATTCCTGCAGCCAAGACTTTTTCCTGATACTTAGACTCGACCAAGACGACCTCGGAGTCGTACACATTCGGCACACTATTGATGACGCGGCGCACTTCATTCGGGTGTACGCGATAGCCGCCGATTTTTACTTCGTTATCTTTCCGCCCAACGTAGAAGAGACTGCCATCCTCCTGATAAATACAGACATCGCCACTGCGGTAGCAGCGTATGCCGTCCAGATACGTCACCGCATCCTCCGTCTCCGCCGCCATGTTCCAGTAGCCCCGCATTACCTGCGTACCACCGATGCACAGTTCGCCAGGCACATTCCTTTGTGTGATTCGCTCGCCTTCGCTGCCGACGAGGAAAGTGTACGCATGTTTGAACGGCTTCCCGATGGGGTAAAGCTGTTGCCGGCCGGGCTCAAGGTCTCTGATCGTGTACGCAGTGCAGCCGCATGTGACTTCGGTTGGACCGTAAGCATTGATCACCTTAACGCCTGCCCCTGCCCGCAACCATCGCTGCACAGTGTCGACATTCGGGATATCGGTTCCAGTGAGTACGGTCTGGAGGTGCGGCAGAGGGGTAGTACCGAATTCGGAAGCCTGGGCAATGAGTCCAAGCATCAAGCCCCAAGCGGAAAAATGGGTCACATTATTGCTTGCTATCGTCTTAAACAACAGATCCGAAAACACAACGTCGTCGTGGACATGCAGACGAGCGCCCTGGGCAAGCGGGAACAACATATCCATGAGAAAAACATCGAAATGGAGCGGCGAGAAACTGGCGCAAACCGATTCCGCGCGGACGTCGTAAACTTCTTCCGTCCCCTCGAAAAAATCGACAATGCTGCGATGGTCGATCAGGACGCCCTTGGGCCGTCCAGTCGATCCGGATGTGTAGATGCAGTACGCCGGCAAGTCCAGAAGCCGGCGCGGTGAACTTACATCCGGGCCGGGGACGCAATCCGTTGCGGCGCTCGCCTGGAGAATGCGCTCTAAGTCTTCCTTCAGAAGCAAGCTGGCCTGCGGGGGAAGATAGGCTCCGACCATTTCCCGCAGATCTTCCTCTGTTATGACGGCGGCAGGTGCTATGTCATTCAAGATGTATTGCAGTCGAGCTGCGGGCATGCGGGGATCGAGCGGAACGTGGATGCACCCCGCCTTAAAGGCGCCTAGAATTGCAGCCACCATGATGGCCCGCCGGTTCGCCACCATTACAACGCGGCTCCCAGTCTTACATCCAATTGCCTGCAAGTGCATTGCTAAGCTGGTGCTGAAGCGGTCCAAGGCACCATAATTAATGCCGACCTCGCTGTCACAGACGGCAAGTTGGTCCGGTTTGGCGAGAGCGTGGCTTCTGATGTCTTCGAGAAGGTGTTGACGCATGGGCATGGTCTCTTTTGCGCTTCTGAGGCGCCGCACGATACGGTTTTCGCAAAACAACTTACTGACTTGATTCTTTGCCCTGCCGGCCGAACGCATCCGATTCGATTTCTAAACAGTCGAATGATCGGGTTTCGAGCGAACCATCCTCATACCGCTGTGGGTACTCTTACTCTTTCGCCCGGCTGCTGGCTGCGCACCGGCACCGGAGTGAGCCAGCCGTGGCGGTCGCTCTTCTCGCCGCGCACGATGGCGTAGAACTCCTTCTGGATCGCCTTGGTGATGGGCCCAATCGCGCCCTGGCCCACTTCGATCTTGTCCACGGAACGGATCGGCGTGACTTCTGCTGCCGTCCCGGTGAAGAATGCTTCGTCTGCGATGTAGAGCATCTCACGCGGAATCGCCTGCTCGACCATCGTAATGCCGAGGTCGCGCGCAATCTGCTGCACGGAGTCGCGGGTGATGCCCGGAAGAACCGAATTACCGAGCGGCGCCGTAATCAGCTTCTCGCGATGCACGATGAACACATTCACCCCCGATCCCTCACTCACAAAGCCGTTGATGTCGAGTGCAATGCCTTCGGCAAAGCCGTTGACGTTGGCTTCCATCTTGATGAGTTGCGAGTTCATGTAATTGGCGCCCGACTTGGCCATGGCCGGCAACGTATTGGGCGCGATCCGCGTCCAGGAAGAAACGCAGGCGTCGCAAGCTTCACTTTCGCCGCCCAGATATTTTCCCCACGCATAGTTAATGATGTAAACCTCGGTGGGCGTGTTCAATGCAGTCACTCCCGCCTCGCCGTAGCCGCGGAGAATGATGGGCCGCACGTAGCACGGCCACGTGCCGTTGCTGGCCACGGTTTCCAGCATTGCCTTCACCAGTTGGTCGCGGGTGTAACCGACGTCGATGCGATACACTTTGGCCGAATCGAGTAACCGTTGCATGTGCTCGGTGGCGCGGAAAACCGCGGGTCCCGCGGGTAGCGCATAGCACCGGATCCCCTCAAACACCGAGGAGCCATAATGCACCACGTGCGACATCACGTGAATCTTGGCATCATCCCAAGGAATAAGCTTGCCGTTGTGCCAGATAAATTCCGATTTCTCGATCGCCATAAGGACTCCTTTAGCTGCGGTCTCTGTCCGGTCAGGTGATTGGGAAGCCTTCCTGACGTTCGAACAACAATCCTGGACGAAAGCTCGTCTCTCCGCGTGCTTGACGTATTTATCCTGAGAAGAAACTCGAGCTGTAGACGATTCTGTAGCGGTTAGAGCGCCAGCGCTCAATACCGATCAATCGTGCGTTCGTGCCTAGCCGCAATACGTTCATCATCAGTCACTTGCGGTTTACAGAATTCAATAGCATTCAATAAACGCCGGAACCGGGGGCGCTAACTTTGGGTAGTGGGCTATTTTAAATTTCATGCATTGGATCGGAGACTCGCGATCCGCCCTTAAATTGTGCCATCGTTGGGCACACCAAAGCCAGTTGAGAAACAGCGCAGCACAGACAAAAACGAAGTTGCTTTCCAACTAGTCCAGCGTGCGGCCTAAGACTGCATTTAACCTTTCGCTTTGGGGGGTTAGCCATTCAGGTTCCAGACTCACTGCCGCTGATCTTTGGAGGAGGCTTATAGAAACAACAACTTTTTGTCTGCGTCCGTCGAAACCCGTGATGATGCCCTCAACCCCGCACAACGGACCCCGGTCAATCCTCACCTTCTGGCCTGATGTGATAAAGGAGCAGGGCTGCAAGTCAAGCTTTGCACGTGTCGCAGTCGCAAGATGCCGAATTTCTTCTTCGTTGACCACCGCCGGACTTTCCCGCGTACCCAAGACTCGGAGCACACCGCAGGTATTCAGCACGGAAGAAATGTGGGGTTCCGCACACCTGCAGAACAAATACCCTGGAAAAAGAGGGAGTTCAAGAGTCACATATCGATCCGATCTCTGACGCCGGCTTTTGCAAGTCGGCAGGAACACCTCGTAACCTTTTTCGGTCAAATACCGGGCCGAGACTGCCTCGTACCGGGGACGCAGGTAAACCGCACGCCAAGGGGCGGCTTCCAGCCCGCCGTTTGAGGTTGAAGGATCTAGACGGTAACAGAGATTGGGGTGATTTCGCTGGTCGATAACCGTACTCATGTCTGGCCTTTCACGAAGCGGGCTTCTCAATACGGAAGCGCCTGTGCCTAATGTCCCGGCCCACGAGAAATACGATGATTCGCCAGCTTCAAAAAGCCTTCCGGGTAGGCTCTCGCCCTAAACCCTTACATTGTGGAAAATCCTGCAGGGGTGCAGTTCCAATTCGTAATTCTAAGGAGATGCAACGTAACTGTCTTCGCAGACAGGTAAATGGCCACAAGGTGCCATTGCTTCGGGTTATATTGGCCCCCGCCCGAAGGGGGCGGTTCCATGCATGAGATATTAGAAAAATCTATTTATTTTGTCAAGCCTATTGTTATCGTTTTTGGGACATTGGCCTTGTAGTTTAACCATTTGAGACCTATGCATTTAGCTTTAGCAATCAATAATTCCCGTTTCGGTGCTATAGCCATCAATAATTCCCGTTTCGGTATCATAGAGATAGATAATTCCCATTTCGGTACTAGCATCTCCGTAGATAGCGCACGTCGAACAGGTCTGGGAGAAGAGGCCGGTTCCCGGAGCCAGGGTAAGAAGAATTACGATGGTGATGCAGAAATGGTATGGTGAAACTTCTGAAGAACAAAGGCTACAAGGTCGAGCGGGTCGCCCCCTGAAGCGAAATAGCGAACCATGGAATCACGGCGTCACGTTTTCATCGAGGTCGATAAACCTGGAACGCTGCCTGGCGTCGGGAACCATACAGGTGTCGGACTTTCCCCAGATGCGGTACCGCCAGCGGGCGACCACGTCATAGAGCAGATCACGGAGAAACCGGGGTAATATCCCGAACATGCGCGCCGCCATCCTGAGCCGCCGGGCGATATAGAAGGCAGCCTCGGATTTGACCAGCAGCCGCTCCCCGGCTTGCTGATACTCAAGCACGACAATGAGCGTATCGAGCCGGCCGGGGTCGAAGCCGTGTTTTTGAAGAATTGTGCGGGCAAAGCCGCTTTGCAGCGCGGCAAAGCGAAAGATCTCTTCGTGGTCGCGGCGGATCACGGTCTGCACCGTCTGGTTGCACAAGCCGCATACGCCGTCATACAGCAGAATCGGATTGACAGGTCTATCTGCCACGGACGGCTTCATCTTTTTCACCTTGGCTGTTTCTTCTTTTCATGTAGCCTCATTTAGCGGAAAAACCCATACCGCTTTTCCCGCGAAAGCTGACCCAACCCCTCTGATGCGATTTACCCATCCATTCCCAGTTTCTGTGGGGGAAACCAGTAGGCGGCTTCTATTTTACCTGCGCTTGCGACGCAATGCCGAGAACCGCTCCCTTTCGTTGATGAATTCCTCGATTTTGCTGGCCCGATAGCGAAGGGCGCCATCTCCGATCCGAATGACGGGTAAGAATGGGGTTTTGCGAGACGCGTGCTCCCACACCCAATCTTTCATCGCATTCAGCCGCTCCGCTACCTCCTCGACCGTCATGAAACGATCTCTCTCATGCCAATCCCGACCAAGTCCACCAATATCTTAGGCAAGTCAATCCGGACTCCAGGCACTCCAGACCTTTTCGCCTTTCATGATCTCATCCCAGTTCACCTTGCACGCAAAAGGCAGCTCAAAGACTTTTTCATTGCCGGCGATATAGAGAAGCTTGCGCATGGTATCCACCAGCACGGAGCACCGGTCGCACAGCGCCAAGTGTTTTTCAATCTGCCGTTTCATCTCGCGGCTGAGGTGGCCATCAATATAGTTCGATATCTGGCTGGTCACATGCTTGCAACTGACAGTCTGTTTCATGATGGTCTTGCCCATCAGCAACATCATCTTAAACGGCATGGCCATCGAGAGTTTTCCCGGAGCGCTGAAGAGCGGGATCAACTGTTCGCGCATCTGCATGCGCGCCCGATGCAGCCGGGTGTTGACCGCGCCTTCGCTGATACCTAGAATTTCCCCGGCCTTGGCGGCGCACAACTCCTGGATGTCTCGCAGCACAAATACTTCGCGATAGCCGTCTTCGAGGCAGTTCAGCGCAGCCATCAGCGCAGCGCGCAACTCCTTGCGCTCCAAATCGGCCGAGGGTACATTGCGCCAATCAACGAACTGGCGCGGCTGCACCGGCTTGTCCGCGAATTCCTGCTCCAGCGATTCGTACAGGTGCCGGCGATCTTTACGCAGACGCATTTTCGCTTCGTTCGCGGCAATCTGCAGCAACCATGCCTTGAAACTTTCGCCTTCGCGAAGCTGGCTGAGATGAATAAAGGCCTTCAGGATTGCTTCCTGCGATACTTCTTCCGTATCCTGGGGGTTGCGCAGGATGGAGTAGGCAACCAGCCGGATGCCCTTAATGTAAGGGCCGATCAGCGCAGCAAATTTGTCCCGATCCCCCGCGCGGCAGCTACTGATGAGTTGGGCCTCGCTCGACGAGGAGCGGCCCAGAGCGTCTTGCGCTTCCATTCAGTTACCTTCCTGAATCAATACCAGAATTGTGGGCGAACATTCTGGCGCGACGGTGGGGGAAAAGAGCGCCAGTTGAGCGACTTAAACAGATTTTACCCGGATTCCGGCCCGATTGGAAGACCGATTTTTTGCAACCTATCGTTACTTCGGGTCACGGTACAATCCAGCCGCTCACGGCGCGGAACCCGTCTTGCGCAGCGGCATCAAGCTTTACGATATAGGCCCCTTTCGAGGCAAAGCGCTGGCCTGGCCCGAGGGCGAGCGACGGATGGGTGCCGTTATCGAGGTGGCTTTCAGCCTCATGCTCGATAACTTCGACAAGATAGTCGCGAAAAAAATCGTCCAAGATCTGGTCCAGCCCGAACTGGAGCATGGTGAGCGCATAGTAAGTCTGGAATTGCAGCCTTGGATATACGATGTCCACTTTTCTGGAGTGCATCCACTGGCGAACCAAGAACACCCGCGGATAGTAGACCGTGGGAAGTTCGTATGGATAGGTGAACAGCAGATCCGCGGGCAGTACCAGGGGCTTGTGCAACTGGGCAACCTCCAGCGCGCCGGCCGGCAATGTGACGATCTTCAGTTTTCCGCTCTTTACGGAGGGCGCGGCTTCGCTTAATGCAGCGAGTACGGGCGCCGAATACTTGCCTGGCCAGAGCACCAGAACATCTGGCGGGTGCTCGCTGGTGGTCACACGCCGCACCTCGCGACACAACTCCTGTTCACCAGAAACCGACAGGTCTCTGAGCTGGGCGCCGGGAATCTGCGCCTTGGCCGCGCGGGCAAAAGCCTCTGCCGGTACAAGTCCATCAGCATCACGGGTGTGAATCTGGACAATCAAGCCAGGCTGATTTGGATTGGCCGCGAGGAAACCGGCCAATGCCTCCGCTTCCAGTTCCAGGCCGCGTGAGAAGTAAAGCGAGTAGCCGGGGCCAGACTGTGAGGTGCGCGGGAGCTCAGTGTTCGGAAAAACACAGGGGAGGTGCTTCGCGTCACAGAACCGGGCAACGGGGTCCCACGGTCCGCCCACCAGCCCGCTGACGACCGCAAAAACCGGCTGGCGGCGATATTCAGCCTCGATCTGTTCGTTCCAGGTTGAGGCTGGCCCATGGAGATCCCAGACGTGCAATTGCCAGCGTTGAAACGAGTTCTTGAAATCAGAATGATAGTTGGGGGAAAAGTTGGGCCGGCTGCGATGGCCCTCAGCTCTGGTGTTCATCCAATCGAAAAAGGCGTGGACCGTCTGCAGCACCGCTTCGCGCCGCCTGGGGTCGGCGCCATCACTTACCACGGTGGCCAGGTGGACGGTCTCGGAATCAACACCGGGATCGTAAGCCACCGAGAGAGTCTTCAGGTAGGCAACCAGATTCTCCATGTCAGAGCTTTGCAGATCACAACGCGGCATTTCCGATTCGAGCTTTTGGCCGGACGAATCCATGCCTTCGCGGATGGCACGGGACAGGGTGGCCGGGGTGTATGCGGGGCGCATTTTCGGCTCGCGAAGGCGTGCAGCAAACTGTGCCGGCTGGGCCTCCTTGAACATCTTGTAGAAAATTCTGTTGCGGTTGAGTTCGCGCGGAGCAAACAGGAGGGGGCCGGTGATGGGGGGAACGTATTTGCCACCCTCGCTGGATCCGAAGCCGCTGGGACGATGACAATTCACGCAACTGATCTGCGCTCCGGACAATGCAATCCCGTTCCCGGTGGTGCATCCGAAGGCATCACCGGAAGCCGTCAACCCTTGCCGGTAAAGTTGCCGGCCTCGCTCGATTCCTGCTGGCGCGCCTTCCTGGGCAACTGCGACCTGTGGGCCGAAGGCGAACGCAAAAAGAATCATGATCGCGGAAACCCTGAATTGCGTATCGCATTTCAGTAAGCGCCGCAGTCCGTATCCACGCATTCTTGCCGCCCCCTTGGGAAAGTCTACTCCCATCTTATATCTGCTTCAGAAACGTCTACTTTCCAGCGCTGCCAGAAGCGCTGATGATGCCACGATATTCATCGAGCAGATCATTGGAGCTAGGATGCCCCTCCAGCCGCCGCCAGGCGGGCCCTGATCGCGCCCGCAGAAACGTATAGGGCCGGTGGTACATCTTGTTGTCGCTCTGATAGAGCGCGCCAAAGGCCTTCAGGACCTGAAAGACATCTTTTTTCTTTCCCGTGAGGAAGAGCCAGTTCTCACCAGGATGATAACGCCGGGCATAGGCATCAAGACGCGCTGGCGTGTCATATTCCGGGTCTATCGAGATCGAAATCATCAAGTAGTCCGGGCTGATCTGGGCGACATCTTTCTGGCCTTGCGAGAAGGTGGCGCTCAAAATCGGGCAGATGGTCGTGCAACTGGTGAATACAAATTCCAGCAATACCGGCCGCGGTTGGTGAAGAAGCGCAGCCAACTGCACCGGCTTACCGCTCCGATCAATCAGAGTCACATCCGGCGGAGAATAGCTTGCCTGGGTGGCGGTGTAGTTTTTTGCTTCCGCATTGCCTGCGCCGGCTGCAGCCGCAATGTGGTTTTGTCCGGGTAGCAGGACGTGAACCGCCGGCCGCACGGTCCCGCCCGTACGGGAGGGACGAGCTTGCGGGGGAAAGGCCGCCGCAAGCGCCCCGACTGCAAGGGCGGTTACGACGGCCACAGGTTTAACTGTCATCCTTGGTTTCCTTCAAGTCCTGATTTAGTGTGGAGACCAGATTCCCACGTCGTGGTGGAAGCCATCGAACTGGTACATCCGCAACCTTGCCGGTGGATCATAGTTAAAGTTGACGATCACGGTGTGTTGCCCAAGGTTTCCCTGAAGCGTGGTCAGCGCCGCCGGCTTGCGGTCCCAAATTCTGTGCCAGTCCGGAGTATCGGGATCGTTGTTGTCCTGGAGACTTTCAATGGAAACCACAGGGCCGGGGTTGCTGGCTGGGCGCTTGGCGATCGGGACCGGAATCGGCCCAGTGGTTGTATTGATCCACCAGTGGTTTCGGCCAAAGGTGAACAGAGGCCCCTGGCCGCCGATGGGCAGCGTGTTGTGGAAAGTGTTCTCCCAGCCGCGCATGCCGCCAAAATCGACCAGCATGTAGGCATGGGGAAAGTAGTCGCCGTTCAGGAGGTTCACTTTGACCTGATCGCCGCGTTTCTTGTATTTGAACATTTCCATCTGCATGTCACGGGTAAAGCCCTTGATGTGGCCATACATGGTGTCATTGACAAACAGGAGAGTTTCGTCGGCGTTAGGGTCTTCCGGCACGCCTGCGGGCAGCCGGGTGCGGTGCTGCCAGTCATCGAAGGCCGAGTCCAGGTCATCAGCAATGTCTTTAAGGTCTCTGCCCTTCGCGCCTACTTTGATTGCCTGGAAATCGTTCCACATACGCTTGGCCGGAGCGATATCCCCGATCATGTTGATCGCCGCCAGCTTCACAGCGGGATTGCTCTCCAAAGCCGGGCAAGTGAAATTCGCTTGCCGGTTGTTAGGACAGAAGGCGTCAAATTCAATGGCGTTCCTGGGCCGGCCGCCAATTTTGATATTTACGTTCTCCGTAACCTGCACGCGCGGCGGATGCTTGCGCCAGCCCCAGTGGTAGGACAGGTTCCAGAAGCGGGCCGGGGCCATCTTGATATCGTACTCATAGCGATGGCCGTCGGCCATGGGGAAAAAGGTATTGTCCATGCCAACGTTGGGAAGAAGTTTGGGCGGCGTGAAATTCTTGGGATCATCGAAGTACATGATGTATCCGGCGAAATCGTCATAGCCGCGATTGAGTACGTCCACCACATAGTGGATCGTCCAAGGAACGTCATTGACGACCGTTGGATCAACATAAGCTGTGTCAGATTCGATATGGGTGTCATACCAGACCTGATGGATGGTGAGAGTTCCACCGACCACTACGCCGTTTTGCAGGATCGGCGTGACCATTTTGGTCTTGTTCGGTCCCTTGTAGTGCAGCAAGGGAAATCCACTATAGGCACGGTTGACCGGATTGCCCTCCAGGATATCAATGGCAAATTGGACCTGATCTATATCAACCTTGTGCTCTTGGTCAGAATTGCGATCCGAATCGTGGTCCGGTTTACGGAGACCCGCGATAATGGCAGCGAGGTCATCGGTGGGCGAGGTTCTATCCGCCAGCGGCGTTACCACCGGGTCAGGATGCAGGTTATAGGGATGTTCCGGCGAAGACGAAAGGGTATTTGGAATCGGGCGCCCTTTCGAATCGCAGGCATTCAAGTAGATGGTGGGCAGCAGATTCGTCGGGTTAGGCCCGGAAGAGTCGCCGGGCGGAAAAAATGAGGGTGCGGTGTTAATGGTGGTGGTCGTGCCATCCGGGGAGAGAGTCACTGACCATGAACCAGGGGCCGGAAGCGGCTGCGTGGGCGCACATTGTTGCGCCGATGCAAGCAACGCTCCGGACAAGATGATGACCGGCAGCAGACCGGCGCGAAATCTTCCAAGAAATGCACGTAGCATATTCTTTTCCTTTTCTTTTCTCAGCTTGTCGCCGTTCGGCCCCAGGGAGCGCGCCGAAAGGCCGAATCAGCCTCAGTTGTTATGCAATACGGTTGTCAGAAGGCAGGCCGGAACTGTTCAAACGCCGCGGTCCTGCCCGCCGGGGCTCTCCCGAAGGCGTTGCGCCGGGCATGACCCAACGGATATGCCTGACCGCCTCTTCGGGGTGCAGCTCGACGGCGAAGTTGGACCAGAGGCCAACCCCTCCATTTCCGTAGAACACCGTGTCAGTGGAACGGGATGCGCCCTCGTGTAAAGCGGCCGATCGCGTTACCATGTCGCCTCCATGCAAATGATGCGGGTGATAGATGCGGGAATGCAGGGCGTTCACACCCTCAGCCGAACAGTTCACGAAGAGCCACCCTTGGGGGATGCGGTGCTCTGCGGCGAACGCCGCGAGGCGCTCGCGGGTATCGTGCTCGGGACTGCGGGTGACGGAGATCATGAACACTTCGCGGCCGAGCTTGTCCCCAAGCCGGCGGGCGATCTCCTCCATCCGGGAGGTGACCGGATAGTGGGTTTCGTCACGAATCGACATGAAGTTGATGGTCACAACTTTGTCCTTGACCAAGTCGCGATAGAACAAAAATTTCTGCCCGGTATGAGCGACCCCGGCAACGTCGGGAACCGAACGCTGCTTGCGGGGGTCATGTGCGTTGCCCGGCCGGGGCTGGGTCACTCCTTTGACCCAACCCATAGCGCTGGCTCCGAGCGCCGCCAGGGGTAGTAGCTGCAAAAACTTGCGCCGTTCTTTCATGATCTCCTCCTCAGCTCGGTGTGACCAGTCGAATGAGTGAACTATTGTCGCCCGGATTATCGCCCTGCCCAGGCGGAACGATGTCCCAGCGAATCATCATGGCGTGGTCTTCATGGACCACGTTGTGGCAGTGCATGACGTGCTTGCCCAGGAAGTCGCGCCAGCGGCCAAAGAACTTCACTTCCGTGTTGGGCCCCAGTGATACCACGTCCTTCCGAACGAACAGCGGGTCCCCGCGCTTCACTGGCCGCCCGTTCACTTCCAGGATGTGAAATTCCTCAAAGTGAGTATGCACCGGGTGTACCCACGCATTGCCGGCGTTGCGGAAGGTCCAGATTTCAGCAGTACCTTGCTCAATGGCCGCATCCACGCGGTTGGGATCGAAGAGGTTTCCATTCACCGTGAACAGACCGTTGGTGTAGTCGAAAACGAAGAGCCGCTCGCGGCGCACTTCGCTCAAATTCACGGGAGGCATGGTGCGAAGCTCTTCAGGGATGCGGCTGTTGTCCACCCCTTGCAGTTCCACCACATCAAAGCGCATGATCTTGTCGCCCGGATCAAGATCTCTGCCGTTGGGGCCGGAGCCATCCTCTTTCATGGCGAGGCGGTTCACGAGATAGACGTGATCGCCCGGCGCGAAGAGAGAGAAATCAATGATTACGTCCTGTCTTTGCGCAACCCAGATTTCGACGCTGTCCTGAATCCTGGGCGACTCATACATATTGCCGTCGTTGGTCAGCACCACGAAGTTCGCACCTTGACTGGCTGACGGCTTGGTGCTGTCAGACTGAAGAGACAGGTTGTAGAGGCGAGACGGGCCGCCATTCTGGATGCGGAAACGGTACTTGCGGCGCTCCACCTGGAAGAACGGCTGGATGGTGCGATTGACTGTGTACCGGTCACCTACCATTCCGAACGTGGTGTAATTCGCGGAAGGCCGGCGCCCGGAATTTGGCGAGGGGCTGGAGAAGTCCCACACCGCCTGCCCGTTCTGATCAAACATCACGTCATGCAACATCAGGGGCACGTCGTATCTACCGCTGGGCAGCCGGAACGCGTCAGGATTGTGATCGTTTTCGTTGTTGCTATCAAGGTCGTCAAAACAAAGATAGAATCCCGTCAACCCGGCGTAAACATTGGGAGCGGTAAAATCTTCGCGATGATCGTGGTACCACAGGGAGCTCATGATTTCCCGGGGATCATTGCCAGCCGGAAAATTTCCGTAGTGATAGTCCCAGAACTGACCGGGATCAAAGAAATCCTGCGGAATGCCGTCGCTTTCAGACGCGTGATGTCCGTTGTGGGTGTGGATGGTGACGGATGGCAGCGCAAAATTCACGTTGCCGGTCCCGACCGGCGGCAGATCATTGAAACGCCGGACAAGTACTGGTTCGCCGTACTTCACATGGAAGGTCTCTCCCGGCGTGCCGCCGTTGAAACCCCATGACCAGGATCCCTGGTTGTAGGGAGGCTGCGGGTGGTATTGCCAGCGGAACTCGCCGATACGCTGCACATAAAACTTCTGCGGCGGAAAATCGTCATAGCGCTGGTGAGCCAGAGGGTCGGGCGCTGGAACCAAGGACGATGCGCGCACTGGCCTTGCTACAGGGATTATGTTGAGCGGTGCTACGAAAGGCGTCGCCGGCGGACTCGGGTTGGCGACAAAACTCGGCTGAAGGGTCTGGGGGAAAACTAAACCACTTTGCGGTGCTTGCGCCTGCGCCAGCTTGGACGCCAAACCTGTGCCTGCAGCGGCTGCGCCAATCTTCAGGACATCGCGCCTGTTAAACATAGTCACTCCTCGTGTTGTATGCACTGCGTTCTTGCGGTTGAAGCGTGTGGGCCTGGCGGTCTTTCCGGCCCCATAACCGGTCTTTTTCGAACCTAAGCTTCTCCCCCACTACGGAGCCGGGGGGCTGAACCGCAGACAGGCGATCACATTTTTTCTGGGCTTACTGCTGATATGATTCGCCAACCCGCAGAATCTTTCAGGCCAGCGATAACTTTTTTGAATTTTCGTTCCATGCAGGCAAAGCTCGCGGACCACCGGGAATCGGACCGGATTGACGGAGCTTCGCCAAAGCATTGCTGCGGGCCGGCAGCAACCCTTTCATTCTTCCTTGTTCATTTTTTCTTGCCGAGCGGTTCGTACTGTATAAGGCGCCACAACGAGCCGGGCCTCCAGTACGGAAGGATGTGATCCGAATAATATCACGTCCATCGTGTGACGCAAGCTGGTCATCCTCTTCTTCTTCTCTTCTTCTCTGCTTCTTCTCTTCATCCACCCGTTACTTCACCCACACATCGAGCGGACCGGTTACACGAACCATACCCTTGGAGTCGCAGGAGAATCTGGAAATATTCGATTCCCGTGCGCTGAATACTGATTCCCATCAATCCGACAAGCCTGTGCAGGCCGACTGGAGCTCGTTTTGATGAATGGATTTTCGTTACACTGAAGCCAGCCCAACGCTGAGGTAGAAATGGCGAGCATCGACGACCTGAATCTCACCTACCGTTTGTTCATGAGGGTCTACCGGTACCGCACCGTGGATGGGCATCCAGTCGCCCGCTTGGGAAAACCCCTGGCCGAGTGCAGACTGGCGCTGATCACCAGCGCAGCCCTACACCTGCCTGAGCAGCCGGCCTTCAACCACGCTGTTCGCGGAGGGGACTGCTCGTTTCGCGAACTGCCCGGCGATGTGGAAGTGAACGCGCTCAGAATCGCCCACCGCAGCCAGGCTTTCGACCAGACCGGAGCCTTGCGGGACCGCAACCTGGTCTTCCCGCTCGACCGCTTTCGCGAACTGGCCGCTCACGGGACCATCGGCACACTCAACCACCGGCATTTCAGCTTCATGGGTTCGATCACCGCACCGGGACGATTAATCTCCGAGACAGCGCCGTCCGTCGCTGACCGGCTGCGCCAGGACAAAGTAGATGGAGTTTTGCTTGTGCCGGCCTGACCGATGTGCAATCAGTCCGTGGGGCTGATCGCCGGCATCATCGAAAAAACCGGCATTCCTACCGTGTGCCTGTCGCTGCTGCGGGAAGTGACCGAAAAAGTAAAACCGCCGCGCACACTCGTGGTCCCTTTTGATTTTGGGTACCCGCTGGGAGAACCGGGCCAGCCGGAACTCCAGCACAAGATCATCGCCGCCGCACTGGCGATGCTGTTGCAAGTTCCCCGAGAGCCGCTGGTGCTTACTTTTTGACTGCGCCGCAATTCGTTGACTACGCGGCCGGCGCTTGATCCACAGATTTACCACTTCAGCCCTGGCCCCCGGTCCATCAGCCAGACCTGCGGCGCGCCAGGGACTTTGGGCATTTTGTGAATCGACCACTTGAATAATGTTCATCAGAACCGCAAAACCGCGCCTCCACCAATCATGATGTTGTTGCGCAGATTGACGCCTTTCAGGCCCAGCGGTGACCCCGAGTAAAACTCACGGGCCTCGGCGCGGAACGAGATCGGGAAAAAGGGCGCTTTGAAATCAATTCCCGCCCCGCCCTGGATGGCCCCTTTGAGAACGCTGGTCAGGTTACTAGGACCTCCAAATTGGTTCCGGTTGCCGGGAGTGTAGCGGACGATGCCCCCGCCGAGCGAGAGCCACGGAGTGACCCCGGAACCAGGAGTAAGCATCAGACGAAACGACGGAGTCAGATATAAAGAGCTATAGCGCGAAGCTACCAGGAAATTTGATGACGCGATCTTCGCGGTCGGCGTGGCGACGAACGGAAGCTCCAATTGGAGCGTGAATAACCGCAGGCGCTTCAGCTCGCGCGCATAGTTGGCTTCGAACGCAAACACCCTCCGCACCTGGGTAGTGCCGCCTAGGGAGATGCTATTCCCCACAGTGGGCGTGACTTTGACTCCAGCCACCCCGGCTATTTCATTCTTCTGGGCGCAGGCATTGAGACAAATTGTTGTCAATAGTAGGAATTGAGAAACAATCTTTCGCATATCCAGCTACGCTCACTTTCGCTCTGTTATGCAACATGGCCTGGGCCGCACGGACTAGCATCCACTCTTGCCATGCCAATCATTACAAGATATCACTAGAATGTAAATATAAAAATATGACTCTTTGCTCTCAGCCTTTCCGATTGATCTATGCGGTGCGATGGCCGTTAAGAACTCTATAAGAGACCGGCCATTTTATCTTGTTCTATATTTAATATTTCTAATGCTATGTACCCATAGACACTGTAGCGATGCTATCTATTATTATAGTAAATTAAGAAGTAAATATATCTTGACTCATATAAAATTCTTGTGCATTATGTTTGTCATCATCACGTTGCACCCCAGGTGGTTCTGGAATCTATGGGTCATCGTTTACTGTTGCAAACCAGCTGTGCGGCAACACGCTTGCGTGTGACAATGCTTTCTAGCAAAAACTCTTCACGCGCATCCGCAATCCGGCAATCTCAAAAGTTGTTAATTGAGGCCGAGATGCGGCCCACTAAGACCAAGCGTCGCATGCCAAGAACAGTAAGCGCCATTGTCATCGGCCTTATTAGAAATCTTCTGGGTCTCCAAACGCGCCATATCTAAATTTACATTGCAGGAGCATTTACTTAAGCCTGTAAGTGACGATGGCGAAGCTTTGTCTAGAGTTATGAGTATGCCCATATATTCAACAGCAGCTCCTGAAGAGTGTGACCCGATGTCTTCTCATCTCGACACGCGCTGGTATGTAGTTCAAACTTGTCCACGCCATGAGAAGTGCGTGTATCGGCAATTATTCTTACGGAATGTTGAATCATTTCTACCGCTCTACAAGGCGGTACATCGCTGGAAAGACAGGCGAAAAGAGCTGGATCTGCCACTCTTTCCCGGTTATATTTTCGTCCACATTCCCGCAGCCGGGTATCTCAAGGTGCTCCAGATTAGCAGCGTTGTCCGGCTCGTCGGCGCGCGTGGCGCCCCCGAACCCCTGCTCGACGCTGAAATTGAATCCCTGCGCGAGGGCCTTCACCGGCTGGATGCAGAGCCTTGTGCATATTTAAAAATAGGCCGCAAGGTACGGATTCGTTCTGGCCCGCTTTCCAATATGGAAGGCATTTTAATTCGCAAGGTGAACAGCTATAGGGTCGTACTGTCGGTCGATGCGATTATGCGTTCCATCGCTGTTGAAATTGACCCGGCAGACATCATATCGCTCGATTGAAGACTGGCCTTTCCCCCGGCGATTCGCTTCCCTGACTGCTATTGCGATTGCTTGCGCACAAATCTCCCGCCCCAGAGTATCTGGCGCCGTCCGGCCCGCTTCGCGGGATGGCCACGGGATGCGGCCGGCGCTCGAGGGCCATGACTGACGTTCTGTTGTCTGCTTCCCGATTGTTGATCCCCCTATGTGCGGAATTGCAGGACTAATCGGAGTTCACACGGACTTGCGGGCCGCAGGGCAGTGTATGCTGAAGGCACTCCGGCATCGCGGGCGCGATGATGAGGGTGTCGAGGTCCCCCATCCGTCCGCCGTCGTGGTCCACAGCCGGCTTGCCATTCTTGACCTGACGGACACTGGCCACCAGCCAATGAGTGATCATCCACCCGATGGATCGCAACGCAATTGGGTCGTATTCAACGGTCAAATCTTCAATTTCCGGGACTTACAGCCGGAGCTGGCGGGGCTCGGCTGGCGTTCTAGAGGCAGCTCTGATACTGAGATCATACTCAACGCTTATCGCGCATGGGGTGAAGAATGCATCCACCGCTTGCACGGCATGTTCGCGTTTTGCCTGATAGATGGCGACCGCCGCGCCGCCTATCTATGCCGTGATCGCATGGGCATCAAACCACTTTATATATGCGAACTGTCACGCGGAGGGCTAGCGTTTGCCAGTGAGATACGCGCACTCTTGGCGCTTGGATCCGAGTTTGTACCCCCACGGATCAATCGGACCGCCATGGAGAGCTACTTTGCCCAGGGTGCGGTGCAGGGCGGCGACGCCATAGTTTCAGGGATAAAGATCTTAGAGCCGGGAGCGTGCCTTACGCTTGACCTGGAGACCGGCCGCGTGCAGAAGACCCGCAAATATTGGGACCTGCACCATGGGGAACAGTCCAGGTATCGCAATCGCAATGAAGCCGTGGAAGATATTTCATCCATTGCCCGCCGTACTGTGCGCCAACACCTGGTCAGCGATGTGCCGCTGGGGCTTTTTCTGAGCGGAGGCATTGATTCGGCTGCTCTACTGGCGATCGCTTGTGAGCAAAGCGATAGCGCCATGCGCACAATCACGGTTGGCTTCGATATTAAAAACTTTGACGAAACCGGGGCCGCATCGGCGACCGCTTCAGCTTTTCACTGCGAAAACAACACCGTGCGATTGAGTGGAACAGAGCTGTTGGGATCATTTCCATCGGTGCTGGAAGCCACAGATCAGCCTACTGTGGATGGAACCAATACGTTCATTGTGAGCCACGCCGCGCGTAAATTGGGATTGACCGTTGCCCTTTCCGGCTTGGGTGGTGACGAGCTTTTTGGCGGGTACGCCAGTTTCCATGACGTGCCCCGCGCGCTGCGCGTGCGGCAATGGTTCGGATGGACACGTCCTGTTGCAGCCGCGTTGCGTGGCTATGGCCGTGCCAGTGTCAAGCTGCATGAACTCCTGCAACGCCCAGCAGATTTGCTGCAGACGTATCTACTCCACCGTGAGTTATTTCTCTCCGCGGAGCGCCGCGAGCTGCAAAGCCTGCCTGACGGCAGCGATTCCGCCAACGGCATGCCGGTGGCCATGCTGCAACATATCTATGGCCGGATGAAGGGCCTGGACGCGTTCACTGCCACCAGCATGTTCGAAATCGAAATCTACATGCGCCACATGCTTCTGCGGGATGCCGATGTGTTCAGCATGGCTTCGCCTATTGAGTGCCGGCTGCCGTTTCTTGACCACGAATTGGTACAGGCAGTCTTAGCCGCGCCTAGCTCATGGAAGCGCATGAACGGCCGCCCTAAACCGCTATTGCTGGATGCGGTCGGTCCAAGGCTACCGTCCCACGTGTGGCAGCATCCCAAGCAGGGTTTTACTTTTCCCTGGCGAAGTTGGCTCCAACCTCCCTCCGGCGCTCTCGCACAACTGGCCCTGGATGCAGTCCACGACCAGAAAGTCTGGCGGGAGATTGGGGTGAATCCGGAAGCCGTATCCGGCCTTTGGATGCGTTTTGTGCAAGCAGACCGAACCATTAGCGCGCTCCAGATATTAGCTCTCGTTGTGCTGCGAGACTATGTCGTGCGCCATAAGCTTCGGCTCGCATCATGAGAATCCTATTTCTAAACCCTGGCGGCCAATTGGGCGGCGCCGAGCTTAGTTTGCTGGACGTGATGGCAAGCCTGCAAGCGGAGCGCGGAGAGTGGAAGCTGGGATTGGTGGCCAGTGACGATGGCCCGTTGGCCGCCCGGGCAACGGAGTTAGGGATAGAGACGCATGTGGCCCCATTTCCACCCGCTATTGCTCAGCTCGGCGATGCCTCAGCGCCACGGATCTCATTTCCACTTTGCGCAAAACTGGTTTCCTCAGCCCCGCTGGCCTGGCGTTATGAACGGAATCTTGCGCGAGTCATCAGGACGTTTGCTCCGGACGTATTGCATACCAATGGATTCAAAATGCACGTTTTAGGCGCTCTGGCCCGCGGCGTCAAGCCGGTCCTTTGGCACGTGCGTGACTTTGTAAGCGGGCGCCCGGTCATCGCCCATCTCCTGAGCTATGTTGCCAACGGTAGCATGTTCGCCATAGCGAACTCTGACGCTGTGGCGGACGATTTTCGCAAGGCGCTCCGCAGCCGCGTCGGCGTTCAGACGGTACACAATGCGATCGATCTCAATCAATTCTGTCCCGTGGGACCGGCTCTCGACCTGGACGCGCTATCAGGATTGCCGCAATCTGTGCCTGTCGTCCGCGTGGGACTCATCGCTACGATGGCTTTCTGGAAAGGACATGACACATTCCTGCGCGCTCTGGCGCTCCTGCCCGCGAAGCTGAACGTTCGCGGCTACATCGTCGGTGGAAGGATCTATCAGACCGCCAGCAAACAGCGTTCCCTGGAAGAGCTGCACTCGATGGCCGCGAGTTTGGGAATTTCCAAGCGGACCGGTTTTACCGGGCATGTCTCCGACACTGCGGCCGCCATACGTTCGCTCGATATCGTGGTACACGCCAGCACCGAGCCCGAACCGTTCGGGCGAGTCATCGTTGAGGCCATGGCCTGCCGCCGGGCGGTCATCACAAGCATGGCTGGTGGGCCGGCGGAAATCGTCACGCCGGAAGTGGACGCATTAACGCACGTTCCGGGCGATCCCTATTCTTTGGCGGCCGCCATCACCAGGTTGGCTGAGAACGAGGCGCTCCGCCACAAGCTGGCTGATGCGGCCCTCAAACATGCCAGCTCTCACTTCAATCGACAACGTCTGGCCGCGGACTTGATACCGATTTACAAGAAGCTGGCGGCATGAGAAAAATTCGCGCGCTACATGTTCACAGCGGGAACCTATTTGGAGGAATCGAGACTTATCTTGTCACTCTGGCCAAGCTGGGTTATCTGTGTCCGGGAATGGAATCGGAATTTGCCCTCTGCTTTGGCGGGCGGCTCAGCGAGGAACTGGCAGCGCATAGCGCCAAGATCCACTGGCTTGGCCGGGTACAAACGAGATATCCATGGACAGTGAAGCGCGCCCGCAACGTCTTGGCAGAACTGCTGCGGCTAGAGGACTACGACGCGGTGGTATGCCATTCGGCCTGGCCGCAAGCAATTTTCGGATCTGTAGTGCAGCGTGCGCGCATTCCGCACGTCTTCTATCTCCATGACGCTGTGGCAGGGCGACACTGGCTGGAAGTCTGGGCGAAGCGCGTGGTCCCGGATTATGTCATTTGCAACAGCCGTTATACGCGGGAGGGCCTTGTGAAGATGTATCCAGGGATACGGAGTGAGGTCCTATATTTCCCGGTGATGGCGCCCAACCTATTTGGCGTTCAACATCGAACCGCGGTCCGGGTAGAGTTGCAAACCGCCGCGGATGCGATCGTGATTATCCAGGTAAGCCGCATGGAGACATGGAAAGGGCATACTCTCCTTCTGGAAGCCTCGGCCAGACTGGGGAGAAATCACGATTGGATCATCTGGATTGTGGGTGGCGCACAGCGTCCACAGGAAGAGCGGTACTGTGATGACTTAAAGGAGAAGGCATTGAGGCTCGGGATTGCTGACCGCGTTCGCTTCGCCGGTGAACGGGTGGATATAGCAAGGTTGCTGGCTGCTTCTGACATTTTTTGCCAGCCTAATCTCAGTCCCGAGCCTTTCGGAATCAGCTTGGTGGAGGCGTTGGGCGCCGGGTTGCCCGTCATCACTTCGGCCATGGGCGGCGCACTCGAAATTGTGGACGACTCTTGCGGTATCTTGGTTAGAGCCGGTGATGCCGAAGCGCTCGCTGCCGCCTTGCGGAGATTGCTGCTTGACCGGGGGTTGCGCAAAATACTGGCCAGACAAGCGCCAGCACGCGCCCACGACCTCTGCGCTCCAGAACAACAGATGAAAGCCTTTGAGCGCGTCTTGAGTTCCGTCATTGGCCGGGAAAGCGAGGCTGCCTTTGATCGCCACTATGCCTGACCTGGAAACGCGGTCGCGGATGAGTCTCGGCATCAGCAGTCCTGCAATTTACGAAATGGTGGCCCGTGCGCTATCGGCACGCGGCGTCAGAGGCGGAGCTTTTCTTGATATCGGTTGTGGCTGCGGTCAGCTTTGGCAATATCTTGGAAGGCATTTTGACGAGTATATCGGTGTCGATGCCGTGCGCTATGAGGACCTACCTCAGGGAATAGACTTCCATCGTCACGACCTTCATTGTGACCGGATGCCCTTGCCGTGTGGCATCGGCGACGTGGTCGCCGCAGTTGAAACCATTGAGCACCTGGAAAACCCACGGGCATTTTTCCGGGAGTTGCTCCGTCTGACCAAGCGCGGAGGCTGGCTCCTGGTCACGACCCCCAATCAACTAAGCCTCCTGAGCCTGCTTACGTTGGCCTTCAAGCACCAATTCAACGCATTTCAAGAAGTACACTATCCCGCGCATCTAACGGCGCTGCTGGAAGTCGACCTTCGACGAATGGCTGCAGAATGCGGCTTACAGGAGGTTGCGGTCGAGTATAGCCGGCAAGGCCGCATCGTATTTACCGGCCGGCACTACCCGCAATTGCTGGTCAAGTCATTTCCAAGGTCTTGCTCCGATAATCTGCTGCTGATCGGAAAGAGACTGGCGGAACCGGCGGAAATGATAGGCCCATGGCAAACATAGGCCGGGCGCCGCTCTGGGTAGAGCTGGCTTCCACCGTCATCCCGCTCCTTCCGTTGGGCCGCTATCGCGCGATGAACTGGGTGTGCCGGCGTCCGCCCCCCACATTCTTTATGAGGATGCCGGCAGCACTCGGCGGCTCCCTGTTCATGTGTGACCTTCGCGACACTATTTCACGCGAGGTGTGCTTCACGGGCTCATACGAACCGTTAGAAACGCTGATCCTACAGAAGGTGCTTCGTCCGGGGATGACGTTTGTGGATGTTGGCGCCAACTGGGGCTACTTTTCATTGCTTGGTTCTCACATCGTGGGTAGGACCGGCCGTGTCATCGCTCTGGAGCCAGACCCTCGCACGTTCGCTGCCTTGCAAAGCAATATTTCCCGCAACTCATTGGACAATGTCACGGTAAAGCAAGTCGCCGCTGCGGACCGCCAGGGCACATGTATCATCGCCGGTTATAGTGAAGAAGACGGCAATTTTGGCGTTACACGCCTGGTTGATTCGGCCCCAACCTCGGGAGTCCGATTTCAGGCGCAGACCGAGACCCTCGATTCGTTGCTCCACGAATGCGGTCTCGACAAAGTCGATTTGGTCAAGATCGATGTCGAGGGAGCGGAAGACCTGGTGCTTGCCGGAATGCAAGCTGGGCTTCAACAAGCTCGCTATACCGCCATCCTGCTTGAACTTCACCCTTCCCTTTTGGAAGAACGCGGCAAAAAAGTGGAGGATGCGATCCAGCGGCTTGTGGAGGCAACCTATACCGGCTGGTCCATCGACCACTCTCCCAGGGCCGTCAAGGAAGCCGCATACGGCCGGATGATTTATGCCGATCGTTTTCTCAAGCCTTTTAACCAAGGAGACAGGCTAGACGCCTGGCCGCACACGCTATGGAGCGCTCCGGGATTGGAATTCAATGTTTGTTCCTCCATCACTCAGTGATAGGCAATGCCTGGCCGCCAAACCGTGGCCCCAAGTGTCCCGGCCAGACCGGATTCGTCTGCGGGATTGGCAGACGCGGGCGAGCGTCTGGGGTTTTCCAGAGTGGTTCCTGATCAGCCAGACCGCGCTTCCGGCATTGCTGTGTTTGCCCGGCATACAACCCATACGCACACTGCTTCGCATCTCTGCCTTTGCAGTCAGCCTGGGCGCTCTTGTCTGGTATTGGAGGAGCCGAGAACCAGGGAGACGCCATCCCGCGGAAAGATATCTGACCATTTGCATAGCCTATTTAGCTCTAATGGTCTTTCATCCCTCCACCAACACATTTGTGGCCGGGACAGCACAGGTCATGCTCTATCTCTCAGTACTGGCGCCGATTTTCTGGGTGCCGCACGTTCAATACACCCCAAAGCGCGTTCAACGGTTGTTGCTCATACTGCTGGCTTGTTCGGCGTTAAATTCCAGCGTGGGAGTTCTGCAGGTCTACGATCCCGGCCATTGGATGCCCTCCCAACTGTCTTCAGTCATCACAAGCGATGCTTCGCACGAAAAGAGTCTAACGTATGTTGGCCCCGATGGACGGCGCATCGTGCGCCCGCCAGGCTTGTCCGATAATCCGGGTGGAGTGGCCGGACCAGCCGCCATTGCCGCTACTCTTGGCCTGGTTCTCATGTTCGGCCCTTTCAAGCCTTTGACCAAGGCCCTGTGCGCGCTCAGCGCCGTTCTTGGGGTGGCTGCGATCCTATTGAGCCACGTCCGGACCAGCCTCCTTGTCGCAGCCGGTTCCTTCTTGGTTTATATAGCCGTGCTCGCCATACAGAGACAACGTTTTAAGGTGATTTTGGCCCTGGCGATAGGTACTTCCGTGGCGATCGGATCATTTTCTCTTGCACTGATACTGGGAGGTGAGGCCGTACCGGAACGTTTCTCTACTCTGCTCACAGACGATCCGATTTCAGTCTATTACTCGGCCCGGGGTGGAGCCTTGGACTATGCCTTCAGCACCTATTTATTCCAGTATCCGTTAGGTGCAGGGCTGGGCCGCTGGGGGATGATTCGCTATTATTTCGGAGATGAGACGAATGTGGAGTCTCCGCCCATTTGGGCCGAAATTCAGCCCACTTCGTGGATTCTGGATGGGGGCCTGATCTTATTATTATGCTATCTCATCGCCCTGGTTTCCACTACCAAAGACCAACTCAAGATTGCCAGATTTGCCCGCTCTTCTGACCTGCGTTTTTCCGCCGCCGCGATTGTGGCGCTGAGCGCGACTACTCTAGGGTTAATATTCGGGTTTACGCCATTTACGACCCAAGTGGGCCTGCAGTACTGGTTTGTTTCTGGGGTCTTATATGGCGCCGCTTACGGTCCCGCAGCATGACAGTCCTTCTAGTAAGCGGCGATTTCACAACTTGGGGCGGAATGGACCGCGCCAACTACGAGTTGGCTTGGTATCTGGCGGAAGAGACCGATGTCCAAGTCCACCTGGTTGCTTACCATGTCGCCGAGCCATTAGCCAGCCATCCCAATGTCGTTTGGAGCCGGGTACACAAACCGCTCAACAGCTACGCATTGGCCGCGCCCTTGTTGGCGCGGCACGGTAGGGCCGCCGCCCGGTCCATTCAGGCGCGAGGAGGATTTACGATCGTCAACGGGGGCAATTGCGCATGGCCGGATATTAACTGGATTCATCTAGTCCACGCGGCATGGGAGGGCCGGGTTGAACAGTCGTCGTGGCTGGCCCATATCCGCCAGTGGCCATGCCGCAGCGCTGACCTGCGCGCCGAAAGCCGTTCGCTCCGAATGGCCAGGGTCATGGTCGCAAATTCTGAACAGACGCGCGTCAAGGTGATTGAGAACCTCGACATTTCGCCTGGCCGTGTACGTACGATCTATTTTGGCACCGATACTCGGGTGTTCCACCCGGCCACACCCGCGGAAAAGCTCATGGCGCGGGCGCGGCTCGGGTGGCCCGCCAACGTGCTGACCGCCAGCTTCGTCGGCTCCTTTGGATACGATGGAAGAAAGGGGTTCGATATTCTGTTCGCCGCGTGGCAGCAACTATGTTCTGACGCTTCCTGGGACGTAGATCTGGTTGCCGTCGGTGGAGGATCCGATGCGGCCCGCTGGCAGTCCGAGGCTGAACGGCTCGGATTGAGCAAGCGAATCCGCATGCCCGGTTTTACCAAGAACATAGCAGAGATTCTTCACGCCACTGATGTGCTTGTTCACCCTGCCTTCTACGAGCCCTACGGGCTCAGCGCCCACGAAGCCTTATGTTGTGGAATCCCAGTCTTGGTGACTCGCTCTGCCGGAGTTGCCGAGCGTTATCCCACCGCCCTTTCAGATTTGCTTCTTAACGATCCGCCATCGATACCGGATTTGGTCCAGCGCTTGCGAATGTGGCGGGCCCAAACGGCCGCTTACCGCAGCCGCAGTGAAGCCTTTGGCTCCACTTTGCGCCAGCGCACGTGGAAAGACATGGCGTCGGATTTTGTGGAGTTCACCATGCCTTCCTTGAGAAAAACTGAACGCAACGAAATTATGGCGTAATGAGTAGATCGTGTTGATCGCATTCCGGAAACCTTAATCAAGCGTATGTCAATCAAGCCTATGTCCGTGGCAATCTTCCAGACAACGGAATATCGCAGGGCCGTCGCACAAAAAGAACTGGGCGACAGCGCTGGACCAGTATCCGGCATTCAATTTCATGTTCCGCAACTCGACGGACTGCGCGGCCTGGCCATTTTCTTTGTCCTGGTTGGGCATGCCGCTTACCAGTCCATTCCCGGTTTCTCGCCTCTTCATCAATTCGCAGATCTTGCACGCCTGGGAGTATTGCTCTTTTTCGTTTTGAGCGGCTATCTGATCACAACTCTGCTCTGCCGGGAAAAGAACTCAAGCGGAGATGTGGACCTCTCGCGTTTCTATATTCGAAGGATTCTGCGCCTGATTCCCGCATTATTCGTCTTCCTGGTTACAGTTGCCTGCCTCAGCTTCACCGGTTACATCGAAAAAGTGCAGCCGTATGAATTTCTCGCTTGCACACTTTATCTGCGAAATATCTTTGGCCGGAGCGAAGCACTTGCGCATCTATGGTCTCTCTCGCTGGAGGAGCAGTTTTACACGATCTGGCCGCCGATCGCAAAACTGGTCCGCTGGGAGAAACTCTTGTGGATCGCCGCGCTAACAACGGCCGGCATGTGTATCTGGCGGGGCGTGGCGATCCATCTGCGCCTGTTCAACTACCCTGGGGGCATCTACTACCTGCGTCCGTATTTCCGTTTTGATTCGATTCTGATCGGCTGCTGCCTGGCGCTCTGGATGATCCACGGCCCTTCACGAATCCCGAAGATCTTCACAATTATCCCGGCGCCTGTGATTTGGCTCCTGCTGATCGTGTGGACAGACATTGGCGATACAGCTTGCCCGCCGCTTTACATTACACTCCAAATGCTTGGCGCTGTCTGGATCCTGTATCGGGCAGTCATCGGAACCCGATTTACGATGCTCACGAATCCCGGACTGCGGTTTCTGGGCAAGATATCCTACTCCTTGTATTTGTGGCAGCAGATATTCCTATGGCTGCGAGATCGCCCCTGGGGAATCTTGCATTCCTTTCCGTTCGATCTGCTCGCAAGTTCCTTAGCCGCACTCAGCTCTTATCTATTGATTGAAAAGCCGTTCTTGCGGCTCAAGAAGAAGTTTGCCCGGAAACAGCCGGCAAGATCTATGGCAACGGACTGCGCGGCGCATGCAGTCTAGACGGATCGTTATCGCAATGGTCGAGCCACCGTTGCCGTTTGGCAATGCCGCTGCCCGCTGGTTCTATGTGTTGGTGAAAGGCCTGGTTGAACGGGGGCATTACGTGACTGCCTTCGCAACTTGCAGCAAGACCTCCGACATCGAAGAAGCAAAAAGGGTCTTTCCCTCTCCCGCCTATGACCTGCGATGCTATGCCCATCCCGTAAGAGCAGGCTTGGCCGCAAAATGGGAGACACTGAGACGGCCTTACTCCTATATGTTTTCTCCGGAGTTGCGGCGTGATCTCCAAGCCGAATTGAGTAAAGACTTTGACATCTTGCATCTGGAACAACTGTGGAGCGGGTGGTTAGGTTTGGGGCACACCCAGCGAGCGCTCGTGAGTGTCCTCAATCTACACGGTATAGATATGGCCAGCGGCGGACCGATAAGAGCACGGGTTGCGCGCCGTCTGGCGCTGCAAGGGGAACGGGTCTTGTTGCGGCGCTTTTCCAGAATCCGCACCTTGACTCCGTTTCTCACAGAGTGCGTACATAAGATAAGCCCTAGCGCTACAATCCATACCGTTCCATTAGGCATGGATACGTCTCTCTATGAGTTTGTGCCGCCGGCCCGGCGCCCGCACCCGCCGGTCGTTTCGCTGATTGGTTCTTTTGACTGGCGTCCCACATGGGCGGCCGGCATGCGTCTCGTGACCCGCCTGTGGCCCGCTATCCAGGAGGCATGTCCGGATGCGCGCCTGCAGTTGGCCGGACGCAAAGCACTCTCGTTGCGCCGTGATCTCCTCGAACACCAACTGAACGGTGTGACTATCATCGAAAATGTGCCCGAAATTCTGCCCTATTTTCGTAATACCGATGTCTTGCTCTACCCGGCCCAATGGGCCAGCGGCATGAAAGTCAAGGTCCTGGAGGCGTTTGCTTGGGGTACTCCGGTAGTGACTACCAGTACCGGTGTCGAGGGCCTTCCCGCGCGGGATGGTGTTCACGCCGGCATCGCTGAAGACGACTTGGGACTCATTGAGCGCACAATCAGCCTGCTGCGGAACAGTGCAACACGCGAGCATCAATGCGCTGCCGCCCGGGAACTCGTGGAAAACTATTGCAGTCCCGGATGTACGCTCGATGCGTTGGAGGCAGTCTACGCAGAGATGCTTTTCACAAACCCACGCGTTTCCCGCTTGGGAGCCGTCCCTTCGAGAACTGTCGCCGCCAATAAGACAGAGGAACAGGGCGCCTAGAATTCGCGGCAACGACCTCTCTCTCAAAACAAAATATAAACTCCCAGCCGTCTTCTCAAAAGCGGCGTTCCCAATTCTGACCTTGATGCCTTCGCGCGGGGCCGCCGACGGCGCAGGAAAGTAAATCCACTCGCGGAGAAGAACCTTTCGTGTCAGATTATCTTCCAACACTTGATGGATGGCGTGCGGTAGCCATTGGTGGTGTTATCGTTTGTCATGCTGTCGCAGCGATTGTTGGCGCAGGCGGGTCACATCCTAACGCACGGCTATATGGCCTCAGCAGCTATTTCGCCCTGGGTGTAGATCTGTTCTTCGCTATCAGTGGCTTTCTTATTTGCACACGCCTGTTGCAGGAGGAGCAGAGCCGGGGCCGCATTAGCTTGAAGGACTTTTACGTTCGGCGCGCCTTCAGGATCCTGCCGCCCTATGCTCTATATCTCACCTCTGTGGCGATCATCTCAGGTCTGGGTCTGTTTGTGCTGCATGGCCAAGACCTGCTTGGGTGCGCTTTTTTCTTTCGCAATTACATTGTTGGTAGTTGGTACACGACTCATTTCTGGTCGCTTGCCGTGGAGGAGCATTTTTACCTACTCTGGCCAGGCCTGCTCTTTCTATTTGGTTCGAAGCGTAGCCGCATCCTGGTAGTGGTAATGGCCGTGTCCGTAGCGGTCTGGCGCGCTGTTGAATTTCGTCACGGATTCATTTCACATCAATTGCCCGGCACTAGTTTCTTTTTACGTACGGATATTCGCCTTGACGCTCTACTTTGGGGCTGCTGGATGGCTCTCGTGTTCCATCAGCCTCTTTGGCGGGAACGGCTCAACCGCTGGATCTCGCCGCCTGTGTGGTTTGGTCTAGCGGTTCTTTACTTGGTGTGTGTAGCAGTGAAACCGCGGTTTTCGATGATGTGGCAATCGATGATTATCCCTTTGCTGCTGGCTGGGACAGTGCTGCACCCCGGGTGGCGACTGGGAAGGCTGTTGGAGTCCTGGCCGATGCTTTGGATCGGCCGCATTTCTTATGGTTTGTATCTATGGCAGCAGTTGTTCCTGGTTCCCGGTCCGGCCATCGTTCCTTCGCCGCTTGGCCACCTGCAGCGGCTACCGTTGAACATTGTGGCGGCGTTTGCTTGCGCCAGTCTCAGTTATTATTTGCTGGAACGTCGCATGATCAGGACCGGTCGCCGATTGACGTTATCGCCCAATCTGGCGGCGGACGATTTGACTGAAGCAAGCACACAAGCATCATCTGCGAGTTGCGCAGGAATGTAGTGTGGTGTCTGTTAGTCCCGGTTTTATCAATGACCGAAGTAGCCTAATCGATATGAGTAAGTACGCCCAAAATATGTTGTAATGGCCAGTATCCTGAAACAAAAAGCGATCTCCCAGTTGCTTCTCCACGGGCGATATGCCGATTCCGGGCCTGAGTCGTCCGAAGAGCCGCAGATGGCGCGAGAGGGTAAGTCTTTCCCCGGACCAGCGGCCTCCGCTCAGGATTACCTCCCGACTCTCGATGGATGGCGCGCGGTTGCCTGTTTTGGGGTCATCATCGGCCACGGCAGCAGAGCAGTCTTCGCCGAAGGCGGGTCACACCCACATCTTATGCTTAACGCTCTCACCCAGTATGGAGGACTGGGAGTAGACGTGTTCTTCGCCATCAGCGGTCTCCTCATTTGCACACGACTGCTGGAGGAGGAACAGAGGTGGGGCCGAATTAGCTTGAAGAGCTTCTACATTCGGCGCGCTTTCAGGATCCTGCCGCCCTATATTCTATATCTGGCGGCGGTGGCGCTTATCTCCGGCCTGGGCCTGATTGCACTGCATGGCCAAGATTTGCTTGGTTGCGCGTTTTTCTTTCGCAACTACATCGCCGGTAGTTGGTGCACGACCCATTTCTGGTCGCTTGCCGTAGAGGAACATTTTTACTTGCTCTGGCCCGGCCTGCTCTTTTTCCTTGGTTCGAAGCGCAGCTGCATCCTGGCGGTGGCAATGGCCGTGGCTGTAGCTCTCTGGCGCGCTCTCGAATTTCGCCACGGGTTCATTTCCCATCAACTGCCGGGCATTAGTTTCTACTTACGTACAGACATTCGCCTTGACGCTCTACTTTGGGGCTGTTGGATGGCCCTTTTGCTCCATCAACCTCTTTGGCGGGAACGCCTCCGTCGTTGGATCTCACCGGTTGTGTGGTCCAGCCTGGCCGCTCTTTACGTGGCGTGCGTAGCAGCGAAACCGCATTTTTCGCTCATGTGGCAGTCGATCATTCTTCCTTTGCTGCTGGCCGGAACGCTGCTGCACCCCTGGTGGCGACTGGGAAGGCTCTTGGAATCCTGGCCGATGCTTTGGATCGGACGCATTTCTTATAGTTTGTATCTATGGCAGCAATTGTTCATGATTCCCGACCCGGATATCCTTTCTTCACCGGTTGGCTACTTGCAGCGGCTGCCACTCAATATCGTTGCGACGTTCACATGCGCCAGTCTCAGTTATTACTTGCTGGAACGCCGCATGATGAGGATCGGGCGCCAACTGGCATCACCGCCCAGTCTGGCGGCGAGTGATTTGGCTGAAGCAAGCGCATGAGTACCCTCTACGAGATACGCAACAGTCATTGCGGCATTTGTCTTATGAAAAGAGCGGAATAGCCTAATCTGTATGAGCGCCTCGTTGCCTCAAGCACTCTCGCCTGCCTGCAACGGGACCAGCCTCGTGCCGAAGATGCGAGTTGGGTTCAATGCCCGGCTGCTGTATGCGCCGGCGCTGCGCGGCTGGAACCGGTACACAGTGAACCTGGTCCGCGAATTACTTTCGCTTAAAGTTGAAGTGGTTTTGTTTTCCGATCAGGCAATTCATGAAAGCCACTTGGCCAAGCTGTCGCCCCACAATTGTGAGATTAGGGTTTCGCCGCCCATGAATTACTTCCATTGGGAGCAGATTTGGCTGCCTAAAGAATGTGCCGTTGCTGGAGTGGATGTACTGCATTGTCCGTTTCACTTCGGGCTGCCATTTAGGAGCCCTTGCCCCCGGGTCCTCACGCTGCACGATGCCATTGACCAGATTTATTATGGCCGGCGGATCCCGGCCCTCAAGAGGCTGCGCCTCAACTCCCTCAAAATGAATTTACTCCTGTGGATTGCGCGCGCCAAGGCGGAGCAAATCATCACGGTCAGTGAACACGCCCGCCAAGACCTCATCCAGCAGCTAAGAATTCCGCCGCACAGAATTTCGGTGATTTACGAAGCGGCAGATCCGAACTTCGAGCGGCCTGTTTGCCTGGCGGACCGTAAACGAATTTGCGCCAAGTATGAAATCGGCTGTCCTTACATATTCTATGTAGGCGGATGGGAGCAGCGAAAGAACATCCTCTTTCTACTCGCGGCATTCGCTCATGCCGGGCTTCACGATGTTCATCTGGTACTGGCAGGCGGGACGCGCGATCAGATCGCCATCCTCGCCCAGAAGGCCCATGCACTCGGAGTGGGGCCGCGTGTGCATTTGCTCGGGTGGGTCCCCGACTGCGACCTTCCGGCGCTTTACGCGGAGGCGCTCTGTTTCGTCTATCCGAGCGAATATGAGGGGTTCGGAATGCAGATTTGCGAGGCGATGGCCATGGGATGCGCCGTGCTGGCTGCTCGCGCAAGCAGCTTGCCTGAAATTCTGGGGACCGGAGGCCAGACATTTGGGCTCGATACGACGTTTGAGCTGGTGACGCTACTTAGGGCCCTCACTCGCTATCCAGAGAACCGGGTTTTCCTTCAAAAGAAGGCCCAAGCGCGTGTCCGTGAATTTTCATGGAAGACAACGGCAGAAAAAACACTTCGTGTTTACCGCGAAGTGGCGGCGAGAGCGTGAGTCGTGTCTGTCACCGGCTCAAACCTAGCGCAAAGAACTGCACGGATGTTGGCGCGCACCTGGAACCGTACAGGTAAGGCCCCTGGATGGTATTACCAGGCGGTTGAACGGTGGGGCAAGCATCTGGCTTCTCGGCCGTTGACCGCAGAACTGGTCAACGGCTGCCAAGTGTATTGTGATCTAGGCGATGAGGTCCAGCGCCAGATCTATTTTCTCGGTCTATACGAGCCGGTTGAGTCATATCTCTTCACCCAGCTCGTTAAACCGGGAATGTGCGTGGTCGATGCGGGCGCGAACGTGGGCCAATATACCCTGTTGGCGTCGACGGCCGTGGGGCCGCGAGGGCATGTTCACTCCTTTGAGCCTGTGCCTGCGACCTTTGCAAATCTCGAACACAACGTCCTGGCAAATCAACTTGCAAATGTCTCGCTTTTTCGTGCTGCTCTGTGGCAGGTACGGACCGAAGTAAGCCTCGGAATTTCACAGAAGGACGCAGGAAATAATGCGGGGGCCTACACCATAACGTTGCCGGACTCAGGCGCTGTGGTCAAAGCAAGCGCGATCAGCCTGGATGAACATGCGGCTGAGCACCGGATTCAGCGGATCGACGTGATCAAAATGGACATTGAAGGAGCGGAGCTGTTTGCTCTTCGTGGAATGACGGAGCTTCTGCGACAACACAAGCCAACTATCCTCCTGGAGATAAACCGCCCGCTCGCCCTCCGCGCCGGCTACCTTCCAGAACAGACGTGGGAATTTCTGTCTCAGTTTGGATATCGTGGATGGATGGTCGGCCCATCTGCTCTTGAATGCCACGATGTGCGGAGCCTTGCCGATGTCGAGAGGGCGAATGTGATTTTTCACATCAATGATCTTGCACCTGAAATTGCCATGGGGTGGGACTTGAAATCGGTCCTCCGTTGGACGCGCACAGGCAATATGAATTTCATGAGCAGAATGCCTTGTAAGTAATGCGCGCATGGTCTGCCGACTGTGGATGGCCAGATCGTACATGTGCCTTGACTCTCTGGACAGTATGTAGCGCGATTTGTCTAAAAACAGCACCCGTGGAGCACCTGTGGGCAGAACACGCTTCGCCACTAGGAATTATTTGACATTCGTTTTCCTCACGGCAATGACCTTGCTGGCCGGTTTTGCCGCAACACCATTGTTGTTGCGATGGCTGGGAGAGGAACGCTTCGGAGCATTTCGCGCGGTATCGGACTGGTACGGCTATTTCGGGTTACTGGAATTGGGCGTGGCCGGATCCCTCATGCCGTTGTTAGCTCGCGCCATCGGTAGTAGAGACCAACAAAAGGTCCGCGGTCTGCTAGGCGCGGGAATTCGCCTTTATTTGGGTATTGGTTCAGCCATGCTACTGGCAGGATTCATGTTGACCATATTTATTACTCATCTGGTCCCGGTAAGGCCCCAATATGCTGCTGATTTGAGATTGGGTTGTTTGATCGGCCTGGCAAACCTGTTATGGCTTCCTTTGGCCTCGCCCTTTCGGGCCGCCACAGACGCCGGCCAGCGCAGTTACTGGATTAGCTTATTACTGCTGGTCCAATCTTTGCTGATCACTACTTTCTGTCTTTGGCTGGCGTGGAAAGGCTACGGCATCACTGGACAGTTCATGGGCATTGTAGCGGGGGGCTTGGTTTTCAACGCAGCCCTAACATGGGATGGACTGAAGCGGTATCCCGGAGTGTTGGGCCTCGCCCTCAACCGTCAATATGATCGCGCTGCCAACCAAGAGCTTTGGAAGCTGAACACGCCAACATATGCCTTGAATATGTGCGGGCGCATTAGCCTGCTCACCGACAATATTGTCGTGGCTGCCATGCTCGGGCCAGTGACGGTTGTGCCTTTGATCCTGACGCAGAGGCTTGCCATGCTGGTGCAGGCCCAGTTGCAAGGGATCGGAAATGCCAGTTGGGCCGGCCTGGCGGAGTTGCACGCCCGAGGCGAACGAAATACGTTTGGGCGCAGGGTCATAGAGCTGACCAATCTCACTTGCATTCTGGGTGTTGCCGGTCTCGTGCCAATTTTCGTGTTCAACCGTCAATTTGTTTCTCTGTGGGTAGGCGGGACCCGTTACGGCGGCGAAATCATGACGCTTTTCGCGGTATTGGACGCTTTCCTGCAGAGTGTAATGTCCCTGTGGATATGGATGTTTACGGGAACGGGGCAGGTCCGGAGGGTCGTCTTTCCGCTCATGGTCCAGACCTTGCTCAACTTCGCAGCCAGCGTGCTGCTTACACGGCAATGGGGGCCCGTGGGTCCGTTGGTTGGCACATTTATTGGTTTTGTGGCAGTTACGTTGTGGTTGTTACCGCTGGAGCTGCGCAAGACCTTCGATATTTCCACCCCAAGACTCCTCGAAGCCCTGACCCGCCCTATCGCGCTCGCTATTCCGTATGGATTGGGCCTTTGGTTCCTGGCGCGCTGGCACTCTCCGCACGGATGGATCGAACTAGGTTCGACAATGCTGGCGGCTGCAGCAGCATATATTGGGGTGGCATGGAGTGTATTACTCACAAATGACCAGCGAAAGCTTTGGCGCGAAAGAATTTACTTGCTCAATAGGCCATACTTGTCCGCTTCTGGAACCGCGGTTGCCTGATTCTTCGCTGCCGCCCGAAGCAAACCGCTGGGGAACTACACCTGTCAACGGCGACATCGAGATTCCTGTGGACGAAATTAAATCGCGCCGGCGCCACCCATGAGATGGGCCATCATCACAGGTGAGTACCCGCCGCAGCCCGGCGGTGTCAGCGACTATACACGGATGGTCGCACGGGCGCTGGCCGCTGCTGGAGACGGGGTCCACATCTGGACGACGGTTGGCTCTGGTGAGACCCAGGACGATCCCGGCGTTTTTGTGCATCGCCTTCGGGCCGGGTTTGGAGTCTCCGGCCTAGCGAGCCTGGGCGCTGAACTAGATTCCCTGCCGCGGCCGTATCGTATTCTCGTCCAGTATCTGCCTCACGCGTTTGGTTGGAAGGCGATGAATCTGCCTTTCTGCCTCTGGCTCTGGACGCGCCGGCGCGCGCCCGTGTGGGTGATGTTCCATGAGGTAGTGTTTCCATTGCACTGGCCGCAGCCCTTTCGTCAAATCGTGCTTGGATTGGTGACGCGGCTGATGGCGGCCGTCACGGTGCAATCAGCGGAGCGGATCTTCATCAGCACCGCCGCCTGGGAGCGCTTCCTACGGCCATTTGCTGCTGCCGATAAGCCGATTATGTGGCTGCCTGTTCCGAGCAACGTCAATGGAGAAACCGACCTACGGGTTGTTCGTCCATTGCGGAAAGGTCCTGCAATGCCTGAGGAAATTCTTATCGGACATTTTGGCACCTACGGAACTCACAGCCGCAACATGCTGCAGTGCGTTATCCCAAGATTGCTGGCAAAGGACCCGAACCGTCGGGTACTGTTGCTGGGCCGGGGTAGCCGGAAGTTTCGTGAGGATTTGGTCAAGCTTGAACCCCTAATACGCGACCAAGTAGTTGCCCTTGACGGGACCTCTGCAGGCGAAGTGAATGCCCGTCTGTCGGCTTGTGATCTTGTGCTGCAACCCTACCCAGACGGCATCACCACCCGGCGCAGTAGCAGTATGGCGGCCTTGGCCCTGGGGGTTCCTATTGTTACCAACCAAGGGGCCTTGTCGGAACCACTGTGGCGTGAAAGCGGCGCCGTGGCGCTGGCACAGGACCATTCTCCTGACGCATTTGTCCTGGCCGTGGATGAGCTGTTATGTAGCCCCGATAAAAGGGCGGAATTGCTGCATCGATCTGTCTCGCTATACAGCAGCCGATTTGCTATCGAGCATGTCTTAAAAGAACTCAGAGTGCAAGCATGACCGTTTCCAAACGAGCAGTTGAACGGTCCTCTTTCCGGTTCTCTTTCAGGGAATCTCTACAGATACACCGAAGGCAGAAGTGAAAACATTAGGGCATTACGAACAGTATCGGGAACTCATCAGCAGGGGAAGCTATGCAAAGAACCAGATTCTTTGCAAGAGCCATTTCATTTCCTGGAGTCACACGCGCCGCTTTCAGTTCGGCTACAAACTGGTCAGGCAACGCGCCCGCGGAATGTTGCTTGACTATGGTTTCGGCGACGGGACATTTCTGGCGTTAGTAAGCCATTTATTTGAGCGATCTGTGGGCGCAGATCCAGACTTGAAACAGGTCATCGAGTGTTCTCACCGGTTTTCGGGGATTTCGAATCTTTCTTTCGTGTCCACGGATGACGTGGCTGGAGCAGAACAAACAGGAATGTACGCATTGGTGATGTGCATGGAAGTTTTGGAGCACTGCCTGCCCGACACCGCAAACAAAGTCTTGTCCGATCTAAGGCGCTTGGTCAGTCCCGGCGGCGCCGTGATCATCAGCGTCCCCGTGGAGATAGGGCCTACGCTGCTCGCCAAGCAATTGCTGCGGCGAGCGGCCGCCTGGCGAAGCCTGGGAGATTACAAATACTTCGAAAAATACACGTGGCGGGAATTTCTGAAAATGCTCATGGCAGACGACCACACTACGATTGAGCGCCCTGTCTATTTTACTGACACCCGGTTGCGCTCGGGGCAGTTCCACGGGCACAAAGGATTCAATTGGCGGGCGCTCAAGCCCCTCATTGAGCAGCACTTTGCTGTCGAACAGGTCAAGTTCTCACCTGCAGGATGGTCCCGAGGCTATGCCAGCAGCCAGGCATGGTTCGTTTGCAAGCCATTGGCCGGGCGCCGGACGGAGAGTGCCATATGAGCGAAGTGATCGATCTACAGCACGCTGCTTTGGGCACGGCGACCGGTAAGCACGTACCCCGTATTGGTGTCGTTTGCGACCTGTTGCAAGAATATTGGCCGAGCATGAACCTTGTAGCTGACATGCTTTTGCAGAGATTCCAGGAAGATTACTCATCCAGACTTCAGGCCGAGCGGTTACGCCCTTCCTACCAGAGACACTTCACGCAATTTGTGCATGGGCCACTCAAGGCCGTCAATGATGCCGAGCGGGCGCTCAACCGGTATGTGAAGTATCCTCACTGGCTCTCGCAGTGGCAAAGACATTTCGATTTGTTTCACATTGTGGACCATAGTTACGCCCATCTCATCCATCATCTGCCTCCAGAGCGAACTGTCGTTTACTGCCACGATCTGGAAGCTTTTCGCTGTTTGACCCAGCCGGATCATGGCCTGCATTCGCGCCTTCTGCGGCGTATCACGATGCGCATTCTTGACGGCTTGAAGCGCGCCGCCTGGATCACCTGTAACAGCTCCGCAACCGCCAACGAGTTACTGGCGCGGGGATGGGTGCGACCCGATCGAGTCAGCGTTGCACACTACGGCGTTGCTCCGGTCTTCTCCGCGGAGGCAAGTCCGGCCGCCGACGCCGCGGCCGAGCAACTGCTGGGCCCGAGGCCGGACGCAGTTAAGATTCTTCATGTAGGCAGCACCATTCCCAGGAAACGAATCTCTGTGCTGCTGCGCGTGTTCGCAGAAATAAGGAAAGCTGTTCCCACGGCTGTGCTGGTGCGAGTTGGCGGCCCTTTGACCCACGACCAGCAAGTACTTGCCAAGCAGTTGAGGGTGGATCGCTATATTCTAGAGCTCCCATTTCTTACTGACAGATTATTGGCAGCGGTCTATCGCAAATCTACGTTGTTTCTGTTCCCTTCGGAACGGGAAGGCTTTGGAATGCCGGTGTTGGAGGCGATGGCCTGCGGCCTTCCGGTGATCGCCAGCGACATTCCACCCGTGAGAGAAGTAGCCAGGGAGGCTGCCCGATACTGTGGTGTAGATGACATTCAGGCTTTTGGCCGGCAGGCCCTTGAGATCGTTGAAGCCAACAAAACGCGTTCTGCCGGGTTGCAGCAGCAACGCAGGGCCGGCTTCATGCAGGCAAGACGATTCACATGGACGAAATGCGCAGATCAAACAGCCGAAGTGTACGAAAAGGTGCTGGCTGAACACCAGAGCGCAACATGAGAAAATGTGAAGATCCTCCAGGTCGGCAAATTTTACGACCCGTATTGCGGTGGTATGGAAACCGTAGTCAAGAATCTGTGTCATGAGCTCAAGGACCGGGTGGATTTGCACTTGCTGGTTGCTAACACCTCATGCCGGACAGTCCATGAACAACGCGAGTTCCCCATCACCCGGGTGGCCAGTTACGGAACTCTGCGATCATCATCGATCACACCCAGCTTTGCGGCATGGTTGCGGAAGCTTCCCGGCGATATTGTGGATCTGCATATGCCCAATCCGGTGGCGGAAGTATCGTACTTGATGATGGCGACGGACCGTCCCTTGGTGGCCCACTTCCATAGCGATATTGTCAAACAAAGGTTCTTGCTGCGAGCTTATGCGCCCTTCTTGGAGGCTTTCTACGCCCGGGCTTCTTTTATAGTTGTCCCAACACCAAACCACATCAGCAAGTCCCCGTTCGTTTCCAGATTTCAAAGCAAGTGCCGGATCGTTCCATACGGCATCTCCGTGGCGAAATTTGATCTGACTGCCCCCCTTTCGAAGAAAGTGGAGGAACTGCGCTGTGGACGTCCGACGATCCTGTACGTCGGGCGGCTGGTCTATTACAAAGGTCTCGAGTACTTGATTAATGCAATGCCCGAACTTGACGCGCAATTGTGGATCGTGGGATCCGGCCCCCTCGCGGGAGAGCTGAAGCAACTAACGATGCAACGGAATGTCCACGAGAAAGTCAGGTTCTTAGGTGAAATATCCGATGAAGCGCTTCCCGCTTACTATCATGCATGCGACATTTTCGTGCTGCCTTCAGTTGCCGACAGCGAGATGTTCGGGATGGTCCAGTTGGAAGCCATGGCGTGCCGAAAACCAGTAGTTTCAACATCGCTGCCGACCGGGGTCTCATGGGTCAACCAGCATGGCGTAACCGGGCTCTCGGTCCTGCCTCGGGATTCCCATGCCTTGGCAAAGGCAATCAAGAAGCTGCTGGACAATCGGTCATTGCGAGAAGAAATGGGGGAGGCTGGCCGCCGGCGGGTGGAATCCGAATTCACCGCCGTAAAAATGGCGCAGGGTGTTCTTGAGATCTACCGCAGCTTAGTACATTGAATCCGTGTGCTGGCATCTTCCACAGCCCAAGATCCATTGCTTTAGCGTCTCCATATCTTCTCCGAAATGACATGTATCGAAGCCCGAAGCTCATCTCAGCGGGCCGCCAAACTCCGAAGGCCTGAGCTCTGGTCTGTTGTGGCAACCAGGAACAAAGTTTGCAGTTGGTCGTTTTCATTATCGCGCTTCTAAGTTCGGCGGCCTTAACGCGCTGGATTCGGGACCTCGCCATCGCGCGCAATTGGGTAGCGCCGCCAGGTTCGGGCCGCCATCTGCACACTCGACCGACGCCCCGTCTGGGCGGAGTTGCTATCTTTCTTACACTGTGGGAGATGACCCTGATAGCCAGGCTATCAAGCTACTTCGGCATGACAGACATGGTTTCTCCGCACCTGGCACTGGGGATATTGGGGCCTGCAACCATTATCTTTGCGCTGGGCCTGGTGGACGATATCCGGGGCCTGGGCCCATATACGAAGGTCGCCGTGCAGATCGTGGCTGCCACACTTTTATTTGTGAATGGCTTTGGAATTTCCCATCTCTCCATTGGGGCCGGTGGAGCGACTGTTGGGTGGATCATCGGATTGCCCCTGACGATCGTGTGGGTGCTTTGGATCACCAATGCCTTCAACCTGATTGACGGACTCGATGGCCTGGCCGCCGGCTCTGCGCTCTTTTCCACGCTGGTAATCTGCGTCATCGCCATTCTGGGCCACAACAACTCTATCTTATTTCTTACATTGGCCCTGGCCGGCGCGATCGCTGGCGTTCTCAGGTACAACTTCAATCCAGCATCCATCTTTCTTGGTGACTGCGGAAGCCTTCTCATTGGGTTCATTCTCAGCGCAATCGCGCTGGCCGGATCGCAAAAATCTCCAACCATGGTTGCCGTCGCCATTCCCATCGTTTCACTGGGGCTTCCCATCCTTGATGTTACGATTGCCGTGATTCGCCGGATCTTGAGTGGACACCGGATCTTCGTTGCTGACCGTGAGCATATTCACCACAAGTTGATTAACCGTGGTGTCTCCCATAAACAAGCAGTGCTGATGCTTTACGGTGTAAGCGCTTGTTTTGGTCTATTGAGCCTGTTACTGCTGAACCCAGACAGCCAGACGATTGGAATCGTCTTAGGGGTACTGGGCATCGGAGTACTGGTTGGCGTGCAGCAGTTGCGTTACCACGAATTCCTGGAACTGGGGCAAGTGGCCGTCCGCAGCCTGAACCTGCGGCAAGTGATTGCCAATAATGTAAGCATTCGCCGGACCGCAGCAGCCCTGGAATCTTGCGAGACCATCGGTGAGTCATGCAGAGTGCTACAGAACTGCCTGCAGCCAATAGGGTTTGACGGTTTCGACCTGCATTTCTCATCCGACTTGCCGGCTGCTCTTGAATGTGCCCCCTTCAAGCAAATCGACAGGACCAAGCTTCAGTTGTCGTGGGACCAATCGCCGTTGTCAACCGAGGCAAATTGGAGTCTCAGTCTATGCCTCGCGGCCAGCAATGGCCGCCGCCTCGCCCGTTTCACCGTATATCGCAAGAGTACAGTTGCGCCGTTCTGGGTAGACCTGAATGCATTTACGACTACCGGATTCATCCTTGCTCTTTCCCGCATGGTTGAGCGGCTTCAGGACCGCTGGCTGATCGAGGAGCTTACTCCACAGCGGCCCGCCTGGAGAACACCTGTTGCCAGTGCAACGGGCACATAAGAATGGCTGACCGGGCTGTTCTGCCGAATTCGCACACCGAGGAGCAAAAATGAGGCTAGCCATGATTGGCTCAGGCTATGTTGGACTGGTAAGCGCCGCATGTTTCGCTGAAATTGGCC
>DATMNZ010000228.1:0-2556 GCA_035568495.1 Saccharimonadales bacterium (SeqCode) | reverse complement strand
AGCTGCTGGACCACCTGAAGGTGGCCGCTACGCGGGAGAGTTTATTAACGCAGGAGAGATTTGGATTTCAGGACGGTTAGGACGCGCTGGACGGGGTATTTCTGGCTGAGCCAGCGCTTTTCGGTTTCGAGAATGAGGCGGCGGCCGAGGGAGGCGAAGAGCGCCCGGGTTGCGGCGGGCTTGGCGTTGGCGGTGTGAAGAAACTCGAGGAAAGCCTGCGGTTGCTGCGGCCCCACGGCGAGGATGCCGAGGCCGTGGCCATGTTCGAAGTTGAAGCTTGGAAAGTTCGGGGAGAGTTCGCGCCAGAGCTGGTGAACGCCAAAGCCTCGTTGCGTTTCCATGGTGTCGTGGAAGAGGACGACCGCCCGGTCGCTGAGCTTGGGGAGCCAGGTTTCGTAATCGGATTTCACGGCGTCGTAGAAGTGCAAACCGTCAATGTGCAGCAGGTCCACGGAGGCCGCGGGGATGTGCGGCAGGGCCTGGTCAAACGTCATGCGAAGCAAAGTGGAAAACGATTCGTAGCGGCGGTGGTAAGCGTGCAAATCGAGATAGACGGATTCCTTGTAGTAGTTGGCGTGAGGGTCGCCGAGCCAGGTGTCCACGGCGAAGCAGTGGGTGGGGAGTTTGAGTTCGGCGACGACCTGGCAAAAAGCGCAATAGGAGACGCCGTGCTGGGTGCCGAGTTCCACCAGGGTGCGGGGATGCAGCATCTCGATGAGCGCCATGGCAAAGGGGACATGTTCGGTCCAACTGGATTTTTTGTGGAGGCGATCGGGGAAGCGATAGAGGAGTTGCCAATCGAGAGGGTTGAAGTCGGCACTCATGGTTCCATAGTACATGAGATGCGCAGGCGGGAAGCAAAAGGGGGATTGGCGCGTAATTGGTTGCGCGGCGATCGAAGGCGGCGTAAAGCCCCCCCTACAAGATTAGACGCAGCCAGCAGAGTTCAACAGGGTTCTAGAAGAAGCGGCTGCGGACGCGGTCGGGCAGGTTGGCGAGGTCAACGATGGTGAGGAAGTCGATGGTTTTGAATTCGCGGTCGATGGCGGGCGGACCGCAGATGCGGCCGGAGATTTCCAGATAAGCGCGGAAGAGGCGCGGCGGCCGGGTGGATTCCACGGCAACTCCGGTGGATTGGCAAGCCTGCCCGGGCTGAGGATTGGTGCGGAGAGGCGGGTCGATCAGGTACTTTTCTTTCAGCGCGTCGTACATGGCCATGCCGTAGTTTTCGTCCTGGGACGTGATGGAACTGCAGCCGATCAGGTAGCGGGATTCGTTGCGGGTGGCATAGACGGCGATGCCTTTCCAGAGTGCGTGCAGGACCATGATGTTGCGGAAATCGATGTGCGTGCAGGCGCGGCCAAGTTCGAGCATTTCCTTGCGATAGGGTTCATAAACCGAAAAGTCGAAGACCTGATTGCCGTAGTAGCCGAGGTTTCTGTGGGCCACTTCGCCGGTTTGCAGGCGATAGGTGCCGACCAGCTTGCCGGACTCGAGGTCCGTGACCATCAAGTGGTCGCAGAAATTGTCGAAGGGATCGATATCGAGGCGCTCGCGGTCAGAGGTGGACAGGCCTTCGCCCAACTCCTCATTGAAGACGGAGTAACGCAGGCGCTGGCAGGCCATAAGATGCTCCGGCGTTTGAGCGAGACTGACTCGGAACAGGGAAGTTTCGGTTAAGAGAGGTTCGTTCGTTACCGTTTTCACAGTTGACCTCTGGCTGCTGACAGTTTCCCGTGACCTAAGTTTCGGCAATGTTTCAACCAGGTTATTTTCGCGTTCAGACTGTGTACCGATACGCTACGCTCTTTTCCCCTTTGCTCAATCTTACCCAGATGGAACCGCAAAGGAAAGCAACGAAGATGCGAAATAGGAAACAGTTCGTGGGATTCGCGTGCGGGCTTGAGGTGGACGTATCGCAAGGCGACGCCGCGGGCGTGCAACGAAAATAGTTTATGTCCAATCTGGCCTTTGCTGCATCAAACCCGCGCTCGGCAGACTGGATGCTTGTCCTTAACATTTCTGGGGATTAGGATATCTTCCCTTGGCATGGCCGCTTAAAAAAGGATTTGTAGGTAAGGAGGATTCCCTTCAGGCGGGAGCCCTCTGCGCGGCACCGAACTTGGGGACTGGTGCCGCATGCGGACGTTCCATCGCTCCGTGGCCATAGCAGGGGAAGACGCGGTGTGCGTGGGTGGGGGACAAAATGAATACGCTTTCAAAATATAAATTTTGGATAGGCGGAGCGGTTGGCCTGGTCGTTGTTGGACTGGTGATAGGGGCAGTGCGTCCGAAGCATGTGGCCGGGGCCCAGCCGGGAGGGACACCGGATGTAGAGGTGGTTCAGGTGGAGCAGAAGGACGTTCCGATCTATGGGGAATGGATTGGGACTCTGGATGGGCTGACCAACGCAGACGTAAGGGCGCAGGTTACCGGCTACCTGATGAAGCAGGCTTATCAGGAAGGGGCATTCGTCCGGAAGGGACAACTGCTGTTTGAGATCGATCCTCGGCCGTTCCAGGCGGCGCTTGACCAGGCCGAAGGGCAGTTGGCCCA
>DATMNZ010000227.1:0-35817 GCA_035568495.1 Saccharimonadales bacterium (SeqCode) | reverse complement strand
CTTCGGTCATCACCGACGCTGCCGGAAAAATCTTAAACGAGGCGGATTATTATCCCTGGGGTGGGGAGCTGCAGTTTGTCAACGGCGATTCCAATCACTATAAATTTACCGGCAAAGAACGTGATGCTGAAACTGGATTGGATTACTTCGGAGCGCGATACTACTCCAATGGGCTGGGGAGGTTCATTAGTTCGGATTGGTCATCCACGCCGATTCCTGTTCCATATGCGGATTTCCGCGATCCTCAGTCGCTTAACCTTTACACGTATGTCCGCAACATTCCAACCACAAACGTGGATCCAGACGGGCACCTCCAGCAGGATGATGAGGACAAGAAAGCAGAACAGCAGCAAAAGGAGATCGACCAAGCAGTAAATAACTTTTATGAAAAACATCCGTGGGCTAAGTCGTGGGACGAGCTCGTTGAAAAAGTTGATAACGGCTTAAATGGCCATGGATGGAAGACCGATGCACAGGTGGCTAATCAGGACGTTCAAACCCGGGCAGACTGGGCGAAAGCGAACCCAGGCATACCTTATCCTGAGCTGAAGATAGGTATTGTCGAGCCCGTTGGACTGGGTTCTTTATCGGGTGCAACGAAAGCGGGAGAAACTCTAACCCGTTTTGGTAAAGAAGTGGAGTCAGCCGAAAAGCTGGGAACTCAGGCCGCAGCTGCCGAGGCCAAAATAGGGGTGCATGGCGTGTCCACGACAGCTCTCCCCAACCCACGAACGGAAGGATCGAGCGCTGCGAGATCAGCAGTGGAGAAAGTATTTAACGTACACAATACAGGGAAAGACCCATTTCATCGAACGGTCGAACTTCCTAAGCCCGTCACCCAGGCCATCGCCGACCTGTTCAACCGTTTATTGGGCAGATGATTCCATGATTAGAATAAAAATCGTAGAATCTTGGCAGCGGGAGAATTTATGAGCGATAGAATCTGTTGCGAGGCTACGGACATAGCACTGCCCTCGAAGATACTCTTCGGGAAAGTCCTTTCGTTCGGCTGGTATGACGGAACCACCAGCGGAATGGTGCGATGTTCCCGTTGTTCTGCTGTCTTCAAATACGACATTGTCGATTGGGATTCGGATCAGGACCGCCGCATATTTGCACTCTCTCCGATTGAACCCGACAAATTTGATCAAATAGTCAGGGTCTTGGGAGGCGATGCGCATGCGAAGTGGCCTTTCTGGGTCCCCAGATGGGAGTTTGGCTCAGAGGAAGAAAAGAAGCGGATTGAGAAGGAAGTGGATGGTCATCTGGCTACGGCAAGACCTCCAGAATTTTTGATCATTAGCGATCGAAATCTCAGCATGGTGTTTGGAATGAGGCGATTGACTGGTTCGGCGCGAGACAGGCTGACAGGTTTTTTTGACGGCTTGCCTGTCACGAACAACTTTGCTTATTGGAGGGAGTACGTCGGCTTGCTAAAGTGAGCGGAGCAGGCGGGGTGATGAAGAAGGCGAAGCAGAATCCATTGCAGAGCAGAACAGACACGGGGGCAGCCTGATTCTGCGCAATTATTTTGAGCGCCAGCAAGTAAAATCCCAACTCTCAACAGGTCAGGACAGCCCACAGATGACCCGGAATCGGCTTCGAAGGTTTACTTTTTCCCATGCGTTCATGAAGTCTCGGACAAAATTAGTCGACGGGCGCTGTTGGAAAGCTGTGGTGCGTGTTGCGCTGATTTCCATACGATCCGAAATATGTTGGGTTGCACAAACTTGACTGCCGAACCCTGGCCGTTGACCCCGTTGCGGGGACTGAGCAGCCTGCAAGGTGCCCTGAATAATTCCAATTTGGCGGACGAAACACGAGCTACTTACACTCAAACCATTACAACGATTAATGACTTTGTTCAAAAAGCGCAGCCTATAATCGACGCAGCAAAGAAGAAGGCCGAGCAGCAATAGCAGGCATGAATGGAGATTGAAACGCATGGGTCTCGCAGATGTCTTATTTCGAACACGCAACTGGAATGAACTGCTAGAGAAATTAAAGGCCGAGCAGATTCCCTCCCACGAGATCGGGTCGGCCATTGTGAAGTTGGGCAAGCCCTTTGATCAGGAGAGAATCCTCGCCGCAAAGGATGTTGTCGCAGCTTATTTGAATCACGCGGATGCCTGGGTACGGCACGAGGCCATGTGGTTTCTCACTTCCTGGGGTAGATTCCCAGAGTATCAACCGGCTCTCGTTCACGCCCTGCGACACGATCCCGATCTTGACAACCGAGCCTACGCGGCGTCTTGTCTGGGGACACTGCGAAAAGGAAGCAAGAATCCCGAAGCAATGAGAGATCTTAAAGAGGCTCTGGAAGATGCTCAGGAAGATGAACTTGTCCGAAAATACTTTTACCGTTCACTCTTGGAGGTTGTCAAAAATGACCCGGTTACTGACTTCTCTCTCAACGATAAACAACTCTCTGACATAGACTGGGCCTGGGTGAGGTCATTGTCAGCCTGATCCTTGCCGAAGCTTTTCCAAACTCTTGCCGCATTTCGAGTGCAGACCAGGCGCGGCCTTTTCTTTTTTGCCCTGGCGATCCCCCGCGACTTTCCGCTATCTCCGCCGAACCGCGCGGTGGCACTGGCGTGGGTGTGGTAATACTGGCACGTCCAGGGGGTAACTTTTTGGTGCTTCCCGGAGGGCGTTTCCGGGGTTGAGATTTTGAGCCGCTGAAGCGGCGGGTGGGCCAAAGTGGTTAGAAAGTATCCTGCGGATGACACCCAGGCTGGGCGTGAAGCTGAGCAGCAGGAAATTGACAAGCGGGGCGGAGTCCCGAAGCTTGATAACAAGCGAGATGAGATTGCAAAACCGAAATAAGAGGCCAAGATGCATAAAGATGGGAAAGTCAAGTATTTCTGGGCTTGGTTCAGCAGCATGTCTGCGTCATTAGCGGCCGATATTGGAAACCCTTCGTTGCTGGAAGAACTCGACGCACGAGTGCGCGAGTTGGATTCGATGCTGTCCTGGGAAGTCGGTCCTGGATCAAGTGAGCCATGGCAGCTTGTCATTTCTCCCAATTTGAATCGTGATTTACGGCAAAGATCCCAGGAAATCATTTCATGTGCTCCTGTGCTTGAGGGTTGGGAGTTTTATTCCGCCAGAAGGCCGAAAGACTGGGACTACAAGTTCGTAATGGAAAGATCTGATGGGCGCGAGTCCATAGAGTTGGATGCGTCGGCTTGGTTTTTTGTCCTTTTACAATATCCAGATGGAGTACGTGAAGTATTGCTTCAAGGGAACAATCTTCCTGCTTTGGACGATGACGAACGATGGCAAGCGGCAGCAGTGACGCTAGAAGGTATCCTCGGCGAGGAGCTGATCCTGGAGAACATCGATGAGTTCGAGCTGATGGATCGGTTCGAACCGCGCTTCGTGGTACAACAGCGGCCTATCCAGGGCCTTCGTGAAGCAATTGTAGGAGCCACGGGGTCAGCCTGATCTGCGCAATTATTGTGCGTGCCAGCAAGTGAAGTCCCAATTCTAAGAAGGACAGGGCAGCCCGCTGATGATTCCGGCTGACGGTGCAGTCAATGTGCAACTACTCTGCGGTCACGCTCAGGAATGAAACGGCTCCGGCCCGAGGACCAGCAGCCACCATGCGAATAATAATGCTCTTTTTCTGTTGCTGTGGGATACCAGTCTCGTTGCTTGCTCAGATAGCCAACTCTGCGTGTAGCAAGGAGCCTGCACACGTTCACCAGATTATTAAGAAAAAAGGCTGGATCATCCCCGGTTTGGACGGCAGCCATGCGGTTGCACAACGAATATCCGACGGCAGCACAGGATCAGTAAGCATCTTTCGGACGCCGCTTGCTCCACCCAATGGGGAAGTCTTAGCTGAATTGCCCTATTATGTTCTGAAATGCGATCAACTGGAAATCAAGAAACAACCATTCGCTATCCGTAACATTTCGCAGTTCGATGTTAGAGGAAAAATCTTCGCATATTTTGTGGAAGGAATCTATATCAACTCTGTCCGGCCGCCCGTGACGTATGCAGGAGCGGTGTCCTATTTTCTTTTCGTGGATACAGCAGGATCTGGGATTTTCGACCTCTACCAGACCGATGTCTCGTTTCCATTCAAATCTGGTTTGCCCGATTGGGTCCAAAAAGTTAGCAACGCTCCTCAATGACCGGCTGAGAGACACGGGAAGACACGGGGTCAGCCTGATCTGCGCAATTATTCTGCTCGCCAGTAAGTGAAATCCCAATTCCAAACTGGCCAGGGCAGCCCAAAAATGACCCAGGTCGACGGTGCAGTCAATACCTTTTGCACAATCGAAAGCCGTACCTCGTAAGGTCGCTGTAACTTGAAAAAGCACTGCACGAGTCTCTGCGGAGGCACGCCAGTTGTTTGTGTTTTTGCTGTCGCTCTGACAGTTCAGTGACAGCAAAGTCTTGACCGGCAGCTGTTCTATGGTCACACTCAAGAATGAAATGGGCTCCGGCCTCAGGGCCAGCAGCCAGCAGTACCGCTCATTGAAAATTGAATGACCGATGAGGTCCGCCATACGGCATTTGGCGTTCGGGTCATGGCCTGCCCAAGCGCCAACTTGCAGAAAGATCTCTCCGTTGCGCAACGAAAACCTCATGGCAACGGGCATCCGCAACGAGTTTTTCTCGAGTTTTCAACGGCTTGCGCGGATGTGCGGATTGGGGCCTGATTTTTGTAAAGTCATGTTCAGCGGACTTAAGCGAGAATCTCAGTCAAAGCCAAGTCATGGGTTTTGATCATGGTAACGCTCATTCGATTTGCCCCCTAGCGCTCACAAACGTCGCCTCCGGCTTTAGCGACCAAAAAATCCAGGTGCTATACTGATCGCCAGAGTCAGGAATTCAGGGCCGAAGCCCAGAGTCCAAGGAAGCTTTCATGGTTGGTAGTCTCCGGCGTTCTCTTCTTGCAGCACTCTTCGTCCTGTCTTGTGTGCTCTGTTCTGGAGCGGCTTTCGCACAGGCCAGTGATGCCGTTCCGGCGGATGTCGAGGTGCGCAATAGCCTGCGCCAGATGGCGGAAATCTACAGCATCATCGAGCAGAACTACGCCGAGCCGGTAAATGCCGACAAGGCCTTTTACAGCGGCGCGATTCCCAGCATGCTGCATGTGCTCGACCCACATTCCAACTTTTTCGATCGCAAAGCATATTCCGCGATGCGCGAAGAACAGCAGGGCCGGTACTACGGAGTCGGCATGCAGATCGCCCCGCGCAACAACCGGATTATCGTCCTGGCGCCGTTTGTGGGCACTCCCGCCTACCGGTCGGGCATCAAGCCGGGGGACACCATCATCAGTGTGGAAGGCAAGGTGACCGACAATCTGCCCGTCAGTGAAGTGGTCAACCTGTTGAAGGGGCCGAAGGGTTCCACAGTACACATTTCGATTCTGCGCGATTCGTCGGAAAAGGCGCTGGAATTTGCCGTGGTCCGCGATGAAATCCCGCGCAATAGCGTCGATTTGAAGTTCCAAATTGGCCCCGGCGTGGGCTACATGCATGTGACCGCATTCAATGAAACCACCGGGCGCGAAGTCAAGGCCGCGCTGGAAGAGTTTGGCGATCTCAAGGGACTCATTCTTGACCTGCGCGGAAACCCTGGCGGCTTGCTCAATGAGGCGGTCAGCGTCACCGATAAGTTCTTGAAGCGTGGACAGGTGATTGTTTCCCAGCATGGAAGGCGATCGCCGGAGCGCGTGTTTCGCGCTACCCACGGCAATGGCGGCAAGGAATATCCCTTGGTCGTGCTGGTGAACCGTGGGACCGCTTCCGCGGCCGAGATCGTTTCGGGCGCCATTCAGGACCATGACCGGGGCCTGATTGTCGGTGAAACCACTTTTGGCAAGGGCCTCGTACAGTTGATTTATCCCCTGGCCCAGAATACGGCGCTCACCCTGACGATCGCCCGGTACTATACCCCCAGCGGACGCCTCATCCAACGTGAGTACGCGGGCCTGTCACTCTATGATTATTACTACAATCATGAGCAGGAAGAGGCCCTCAGAAAAGAACCACGGCTCACCGACCTTGGACGGACCGTCTATGGGGGCGATGGTATTGCTCCGGATGTCAAAGTCCCGGCGCTCAAGAGCAATCGCTTTCAAGACAGCCTGCTGCAGCACTATGCGTTCTTCAATTTTGCTCATCAGTACTTGGCTCGACATCCGGCCGACCGCAGCTTTCAGGTTTCCAGCGACGTGCTACAGGAGTTCCGGAAATTCTTGACGGACGAGAAGCTCACTTTTTCCGAGATGCAACTGGCGGAAAGATCTGACTGGGTGAAGGCCCAGATCAAGGCCGAAGTCTTCATTTCGCAGTTTGGACAGGAAGAGGGAATGAAGGTGCGGGCCGAAACCGATCCCCAGGTGATGGCCGCGCTCAAACTGCTGCCCAAGGCACGGGAGCTGGCCGAAAAGGCGAGTAAAGTGGTTGCCCAGAAAGCCACACCGGCTGTGCCTGCGGCGCGCTAGCGCCATCTAGGGGGAAGCGTTGCCGCTTACAACCGCCAGATATGGTTCGTGGAGATCGCCGATCACGTCGGAGTTCATCGTGGCCCAGGCCATTGGACTCAGCGACGTGCAACTGGATGGCGCGGACACATACTGGGTGGAATCTCGTCCCGCGGAGGCTGGGCGGTCAGTCATCGTAAAATATGCGCCTGGCGGCGCCGCCGTGGATGTGACGCCCGCTCCTTTGAATGCGCGTACCCGCGCCCACGAGTATGGAGGCGGAGCCTATGGCGCAGGCCAAGGGGCCGTTTTCTTCTCGAACTTTTCCGACCAGAAGATCTATCGCATCGTTGAGGGAAGCCCCCAACCACTGACTGCCGACGGGCTGCGCTATGCCGATCTGGTGATCGATCATGCCCGCAAGCGCCTGATCGCCGTTCAGGAAGACCACCGGAATCCGGCGAGTATGCCGGAGAACAGCCTGGTGTCTGTGGGCTTGGATGGTTCGCCGCTCGTGACGCTGGCTTCCGGCAACGATTTCTATTCTTCGCCGCGGCTAAGTCCCGATGGGCGGAGCCTGGCTTGGCTTACATGGAACCATCCCAATATGCCATGGGATGGCACGGAGCTTTGGGTAGCCGGCGTGGCCGCCGATGGCGCGCTTTCGGGACAACGCAAAGTTGCGGGTGGCGACAGTGAGTCGATATTTCAACCGGAGTGGTCGCCCGGCGGCGTCCTGCATTTTGTTTCAGACAGCACCGGCTGGTGGAACCTCTACCGGGTTTCCGGTGAGCAGGCGGCGCCGTTGCTGCCAATGGAAGCCGAGTTCGGTGTGCCGCAGTGGGTCTTCGGCATGTCGTGCTACGCGTTTGTTTCCGAAGAGCAGATTGCTTGCGCCTCTGTCCGCCACGGCCTATGGAGTTTGGGATTGCTCGGTCCGCGTACACGGCAAATGCGCGATCTGGGAGTCGAAGGCAACGAGTTCTCTTATGTTCGGGCCGCAGCGGACCGCATCGTCGTCAGAGCGGGAGCTCCTACTCGGCCGGCCGCCATCGTGCAGATTGATTTGCCTTCGGGCCACGCCAGGGTGCTCAAGCAGTCTTCCACGTCTCCAGATGACGCGTTGCAGCCCTATCTCTCCTCGGCGCAGCCTTACGAATTTCCAGTGGCAAACGGGGGGAAGGCGTACGCATTTTTTTATCCTCCCAGGAATCCAGAATTCGCCGGGCCTTCCGGTGACCGGCCACCGCTGCTGGTGCGATGCCACGGCGGGCCCACCGCGGCGGTGACCAGCACACTCGATCTGCGCATCCAGTATTGGACCTCGCGCGGCTATGCCGTACTGGATGTCAACTATGGCGGCAGTAGCGGCTACGGACGCCGCTATCGTGATCGTCTCAAAGGTCAATGGGGTGTCGTGGATGTTGAAGATTGTGTAAACGGCGCGCAGTCTATGGCCACACAGGGCCTGGTCGATGGGCAGCGCATGATGATCACCGGGGGTAGCGCCGGCGGCTATACGGTCTTGTGCGCCCTGGCTTTTCGCAAGGTCTTCAGCGGAGGCGCCAGCCATTTTGGCGTGAGTGACCTGGCGGCGCTGGTCCGCGATACCCATAAGTTCGAGTCACGCTACCTGGATTCCCTGGTCGCGCCCTATCCCCAGAAGGCCGCAGTCTACGAGCAGCGCTCACCCATCCACGCCGCAAAACAGATTACCGTACCGGTCATCTTCTTTCAGGGCGAAGATGACAAGGTAGTTCCACCCAACCAGACTGAGATGATGGTCGATGCCCTGCGCGCGCAGGGTTTGCCGGTCGGATACATGCTTTTTGCTGGGGAAGGTCACGGTTTCCGCCGGGGCGATAACATCAAGCGCGCCCTCGACGGAGAATTCTCGTTTTATGATTCCGCGGTGGTGAAGGCGGGGCTGAGGCCCTAGTACCGTGACCAGGCGATTCAGTAATCATCGTAGATCGCGTGATCAGGTGATCTGGTGATCGGAACTGCGAGCTTGCATTTTTATCGACATTTGCCAATATTGCCGTTACGGCCCTAGCGTAAACTCAAGAATCTTTGGATATTGGGCCGCATCTATAAGCCCGATACTATTCTTGAATACGGGAGGACCACAGGTATGCGGAGATTTTTCGCTGTTTAACCAGGCGCTGGATATCGACGTTCCCTTTTCCAGGGGGTTGCAATTCCGGGCCGCTATCATTCCACCATCGGAAAAGACCCACAACAAGGTCCTACTAAACTTCGCCATCGACCCCCACGCCCTCAGCTTCGATGCGCCCGCCGATGGGGTGCGTCATGCTTCGGTTGAGTGCGGTGTGGCCATCTATTCGGAAACTGGCAAGCCCATGCAGGTCACGGTGAACACCTTCAAGGCCGAACTTAAGCCGGACATCTACACCCGCGTCATGAAGGGCAGCCTACCTTGCCAGCATTCTGTCGATCTACCACAAGGCAAGTATCTGCTGCGCCTGGGTGTTCGCGATACCCAGACCGGCTTGATTGGCACCGCCAACGCCCGGCTTACCATTGCCGCATCATCGGGCGGCGACTAGCAATCAGCCTGGGGAAGAGAAGAAATCTTGACTCCCGCCGACTCCCGTCCGTGTAGAACACCGGGCTGGGCCCCAGGCTTCGAACCCTTCTACTTCAAACTAACTCCGTGGAACCTTGAAAGTTGCTTGCCGGTAATGGCTTTGCCTGTTACTATTCTGCCCAAGGAGCCATTATGGATACTAGAGGAATACTTGCCGAGTTGGAAGCCGAACGGGACCGTTTGGATAGAGCCATTGCTGCCCTTGGTGGCGTACGAGGCGCGGGACATTCAGCCAGCGCCGGCCGGTCTATCGGGACCAGGCGGGGGCGGCGCCGGTTGAGCGCTGCTTCCAAGAAACGCATCTCCGCAGCGATGAAGAAGGCCTGGGCCGAACGTAAAAAGGCATCTAAAGCCGCCTAGTCAGGCATATCAACATGGTAGTCAAACGGCTTTCACGTGAGGATGCGGAGAAATGTGGCCGGTCCCGCCGCGAGCATCTCAGTCGTTCAAGCGTGGGAAAGTTTGATGCGCGCGTCCGTCCGGTTGGTCCACTGGCCATCATCGCAGAGGCCAGCCGGGGACGCCTTCCCGAACTCCTGCCCATCAAGTTCAACTTGATGGCTGGCTCGCTGTTTGCCTTCTATCGGGGTACAGCCGAGATTATGGCTGCCGACTTAGCTGCGGCCAAAAACACCAAAATCGAAGTCCAGCTCTGCGGCGATGCTCATATCCGGAACTTCGGGTTCTTTTCCACGCCCGACGCGCAGGTCATCTTCGATATCAACGATTTTGATGAGACCTTCCGCGGCCCCTGGGAATGGGACGTCAAGCGTCTAGCCACCAGTATTGTCCTTGGCGGGCGCGAGGCGGGCGAAAGCAATTCCCGTTGCAAGGCGGCGGTGGAAGTCTTTCTTGAAGAATACTGTGGATGGATACACCGCTTTTCGAGCATGTCCACGCTCGAGATTGCGCGTCACCGGGCGCACCGCGATTTGCGCCAGCCGGTCTTGCGCGATGCTCTCATCAAGGCCCAGCGCGCCAGTCCCGCGGAAAGCCTGGCCAAGCTTGCCCGCAAGACCCGCCAGGGTTGGTGCTTCCGCCCGATTCCCAAACGGCTGTGGGAAGTCAACGACCGCGAGAGGAAGCTCGTTCTCGCCGCCTTACCCGCTTACCGCGAAACGCTCGCCCCCGACCACCGCATGATCTTCGACCGCTTTCGCGCCGTGGATGTAGGGTTCAAAGTCGTAGGCACCGGAAGCATCGGAACCAGGGACTACGTGGTGCTGTTTTTTGGGCGCGACGAGAGTGACTCTCTGTTTCTGCAAATCAAGGAAGAACGGCCCTCCATCTATTCCCGCTACCTGCAGACTCCCGCCCCCACGCACCAGGGCCAACGCGTAGTGGAAGGGCAGCGGGCTTTACAAATCCAATCCGACGTATTGCTCGGATGGTGTTCGATTGAGGGCCGTGACTATCTGGTCCGCCAGTTGAACGACCACAAAGCTTCGCTGGAAGTTGAAGACCTGGGCGGCAAGCGGTTGATGGAATATGGAAAGCTTTGCGCCGAGCTTCTCGCCAAAGGCCACGCCCGCTCCGGCGAGCCGGTGGTCATTGCCAGCTATTTGGGACCTTCCAGAAAGGCCGCCGACTCTCTATTGGGATTTGCCGTCGCCTATGCCCGTCAGGCGGAAGCCGATTTTGAAATCTTTCGTAAGGCATGGCGCTCGGGCGCCCTCAAACGCCTGCTGCAAGAGCAATCATAGTCAATACTTCTTTAACGAAGGCGCGGCTTGAAAGTGCTATGCGTTCAGTTCGCGCCGTCCGGGCGCTTGTATTCCGAAGGCCTTTTATGCTCTTAAGCCGCAATGCGAGTGGCCGATTACTTGAGAATGGGTACTTTTGCGGGTCACAGAACGAGGGGCTTTGGCGTCCGCTCTCTGGTCTTCACTGCCTTGGCGAGCTCGATCAGTATGTTGGTCTTTGAGGTAGTCAAGGAATTGGTCCGTCGCGCACACCCATTCACGCGGTGGCAGTCACATACGATTACGATTTTCTTTGGCGCGGTGAGTGCGAGTGTTGCCGCCTGGATCATTGCCCGAAAGCGCGAGATGGTGTACACGCTGAAGGAGGCTGCTGCTCAACAACGAAGTCAGCAGGAAGCCGCGACAAGGATCGTTGAAGCCGAGCGCAAGGTAAATCGCCTCAAGAGTGAGTTCATGGACAGGATGAGCCACGAGATGCGCACCCCTTTGAACGGCATCGTGGGCATGGCGGCCTTGACGCTGGAAACCGACCTGACTCCGGAGCAGCGCGAGTTCGTACACACCATCAAAATATCTTCTGATGTGCTTGTGCGAATGGTCAATGACATTCTCGATTTCTCAGAGATTGAAACCGGCAAATTCCAACTGGATTTCATCAGTTTCAATCTGCGCGACAACCTTGAAGAGACCATGAGGACGATGGCATCGCGCGCAAAAGAAAAAGGGCTGGGACTCACCTATGAAATAGCACCCGATGTTTCCGAGATCTTCTGTGGAGATTCCGTCCGGCTGAGCAAGGTCATGGTCAACCTGGTTGGCAATGCCATCAAATTCACGCACCACGGCAACATTGCCGTGCGGGTGAGCGTGGAAGAAGATGGTTCCGAGAGATGCAAACTGCGCTTTGCCGTATCTGACACCGGAATCGGAATACCTCCGGAAGGGCAGAAGCTCATCTTTGAGCCCTTTGCCCAGGTGGACGGTTCCATGACGCGAAGCTACGGAGGTTCAGGCCTGGGCCTGACGATCTCCACCCGGTTAGTCACAATGATGGGTGGAGAAATCTGGGTTGAAAGCGGCGTCGGTCAGGGAACGAGCATCCACTTCACGGTTGAACTGAAGAAAATGTGGACGCCCGCAGACATGGAGCTACGGACGTTGGCCACATCGCCCAGGCCCTCCGGTTGATTCTGTTCTACGATGCTGCGCTGCAATTCTCATGTAACTCATTCATCATGGCACTCGACTAGTGCGGTCCGCTCAAACCAACTTCCGCTACTGGCGGTGGAGCCCATTCGCCGTTGATCACCACCAGCTCCGGCCAGTACATGCGCAAGGCCAGATTGAAGCTTCCAGCGGGCGCGGGCAGCCAGTTGCTTTCCTTTTCGCTACCGGGCGAATCGTGCTGGAGGTAGAGATCGAGTGAGCCGTCAACATTGAATTTCAGCGCGTCATGATCGCCAATGGAGAAGCGGCGAATCCCATTAGGGGTGAAGTAGCCGCGTTCGTCATACAGGGCGATTGACCAGAAGGCCCGTACCGGAGGCAACCCGGGTTTTTCAAAATGTATAGTGTAGCGGCGGGCGCCGTTGAGAGGCCGGCCCGCCTGATCGCGCGCGCAGGCAAGGTATACAGCGTCTTCGGCGGCAGCCCTTCCGGGTAGGAGCTTAGCGGCGCCAGCTTATAAGCTTGCTGGATGGAGTGGACAAAATCATAGTCTGCGGGCCCGTTGGTCTGCGTCCGGCCGATCAGCCATGCGGTATTGGTGGGACAGTCAATACGCTGGACGTGCTCGGGCAGCTTTCCCTTCCAGCCTGGACCGACAACGGCAAACCACGCCGCGCCGGTTCCCGTGGTGCGCTTTCCGGGCGAGGCGATGGTCTCGCTCCATGCGTCCATGATCTGCATGAGGTAGTAGCGTCCCTTGGTGTCGGGGACGTGGAGGAGAACGGGCTCCTTGGAGAGATCAAACCAGGCGGCGGAATAGAGTGTATCGGCATTTGGCCGGACCACCTGGCGGAAGCGGTCGTCCGGGAAGGCAGGTTCATGACGGAAGCGGTTCAGGGCCTGCGGCGCGCCGCCCAAGGTGGTCGCCCGGCGGGTCATCTCCACGAGCACCAGCGGATAGGCAAATGTGTACGCCTCGACCGCGATTTTGTGGGTCTCTTCAGGGGTGAGTGGCGGTGCGGCCGGCGCAACCGTTTGCGCTGTCGACCAGGGCGCGGCAAAGATGAGCGCAGCGGCAAAGAAAAGCGGGAATCTGGATGGCTGAATCATGGCGGCCCAATTTTAGTACAGTGACCGGGAGATTAAGTAATCATCGTGGATCGGGTGGTTGGGACATTGGGACATCGGAATTGCAAGACCGATTTTCGTGGACATTACCAGTTTTAGCTGCACGGTACTAGTCCTGCGGGGCGTGAAGAAGCAAAAGGGCATCACTTCGAATACTCCCGCAACAACTTACCGCCGCGTGATGGGGATGAATGCGGATGATGCCAGCGCACTCGTTGGGTTTTATGGTGGCAGTTCGGCATCACACCGGGTTGTCGTGGGTGATTTCGTGGACCTCAAGCGGCGGCGGAGCCGGTTCCTCGGGCCTGCGCAAAAGGCGCGCAGGCCCTTCGGAATGACAGCGGGGGAGAGATTAGGCGAAGCTCGGGCTGTGTGGTGAGCTTTTGGTTTTGGTGACGGCCCTGCCGGGGACGTATAATCGATGCCCGAATGCCAGCCGACACTATCCTCGAGGCGAGAAACCTCGTCAAAGAGTTCAAAGGATTCGTTGCGGTCAACGATGTGAGCCTGAAAGTGACCACCGGGAAGATCCATGCCCTGATCGGTCCCAATGGCGCTGGCAAGACCACGGTGTTTAATCTGCTCACCAAGTTCCTGGCGCCGACGCGCGGGACCATACACTTCAAGGGCCAGGAGATTACACGCGAGCAGCCGGCGGCGATTGCCCGCCGGGGCATGGTGCGCTCGTTTCAGATCTCGGCAATATTTCCGCACCTGACGGTCCTTGAAAACGTGCGCATCGGCCTGCAACGTAAATTGAATACTTCCTTTCATTTCTGGCGGAGCGAATCTTCCCTGGGCCGGCTGGACGAGCGGGCCATGGAACTGCTCGCCAGCGTGGGCTTGGAATCCCAGGCGCGCACGCTGGCCATCGAGTTGCCTTATGGACGCAAGCGCGCCCTGGAAATCGCCGCAACCTTGGCGCTAGATCCGGAGATTCTGCTGCTCGACGAGCCCACCCAAGGCATGGGGCACGAAGATGTAGATCGGGTGAAAGACCTGATCCGCAAGGTGGCAGCCCACAGGACGGTCCTCATGGTGGAGCACAACATGAGCGTAGTGGCCGATTTGTGCGACATAATCACAGTGCTGCAGCGCGGCGCGGTGCTGGCGGAAGGAAGCTACTCCGAGGTATCGGCCAATCCCTTGGTGATGGAAGCCTATTTGGGGACGGTGGGTGCAAGCAGTTAGCACTTAGCCATTAGCACTTAGCGTTTTGCCTTCATCGGCTTCGTGTCGCGAGGACTTTCGACGACAAAGTAAGGGATGAGCCAGATCAGCGAGCGACGCTTTGGCTGCTGGCGCATCGTTTGGGTAACATCGGTGATTTTTTAAACAGGCCAAATTAGCGCTAAAGGCTAAAGGCTAATTGCCAGTTGCTAATTGCCAATTACGACAATCACTATGATCGACAATTCTACAGAGTTCCTACGAGTTACCGACCTGCACGCCTTTTACGGCGAGTCGCACATCTTGCACGGCTTGGATTTTATGGTGAAGCGCGGCGAGTTGGTGACGCTGCTGGGACGTAACGGAGCAGGGCGGACGACTACGCTGAAGGCCATTCTAGGGCTGGTAGGGAAGCGCAGCGGTTCCGTCATGGTCAACGGCCACGAAGCCATTCGCTGGCCTGCGCATCGCATCGCCCGGCTGGGTGTCGGATACTGCCCGGAAGAGCGCGGCATTTTTTCCGGCCTGACGGCGGAAGAGAACCTGATGCTGCCTCCGGTGCTTTCCAGCCAGGGTATGAGCGTGAATGAGATCTACACCATGTTTCCCAATCTACAGGAAAGACGCCGCAGCCAGGGCACGCGGCTCTCCGGCGGAGAGCAACAGATGCTGGCCATCGCCCGCATTCTACGCTCCGGGGCCCGGTTGCTGCTGCTGGATGAAATCTCCGAAGGACTGGCGCCGGTGATCGTGCGCAAGCTGAGTGAGGTGATCCTGCATCTCAAAGAGAAAGGGTTCACCATTATTCTGGTAGAACAGAACCTGCGCTTCGCCGCTCCCTTGGCAGACCGCATGTATGTCGTGGAGCGAGGAAGAATCGTCCTGGAGATTGCCCGGGACGAGTTGGAGGCGAAGCAGGCAGTGCTGGAAGAGTTGCTGGGGGTTTAGAAAAAAGAATTGAAATTTGAAATTTAAAATTCTACATCTTGTTCACATGAATTGAGGAGGAAATCCCATGAAACCCAGACTGATGAGCGCCCTTGCGGGATGTCTTTTGGCGCTGTTGAGCGGTTACGCTGGCGCCCAGGCCAAGAAGGGAAAGCTGCCGGATGTCATCAAGATCGGCGTACTTACCGATATGTCGGGCGTCTACTCCGACCTGGGCGGCCCGGGAGCAGTGGCCGCGGCCCAGATGGCCGTGGATGAGTTTGGCGGTAAAGTGCTGGGAAAGCCGGTGCAGGTGGTCTATGCCGATCACCAGAACAAGGCCGACGTTGGGGCCAACAAGGCGCGTGAATGGTTCGACACACAAGGCGTCGGACTGATCGTCGATGTTCCGAACTCCGGGGTGGCCATCGCCGTGAGCAAGGTGGCGAATGAGAAGCATAAGATCTTCATCGTCTCGGGCGCCGGGTCTTCGCGGCTGACCAATGAAGACTGTAACCCTTACACCATCCATTATGTCTACGACACCTACGCCACCGGCGGTGTCATCGGCCGGGCGGTGGTGCAGCATGGCGGCACATCGTGGTTTTTCATTACCGCCGATTATGCCTTTGGCAAGTCTTTGCAGGAAGACACCACCCGCGCAGTGAAGGCCGCGGGCGGCCAGATCGTGGGATCGGTGCTGCATCAACTCAGCACCGCCGACTTTTCCTCATACCTGTTGCAAGCGCAAAGCTCCAAGGCCAAGGTGATTGGCCTGGCCAATGCCGGCGGCGACACCATCAATTCCATCAAGACCGCTGCGGAATTCGGCATCACCAAGCAGCAGAAGCTGGCCGGCCTGCTGGTGTTCATTGTCGATATCAATTCCATAGGACTGGAAACCGCGCAGGGAATGTACGTGGCCGAAGGGTTTTACTGGGACCTGAATGACGATGCGCGCAAGTTCGGCAAGGCCTTTTTCAGCCGGATGAAGAAGATGCCTACCATGTCCAATGCCGGGATATACTCCTCGGTGCTTCAGTATCTGAAGGCCATCCAGGCGACCGGCACCGACGATCCCGACGTGGTTCTGAACAAGCTAAAAGCAACGCCAATCAATGATGCATTCGTGAAGAACGGCAAGATCCGCGCTGATGGACGAATGGTCCACGACTTTTATCTGTTCCAGGTGAAGTCTCCTGCTGAATCCAAGTATCCGTGGGACTATTACAAGCTGGTGGCCACCGTTCCCGGCGACCAAGCCTTTCAGCCGCTGTCGGAATCGCGGTGCGCATTGGTGAAGAAATAGCTGCTAGCTTCTGGATAGCGGCCAGCAGCGTTATTGATGGTATTTGGTACTTGGTAATTGGTATTTGAGACCAAGTACCAAGTACCAAGTACCAAGTACCAATTACCAGATACCAAGTAATGAGCCTTCATGAGACGATCATCATGACATCCATTTTCGGTGTTCCAGTCGCAGCGCTCTATGGGCAACTGGTGCTGGGGCTCGTCAATGGGTGTTTCTATGCCATGCTGAGCCTGGGCTTGTCGTTGATCTTTGGCATGTTGAACATTACCAACTTTGCCCATGGCGCTCTCTATATGATGGGCGCCATCCTTACATGGATCGGCCTGGCGCAATTCGGCATCAGCTACTGGTGGGCGTTGTTGCTGGTCCCGATGGCAGTTGCTATTTTCGGGATTTTCGTAGAGCGCAGCATGTTGCGATGGCTCTACAAGATCGATCCTCTGTACGGGCTGCTCTTGACCTTCGGTCTGGCGCTGGTGTTGGAAGGAAGCTTCCGTTATCGCTACGGTGTTTCCGGGTTGCCGTACTCGATTCCTGAAGCATTCCAGGGAGCGATGAATCTGGGCTTTATGTACCTGCCTAAGTACCGGGCGTGGGTCGTCTGCGCCTCTCTGGCAATCTCATTCGCTACGTGGTTTGTGATTGAGCGGACGCCCCTGGGCGCTTATCTGCGGGCGGCCACAGAAAATCCGCTTCTGGTGCAAGCCTTTGGAATCAATGTGCCGGTCATGATTACTTTGACCTATGCCGTAGGCGCGGGGCTGGCAGGTCTGGCCGGGGTGTTGGCCGCGCCGCTCACACAGATTAGTCCTCTGATGGGGTCGAACCTGATCATCGTGGTCTTTGCCGTGGTGGCGATTGGCGGCATGGGGTCGATCCTGGGATCGATTGTGACCGGGCTGACGCTGGGATTAATTGAGGGGTTGACAAAGGTTTTCTATCCTCAGGCCGCCAACACTGTGGTCTTCTTTATCATGGCCCTGGTCCTTCTGATAAGGCCAGCCGGGCTCTTCGGCAGGGAAAAATGAATAGCACCAGGCTCCGCATCGCCGGGTATAGTCTGTTGCTGTTGCTGGGCATGATTGCGCCTTTCTTCGGTTACCCGGTATTTCTGATGAGGGCCTTGTGCTTTGCCTTGTTCGCGTGCGCCTTCAATCTACTGCTTGGGTATACGGGGCTGCTTTCGTTCGGGCACGCGGCTTTCTTTGCCACGGGAGCGTATGTGACCGGCTACATGGTCAAGGTCCACGGGTTTTCCCCAGGGCTGGGGATCGTGGTGGGCACGCTCGCGGCGGTGGCCCTGGGTTTTGTGGCCGGCAACCTGGTGATTCGCAGCCAGGGAATTTACTTTGCCATGATCACCCTGGCCTTGGCGCAGTTGATTTATTTCCTCTTCCTGGAATCTTCTTTTACCGGCGGCGAAGACGGTTTGCAGGCCATTCCCCGCGGACGTCTTCTGTGGGTGCTGAACCTGGAAGACGATCGAACACTGTACTACGTGGTGTTCGCCGTCTTTATGTTTGGATTCCTGCTGGTCCGGCGCACAATCCATTCGCCCTTTGGGCAGGTGCTTAAGGCTATCCGGGAAAATGAGCCCCGCGCTCTGTCTCTGGGCTACGACGTGAACCGCTACAAGATTGTGGCTTTCACCCTGTCGGCCGGACTTGCAGGTCTGGCCGGAGCGACCAAAGCCATAGTCTTTACCTTCGTTACCCTTACCGATGCGGAGTGGCAAACCTCCGGTGAAGTGGTGTTGATGACTCTGCTGGGAGGAATGGGAACGGTCTTCGGACCCATCGTGGGAGCATTTTCCATCGTGACCTTGCAGAATGAGTTGGCCGATAAAGCCGGTTCCCTGGTCACCGTGATCATGGGCGCCATTTTTATTGTCTGCGTGCTGCTGTTCCGACGGGGCGTGGTGGGGGAATTCATCGCGCTTTACCGTCGCGTGGTGGGCAACCGGCGAATGTAGCCGACGAAAGCCAGCAGCGCACCACGCCGCAACCCGAAAAGAATCCACCGCAAAGTACGCCAAGGCCGCAATGGAAGAATGGAAGTAAACCTGGGAGCGCAGCGGAGCCGGTTCCTCGGCCCCGCTCGCGCTAAGACCGCGCGAGCAGAACCTCGGAATGACAGGATTGAGAAAGTGTTGTGAAACTGCCAAGAGAACAAGAACGCATGATTCACTCGCAGCCGGTGGGCCGCATTTTTATTTTGAGGAGCGGATCTCAATGATTAAATATATCGTTGTCGGCGCCGGAGGATTTCTGGGCACAGTCGCCCGCTTTTGGCTCGGTTCCATGATTCAGGAACGCATGGCGTCCCGCTTTCCTTATGGCACGTTCATCGTCAACTGCTCCGGCTGTTTCACGATGGGGTTGATCATGGCGGTGCTTGCGCGGACTTCCATCCATCCTTACCTGCGGTTGGCGATTCCCATCGGGTTCCTCGGTGGGTTCACGACCTTCTCCGCTTTTGAATATGAGACCTTCATGGCTGTCAGTGAAGGGTGGATCGCCATCGGTCTGCTCAACATAGGATTGAGTGTGGGCGCGGGATTTATCTGTGTTTGGCTGGGTATGGTGTTGGGTAAGGCCATGGCCTAGGACCAGCAAGTACATCGACACCTGCATCGTGGACCTTGGAGCGCGGCGGAGCCGGTTCCTCGGCCCCGCTCGCGCTAAAACCGTGCGAGCAAGACCTCGGAATGACAGCTTTGAGAGAGTGTTGTGGAACCGCCAGGTTCATCAATACACGGTCCTCTTCCTGCGGCTCTCTTTCGCTGCCAGTAAAAACCGGGATTCCGGAGGCTGGCTATCCAGGATTTGCGCCTTCACATACTCGCCGACTGCGGGGCCGTGCTTGAATCCATGTCCGGAGCCGCCGCCCACCAGCCAGACGTTTTCCATTTCCGGATGCCGGTCAATCAGGAAGTCGCCATTCCATGTGTTCTCATACTGGCAAACGCGGGTCTCGACCAGTGGAGCACCCTTCAGGCCGGGTACATGCAGGCCAAGATAGCTGCGCAGTTTCTCAATGGAGTGCTGCCCGGTGGACCGCTCGGCCGTGTCTGGATCGATGGCCGGACCATGCACGTCGAAGGCGACTTTGAAGCCCCGGTTCTCAAGATCGGGCAGCGCATACACGCGGTCGGGATGATTGTGATGCAGCCACGCCGGCATGTGCGGCATTCCATACCGGCCATTGCCAGGCGGAACCCCTAGAAAGAAAACTTCCTGCCGCGTCGGATGAATGAGTTCCGACAGCAGGCCGGGAAACAGCTTCGGTAGCCACGGACCGCAGGCAAAAACAAAAGTTCCGGCGGCAATGGAATCGCCGGCGCTAGTCGTAATCGCTGACAGCTTTTCCTGGCTGGTGGGCGCCAGCACGGAAGCGGAAAAGAATTCCAGTCCGTGCTCCACCGCATCCTGCACCAGCGCCTGCACGCTTTGCCGGGCCATGAGCACACCGCTGAGGGGTTCATAGATGCCGCAGGTAGCGTCTGGGAACGACAATTGCGGGAAGCGCTGCCGTATCTGCTCCGCGGTAAGCTTTTCGCAAAGCACTCCGGCTTCGTCCAAGACCTTCAGAGTCCCCGTCAGATGTCCATCGGCATCATCGCTCACCCATAGCACGCCGGTCTTATGGAAGAGTGGACGCTCGATGCGCGCAAAGAATTCCTGCCACACCGGCAGGGAACGCGCTGCCCAGCGTGTGTAGAACTCATCCGGACCATAACCCATGCGGATGATGCGCGTCTCGCCGCCGGAACTGGCGCGGCTGTTGGCTGCGCCATAGGCATCGGCCAGCGCCACGCTGGCGCCGCTGCGCAACAGGTATTGGGCAATCCACGCGCCAAACACCCCGGCGCCGATGACCGCGAAATCAAATTTTTTCGTCATTCCGGGGCTAGTGCGCCGACCGTTGCAGCAGAGCCGCCAGATGGTCTTTCCAGATGGCGGGCAGGGAGTGTGTCCCGTGGCCGCGTGTCTGGTCGGTAATGGGCAGCAGGACGAATTCGCCTTTTTTCACCTTGTGGATATCACGATCGATGATCTTGAGTTCCGGCGGATTGATCAGGTCATCGGCCGAGTTGATGGCCGTGAGCGGGGCAATGATCTTTTCGAGCTGCGGCTCCGGATTGTAATTCCGAGAGGCATCGAAGTAGTAGAGCATGTCGTTGGGGTCGGTCGTCTTGGAACGCGTGGCGATGAAGTTGTCGAGAAAGGCATCGGCCTTTTCGCGGGTCGGGGAATCTTTCTGCATTTGCAGAGGCGCGCTGCCCATGAGCAGCAGCACGTCGAGAGCGGCGGCCATCCCGTGGACTGGCTTGGTGTACTCACCGTTGTTCCAATCGGGGTCGGTACGGATGGCATCGATGACCATCTTGCGGGTCATGCGATTGCGTCCGGCAATTTCTATCGGCTGGCTGGCCAGGGGCATGAGTGCATCCATGAAATCCGGGTGCTGCTCGCCCCACAGCCATGTGTGCATGCCGCCCATGGAGGTGCCCATGACCAGGCGCATGTGGTTGATGCCCAGTCCCTGGGTCAGCATGCGGTACTGTAATTCGATCATGTCGTCGTATTCGTAATGGGGAAAGCGCATGTGCAGGCCGTCACTGGGCTTGCTGGAGCCACCATGGCCCACATTGTCGGGCAGCACGATAAAGTACTTGGTCGCATCGAGTAAGGCGCCGGGCGCAAACAGCACGCCGCCGAAGGTGGGCGTGAGAAACTGCCGGCCGGTACCGCCGGTGCCATGCAGAATCAGCACTGCATTGGTAACGCGGCCCTGCGCATCTTTCTGCGGCGTGCCCAGGGTGTAGTAGTGCAGCTTGACTTCGGCCATGCGTTCTCCGGATTTGAACTGGAAGTCCTTCACCACGAAGGCGCCTTCCTGGGGGGCAGGGAAGCCGGCGGCGCGCACAGCAGCGCAGCCCAGCAGGATGTACAACGCTACAACAAGTGGACGGATCTTCACGGGAGTCTCCTGATCAAACGCGCAGAAATTATACCCCCAAAGCCTTTGCAACACAGGGCAACGAGTTGCAACGAAAACCTTTGAAACACAGCGGAACAGAGGAACAGAGGAGCAGCGGGAATTGGGGTCGTGAGGTGGTCAATCATCACCTTTACCATGAATCCATAACGCATGGGCATCTGGATTTGAGTTAGCCTCAGCTTTCTCGACAGATCTGCAATGAGGAAGAAAGAGGGTCCTGTTCTCCCAGGTTCAGATTCCGAGCTTCTTCACTTCCTCGTTGTAATACTTCCGGTAGAGGATGTCCCATTCCTGGGTGCCTTCGATGATGGTACGGCGCTGGGTTTCGATCTTCTGGCGGGCGGCGGTGTCGAGCTTGGCTTCTTGCAGCAGCAGCTCTTCCAGCAGGCGGCGGGCTTCCATGCGGATGCTGTTCCGGTCTTCGAGAAACTCGACCTCTTCGATTCCCGCCAGGGCGTCAGCCACGGTGTGGGCCAGCTTGTTGACTTTGTCGCGGGAAATCCTCACAGCACCGCCTTATATTTGCGCACCAACTCGCCTTTGACCCTCTTGAACATCTCCTGGTAGCTGGCGCCGGCTTTGCTCATTTCGTCCTGGTAGGCCTCCAAGATGAGGCGGACTTCGTCATTGATGCGGTCTTCAAGCTGCAGCTCTTCCAGCAGCGCAGCATTCAGTTTTTCGGCGACCACCGGGACACTCTTCGTCTCGATGAATTCGCCTTTCATCAGTTTTTGGGTCACCTGCCGGGCCAGGTACCCGACATATTCTTTTGAAAGGAGCATGGCTTTGATGGGCTATGTGATTGAAAAGATAGTGTATCACAGCGTGGCCGGGCACGGCCAAACCCAAGATCCACCAGGGAGGCACAGCGCAGCCAAAGAACAATCCACCGCAAAGTACGCGAAGGGCGCGAAGGAAGGTCAAAAGATTGGACCGCAGGGGGCGCAGCGTGACGTAGCCACAACCAAAACCTTTGAAACATAGAGGAACAGAGGAAACAGAGGATTTTGGGATTGTGAGGCGGACCCAGAAATCGCCGCGAACCCCGAGGTTTTGATGAATAGCAATGCAGAGATCGCAGAGAAAAAAGATGTCAGAGCCCCTCAGGAGCACTCGATTCTTCAGCCCTGAACACACAGAGGCGCGAAGCGTAGCACCAATGGCAGGCGCATTATTTGGCGGGCGTCCGGTCAGCCGGCGTAGTCATGGCCGACGGCGCAGTCTTTTTCTCTGGAGCGTTCGTGGGCGGCTTACACGCTGCATAAGCAATCAGCACGACCACGAACGCCATGATGGGAATGTGCAGGCAGAGCACTGTAGGGGACAATGCCACTTTCATTCTTCCATCTGCCGGCGATTGCAATAGCCGGGTGTTCATTGATCGAGAATGAATTGCCGGCCAGCCTGGCGACCACTCCCTGGATCATCTCCAGATGTTTTCTGCGGTCTTCGTCAGTCATTTGGAGCCCCCGTTACGCCAGCGCCTTGCCGATGAACTGTAGCGTCCGGTCCCACGCGGTCTTGGCGATCTGGGCATCGTAGACTTCCGGACGCACTTCATTCATGAAGGCATGATGGGCGTCGTAACGATGGATCTCATATTTCGATTTCGACTGCTTGAGGGCGGCTTCCAGCTCGTTGACCTTGGCGGGCGTACACCAATCGTCATGGTTGGCAAAGTGGCAGGTCAACGGAATCTTGATGGTCCGTGGATCGAGAACTTCGACTGGAGGAATGCCGTAGAAACAGGCGCCCGCGTCCATTTCAGGGACGCGCCCCGCCGACAGAATGGTCAGCGCGCCGCCCATGCAGAAACCGCCCACGGCCACCTTTTTGGATGATTGCTTGAGATATTGCACGGCGCCCCGGATATCCTGTTCGGCGGCATCGACAAAGTTGAGGCTGGTCATCATGTGTCCGGCTTCGTCCGCGGCGGTGGCCACCTTGCCCCGGTACAGATCAGGCACGAGCGCGCGATAGCCGGCTTCGGCGATGCGGTCGGCGGTCTTTTTGATCTGGTCGTTGACTCCCCACCACTCTTGGATCACGACGAAGCCGGGCAAGCTTTCATTCTTGGCGTCGGCCAGGTAAGCGGGGCAGGTTTTTCCGTCGGGCCGTTTGAACTCTATCATCTTTCCCATTGCGATTCCTCCGGTAATGCGCAGCATTGATGGTACAGCGTTTTGGAAGTTATGTGCAGATCAGGACCGTGATGCCATATCAAGATGGCGTCAGTGGACCGGCGCGTCATTCTTATACACCTTGCCACCCTTCATCACGAACACCACGCGGCGGAGGGCCGCCGGGTCCTTCAGCGGGTCGCCATCGAGGGCGATGATATCGGCCTGCATTCCCGTGGCGATTGCGCCAATTTCATTTTGCAGGTTGAGCGATTCGGCGGCCCGGGCATGGGCGGCGACCAGCGCCTCCATCGGCGGCTGGCCTGCCTGGATGCGGTAGATGAATTCTTCGGCGTTGCGTCCGTGGGCGCCGGCCACCGCGTCGGTGCCGAAGACGATTTTCAGGTCCTTGGTGGCCATGGCCTGCTTGAACATCTGGGCGATGATGGGCAGCACGCTCTGCATTTTGGCGAAGCCCTCTTCCGTATAGCTGTCGCCGCCCAGGAAGCGCGCACGGTTGTCGAGATAGTTGTAGATCACCAGCCCGATCTGGGGATCGAAGAACGTGCCGTGTTCCGCCATGGCGCGCAAGTCTTCTTCGGTGGCATATGTGCCGTGCTCCACCTGTGTGCATCCGGCGTTGGCAGCGGCGCGCACGGCCGCGCGGTAGGCGTGGACGACGCTCCTTAATCCCTGGGAGCGGGCTTCGCTGCAGGCGGCCTGCAGTTGTTCATCGGTGAATGTCGGTCCGCCGCCCTGGCGGATGCTGCGCGAGGCAAAGATCTTTACTACGTCAGCGCCGCTGGCCTTGAGCTTGCGCACTGCTTCCCGTATCTGCTCAGGCGTGAGCTTGGTATCGAGGAGCGGCTCCAGGGCCGTGAGGATACGGGGGCCGGGAACCGCGCCACTGTTGATGGCCGCGCGCAGGTCCTTATCTTCGGGAGAACCCAGGCTCTGGATGGTGGTGAAGCCGGCCATCAGCGTTGCCCAGGCATTGGCGGCGGCCGCCAGCGTGGCCTGCGCCGGGGTCTCGCTGGGGTCGTCGATGTGTCCGTTGGGACCGAAATGCCATGTGATGTGGTCATGCACGTCGATGAAGCCGGGAAGCACAGTCAGCCGTCCGAGATCGTAGGAAGGCGCACCTTTGCCGTTCTCGTCAACCCGCGCAATCCGGCCGCCCTGCACGGTGATCTGGACGCGATGGAGCACGTGACCGCGGCCATCCAGCAGCGTGCCGGCTTGAAGGATGACGGGTTTTTCCTGAGCGCCACAGGCAGCCGCAGCCAGCAGAATGACGAAGACGATAGCGTTCTTCATAGCAGAAATTGTAAACCAGAAGAGATTGGATATTCTCGAGAGCTCCTCCCGTGCAAATTTCGCTGTAATCGGCATTTCAACGGAAAGTCTTTTCATGAAATGATGTAATATACTATGGTATATATCATAGGATTTCAGGAGCACTCGAATGGAGCGCACCGCAAAACTGTTTCGTAACGGCCGAAGCCAGGCAGTTCGCCTGCCTTCCGATTTTCGCTTTGAGGGCAAAGAGGTCTTCGTCCGGCAAGACCCTGAGACTGGAGACGTGATTCTTTCGCGGCGACCCGATTCCTGGAAGAGTTTCTTTGCGCTGGCCGACGAAACCCAAATACCCGAGAGCTTCATGACCCAACGCCGGAATCAACCACCGCAGGTTCGAAAGTTGTTCTGATGGCGACCCAGTATCTGCTGGATACGAATATTGCCAGCTACATCATCAAAGGCAGTATTCCCGCCGTTCGCCGCCGACTGATGCGAGTTCCGATGGCGCAGGTGGCAATCTCCACGGTGACCGAAGGCGAATTACGCTATGGAATGGTGCGGCTACCGGGGGCTACTCAGTTGCAAAAAGTTGTCGAGGAATTCCTGCTGCGGGTTACGATTCTCCCCTGGGACTCGGAAGCAGCCCGGCAGTATGGTCATCTCCGCGCCAGCCTCGAAAGCGCCGGGCAGCCAATGGGCAACCTGGACATCATGATCGGGGCACATGCGTTGTCCTTGGGAGCTACTTTGGTCACCAACGATCAGGCGTTTACCCGGATCAAGAAGTTGAAGGTGGAGAACTGGACAACTTAGGTCTTGGTACTGTGAAGAGAAGCCGTCGTGACACCGAACTCGATTCATCCTGGGGAACACTTGGACGAGGAATTGAATGCCCTGAATTTAAGCGCCGCTGCCCTCGCAGCCAGCTCAATGTTCCGGCCAATCGCATCGCGAAAAGTGCCATTCGCCGCTGATTTTCGCAGATGAACGCTGATGAAAACCAATGGCTGCCGGTCGCGCAAATAGTCACCCAATGGGTAGAGTGCAGAACAGTTGAAAAGGCCGTTCCAATCTTTCGTATGCCGACGATGTATTGAGGCAACTGCCGTTTTTAGGATGATTGGCAAGAGCCCACGACGTGGACGCCGCCCCGCAAGGTCCCTCAGGCCTACTCGCGCGCTGAAGAAAGCGCGCGCTCCTGACGGCCTTCGGGATGACCTCGTCTTTCTTTTCTAATTTTCTTTTTTAATTTTCCCAGCGCACCTCTGCGGTGAAGCTCTCCTTCACTTCTTAGAGATATAAAACGCTTCCGGCGCTGGACGATACGCTCGCGGCAGCCACAATGGCCTCCGCAACCCTCCAGGCCCGGGGCCGGGACGCGTCATCTGCATCCAGCGTTTGTACTCTTCGTGCGATTGGTTGGTATCGACGAAGATGTCGCCGTAGCGGTCTTCTGGTTTTGCCCTGGTAACGGTTACTTTCTGGTGCCAGCAGTGTTGTCCGCTGATGGGGTCGGGTTGCACCGGGAAGATCAGATTTTGGTGTACGCCGGCGTCTTCCCAGGGGATGCGGGATGAATCCGGGTCGTCGCTCTTGAACGGCCGTACGCCGTGGATCTGGCGCATCTTCCACTGGCCTGGCGCGCTCTGTTGCAGATCGACCAGCGCAGTGGACCAGCGTTCGCCACCGGATTCTTCCTGCAGGCGCCAGCGTCCCAGATGGTGCGAGCAGGCCACCACGCCCGGACGGATGCCTTCCGTTACCCACACGCGATCGACGAAATAGCCGATGGAAGTGGCCACGCGCACCAGATCGCCGGTCTCGAGCCCCATGCGCGCGGCGTCTTCGGTATGCAGCCACACCGGATTCTTGTGCGAAATCTCATACAGCCACTTGGCATTGCCCGAGCGGCTGTGAATCAGCGTCGGCAGGCGGAAGGTGGGCAGCAGCAGCATCTCGCCTTTGCTGGCGTCGATGTGCGAGCGGTGTACGTGGCTCTTCACGTATGTGGGAATGGTCAGATCCGGCCACTTCCAGTCTTTGAGGGTCTTCGAGTAGAACTCCAGCTTGCGCGAGGGCGTGGGAAATCCGGAGACCGCCTGCCCATCGATTTCGACGCCGATGGCCGAACCATTCTTGGTCACCACGCCGGTGCTGGCCTCTGACTTGCTATCCTGTAAATCATTTGGGCCCAGCGGCTTAGCATGGGTTCCATAAATGTTTTCTTCAATTAGATACGCGCCGTACTTGCGCATGTATTCATAGGGCGTAAGGTCCTCGGCGGCGGCTGCCTGGGGCAGGCCGGGAACGCTGTTTTCGAAGATCCATCGGTAGTACTCGCCGATCTGCAGCTTCTTGCCCGGCTGGTACGGCGACTCAAAGTACTTGCGAATGCCCAGCGCGCCATCGGGATCGACACGCCAGGAAAGCTCGATCCAGAATTCGTCCTCTTCCCAGACCTCGCCCAGGCCGGCTTCGCGGTGGGCTTCATAGGTGGAACTAAACTGCCGGCCTTGTTTTTCAAGGGCGACGCGCATCACCGGCTGGCGGAAGCCGATCCAGCGGGCGGCGTGGGTTTCCTGGCTCATGAGGTCGTGGCGCTCGGAGGCGTGTCCCATGGGCAGCACGTAGTCCGCATACCAAGCGGTCTCGCTCCACGTGGGGGTGAGGCAGGCATGGCGTTCGACTTTGCTTTCGTCGGTGAGCGCTTCAATCCAACTCATGCCATCGGGATTGGTCCACACCGGATTGTAGACGCGGGAAAAATACATCGCCAGCTTGCCTCGGCCTTCTTTCAGGAAGTGCGGCAGCAGGAAGCTCATCTCAAAAAACGCCAGCGGAAATTCCGGCGCCCACATCATCTCGTTCCAGGCATCGGGCGCGGGCGGCATCATGGGCGGCGCGGGGATGAACTTGTTCCATCCGCTGGGGGCGGTGCCGCCCACGGTGCTCACCGCCCCTACCAGTACGGTCAGAAATTCAAGGGCGCGTGAGACCTGCCATCCGCCCAGGTTGCCGGCGGCGGCGTTGCGCCATACGTGTGTGCAGACCGCCGAACCGGCGCGGCCTACTTCACGCGCCACTTCCACGATGGCCTTCGGATCGACTCCCGACTCCTGGGCCGCGAATTCCGGTGTGTATTGTGAATAGGTTTCTTTCAATACTTCAATAAAGACTTCAAAGGTCTGGGGCTTCCCGGAATGCTCTTCGCGCAGGTATTCCTGCCAGTTGACCCAGCGGTACACGAATTCCCGATCATATAGATTCTCTTCCAGCAGCACACGGCACATGGCCAGCAGGATGGCCGCTTCACTGCCCGGCCAGGGCGAAAGCCAGTAGTCGGCCTTGGTGGCGGTGTTCGAGAGCCGGGTATCCATCACGCAGATCTTTGCTCCCCGGGCCTTGCCGTCGATAATGCGCTGCGCATGAGGATTGAAATAGTGTCCGGCTTCCAGGTGTGAACTCAGCAGCAGGATGAAGTGGGCATTGGCATAATCCGGCGATGGACGGTCAAGACCATGCCAGAAGGCATACCCGGTGCGGGCGCCCGCCGAGCACACGTTGGTATGGCTGTTGTGGCCGTCGATGCCCCAGGCGTGCAGTACGCGCTGGTTGTAGATCAACTCGTGTCCAGGACGGCCGACGTGATACATGATCTCGTTCTTGCGGCCTTCCTGCAGCGCCCGGCGAATGCGCCCGCCAAGATCGTCGAGCACTTCATCCCATGTGACCCGCTCCCACTTTCCTTCACCCCGTTTGCCCGCCCGCTGCAAAGGATAGAGGATGCGCTCCGGGTCGTTTACCTGATTAATCGTCGCCGGACCTTTGGCGCAATTGCGTCCGCGGCTGCCGGGATGGGCCGGATTGCCTTCGAACTTGTGGATGCGGTTCTGGGCTTTGTCGACCCAGGCGAGCAGCCCGCAGCCCGCTTCGCAGTTAAAGCAGATGGTCGGAATCAGCGAGTAATGCTTTTCGACCTTGCGCGGCCATTGCGAGGCGTCAAATTCCGTCCAGTCGTCCCAGCGGTCAGACGGCGGATAACTGGCCAGTCCTTGCTCTGGGGCTTCGAGGTCGAATGCAGCGGGATTGAGAGGTAGATGTTTCATCATTAACTCAGCGGTACCGATTGGCCGGCTTTGATCCAGATATCTTCGAACCACCACAATCCGTAGAGGGCCAGCACGTCGATGATCACCGCGGCGTACGCCGCAGGGCTTTCCATGTGCATCAATGCGCTCACGGCGACCGCTGCAATCATCAGGACTGGAGATATCGTGCCTAGAAACACCACCCGGAACCAGAACGTAAAACGGAGTTTCCCGCGGACCACGCTCTCGGTCGCCAGCTTCATCTCCGCACTAGCGTGAGGACGGAAAAATTCCACCACCACCATGAGCAGGTGCAGCATCAGAAGAAGGACCGTCACCCCGCTGATGCGCATGCCCCATTCAGGCGAGTAACCCCAGGGGACGGTCAGGGCCACGAGCGACATGGCGGCTGCGCCGCCAATCAATGCCTGCATCAGCAGGTGAACGATGAACATCCGGCTCTGCCATAGCTCACGGCCCCGGCACTGGGCAAACAGAAATGCGGAGTAGCAGGCGGAAGCCACTGCCAACAGCACGGTCGAAATTACCAGAAGAAAAGGAACGGCATGTAAGAAGATGCCGCATAGCAGCCACGCCAGTGCGGCGGCCCCGTAAGCCATCAAAACAAAAGAACCGAGCACCAGCCATGACCGGAAGTTGGGCTTCAGCAGCATGTACAGAAAGCGGTCAGGCCGTTTCAGATCAAGGACCAGCAGCGCCAGGGTCACCGCCAGCATGATGAGCGCCACCACCGGAGCGTAGAGAAGGCGTATCGAGCTATCCGGCTGTCCCCAAGGAAGGGCGACCGCGATCAATGCCCCGGCTGAAATCGACTTGGTCCACAGGTAGGCGGAAATCTTCCATCCCCAGGGCGAAGGGTGCGACACGTCATACACTTCGCGCGTGGCCTGCGGATCAAAGCCTCCGGGGCTCACGTGGCCGTCGCGGCGTTCGGCGAACATGTGTGTGTTCTGGCGGCTGAGCCGTGTGGGATCAAGCAGGTCGCCTTCGATACCCACGTAGTACAGCTTGGGCTGTGTCCCCTTTTCGGGCTTGCGCACTGCGACCTTCTGCGTGGCCACTACGCGGCTGACCTGGCTGGCGCTGTCATCGAGATCGCCCGCCATAATGGCCTGCGTCGGACACACGATCACACATGCCGGCTCCTGGTTGGCCTCCACGCGATGGGCGCAGAAGTTGCACTTGGCGGCGGTATTGGTGTTTGGGTCGATATACAGCGCGTCATACGGACACGCCTGCATGCAGCCTTTGCATCCGATACACATTTGATTGTCGAAGTCGATGATTCCGTCGGAACGGCGAAACAGGGCGTTGGTAGGACAGATGGTGGTGCAGGGGGCCGAATCGCAGTGGTTACATCGCATCACGCCGAAATGGCGGCTGGTGTCAGGAAATGCACCCTTTTCCACGTACTTGACCCAGGTGCGGAACACACCCAGCGGAACCTGGTGTTCCTCTTTGCACGCCACGGTACAGGCGTGACAGCCAATACATCGGTCTTGATCGATCACAAAGCCGTAGCGCATGATGAGTTATAGAAAAATAACGATTCCGGGGCGGGAAAGACCTTCCACTATTACGCCGCGGCCCTGAGTCACTAGTGACCAACATCTTAAAGGGCAGACCGGCCAAAGGACAACATCCGGGGTGGTGATCAGTGATGTCAAAGAAGGGGCACCGGCGCTACGACAGATCGCCGACACCCCAACTTAACAATCAGGAGAACCCATTTGTGGATAGAATGCAGCTCTTGGCATTTCTTGCAGGCTTTTTGTAATTAAAAATTGTAAAGATGTGTTGTCGGGGCGGCCTTACGGCTATTTTCTCGAAGGAAACCCGGTAGAATGTCTGCATCTTACAGAAGAGGTGACAACAAGGTGGTCCAACGTTTTTGCTCAAGGTCTCTGATGTTGATGGTGATTGCGCTGGTGTTCGTTGGCAGCGCGCTTCCGCAGGAAAAATATCACGTGAAACAAACATTCACGCTGGGTGGCGAGGGCGGTTGGGACTATCTTACCTATGACTCAGCCGGTAAACGGCTGTTCATTTCACGCGGCACCCACGTGATGGTCGTTGACCCGTATAAAGGCACAGTGCTGGGCGATATCCCCAATACCGCCGGAGTCCACGGCATTGCGATAGCGCAAGATCTGGGCAAAGGGTTCACCAGCAACGGCCGCGACAACACGGTCACGGTATTTGACTTGAAGACCCTGAAGGAAACGGGACGCATCACGATCGACGCGCAGAATCCCGATGCCATTTTCTATGACGCGGCCAGCAAGCGGGTCTTCACTTTTAACGGGCGGAGCAAGAACGCCACCGCCATTGACGCGGTGAAGGGAACCGTGGTGGGCAACATTCCGCTGAATGGCAAGCCGGAATTCGCGGCCGCTGACGGCAAAGGCATGGTCTTTGTGAACATCGAAGACACGCACGAGCTGACCAGCATCGATGCCCGCAAGGCCACCGTGGTGAAAACCTGGCCACTGAAGTCCTGCGAAGAACCTGCCGGGCTGGCCATCGATACCAAGACGCACCGCTTGTTTGCCGGCTGTCACAACAAAGTCGTGGCCGTGGTCAATGCCGGCAATGGCGACGTGGTTACCACCTTCCCCATCGGTGAAGGCACCGACGCCATGGCTTTTGATCCGGGCACCCGCCTGGTTTTCAGCTCCAACGGCGACGGCACTCTGACCGTAGCCCATGAAGACTCAGCCGACAAATACACAGTCGTGCAGAACGTGGAAACCAGGAAGGGTGCGCGCACCATGGCCCTCGATCCGGCCACCCACGATGTATTTCTAGTGACCGCGGAAATTGAGATGGTTCCAGGCGGTGAAGGAAAGCAGCCGCGCCGCAGCATGAAACCGGGATCGTTTGTCTTGCTGGTGGTGGGAAAGTAACAGAGAGAATTGCCAGAATTGCCGGTATTGCCAGAATTGGAAGGAAGCCATTAGCTCTTAGCCATTAGCACTTGGCCACCAGCCCGTGAAGCGTCTTGCTATTTGGCAATCAGCAAGAAAACATCCCACCGCATAGAGCTTGCGTTCTTGCGAGGAATAAGACGGTTTCGGGGCTGAATGCTAAGAGCTAATGGCTAATGGCTAAGAGCTAATGGCTTCCTTCCAATTCTGGCAATACCGGCGATTTTGGCAATTCTGGCAATTTCTTTCATCTTTCCTGAAACTCTGGTGAGCCCAGCGCCAGTCCCACGACTGTGCCCAGAAGCTTTCCGGGATCATCTAGCGTGTGGCTGGCGATCTTTGGGTCGGCCAGCGATTTGCGGATGGCGCTGTCCGATTGCTGTGAGAGCGCTCCGCCGATGAGTGCATCTTCCACCAGAGTAACGGCGGCATCGGTCCCGCCGCTGGTATTGACCCGGACAACGTCTTCACGAGGCGAGCGGGCCATTAATCCCAGGGCCAGGACCCGCAGCGGATCGCAGTTCACGCCGCCCAGTCCGCCGGTCGTCAGGCCAATGGCGAAATTCAATCGTTCGAGCAGGGCATCGGAATTCATCCAGACTTCGGCCCGGGTTGAATAACCGGTGGGCGGCTGCATCTGATACAGCGGCATCCCCATCTTATTGAGGGCCTGCACCAGCGCCCCTGGGTTTTGCACCTGGGCCCCTGTGGCCCGCACGGCGGAAGCCACGAACTCCAGCGGGGTCTTCACCTTCTTGCGATAGTAGACAGGCGACCAGAATTCCTTGGAGTTGAACAGGGTGCGCAGCACTGCCTTGATGTCTCCGTTGGTGCTAAGAAAGGTCTCGGCCATGGCGGCCACCAGCGCCTGAGGAGGCTCATCGGCGACAAATCGCCGGGCCAGCTTTCCGGAGATGAAGCTGGCTGTAGCCGGAGAGTGGGCCAGCATGTCGAGCACCTGCAAGCCTTCATTCATGCCGCTTTCCTGAATGGTCTTGCCCAGGACGGTCTTCGGCCCTGGATCATGGCGGCGCGGGTCGAAAACGAATCCCCATCCCTGATCGAAGGGCTGGATGGTCCATCCGGTAAAGACACGCGCCACCTGTGTGACATCGTTCTGCGTGTATCCTCCATCGACCCCCAGGGTGTGGAGCTCCATGAGTTCGCGCCCGTAGTTCTCATTGAGCCCGCGGCTGGCGGCGCCCGCAGGCGGTGGCTGGCCGGGCTTCACTCCAGCGGCCTGCGAAGACGGACCCATGCTGGCCGCGTTATCAAGATAAAAAAGCATGGCCGGGCTCTTGGCCACTGCAACCAGCATGTCGCGGAAGTTGCCCAGCGCATGAGGCCGAATCGCTTCCCGCTCGTAGCTGGTCACGAAGTATTGGTCCGAGTCTTTATTGAGGAAGATGTTAAAGTGATTGAACCAGAAATCGGTCATCACCTCTTCGAGTTGCCGCTCACCGTAGACCACGCGTAGGACCTTTGCCTGTTGCAATTCTCCAATCACCACTCCCGTGGGGTTGTTGAGGGCGAGATAAGTTTCCCGTTCGGCGGGTGTGAAATCGGGCAGCAATTTGTCTCGTAAATCACCGAGCAGGAATTGCGCCAGCACGCGGCGATCGCTGAGGGGCAATTTCATCAGGGCGGTCATGCGGTTGGGCTTGGGCAGGCCCAGGAGCATTTCCGTAAGCCGCCGGCCGGCGTCCCGTGACGCCTGATCGAGCGCCTTGCGCGCTGCATCATCCAGGGCCGGTGGCGGCGAAGCGTTGTTCCTCTGCTGCTCGTTGTATTTATCGACCAGCACCTCCCACAGACCGAATTGCACCGGGTCGAGCGGGTAGGCGCGTTTGCCTTCGGCGGCCTCACGAATCATCTGCGCGCTGGGAAAACTTTGCGCGGCTTCCCGTGGGGAGAGGCGCAATGTGCGCAACGGACCGAGGCGTCCTTCGAGCGTGGCATCGGGAATCTGTGCCGGGTTGAGCTGCTGCTCGATCCAGCTTTCAACGCCCGTGGCCATCACGGCTTCGAGATCGCCGGGACGCGGCCCAAAGGTCAGCCGCTGCAACACGTGCAAGGCGCGCTCCTGGGCAGTCAACGCAACCGGCTTTGGCGGAGCCTTTGATTCTTTACGGTGATGCGTCTGGCCGACAGCAGAAGGAACCAAGGCCAGCGTCAGAAGCCCCAGCAGCAGGGCAGGGATTATATGCGCTCGCATGGGATAACTTTACCGCATGAGCGCGGCGAGCACGCAATCAAAAAACAATTCACCGCAAAGTACGCGAAGGGCGCAAAGGAATTGCCAGAATCGCCGGTATTGCCAGGATTGGAAGAGCAGCAATTAGCAATTGGCAATTAGCATTCAGCCCTGAGGCCCCTTGCTCTAGCCATCAGTAAAAACCAGCCCGCCAAGCAGAGCTTGCGCTCTTGTAAGGAACGAAACGGTTTCGGGGGCTGAGTGCTGAGTGCTAGTTGCTAATTGCTGCTCTTCCAATCCTGGCAATACCGGCGATTCTGGCAATACTGGCAATCCTACCGAAGGTACTTCTCCGGCAGTGGATGAGCCGGCTGTTCGCCTTCCCAATAAATCGTCATCACCCACCAGCGTTTGCCGTCATACATGAATTGGAAGCTGTTGATGCCCCGCGCGAAAGGCGCGCTATCTTTTGCGTGGCGCGATTCGTAGGTGCTCCAGACTTGGGCAAGGTGGTCCCATATCTCGATGCGGTTGGCGACCGATGATTCGAAGAAGCCCTCTTTGGAGAAAACCGGTGAGGCGCGTTCTATGTATTCTTCCGGGGTAAGGCTGCGCGCGCTAACGACACCGGCGGAGTTGCGTCCGCTGGGAATGAGCCGCCCAATGCCCGGATAAAACAATGAGCGGAAACGGTTCCAGTCGCGGGACTGGCCTGCAGGCCCGGAAATCACGTCATAAACCGCAGCCGAAAGATGTTCGACGGTATCCACATCGCCAGGCTGGGCTTTCGGCAAAGGGGCCTCGGGATCGACACGCGCAGCCGGCGCCGTTGGATCACCTGGCGCTGCCTGCGGGGCCGATTCTGAAGGCTTACTTTGTCCCTGGCCCTGGGCAAGAACCGGTAGTACGGCTAGAGCGAAGCGCAGGAGGAGCGAACAGTAACTGTGTTTAGTCATTGCCAACCTGTAAAGAAAGATTTTGAATTTTAAACTTGAAAAGTAGCACCGCCGGAATTTCATCGCAGCTGCATGATTTTAAATTTCAAATTTCAAATTCCATTTTTAAATCCGAACTTATCCAATCCCCGCGCTCATCGGCGCTTCCTCTTGCGAATGCTGGCGGCGCCACCAGTCCAGGTAGTGGAGGTTGCTGCAGAACCGGCCCGGAGCGCCTTCGACCAGGGCCACCTCTACGCCGTCAGAAAAATGAGCGCCGCATTCGCCGCAGACTCCGGATGCGCCTTTGTCCGGCTCGATGTTTCCGTGCCAGGGGATGCGGCAGTATCCGCTCTCGTAGAGTCCGGAGGTATAAATCGGACCGATGGGTTCACGTGTGCGCGTGTGCCAGTTCTGGCAGTAGGTCCAGTGGTCACTGGTGATCGGCGCCTTCCGGATCTCACAAAAGGGCCACAGGTCTTCATTTGGGGAAGGGTTACGCCAGATGCCTTGATTGCGGCGGTTGAATCCGCATGTGCTGCAGTTATCAGGTCCGCCGTTGGGCATGAGGCAGTATAACAAGCTGCCAACGGCCGCAAGGTACAATATCCGCACTTTGCTATATGCAGGCGAAACCGTGCGGCTGGTGCGCGACCTGCCGGAGCACGCCCTCTCTCAGGGCTGTGAGGGCCACGTAGTGGAGGTCCAACGGGGCGAACAAGGCGAGCCGCTGGGAGCAGTGGTGCAGTTTTATGATGAC
>DATMNZ010000226.1:0-11896 GCA_035568495.1 Saccharimonadales bacterium (SeqCode) | reverse complement strand
CTCGTCCTCCCTCCGTTCCGCAGCCGGCAACGCCGGAGAGGAAGGAGTGAGGATCTTAAGCTTCTTCATGCTGAATATCCTTCTCGCCCTTATACAGTAATTAAAGGTACGAGAGTGTCTCAGCTATGTTGGCACAGAGGGGTTACGCGACAGGGCGGCGCGATATACGATGCCCTGGATTTACGGCTTGCCCCTTTTGGACTTGAGCAAGCTCGGATTCGACTTAGAGATTACTGCAAAAGACGTGAAACGGCTCCAGGTCACCTGCAAGAAAACTCAAAATCGCTTTGTGATCGAAGAAGTGAGACACAACGATTGGCCGGTTCACTCTACCTAAGAAACATCCCCTCCGCTCAAGATTCTGGCCCGTTTTGCTCTTGCTTCTTCCCGATGGCTTTGAACTTTTTACGAATGGGGGCTGGCAGGTGCGAGAATTTGGATGAATTGATGTAAGTTCCTGGGAAATAGGTACCGTCACGCTGATATGAATACATATACGGTCCGTGGGAGCATTTCGTACAATTAGACTTCCCGCAGCGAACCCATTCAAGAGTGATGAGCTTATTACGATGTTTCTCGGAGGCTACCACCTCACGGTCCGTTCTGGCGAATTTCAAATAGGTCAGGCGGGCACCTGTGATCTCGTAGATGTTGGGGGAAAGGGGTCAGCCTGAACTACGCGACTATTGCGCACCCATTCAGAACAGTGTGGACCAAGTCCTTTGCGCTCCGGTGCGGGTTCATCCCTCACCTTTCCAAGTCCAAGGTGATGCCGGGCGTCTTTGCGTGATTCCTCAGAGCACCAGCACATCTGCGCCCCGGGTCTTGAGCGCGCGGTCAAACGTGACGAGTTTTAAGCCTGCGACCGAAGCGAAGGCCAGAAGATAACACATCGGCATCAAGGAAATTCAATGTGTTCATAGATTTGTTTATTGCTCAAAGATACCTTCGGGCCTTCGGAAACGATAAGGGGGAATCGCACTCTCCTGGGCCGCGGGCGGCGTCCTTCTGCGAGCACATTGCGGACACCCGCCAGAACCAACTCCCGAATGGAACCACCCTTGGCCGCTGCTCGGGCTTTCAGCTTTCGGTAGAGTGGCGCGGGAATATCCACGGTGGTTCGAATTGATTCCGGTTTCATATGGTGAGTATTTCATATTTGCCATAAATTTCGAAGGCGGAGACAAGCCGAATCGATGCCGCGAAAAGGGGGCCTAGCGGCGCGATGATTGGGCTGGCGTTGTGACGGGGTGAACGACTTTTGATACAGTTCTTTTATCCTGGACTCACGTTGCGCATGGCCAGTGATCGCATCCGCTTCTGGGGATACGGCGGGCTGCCGATCAGGGTCTCCGGCGAAACGCGACGAGAGCAACCGTTCGCATTCCTCAGGATCAGGGCGCTCATGTTCTGGGTTGAGAGGTTCCATGGCGGTGTTTTCTTCCTACTGCAAATCAGGTGCAACTGCCATCTTGGGGTCAACAAGGTGCGCCGTTTCGGGCATTTTTGCATTCGCTCAACTTAGCCCAGTCCAGCAACGGTCTCTGTCTCGAACTCCTTGAGTTGCATTGTGTTATTCAGAATTGGCGGCATTTCCATTGTGACAGGCAAAGAGCATTTTTCAAGGGCGCTCCGCTTCGCTACGCGCCGGCCTGCGGCGGCAAGGAAGATACATCTTTCGTTTCCTACCCAGCACTTAGAACGTGAGAAAAAATCGATTTGAGTATTTTCACGCAATTTTGCAGCCAAAAATTTCGCGCCACAATTCGATATGAGCAATTGCCGGTACCTCGGGATACATATTGCATCACCCCCGGAATTGGCTAAATCGATTCTTGCTCACGTTCTTAGCCGTGCCGTCCCGCAAAGAACGCGTGACGGCACGACACGTGCTGGGCTATTTTCAGACCGTCCCTTCGGCTGCACCTCAGGGCAGGCTCCGCTGAAGCGGGACTGGAGCTATGCCGGTTCGAGAGCACCGCCAACCCCCACCGCTTTGACAGCACCTCGACAGCACCCCCTTCACAAACTCCCGCCTCACGGTCATGCTGATGCTGTATGAACCGTGCCCAAGCCTCGCTGAAGAAAACGCTCCCCACGGCTCCGCCAATTCCGGAGGAGATCGAAGAACCCACGCCCGCAAAGACTGCCCCTGGCGCCACCATCGCGGACTCCATCGCCGCCTTCCTCGGTCGCTATCTGGCCTGTGAGCCGCACCAACGCACCGTCTTGGCCCTGTGGGTCGTCTACAGTTGGTGCTTCGAGCACTTCCCCACCGCCGCCTATCTGGATGTCCGTTCTCCAGAGCCGCAGTCCGGCAAGAGTCTTTGCCTTCGGCTTCTCGAGTTGCTCTGCGATTCTCCCTGGCTGGCCGCTGGCGCTGATGTCCGTACCATCACCAGCCGCCTGCTCACCTCTGACACCCGCATCAAAGCCGGTGAAGATTTTGTGACTAGGCCGCCTTACACCATCCTGCTGGACGACTGCCAACACGCCTTCCACGGCTCCGAGCATCAGCCCCTTGTCGCCATCCTTAATTCCGGTGCTCACGCTATGGGCCGTTACGCCCGCTATCGTTGCGAGTATTCCGTCTTCGGTCCAAAAGCGTTTGCCGGCAATGCTCCGCTGCCGGCCTCGCTGGCGTCTCGTTGCATTCCCATCGTTCTTCATCGCAAGCGCCCCTCGGACACTCTCAGCCGTTTCGACCGCGGCCTCCCCAGCGAAGATGTCGAGAGATTCCATCAGGCTCTGGCCCGCTGGGCCAAGGCCAACGCCACTGCCCTGGCCCAGGCTGCTGAGGAAGCTCCTGCAGGCATTCCGCCTGGGCTCTCCCCGCGCGAGCAGGAGTGCGCCGAACCTCTGCTGCATATCGCTGGACTCATCGGCGGCCACTGGCCCGAAAAGGCGCGCACAGCCCTGGCTGCCGTCTTCAACCTCGCCGAGAGCAGCCGCTCGGTGCAAATGCTCTGTGACGTGCGTGTCGCTTTCGACTCCAGGCATAATCCCGAATACCTCTCCACCCGCGACATTCTCGCAGTGGTTGGCGCGTTTGAATATCGTCCATGGAGCGCCTGGCCCCGCAACTCCGGACGCCGCCTTGGCGCGCTGCTGCATCCCTTTGGGATTGTCAGCCGCAATTTGCGCATTGATTCCGAGACCGTGCTGCGAGGGTACCTTCTGCGGGACTTTCAAGATGCCTGGGAGCGGTACCTCCCGCCGGCGATTTATGGGCAATGTAGTGCTACAGATTTCTCTTCTGCTACGCCTTCTACCACGGAATTCGCGCGATTGGCGTAGCTTGTAGCGTTCGAGCAGATGGAGGGTCTTTTTTTTGATGTTCGCTATAATCACTAGTGCCGTGACCGGCGATATTGGTAATGTTGGCGACGATGCAAGCTCGCAGTTCCGATCACCCGATCGCCAGATCACCAGATCACCCGATCCGCGATGAATCTCCCGGTCACTGCACTAGTTTGACATTGGCACAAGGAGAGCTCTTTTGGCGCAGGCAGAGATTGGCATTATCGGCGGCAGCGGTTTGTATTCCATGCCCGGGTTGACGGATGTCCGTGAAGTGAAACTGCAAACTCCTTTTGGCGATCCGTCGGAAGGGTATGTGCTGGGAACGCTCGAAGGCCGCCGGGTCGCGTTCCTGGCGCGGCATGGCCGTGGACACCGCATCCTTCCCAGCGAGTTGAACTTCCGCGCCAATATCCATGGCATGAAGCAACTGGGGGTCGAGCGCATCCTCTCGGTTTCCGCCGTGGGCTCGCTGAAGGAAGAGCATAAGCCTACCGATTTTGTTATGCCCGATCAGTTTATTGATCGTACCTTTCATCGGGCTTCGACTTTCTTTGGCGAAGGCATCGTCGGGCACGTGGCTTTTGCCGATCCTATCTGTCATGAAACGGCCGCGGCCTTTGGCAAGTCCTGCGCCTCGGTGGGTGTTGTGGGCAAAATGGGCGGATCGTATGTCTGCATCGAAGGCCCGCAGTTTTCGACGCGGGCGGAATCGCACCTCTATCGCAGTTGGGGCGCCGATATTATCGGCATGACCAACCTGCAGGAAGCCAAGCTGGCCCGCGAAGCCGAGATCTGCTACGCCACTATGGCCATGGTCACCGACTATGACTGCTGGCATCCTGATCACGAAGCGGTTACCGTGGATGCCGTCATCAAGGTGATGCACACCAATTCTGAAAACGCCGCACGCGTGGTGAAACAGGCGGTGGCGCTGATGCCCCGTGAACGTTCCTGCAAGTGCGGCTCGGCCCTGCAGTTTGCGATCATGACGGACCGGGCCATGATTCCGGCGGAGACCCGGCAGAAGCTGGCGCTGCTGATCGGCAAGTATCTGAAATAAAGTCCAGGAGGGAAATCCATCCGTGTCACTTTTAGTTGTGGGTTCAGTTGCGTTTGACGCCATCAAGACGCCTTATGGCAAGGTAGACCGCATTCTCGGAGGCGCGGCCACTTATTTTTCGCTGGCTGCCAGCTTCTTTACCGACGTCCGCGTGGTGGCGGTGGTGGGCGAGGATTTCACCGCCAAGGAAGAGCAGGTGTTTCACGCCCGCAAGATCGATGTTAGCGGCATCGTCCGCGAGGCGGGCAAGAGCTTTTTCTGGGCAGGAGAGTACGGCGAGAACGTCAACGAAGCCAAGACCCTGGACACACAGCTTGGGGTGTTCGGCAATTTCAATCCGCAGGTGCCGCAGCAACACAGAGGAAGCGAATACGTTTTTCTGGCCAACATCGACCCGGCCCTACAGGTCAACGTGCGCCGGCAGGTCAACGGCGCCCGGTTCGTGGGCGGCGACACCATGAACTTCTGGATCAACGGCAAGGCCGATGATCTGGCCATCATGCTCAAGTCCGTGGACGCGCTGCTCATCAACGACACCGAAGCCAAGATGCTGGCCAAAGACCCCAGCCTTCCGCGGGCCGCGCAGGCCATCCTGAAAATGGGGCCCAAAGCTCTGGTGATCAAACATGGCGAATATGGCGCGACGGTCTTCTTTCAGGAAGGGGCCTTTGGCATTGGCCGCCATCCATTCCGGGCGCCCACACTGCCTATCGAAGTGGTGACCGACCCTACGGGCGCGGGCGACAGCTTTGCCGGCGGGTTCATGGGATACATCGCTTCCCAAGAGAAGCTTACGCGCGATGTTTTCAAGCGGGCCATGTTCTACGGCGGCGTGATGGGATCGTTTGCCGTCGAGGCCTTCGGCACCGAGCGCCTGCAGAAGCTCACACGTCCGGAAATCGAAGACCGGTATAAGACGTTTATCGAACTGACGCACATCGAATGAGATCCATGGGGTCGCAGCGTGACGTAGCCACAACCAAAGGCAATGAGCCACGAATTAACGCGAATGACACGAATAAGAGTTGGGTTGTTGTTGCTTCCGGAATTGTCGTGTACCTGGAAGATTCTGGGGGACAGTGATACAGCGCGACGTAGCCCCAACCAAAATCTTTGAAATACAGAGGAACAGAGGCAACAGAGGTTTTTGGGGCTGTGAGGCGGCGAAAAAATCATCGCAAGCCGCGAAGATTCTGATGGGTAGTAATGCAGAGGGCTTAATACGGAGAAAAGCAAAAGAACGGCGCGAACCGATGGACGGCTGTTAGCTGGCTTGGCCGCTCTGGTGTCTGTCGTCTCGCTGGTGTGGAATTATTATCACGGTCTGATTCTGCTGCCGAACGACGCCATTGCCCACATCAACGATGCCCGCCGCATCTTCGATTCCCAGGCGCCTGGACTTTCCCAGCTCGGCACGGTGTGGCTGCCTCTGCCGCAACTGTTGCAAGCTCCATTCCTTCTGAATGACACGTTGTGGCGCAGCGGAATCGGTGGATGCATTCCGTCGATGGTGGCTTACGTAGCCGGAGCCCTGGGCATCTTCCGGCTGGTGGGCGGCAGGTCTTCGCGGACCGTGGCCTGGCTGGCGGCCTTGATCTATGCGCTGAATCCCAACCTGGTCTACATGCAGGCCACGCCCATGGCCGAGGCGATTTACCTGGCGCTGTTTATATGGGCCGTTGTGTACTTCGATGAGTTCCGGCGGGTTGCGGCCACCAGTCCGCAATCGGCGCGCCGCCTGCTGCTGCGCTGTGGTCTTTCGCTTTCGGCTGCCATGCTGGTGCGCTACGATGGCTGGTTTCTTGCCGCCTGCATCTTTGCCGGGCTGCTGCTGGTGCTCTGGCGAGGCGGCGTCGACCGCCGGGAATTCAGAGTGAGCGTGGCGCAATTTGCCGCAATCATTGGCCTGACCGCCGGACTGTGGCTGGCCTATAACCATTTCGTCTACGGCAACTCCCTGGATTTTGTTACAGGCGCATATTCGGTGCGAGGCATCACCGAGCGCACTACTATGGCGGCCTATCCGGGGCGCGGGGACGCGCGCACCGCCGCCATCTTCTTTCTACGGTCGGCCACGCTGAACACAGGCGCGGCCTGGGGACACCTATCACTGCTGAATCTGGCTTTCGTGGCGCTGATGGCCACCGTTTATTTTTCCCGCAAGCATATTGCCGGACTGCTGCTGTGGGCCCCGGTAGTGTTCTATGTCATCAACATCGCATGGAACAGCGTCATCATCTTTCTTCCCGAGTGGCTACCCTTCAGCTATTACAACGTGCGCTATGGGCTGCAGCTACTGCCGGCCATCGCCGTCTTCGTGGCGCTCGGCTGCGGATTCTTGTCGGAGCTGTTCCCGCCGCGCTACACCATGGCCGCAGCGGTGCTCATGGTTGCCTTCAGCTATGGCGGGGTGCTGCGTGATGGCCCCATCTGCCTGGGCGAAGCCCAGGCCAACGGCGCGCCCAGACAGGCGCTCGACATTAACGTGGGCCGCGCCCTGAGGCCGCTACCGCCGGCCGCCACGTTCATGCTCGATCTCCGAATGCGTTCGGGCGTGGCCCTGCAGGCGGGGATTCAGTTCAAGCGAATCGTGCATCCCGGCATGTATGCCGCGTGGAAACAGAGCATCGCGCACCCATCGGCGGCTGCCGATTATGTGATTGCGGTCGATGGCGACGAGGTTGATCAGGCTGTCCGCGCCCATCCGCAAGGGTTGGAGCTTATTGCTACAGTTGACACTCCAGGGCAGCCAAGGGCGTTTATCTATCGCGCGATGCGCTAAAGTAGGAAGCGGGGACAGTGAACGGAAGGATACATGACCTTGGAAGATCGGGACATCGGGTAATCGGGACATCGGAAGTGCAGGCTAGCATTTCGGATGTCCCGATGTCCCGATCTTCCAGGATTCCCTAGTCTCCCGTTCACCATACCAGGGGTTTTGGTTGTGATGGAAAACAATATTCTGGGCTTTTTGCCGCATGTTTCACTGTCTGATTTGTTGTCGAAGACGGTGATGCGGCTTATTCTTTCCGCATTCCTGGGCGGCATCATCGGCCTGGAGCGGGAATTGAAGCGCCGCCCTGCCGGTTTGCGCACCAACATGTTTATCTGCTTTGGCGCGGCCATGTTCACGATACTCTCCGAAGAGCTTGCGGGGACTTTAGGCGGCGACCACACGCGCATCGCCGCGCAGATCATCCCCGGAATCGGCTTTATTGGCGCGGGCTCAATTCTGCATTCCAAAGGAAGCGTCACCGGACTCACCACGGCGGCCACGCTGTTTGTTGTGGCTTCCATTGGCATGGCCTGCGGCGGCGGCCTTTACCTGCCTGCCATCTTCGCCACCTTGCTGATCTTTTTGACGTTGGAAGTGCTGGGCTGGTTTGAACGCCGCCTGAATCTCAAGCCGGTCAGTATGCGTTACGTCATGGATGCGGCAGGGGCCACCGATCAACTGATCGACGAAGTGAAGGCAGTGCTCGCAGGCTTTAACCTGGAGGAGCGGGGATTGCGTGTGGGCAAAACCGGCGGCCGGCAAAAGCTGTTCTTTAGCGTGGACGGCACCCGCCGCCAGCATACGGCGCTGATGGGCGAGTTCCGCCAGTCCGACGAACTGCGCGGTTATGAGGCCACACCCATCCCTCTATACGAACAATGATTCCATTTATCAAGGCTTCGGCCTGCGGCAATGATTTTCTGATGATCGACGGCGCACATGCTACCGGCGCCATCACCGATCTCACACGGCAAATCTGCGACCGCCATAACGGCGTCGGCGCGGACGGCGTGGAATGGCTCTTCCCTGCCCCGGATGCCGACATCGAAGCCCGCCTCATCAACGCCGATGGCAGCCCAGCCGAGATTTCCGGCAACGGGACCCGCTGCGTGGCTGCCTGTCTGGCCAGCCAGAGCGCAAAGACCAGTCTGTCGATTCGCACGGGCGCCGGCGTCAAGCATTGCAACCTGATTTCCCGTGACGGCAATCTGTTCGAGTTTGAAACAGCCATGGGCACGCCGGTGGCCGGCGGCGAGATTACGATCGACGGCGTGAAGGGCATGGAAGTTTCCGTGGGAAATCCTCACTTCGCGGTTTTTGTAGCCGCGTTTGCGGCGAACTGGCAGGAGTTGGGCGCTGCCATCGGACGGCATCCGCATTTCCCCCAGGGCGTCAATGTCGAGTTTGTCAGGGTCACGGGCGTCCACGATATCGAGGTCCGCTTTTTCGAACGGGGGGCAGGCGAGACACATTCTTCGGGCACCGGTTCGTGCGCCTCGGCGGTGGCTGCCGTCGCGTTGGGAAAGTTGAATGCGCCCGTCAATGTCCATGCGCCCGGAGGAACACAGACCGTGCGCTGGGCTGGAGACCGGATTTTTCTGCGCGGCCCAGCCCGCATCATTTGCCGTGGAGAATTCTTGGTACAGTGACTGGAAGGAATAGGAATTATGGCGGATCGGGTAATCGGGAAATCTGGTCATCGGGTCATCGGAAGTGCAGGACTGTTTTTTCTGGCGGCATTTCGAATTTTCCCGGTCACCGCGCTGGTGGGGAAGGCAATCGCGTGAAGAGCATCCGGCCCCCACGTCTTCATGCCGGAGACAAGATCGGCGTGATCGCTCCCGCCAGCAACGTCAAGCCAGAGCTGCTGGAGCCGGGCATCCGGCTGCTGAACAAGATGGGCTACGAGACTGTCTATGCCCCCGATATCTTCACCCAGGACCTATATTTTGCCGGGACCGCCGATCGCCGACTGGCTGAACTCAACGCCATGATGAAGCGCAGTGACATCCAGGCCATCCTGTGCGCGCGCGGCGGATACGGCGCCAATCATCTGCTGACAAGAATCGATTTCGAAAAATTCAGGCAGCATCCTAAGATCTTCATGGGCTACAGCGATATTACCTCGCTGCTTACCGCCATCACCGACCGCACCGGGCTCATCACCTTTCACGGCCCCATGGCAGCCAAAGACTTTGCCACGCTGGAAGCCATCGACTTTCCCAGTTGGCACAACTCCGTGGGTGGAATCGGTGAATGGAACGTGCCGACGGACAAGGCTGAGGTCTTGCGGCCCGGCCACGCCCAAGGCCGTCTCTATGGCGGATGCCTGACGATGCTAACGGCATCCCTCGATACTCCGTTTGCCATACAGACCGAGGACACAATCCTTTTCATCGAAGACGTTTCCACCAAGCCCTACCAGATCGACCGCATGCTGATGCAACTACGGCTCGCAGGCAAACTCGACCGGGTGCAAGGCATGGTCTTCGGTGAAATGCTGCACTGCACCCAGCCGGAAGGCCAGAACTATACGCTGCCGCAGGTCATCATGAGGGTCCTCGAGCAATTTGAGGGGCCGGTGATCTACGGCGTGAAATCCGGCCACGTCTCCGGAAGAAACATCACGCTGCCGATCGGGGTGCAGGCTGATCTCACCGCCGAGGGTGGAAGGGCGACGTTGCGGGTGATGGAGGCGGCAACTGAGGCTTAAAGGCAAAGGCTTCACCACGGAGGCACGGAGAAGAACAAAAGCCGGTATTCGGTAGTTGGTATTTGTGGATCGTGGCATGGTTAAGGATTGGCACGATTTCTAATGTCTCTAGAAACCAAGCACATGACGCAAGTACGAAGTACCGAATACCAAGTACCCGTTTCTTTGCTTTTCTCCGTAACTCCGTGCCTCCATGGTAAAGCTCTTGGCTGCGGCCGTGAAAAACCGTTTGTGGTATACATAATGAATCTGTCAACTTTTTAACTGTGAGCGACCAGCAACATATTCATTTGATCGGCGTGTGTGGGACCGCGATGGCGTCTCTTGCCGGCCTGCTCAAACAGCGGGGCTTCAAGATCACCGGCTCGGACGCAGCGGCCTATCCGCCGATGTCGGATTTCCTGGCTTCGATCGGCATAACGATTTCGCAGCCTTATAGCGAGGCCAATGTGAAGCCGCGCCCCGACTTGGTGGTGGTCGGCAACGCCATTTCGCGGGGCAATCCTGAACTGGAATACGCACTGGATGAGAAGATCCAGTTGCGCTCGCTTCCCGACATTTTGTATGAACAGTTCCTGCGGACGCGCGAGCCGATCGTGGTTGCCGGAACTCATGGCAAAACCACGACGACTTCCATGCTGGCATGGATCTTTCAGTCAGCCGGCAAGGACCCATCGTTTCTGATCGGCGGCATTGCCGAAAATTTCGGCGGCAGTTTTGCCCTGCGCCAGGGAAAACACTTCATCATCGAGGGCGACGAGTACGATACCGCCTTCTTCGACAAGGGGCCGAAGTTTCTTCATTATTTTCCGCAGAGCGTAATTCTGACCTCGGTGGAATTCGACCACGCCGATATCTATCGCGATCTCGAAGAAGTGAAGACCGCATTCAAGCGGCTGGTGAACCTGACGCCGCGCAAGGGCCGGGTGGTGGCCTACGATGCGGACGAAAATGTGGACGCCTGCACGGCGGGCGCTTTCTGTCCGGTGGAACGATACGGCATGAGGGCCGGCTCCTACTGGCAGATCAGCGGCGTGAATTTCTCAACCGGCAGCACTTCGTGGTCGGTGCTGCGCGAAGGCGCGCCCTGGGCGGAATTCGAATTCAGCCTGGCGGGTGAGCACAATGTGCTCAATGCCACGGCGGCCGCGGCCCTGGCGGCCAACTATGGAATTGAGGCGCCTGCGATTGCCGAAGCGCTCAAGACCTTCAAAAGCGTCAAGCGCCGCCTGGAAGTCAAAGCGGAGATTGACGGCGTGACCATCATCGATGATTTTGCGCACCATCCCACGGCCATCACCGCGACACTGCGGGCCCTACGGACGCGGTATCCGGGGGCGCGGCTGTGGGCGGTATTCGAGCCGCGCTCCAACACGCTGCGGCGCAAGGTCTTCGAAAAGGAGCTGGTTGCGGGCCTGGCGCTGGCCGACCAGGTGGTGATCGCGGAAATCTTCAAGCCGCTGGCCGTTCCCGAAAATGAACGGCTCAGCACTGCTTCGGTGGTGGCAAAACTCAAGAGAAGCAAAGTGGCGGCGCGCGAATTGCCAGACGCCGATGCCATTGTCGCCTCGATTGCCTCTGAACTGCAGAGCGGCGATGTGGTGGCCATTCTTTCCAACGGCGGATTTGGCGGAATCTATGAGAAGCTGCCCCGGCGGCTGGAAGAGCTGCGCGGGACGCGCCGCCCATGATGGGATACTTCCGCGGATTCCGCGCGCTGCTGTTCCTGGCAATCGTAATGCCGGTGGCCGCTCTGATTGTTTTCCCCTGGACCTTTATCACGGGGAATATCAAGTTTCTCTACTGGACGGGCATGGGCCTGGCGCGCCTGACCGTGTGGGTGGCAGGAGTCAAGGTCAGAGTTGTGGGGCTCGACAACATTCAACCGGCGGAGACGTACATCTTCATGTCGAACCACATATCCGATCTCGACGCGCCTATCCTGCTTCCACGCATACCGCGGCGCACGTCGGCGCTGGCCAAGAGGGAGTTGTTTAGGGTGCCAATCCTCGGACGGGCACTCGAAATGGCGGAGATGGTACCG
>DATMNZ010000225.1:0-4674 GCA_035568495.1 Saccharimonadales bacterium (SeqCode) | reverse complement strand
CAGCACCTGAATATGGAGCCGGATTAGTCCTGCTGTCACGAGGAATGTTGTCCCTTCACAGGGAAGAACGGGTCGATGGAGGGTTCTTGCAGTTCTTGTAAAAAAAAGAGTGTGAGGGGCAGTTCGTCGCGTCCCACCCTTCACAAAGAACGTGAAGGATGGGGCACCCATCGTGATTTTGGCTTACCCTCGAAGCTTCTGCACTTCTTCCTCCATGGTTCGGGCGGCCGTCTTGCGGTCAGTGAACTGGTAGGGCTTCCCGGAAAACTTGATCTTCGCCTGCACCGATTCCTTGGTTAGCAGGTTCAGCAAATGCGGAACCAGTGTATGGTCGCCCCAGTAACATACTTCCTCGCCCGCATCGCCATCTCTAAGTTCATAGTGCAGGCAGGCCGCGGTCACCGGGCAGCTTAGATCGATCGCAGGTTGAAATAAGGATGAATGAAAAGGCCCCACCGACTGACCGTTGGAACTGGTGCCTTCGGGGAAAACCACCAGGCGCAATCCGCCGGAGAGCGCGGCCAGCATGTCCGGCTGGATGGCGTGGGTGTCGCGGCGGCGGGCGCGGTCAATGTAGATGGTCCCGCTAAGGGAAGCGATCCAGCCGATCCCCGGCCATGATTTCACTTCACGCTTGGAGACGAAGACGCACGCGGCGGCGGCGCTGTAGACCATGATGTCGAGGTAACTGAGATGGTTGGAAACCACCAGTCCTGGGGCCGGAGCCTTGCCTTCGATGGCGATGCTCACATCAATGCCGTGCAGCAGCCGCGCTGACCACTTCTGCAGGATGCGTGCGCGCCGCGCGGGCGTGAGCCGGCCGAGACTCCACTGAACGTAGTAGTCACACAGACAGCCGAAGACGCACCCGGCTGCTGCCGGGGTCCTCTTGGCGATTCGCCAACAACGGGTTATAGGGCCGGGTGCGACATTCACTTAGCCCAGCAAACGGCTACGGATCGCTGGTGAGAGATTATTTAAATCCATCAGGGTGAGAAAGTCGATAGTCCTGAATTCCCGGTCAATGGCTGGAGGGCCACAGATCGTGGCGCCCAGGGCCAGATAGGTCCGCAAGAGTTTGGGTGGTTTCACCTTCACCTGTGCCTCTTGCGGAAGAAGATCGAATGCATAAGCGGACGTGGGCACAGTGCGCAGAGGTTCTGCGGCCAGCATCGGTTGGAGCCGATGATAGATGGCCGAGCCTTCGCCCTGGTCCTGGGACGTAAGGGAACTGCAGCCGATCAGATAGCGCGCCCGCCGGTCACGGGCATAGCAGGCGATGGCCTTCCATAGCAACATCAACACTTCATACTTGCGGTGATCGGGATGAATGCAGGCCCTTCCCAACTCGACCAGCTCATGCCGCAACCCGCCGTAAGGTGAGAAGTCGAACTCCCGCTCACTGTAATAGCCGGCGCTCCGCCCGGCGGACTTTCCAGTTTGCAGGCGATATGTACCGACGACCTCGCCGGTACGATCGTCGCGGACCAGAATGTGGTCACAGAAGCGGTCGAATTCGTCGGTGTCTTCGCCGGTTTGGTAGGCCGCTTCCAGGCCCTCATGCAGCTCAAGATTGAAGACCCGGAAACGCAGCCGGAAGGCCGCGCGCAGATCTTCCTTGGAGCGGGCCAGGCAAGCCCGGTAAGGCGTGGCAACCAGCGAATTTCTTCGCGGCTGGAAGGGGTGCCTGACCCGGCGGACAAAGGTTTCGTGGAACAATGCCGGCAGAGAATGCATGGAGACCATCAATGCCGCAGGGTTCCGTTTGCGCTGCGAGATGACAGGGAGTCCTTCGCGACGTTCCGCTTTCCACGGTTGTCTCATACGGAAACCGTAGCCACGGGGAGTTAAATCGAAGTTAAGGCTAGGTAACAAAACCGTGAATTTACCGCAGGCGGCAGGAATGGAATCCCGGTTACGCGCGGGCGTAGTCCTATCAATGCGCGCCTCTCCTTCTAACGATTTTTCTTCCCGGGTGGGCGCTTCTTACCTTGTTTCAGCCCTTTGAGCTGCTCGCGAATCTCCCGTTTGCGTTCCTCGGCGGCCAGCAGAACGTCATCAGGATCACGGGTCTGCTTTTCCCATTCGTGGCGTATCTGATCGAATTCAAACGATTCTTTCTCTTCCAATGACTGCAAAGCCTCGAGCATCACACTGCTGGCTTCTGACTGGAGCAACTGGGCGGCCACGCGCCAGGCACGCACCGGCTCGGACGGGAAGAAGCCTAGCGTTTCTAACTGGTCGCAGTTGAGGACCACATGGGTCAGGGCGCGATTTAGAGCAAACACGCGCCGGTAGAGTTCGAGCTTCTGCAAGGCGGGCGTCATGGACGCCCCGCCTTGCCAGAGAGAGCAGGGGATGAGACAGCACTAAAATCACGGCCCACGGCGCGCTGGGTGCGTGGGGCTGATACAGCATCAAAATATGGGCACAATTCACAGAGGGATTGCGCCCCGGAGAGAGAGTGTGTAATTTGTTGAGTAGCCATGTTGCCTGCTCTTTCAGGTAGTATGGTCAGGGCGCGCTTGATGTTGCTGCATCAGGCGTGCCCGTTTTTTACAAGGCCAGTTATAAACGTTGTTCAGAAAAATTGCAAGAGGAAAAGCGAAGAAAAGGCGATTATTTTTTAAGGCCTGGAAATCCGCTACTTAGGCAGCTCCACGCCCTTGATCGGCACGTCCCAGTGGGCGTCCAGTATCTCAAAGGCCCGCTCAAGATCGGCCTTCAGATCTTCCACCTCTTCCAAACCGATGCTCAAGCGCACCAGGCGGGGTCCGTAATCGGCCCGGTTGGCCGCGCCGTGAAAATCATAGGCCACCGCCAGGCTGGCGACGCCGCCCCAGCTATAGCCTATCTTGAACAGTTCGAGCGTGTTGACGAAAGCTTCCACCTGCCGCTTGGCGATTCCCCGGCGGAAGACCATCGAGAACACACCGGTTGAGCCGGTGAAGTCGCGTTTCCAGAATTCATGGCCGGGGCAGGAAGGCAGCGCCGGATGCAGTACCCGCTCAATCTCAGGACGTCCGGCCAGCCACTGGGCCACGGCCAATGCGCTTTGCTCGATCGCTCTCAAGCGCACCGCCAGTGTCTTCATGCCGCGCAGGGCCAGACTGCAATCATCCGGGGAAACCGCGCAGCCGATGAATTGATGCGTGTGTCCTAGCAATTCCCAAGTGGCTTGGTCTTTTACGGTGATGGAACCCAGCAGCAGGTCGCTGTGTCCTCCGATGTACTTGGTGATGGCTTGCATGGTGATATCCGCACCGTGGGTGAAGGCGTCGAAGTAGACACCCGCTGACCATGTGTTATCGATGGCCACCAGGGCCCCAACCCGGTGCGCCGCAGCACAGATGGCGGCGACATCCTGCACCTCCATGGTGATCGACCCCGGACTCTCACACCACACCAGGCGTGTGTTGTCGCGTAGCAGGGAAGCGATGCCTGCGCCTGCGTCCGGCGGATAGTAGGTTACATGCACGCCAAAACGTGAGAGCACCTGGCTGCTAAAGCGGCGGTTGGGAGTGTAGACGCTCTCCGGAACCAGGATGTGATCGCCAGCCTTGAGAAACGCAAAATCAATGTGGGAGATGGCGGCCTGTCCACCGGGGACCAGCAGGGTACGGTATCCGTTTTCCAGTTCGCAGATGCGTCCGGCGAGTTCCAGCGCCGTGGGCGTCCCGTAGAGGCCGTAGGTGTATCCGGCTTCGTATTGGTTCCATGTGTCGTTGACGGCGGCCGCGCCGGAAAACAGGACGGTCGAGCCGCGATACGTGGGCGGGGCCAGAGAGCGAAAGCCTTCGGGGATACTGGCGTCCGTGTGGATAAGGCGGGTCTTCCAGTCTTTGTTCATAACAGGAAGAAACTTTACCACGTAGGCAGAGCGCCATGCAGCCGAAACGAAACCCTTCACCGCAGAGGGCGCAGAGAAGAGAAACAATGTCATCATCGAGTTCGTGCCTGTAACTTTCTGCGGCCTTGCGAATCATAATTAGCTTAGCGTAAAACATTGCTGCTGTAAGAAATGGGAGAACCTAAGGATGTCTTTAAGAGCAAGGTTGCTACTGCTTGTAATTTGCGTTGGTTCAGTATTGGCGGCCGCGAGTACTGCACCACAGGAACAGAATAGCGCACAGCCGGAAATCGGCTTGAAGTCCGGCGAAACCGCCCCGGCATTCGCCGCCCATGACCAGAATGGCAACGAGCGCACGAGTGTTTCCCTGGCAGGAAAGAACGGGACAGTATTGTTGTTCTTCCGTTCGGCCGACTGGTGACCCTACTGCAAGATGCAACTCGTGCAGTTGCAACAGGCGCAGGAACGATTCAAGGCCCAGGGCATTGGGCTGGCGGCGGTAAGTTATGACAGTGAAGAAATTCTCAAGGACTTTGCCCAGCGGCAGAAAGTCACATTCCCGCTGCTGGCCGATCCAAAATCTGAAATCATCCGCCAGTATGGCGTTTTGAACTCCAGCGCCACAGGGATGACTCAAGGCATGGCGCTTCCCGGCTACTTCTACGTAGGCACGGATGGCCGCATACGCGAAAAGTTTTTCGAAGCCGATTACAGAGAGCGCTACACCGCCAATACCGTCATTGCCAAACTTTTTCCGGAACTCGCGGAAAAAACCGGCGCCACAGTTAAGGCCGCGCATTTGGACCTGACGCTGCAGCAGTCGG
>DATMNZ010000224.1:0-25106 GCA_035568495.1 Saccharimonadales bacterium (SeqCode) | reverse complement strand
TCTCTGCTCCACCAAATGTTGGAGAGAATCCGCCTTTGGGACTAACGCATACACCAAGTCACATCCAAGCGCATCGGCCGCCGCCCTGAGGCTCTTCAAAGTGATGCGATCTTCAGCTTCGGCATTTTCAAGCTGTAACGGAAGCTGGCGGCTTCGTTGCAGAGCAGCCGCAACCTCAGTGGCAGAAATTCCGGTCGCTTCCCGGATAGCGCGTAGCCAGCCTTTTTGCGGGCGTGGAGTCTTGGCGGCCGCACGAAATGGCTCCAAGGCACGATCCAATTGCTTCAAACGTAAGTTGCGGAATTCGTTGCGCATAGCTCAAGGTTTAACAATAAATCACTAATGTTAATTTATAATAATTATAATTATTGTAAATGTCAATTTATAAATTGTCAATTTTGGGGATTTTACCCTATGGACTGTGGGCTTATCAATTTCCAGGGCAGGTACCCGGACGGTCCTGCTCACAACCCTGATTGAGATCCATCCGCAGGCACATTCGCTTGAGGGATAGAATTGCTCTTTCAGCCCCAGGCAGTTCTTTCGCGCCCCAGCCCGCCTCTCCCTGTTACATCAGCGTTCATCAGCGAAAATCAGCGGCGAAATCTCCCTGCACTGAAAATGTCTATCGGACCTTCCATTTCGAACCCAGCATCGCAATCTTGTCATCGAGCGTAGGCTGCGGCTTTTCGACCCTTGGTTTTTGCTGTGGCTTCATTTTTGGCTGAGGACTCGTCTTTGCCGGAGCCTTGGCCTGCTGCGGCGAAGGGTCCCGCTGGGTCTTCATCGAAAGCGCGATCCGTTTCGTCTTGGCGTCCACCGTCAGCACAGTCACCTTTACGATCTGCCCCGCTTTTACCACCTCACCGGGATCTTTCACATAGCGATCGGAAAGTTCGCTGATATGGACGAGACCGTCCTGATGGACTCCGACATCGACAAATGCGCCGAATTTGGTCACATTGGTGACCACGCCCTCCAGGACCATGCCCGGCTGGACATCGGCGATCTCGCGCACCTGTTCGTTGAAACTGGGCGCGACAAATTTGTCCCGCGGATCGCGACCCGGCTTGCGCAACTCCTCAAGAATATCGTTCAGCGTGTAAGTGCCGGAGGAGAGCCGGTTGCGATCGACCTTTTCCAGAAGCTGAGGGTTCTTGATCAGCTCCTCAATAGGAACATTCAATGCCTGGGAAATCTGCTCCACCACCTGATAGGACTCGGGATGGACTGCCGTCATATCCAGCGGGTTCTCACCGCTGCGGACACGCAGAAAACCGGCGGCCTGCTCAAATGTCTTCGACCCAACGCCCGGCACTTCCTTCAACTGGGCGCGTGAGCGGAAGCGCCCATTCTCGTTCCGGAACGTGACGATATTCATCGCGGTCCGTTCGTTCACCCCGGCGACATAGCGCAACAGCGTCCATGACGAGGTATTGAGATCGACGCCCACCCGGTTGACGCAGCTCTCAATCACGCTTTCCAGCGATTCCTGAAGATTGCGCTGGTCAACGTCGTGCTGGTACTGGCCAACTCCGATAGACTTCGGATCGACCTTCACCAGCTCTGACAAAGGGTCTTGCAGCCGCCGGGCGATGGAGATTGCGCCGCGCACCGTCAGATCGAGGTCCGGAAACTCCTGCCGCGCAACATCCGAGGCCGAGTAGACGCTTGCGCCCGACTCGCTCACGGTCACGGAGAAGATGCCGTCAAGGCCCTTTCCACTCAGGAAATCGCGGACAAACGCCACTGTTTCCCTGGAGGCCGTACCATTACCGATAGCGATGGCCCGTACGTTATGGCTCTTCACCAAAGCTTCCAGCACCTTGCTCGCCTTTTCCGTCTGGCCGGTGTGCAGGTAGATCACGTCGTGGGCCAGGAACTTTCCAGTTTCATCGACCACCGCGATCTTGCAGCCGGTGCGCAGCCCCGGATCAATCCCCAGCACGGAGATCGGCCCTGCAGGCGGCGACAGAAGAAGATGGTAAAGATTGTCGCGAAAGACCTGGATCGCGTCGGTATCGGAACGTTTCTTCAGCTCCAGCCGGATCTCACCTTGAATTGAGGTGTTCAGCAACCGCTGCCATGAATCTTCCAGCGCCAACTCCATGTGCGGTGTCCAATCGCCAGGGGAGCGGAGAATCTGCAAGCGCAGCAAAGAGATAGCGCGCAATGGCTCCAGTTCAATGAGAAAGAAGAGGATGTTTTCGGACTCTCCCCGGCGGATGGCCAGCATCCGGTGTGAAGGAATGGTCTTGGCCGCCTCGCGATATTCGTAATACATCTTGAACTTTTCTTGTTCATCCACGGCAGCGGCCGCCTTGCGGCTGACGACCACCCCTTCTTCCAACATAAGCCGGCGGAGGCCCTTGCGGACGTCGGCATCTTCGCTGATCGTCTCGGCAACAATATGCCGCGCGCCTTCCAGTGCCTCGTCTGGACTATTCACGCCTTTCTCCGCATCGACAAAGCCCGCAGCCAATGTTTCGAGCGGCCCGGCGCCTGGCTGCTGCCCCCACAGATATTGGGCCAGCGGCTCCAGGCCCTTCTCCCGTGCGATGGTCGCCTTGGTGCGCCGCTTGGGCCGGAAGGGCAGGTAAAGATCTTCCAACTCGCTCTTATCGAGAGTGGCTTCAATGCGCGCCTTGAGCTCATCGGTCAGCTTACCCTGCTCGGCGATGGAGGCAAGAATAGTCTCGCGGCGGGAAACGAGATCGAGGAAGTAGGCCACCCTTTCCTCGATGTTGCGGATCTGGACCTCATCAAGGTTCCCGGTCGCCTCTTTGCGATAACGGGCGATGAACGGCACGGTGCCGCCTTCGTCCAACAGCTCAATCACAGCCAGCAGTCCCCGCATCGGGACACTAAGCGTTTGTGCGATGTAGAGTAACAATTCAGGAGAGAGAGATTTTCGTTCAATCATGGAAGCTTCTTTTCCATGATAACGGAGCGCGCCTCAGTAAACATCGAAATCTTTTCCAATTGCCATTGGCCGTGGATACTTTCTCTTGGCGGCGAGATGCACTTTCACTCGCGACTGCGCCGTCCTCAGCGATGTCGAGTTCCGGATAAATTGGAATTCGAGCCTCCTGGTAGAGCGCCACCCTCGGAAAGAAAGGTTTATTCACCCTGTCCCGATCATAGGAGGTCCCGCAGGGACGAGTGATAGTTGCCCCAATACAGTTCAGGGTCGAAAAACCAGGCGTCTCCTAGTATTTTCATGAGCTTTCGCGGGCCAACGGCCCTGAGGGACACTTAAGAGAGTCGAGGCCGCAAGACCAGACGATACACCAGCGCCAGCGGCGCGGAATAGTTTAGCCCAGTGCGTGCCGCTTCGGCCCGCGTCCTTAGCGGGACGAAGCGGCTAAGCGCTGGGTAAGAGACGGGATATGTCCCTTCCCTGCCGCCCGCAGGGCCCGCGCGCAGCAAAGCGGAGCGCTCTTGAATGATGCTCTTTGCTTGCGGTGGCAAAATCCCTCCATTACACAGTCATGTTGCATTTCAGGTTCTTCGCTTCCTTAAGCAAACCGTATTGACAGTAGCCCAGCACCGGGTTCGGCGCAGCGAGATGTCCTGATCGCTCTTGCGATTCTTTTTGCGCCGAATCCGGAGCTAGGCAAGACCCCACACGCAGCCAGAGTCCCTTCCAGGGACACGTGCCTCCTCCCGTTATGCCGTGTACCGTTATGCCGTGTACATTGACAGAAGGCCGCGAAATCTTTACCTTGAGGGCATGGCGATGGTGCCCCTCAAGCCGGAACGTAAGGCCCAATTGGAAGAGTACGCCAGACGGCGCGGCCAAGACCCCGCCGCCGCACTCGATGATGTTCTCGCAGCCTATTTTGACGAGGAACAGCAGGACTACGCCGAAACCGCGCAGGCTGTGCAGGAAGCATATGATGACGTGAAGGCAGGACGCACTCGCCCGGCCGCCGAGTTTCTGGAAGGTCTACGCCTGAAGCATGGCCTTCCGCGTTGAAGTCACCCCTCAAGCCGAACAGGACGCCGATACAATTCTCGAATGGCTGCTATCGCAGCATGCTGGTGAAACCGGATTGCGCTGGTTTCTCCGGCTGAAAGAAGCCATCGACTCGCTTGCGGAGATGCCGAAGCGTTGCCCGCTTGCACCCGAAAACGCTTCCGTTCCGTTTGAGCTGCGCCAATTGCTTTATGGTCGCAACCCGCATCTCTACCGTATCCTGTTCACCATGGAAGACGAAGTGGTATACGTGCTCCGCATCCGCCACGGTCGCCGTCGTCATCTTGACGAACCACATTGAGGCAAGTGCCTATTGAAAGCACGTAAACTCCGTTGATAATCTGCTCCACCTCCGCCGTGGAAGACATGAGAAACCGATCAAGGTTTGTTCACCCTGTCCCGATCACAAGAAGTCCCGAAGCGACGAGTGACAGTAGCCCAGTACCGGATTGGGCGCGGCGAGATGTCCTGGTCGCTCCTGAAATTGCTTTTGCGCCGAATCCGGTGCTGGGTAACGCCCCACACGCAGCCAGAGTCCCTGTCCCGATCACAAGAAGTCCCGAAGGGACGAGTGACAGTAGCCCAGTACCGGATTGGGCGCGGCGAGATGTCCGATCACTCCAGGAATTGTTTCTGCGCCGAATCCGGTGCTGGGTAACGCCCACACGCAGCCAGAGTCCCTGTCCCGATCACAAGAAGTCCCGAAGGGACGAGTGACAGTAGCCCAGCACCGGATTTGGTGCAGCGAGATGTCCGATTGCTCCAGAAATTGTTTCTGCGCCGAATCCGGTGCTGGGTAAGGCCCGACACGCAGCCAGAGTCCCTTCTAGGGACGACTGACACGCGCTTCTCCCGCATGCCGTATACCACCAGAAGCCTCGCTCCCCATCTACAACTGCATATCCCGACCAACGTCCCGATCGCGTTTGAAAATCGATGTCGAGGTCACGCAGCGGAGCGAACAGCTCAACCATATCCCTGGCTGCAAGGCCCCAGGAGAGCCACTGGCTCAACCAGGCGATCGCGCCGAAGACCAGTCGCCGGAGGCGACATCAGAAAATAACCGGCATGTTCCGTTCCGGCGCGCTCTTTGCGCTGGAACGGAACATGCCGGGTCAGGAGATGAGAATGATCGAAGAGTCGCCAAAGGCGACGGCAGCCACCGGGCCAGAGCGCATCTTGCTTGCAACCCTCATTGAGATCCATCCGCCGGCATTCGCCTGAGGAGAAATTTGTTGCACCGCTCCGGAGACTCGGGAAAGGCCGTAAACGCTGTTGATAATCTTCTCCACGTCGGCCCGTGTAAGCAGGAGAAACCGATCAATGTTTGTTCACCCTGTCCGATCACATAAAGTCCCGCAGGGCTGAGTGACAGTAGCCCCAATACAGTTCACTTAAGGAAATCGAGGCAGCGGGTCGCACGATCAAACCAGCCCCGGCAGGGGCGGCAGAAAGTAACCCAGCACGTGCCTGGCCGCCACGCGCCTTTGCGTGGCGGCCAGGCTAAGTGCTGGGTTAGTACAGGATCAAGCCAATTCCTCGCTGCCGCAGGCCGGCGCGCAGCCCGCACAGCGGGCGGAGCGCCCTTAAAAAATGCTCTTTGCCGACGGCTGGAAAAGTTCTCCAATCACACGAAAATGTTGACGGCTGAGGTACGTTCATTTCTTAAGTGAACTGTATTGACACTAGCCCAGCACCGGATTTGGCGCGGCGAGATGTCCGATCGCTCCTGGAATTGTTTTTGCTCCGAACCCGGTGCTGGGTTAGGCCCGACAAGCAGCCAGAGTCCTTCTCACATGCCTCTCCCGCATGCCGACCGCGGACGCTTGCGGCATCGGGCCAAGTGCAGACGCCATTCAAGACAGCTCCGACGGGCTGATCACAAGAATCAAACACCGTTGCTGTAACGGTAGTTGCAGCTATGAGACTTTCAGCTTTCCCCGCCATCTGCAACTTGATGGTCCCGCGCAACAACCCGGCACAGACGGCTCCATATTGAATTTACGAAGACTGCATTCCGCCCCTATGATGTTGCGGTCACAGCCGCGCTGTTGATAGCCAAGAAAAATCTGAAAGACCAATTCGCCGTGCATAGCGACGGCACGGACCGTCAGTGGCCCGACGCTAAGCGCCTCTGCCAGGAAGTGCTGGGTTACGGCGACTGGTTCGGCATCGTTGAAGAAAAAGTCGAAGATCAATTGCCAGGCCAAGCCGGTACCCGGACGATCTTGCTCCCAACTCTTATTGAGATCCATCCGCCGGCATTTGGCTGAGAATTCCTGCCGGGGCGTTTTTCAGCCTGTCTAGCCAGAGGATAAAAGAACCAAGAATCAGCGCATGTTTAGTTATTCAAATAGGACGACTCAAACCGCCGCCCAAAGTGGAATGCGCTCGATAGATGCTGGAACCCGCCTATGGCGGATCCGGCTGGATCCCGAGAAACGAAAAGGCGGCATCAAAGCCCGCCGCCTGATTGCTGCCGCCAGGGATTTCTACCGCGCTCAGTGCCTGGGCCTCACCTGATGTTCATGCGATTGCTATGCTTTATCTGACGGACCAGATTAACCAATTGAGATGTGACTCTATAGAGTTCAGAGCCGAGTAGCGCGTAACCATTTGCGGGTGCCCGATCAAGCGAATTCAGCCTTTCCGTTCTTCTTTTCCGGTTGCAGCCGGTATGAATACCCAATCGGCGTCAGCCTTTCTGGCAGTGGCTTCCACGGCCGCTTCACTTCTGGGTCGCCGCCGCTGGCAACGGGCGTGCCTGCTTGGTCTGACACTTTGATCCTCCGAACCACGAACAGGGCCATCCGGCTGCTATTTTTGTTTGCAAAATCGACCTCATTCGGAGTAAGCAGGATATCCGCTCCGTCAGTCTGGGTGCCTTTAACCTCAACATAGAGGACCTCATTTGATTTCTTGCAGTACAAATCATAGGGCTTCCCCTCTGGTTCGACGTCGTAGCCTTCAGCAACGAAATGTGCTTTTGCCATTGAAACAGCATGGTTTTCCACAACTTTGCGCGTGCGCGGATCGACTGAGAACCCTTGGCCACCACGTTTGCGGCCAAGAGCTTCCGTCACTGCGAACAGTACGTCCTGCTCACTCACAACCTCGCATGGATGCCATCCAACGGCCAGAGCCATGATCGAATTCCATTGCGCTTCCGTGATCTTGAAGACTGTTCCACCTGTCGCACGTGCGACACTCAACGCCGCCAGATCCTCGTTGCCGGGTTCACCGAGCCAAAGCGGCAGGTTGGGACCGCCTACATACTTGATCTTCACACGGCGGCGCGAATGAAGAAGATTCGGATCGACACAGTATTCACGGTGAGTTGCAGGAACTTCCATCACGGAAGGATCAGACAGTACTTCGGCGAATGAAATAATTCCGCGACTTGCCTCTCCGGCTTTCGCCTTCCAAAGAGCTAGGCGATCCCCGGCTCTGACATCGCTGTCGTTTACAGTCCAAGTATCTTCCGCTTCATTACGTAGGACATCATCGATTCTGTAAACTTTTGGGTTTACGACGACAGCCCAATATGACGGAGACTTTGCCAATCGCAGGAACCTCCATTTACTTTTCCCCCGTTCCGCAAAAGTTATTTCTCCAAGTAATTGGTTGGCCCACGTCTGCAGCCGACTGGAAAGGATTGGATCCGGGCGATAAGGCGCACCCATCACTCCCTCTATCGCTATGCGTGTCACGTTGCCATCAAAGCGCACACCCTTCGTCTTCTTCTGTAAACCGTCTTCGTAAGCCATAAAATTCATGCCTGAAAAGGCGATGAACTTTGATGGTCCGAACTGGTCTGTTGTTGCGTCGTAAACCCAATATGTGGTCTGGTGGAGGATTAATCGGACGCGTTCCGAATGGGATTTGGCGGAAGCATTAAAGACTGTAATGTTATGTCCAATTTCTTCTGGTGTGCGTACAACTCTCAATGTGTGAGCCACAAGACTCCTCTCCTCTCGCTCAAGCTGTCAATAGCCAAGGGTCATCCTTTGTATGTCCGTAGAAAACCATGGCTTTCATCCTGGCTGGGTGCGCTATCTGCAGTTGCTCGGCATAGGGTTTCAGCGTGTCGTAGATCCAGGCGCTGAACAGCGTGGCTTCCATGGCTCCCCTCCACGCCTGCTTTCGCTGCATCGCCCATTGCCGCAAAGCAGACCGCTGAGCCAGGATTTTGCCTTCCTCGACAATCTCGCCCTCCGCCGTCTTGACGCAGAAACTCACGCTTTTCTTGTGAACATCGAATCCGATATAGTGAATACAGTCATGGGGTTCTCCTGTATGAGGTTTTCGAGTCGGCGCATCATCGCCGGTCTCGACATAGTAGCCTTTGGGAGAACCCTTTTTCATGATACTTATACATTCAAACAGACGGGACGTTCCCCACAGTCGATCAGCGAAAGTAGACTTATGGCAGCATAGTCTCTCAGCAGGCAACAGGAGATTGATTGACAGAAAATGCCCCGTTTGTCCCGTTTACCCATCGAGCAGGTCAGCCGGGTTCGGTGCGCCGAGAAGGGGAAGCTGGAATCCCCACAGTTTGCTACAGCGCCTTTTCCAACTTCTGCACAACGGATCGGAGATCCGCGAGTTTGGGTGATGCTCTCAACGCCGAGGCAGTATTCTCCATAACCTGGATGCGTTCTCTTGCGGGTAAGTCCAGGATTTTTTCCATTGCGCCGGCGACGGTCGCCGAGAGCGACTCGACAACATATGGTTCCGCTGTCGCAGCTTGACTGATCTGCGCGGCTCCAACCTTTTTCATCTCGCCGGCCAGATTTTCGAAGGCGGCGGCCTGGGCCTTAAATGCCTTTTCTACCGCCTGTTGTGCATCTTCATCCTTGTCCAGATATACCAGGAAATCGTCAGTGGCCTCGCCGGTTTTGACGAACTGCGAAAATGCATTCTGCCATTCCGGCTTGATGTGGGTTAGAAGGGCTTTTGGTTCCATTGGTCGAAATACCTCGTTTCCGGATATTGCTCTTTCTGTGATGTAGACGAACGGGGTTTACAATCTTTACCAAGGAATTGTCTAACCCCTTCAAAATACAAGACTTATAAATTCCGTCATCAGTTTTTCCATCCTCTTCAGAAGCCGAAACATACGTACTGCCGCCGCAGAATATGAGATTTGAAGAGCTTCTGCTATCGCCTGGAAGTTCATATTTTGCCAGAATCTCATGTGAAGTAGTTCTCTCTCGTCATCGCCTAATGATCTAAGTACCCTTTTCAGACGCAGGGTTTCATCGCTTTGAGGGGTTGCTGTTTCCGGTTCGGCAGAAACAATCTCGTTCTCCGGCATATTGATGAGCAAATCTCGCTCGATGGTTCGCCGCCGCAGGCGCAGGCGATCCATGGCCGCGTTACGTATCATCACAACCAGATAACCTTCCGGCGATCCGGCGGCGCGCACCCGTTGCATTGTTGCGAGGGATTGGAGCTTGAGCAAAACCTCCTGGGCTGCGTCTTCCATCTCCGCTGAATTAAGATTCAATCGCGTCATGAGTAGCCGGCCACGACGATGGAGCAGATCGGCAGCCATTCCCCAGGCTTTTTCATCAGTAACCCCAGGGTTGCCCTGCCTTACCAGCAGATCGGCTTCGAGCCGGTCGATCAGTTCCGCCCAGGTCACGGTTTGGTTCGCTCCAAATATCTCGCCAGTTCGTCAATCAGAAATTGGAGATTATGGCGAAACTGCCCAGCGGTTTTGAACCAAAGGACCCGCTTCTTAGAATCACTCAACTGAATCGAAACCAGGGCATCGTCTACCCGTGTCCCCTCAATCAGCACTCTTCGCAAAATAGATCTCATGCTTGTCGATTCGGCCTCGTCTGCTCCCTCCACGTCGGCAATGATCCCCTCGACACAGAGTTGAGGGCTGAAAGGCGCTGGTTTGGACTGTTTTTTATCGATCCACTCCAGAATTCCGCCGGCGAGAGCCAATACCAGCAGGACTGCCGCGATCCAGAACAATTCCTCTCGCCAATCGGCACGCTGCTTTGAGTCGAAGCTCTTGTTGTTCGAAAAAACGTACCAGTCGTGAATCGCCAGGGCGGAATTATCGTTTCCGGAAAAATATAGACTGGCACCCGAAGTCCAGTTGAATTTGTCTTGCGGTGTCTGGCTCTGCTTTGCGATTGCGATCCACTGCTCCCCTCCATCGTCCGTTTCCTTATAGACGCGAAGCTGGTCATTCGTGGACATCTTTGCAGTGAAAGGCGCGTTCCCCTGGGACATTTTAAGCCGCACCCAGCAACTCAAATCCCCTTCTGGCTGAATGGTCAGGATCAAGCGGTTATTGCCCGGATCAGCCTGCCAATGGAAGCCGGTATCATAGCCCTTCGAAATAGGCGTACCGCCAAGCTCATGAAGGCCGAGTAAAGTGGCTGCGGGTGCCGCAAGCACCATCAAAATTAGTCTTAGTTTCTTCATCCAGCATCGCCTCAAATACGTCACAAGTTTACACGTACCGTACGATCTTCATAGTCACATCGCAATGGAAATCAAACCGTTACCAATAGGTTGGGAGTGAGCGCCGAGGTTGGTGAGAACTGAAACCAAAACCAGAAATCTTGAAACACGGAGGGAACGGAGGATAAAAAGCCGGGGAAAAAGAGGAAACAAGGAAAAGGTTGTCTTTTGGTGCCGAGAGGGGGACTCGAACCCCCACACCCCTTTCAGGGCTGCGGATTTTAAGTCCGCTGCGTCTGCCAGTTCCGCCATCCCGGCCCGCTTTTATTCTAAGCTATGCCCTGCCGAAAATCGCGCTTTCACGACAGGGTGGAACTCCATCAACAACGTTTTCTAAATGCAAAGACAACCGGCGCCGAGATCCAACCATGCTACAAGGCGGCCTTTTGCTGCCACTCTGACATCCGATCGACAGCGAATCTTGACCAATCACAGTCCTGCCGCCACACTCGAGAATGAAAGGGCTGGCATTTCCGATGTCTCGATCTGCCAAGTCACTGTACCAATACGAGTTCGTTGCTTTCGAAAATGCCTCCCAGGAGGCCCCGGCAACGAGGTTCGATCTTTGAAAACTGAATAATCTACAAAACCGGACTTCGGTTCGATCCAGGAGCGCATGGGCGTCCGCTCCACCGATAACGGGCGACACGGTCGCGGCCTGTCGCCCGCATCGCTCGTGCAGAACCATGTGCTCACCGCACGCTGCGGTCGATGAGTGCCTGGGCGCTGACCGGAAATTAGCTGTTCGTTGCGCGACGAAAATATCATCCGCAACGGTATCCGCAACGGGAATTCATCGAAATTTCAACGACTTGCGCGGAAGTGCGGATTGATGCCCGTTTCGTTCGAGCAGCCACAGTCAGATTAGTGGAGGAATTCAATGGTCTGCCATCAGCCCGATTCAAGGATGAAGGTCCTCGAAAAGCCTGACACCAGCTATTTGGGGAAGAACAGTAACCATGTCGCCAACCCCCACCCCCCGTATCATGTATGCCTCATGGAAGCATCATTTTCCAGCCTGCGCTCCCGCATTTCGCGAAGAGCGTCTGAAGGCTCAGGACCACGGCAATCTTGCCCCGCCTCACAACCCCTAAAACCCTCTGTTTCCTCTGTACTACGAATGTTCACAATTTTCGCGGATCGCGACGATTTTTAGGGCTTCCTCACAACTCAAAAAACTCCACGCCTCCGTATTACTAACCCCGGGGTTTCTTCTTTTCTCGCGCAAATTCTAGGGTGGCAAGCATACCAAGCTTTTGGTTTTCTCTGCGCCCCCTGCGATCTCCGCGGTTCGATCTTTTGATCTTCCTTTGCGTCCTTGGCGTACTTTGCGGTGGATGCTCTTTGATTGTGGCTACGTCACGCCGTGCCTCCGTGGTAAATTCCTGGTTTTGGCTGGCCGCTCAACGTTTCGACCACTCCGGCGTAGGCACCACGGGCTTACTGTCGGCGATTTCCGGGGGATAGACAACGCGATACTGTCCACCGAGCACCTGGGTGACCATGACTGCGTGGCGGTTCTGGCCGTTGGCGTCGAACTTGAGCGGCCCGAAGGGCGTCATGGCGAGGTTGAGGTTTTTGATGGCGTCGCGAATCTTGGTGGGATCGAGAGAGCGGGCGTCGTTGATAGCGTGCGCGGCGGTCTGCAGGGTGGCATAGGCGAACATGGCATGATGCGTTGGATGGCTATTGTAGCGCTTGAAGTATTCGGCATCGAACTCCCGGGAACCCGCCCAACGGGCAATCGGCAGCCATTGCGAAACTGAAAATGTGTACTCCGCGTTTTTACCGGCGCCCTTGGCCGTAGGAAACTCGGCGGTGGCAAAGCCGGTCCCCGCGGAGGTGTAGTACCGGGCATTCAGGTCAATCTCCTGCGACTGGCGCATCAAGGTCGAAGCGTCCAGCAGGTAGGAGCAGAAATAGATGACTTCCGGCTTGGCCTGCTTCACCCGTTGCAGCACCGCGCGGTAGTCCGGCAGCTTGGCTTCGTAGGATTCCACGGCCACCAGCCTAATGCCCGCCGCGGTGGCCGCTTCCGTCATGGCTTTCTTGCCCGCTTGTCCGAAGTTGGTGTTCTCATACACGATGGCCATCGTCTTGGGAGCGCCGGTGTGCTTGAGGAAATCCAGGGTGGCGCGGGCGTAGTCGGCGGCGCCGGCGCAGACGCGGAAGATCCATGGTGACTTGGAATCCAATACATTGTCGGCGTTGGCCGCTGGGATGATCAACGGGACCTGCCGCTGGTGCATGGCCGGGACCATGGCCTTGGTGCTCTCACTCGAAAACGATCCCAGAATCATCGGCATCCGGTCCTGGTCCACTAACTTAGAGACGCCCTGGATCGCCTGATCGGGTTTGCTCTGATCATCATAGAAGTTCAACTCCAGCTTCCGGCCCAGCACGCCGCCTTTGGCGTTGATCTCGTCGAGCGCGATGAAATAGCCGTTCTTGAGGGCCTCGCCAAAAGCTGCCTGGCTTCCCGTCAGGGGCGCGATCACACCGATCTTGACCGTGCTCTGGCATGTGCCGGCCAGCGACGTACACATGCAAAAGGCCACCCAAGCAGCAAGTTTTCTAAGATGCATACAGGTCCTTTCACCTTCGCAAGAACTTTATGGCCGCGAATTATACAACGCGGACGGCCTGCATCACATTCCCTTCAATCTTAAAAACGTTTTCTATCAGCGTGCATCAGCGGAAATCAGCGGCAAATTTTTCCGGCGGCCGCTTTGCATCGCAGAGCGCGAAGCTACTCCAGCTCCGCCAAAATAGTGTATTCGCCGGCCGACATGTCCCATTGAATCTGCAGCACGTTGGGCTTGCAACATGTCTGGCAGTCTTCAACGTAGCGCTGGCGGGAGCCAGCGCTGGAATCGACGAGGGTCTCGTTCCATTCCCCGCAACCGGCACATTGGAAGCCTGAACTCATGAGTCGAGACTCTCACATTTTATCCGTTACCGTGACCTGCCACTTGGCGTAACATTGGTTCTTGCCTGTAAATCTTTTAGCTTGCGAGTTCCCACCCGAGTTCTCATCAAAGACCAGCGGAGGCCGGTGATGGTCTGCCCCAACTGTGGAGCACCGATGGCTGGTGGCGTTGATGTGTGTCCTGCTTGCGGCATGAGCGCCGGTCCGAACACCGGGGCACAGGAAGCCCGAACCACTGCCCAAAGCGACGGATATGCAATCGGAAGCCTGGTTCTCGGAGTGCTGGCGCTTTATCCCTTTCTGGTGGTTACCGGAATTCCCGCTGTCATCATGGGGCATTTCTCGCGCATCAGAATTTCCAGAAGCCACGGACGGCTGCGGGGCCGGGGCATGGCGCTGGCCGGGCTCCTCATGGGATACATCAGCATCGCGCTGGTGGCGGGGATTGGCGTCCGCAATATGATGCACACGCGGGAGGCCGGCAACGATAGCGCCGCCGAAGCTAACATGCGCAAGCTGAGTACCCTGATCGCTACCTACCGGCTTACGTATGAGGTGTATCCGCCATCGCTGGCCGTCATGGGGCCGGCAGCCGGCGGATCGCCAGGCGCTGACGCCGCCAACCTGCTGCGGGCTGAAGAGCTTAGCGACATGGCTTCCGGCAAGCGCGGCTACGTTTACACCTACCAGCGGACCCACGACGGCTACGCACTGCGTGCCGATCCGGCGTCTTTCCGCTCGGGCGTACGGCACTTCTATATCGATCAGACCGGCAGCCTTCGTTTCGAGAAGAAGCAGCCCGCGGGACCGAACAGCGACACGTTGTAGGAGCGAAAGGCGATTCGCCACGAATGAACGCGAATGACACGAATAAGACAGGGTTGGGCGACTCAAGACACCCACCGTGGAAGCGCACGTGCCAGTGCGGTTCTTCGGGTTCTCGCCTGAAGACAAGTATGGGAATTCGAAATTGGAACTCAATGTCAGGCGAGAGCTGAATCGAGTAAACTTTATTTTTAAATACATTAGTCATATTTTTATTACTATTAATAATACGAAATACGTATTATTTTTTATTTAGTTAAAATATTGATCCTGTATTCTTATTCTATTGCTAATAGATACAGATTTCCGTATACTCTTAAGTTCCGAGCAGATATTAGGCGAATGCCGAGTTCCGGGACAACATCCTGAAGCCGGAGGATGTTTTGTGGAGAGACAATGGCTATTTTAAGGCAGTATTTCGAGTAGTTTCATCCCCCCAAAGGCAGGACGACATTCATTATGGCAAAGAGACGTGGAAACCCTAACTGGGGCAAACCGGAGCCAATCGGTCCGGTCGTTCCCATTGTGACATCCTTCGAGCAGGCCGTGAAGGAGTTCAAGCTGACTCCCGACCAGTATGTCCGCTCGACCCGGCTGCGTGAGTGGGCGCGCCGGAACAAGAACTCCAAGTATATTCCCGAGCCACTGCTGGAAGCCTGGGGATTCGAGATTGAATCCACCCTATAAGCACCAAGGGTAAGTTTTAAAAAGGCCGTCCGGAACAAGGGCGGCCTTTTTATTTTTGAATAACTTCAATGCCTTTTCAAGGTCCGGAAATCCTCGCCATTGTGGTCAGCGCCAGCTTTGCCGCGGGCCTGAACGTCTACGCTACCCTGCTAACGCTGGGAATTCTGGCGCGCCTTCATGCCGTGCAACTGCCTCCGGGTCTGCATGTAGTTGCATCATGGCCGGTGATGGTGATTGCCTGCGCTCTGTTTGCGCTGGAATTCTTTGCCGATAAAGTACCGGCCTTTGACCTGATATGGAATGCACTGCATACGTTGATCCGGATTCCGCTCGCCGCTCTGGTGGCCTGGGGTGCCAGCCAGCAACTCTCTCCTGGGGCGCAACTGGCGGCCGCCGCGCTGGGCGCCGCGATTGCCCTGGCATCCCATGGCGGCAAACTGGCGGTGCGAGCAGCGGTCACGCCTTCCCCGGAACCGGTTTCCAATGTCACACTGAGCCTGGGCGAAGACGCAGTAGCCGTGGGACTAACGTGGTTTGCGACACAGCACCCGGTGGCAGCCGCGGTAGTGGTGGCCGCATTCCTGGTACTGATCACTCTCGCCGTGCGGTTCGTAATGCGGGCTTTCAGGAAACAGCAATTGGCAAATAGCAAATAGCAGTTAGCAGTTAGCACTCAGCATTCAGCCCTGAGACGGTTTCGCTGCTGTGAAGAAACCAAGCGGCATGGCGATTGCCAGGCGCAGGTCTCGCCAATTGCTAACTGCTATTTGCCAATTGCTGTTTTTTAATTCTGGCAATTCCGGCGATTTTGGCAATTATGGCAATTCCTTCAGAGTCTTACGATCTGATGGTCCACGCATCCAGTCTTCAGCGCCTCTTTCAGGCGCGGGATCAACGCCATGCCGTGTTTTAGCAGGAAGTAGATGCCGCCGATTTCACGTTCCTGCAGGTCCTTGTTCGGATACAGCAGAGTGGAAAGCTCGTCGGCGTGGTGCTGGGTTTCGGAATTCTTGCGGGCCTCGGCGCGGGTGGCTTTATCGCGCAGTCCCTGAAGCTGATAACGCATCTTGGAGCCGGAGTTTTCGGCGGCCTCGGCGAGGGTAGAATCCAGTTTGAGAAGAGGCTCGCGGATGGCCGACAGCGCCTGCTCCAGATGTTCACCCGCCTGATCAAAGCTGCTCATGATGCCTTCCGGCAGAGTGTGAGCGGCGACTCCTTCCCGCACTCGCTCCGGGCCTTGAAAAACATCGCTGAGCTTCATCTGGTAACGATCGAGCAGCTTTGCTTGCCGGGATTCCACCAGCGTAGCGAAGATACGAGGCACAACCGGCGTTACGCGTCCGAGCAGCTTCCGATAGACGACTTCCACCTGGGCAAAATAAGCAATCTCCGCCGGTCCGCCGGCATAGCACAGCGTGGGAAGCAGGTAGTCCTGCACGATGGGACGCAGCAGCACGTTGGGGCTGAAGCGCTCGGGAGATCTCTGGGTCAGGGCAATCAACTGCGCCTCGCTGAACTTCGAGTCGCCGGCAACAAACCCTTCGCCGTCATGGCGAACAGGAGTGCGGACGCCCTCCAGCAGGCAGAAACAGAGTGTGCGTGAAGATGTGATTTTCACCTGCGCGTGGTAGCCGGCAGCTTCCAGTTCCTGCTCACGCTGCCGCAACGCAAGATTGACCTCTTTCCACTGCATCAGAGCCTGGTTGTAAACCGGCTGGGCGATCTCATGCAGTTCAGGGTCAGAGGGGTCAAGCAGAATCAGCCCGAATTCGGCGAACAACTGGGCATAGAGTTTCCCAAAGGCCACACCAAAATGCTCACCGCTCGAATAACTCCGGCGCAGCAGGCCGAGGACTTCAGAGCCGGCGAACTGCTCTTCCAGCTTCTGCAATAGATCACCGATCTGATCGTCAAAGGCCACCGAGCCGACCGGAGCGCCGGCGATATGGGGCGGCGCCGTGCGCAAAGTCTCGAGGTGATCGCCCGCCGGCCAATTCAGAAAACTGACTTCTTCTAAATCATGGTCTTCGGTGGCCAGCCAGAAAATCGGCACCGCGTTGTACTGCTCAGCCAACAGCACCACGGTGAGCCCTTTCAGCAGTGAAAACATCGGACCACCCAACAACCCGACCTGCTGCCCGGTAATGACCACGGGCGATCCCATTTTCAGGCGCTCGACGTTGCGGAGGGTAGCGGCGCTGGCGCCCAGGTTGCGGCTCTGCCGCTCCAGCACTGCGGCCACCCGCTGCAAGCGGTCTGCAGGAAACTCCGGGACAGCGGGCGGGTTGAGCGACTGGGGGGCTCGGGGATAAAAAGCCTGGACCTTCTCGAAATGATAAAGAAAATCGGTAAATAACCGGGTGCTCCGCGGAATGTTTTGAAATGAAATACAGTCGGTCCCCAAAAGTATGCTCCCGATTCTCTTTTCTGCCGATAAAGATTGGACGTTCGCCGCCGCTTTACGATTCAAAAATTCATCGCTCGCGAGGGCAATATGAATTACCTGCTATTCTAAAGTGTCCACAGACTTAGTAAACATTGAACATTGAACAAACAGAACAAAGTCGGCCTCCGGCCGGCCAACAAAATTCAAATGCTTCGGGGGGGCGGTTGATGGCGCACAGGCTTCTATGGTGTCTACTGGTCCTGACTTCGCTCTCATGGGCCAGTTCGTTCGACCAGCCGGTGCGCAAACAGACCGTCGATCTGGGGCCATCCCCGGACGTCCCCGGCACACACGCTCGTGTGAACTGCTACTTCTTTCCGGAATTCATGGTGAAGGAAGTGGATATGGGCGAAGTCGGAGCGGAAAGGCTGGGCATCCTCCCGGTCACGCCGCAGAGTTCCGGAAAGTGTGTGAAGACAGCCGATGCCGCCGAAAAGACCATCCGTAGCGACGACTGGAGCGGGTATTTCATGGGCGTCAAGAAAAACTATGTCTTCTTCGCGGCCGCTGACCGCATCAACAGCGCCCTGCCCTTCGCAGTCTTCGATGCCGGAAGCGGGAAAAAACTGTTTGAGGACTCAGCGAAAGCGGACATCAACTTCACGGCTCTGGCCGATGGAGGCCTTTCCATTAGCTATCTGCGCGTGGTCGGGGAAGACTGCTTCATTCTGAAAGAGGCGAACTGCTGGGAGCGAATGAGGGCCAAATATGGACTGGGCAAAGCCGCGGCGCCCGACTGCCAAAAGGGGTACACCGCCAGCGCCGACTCCCTGGCCAAGGACCGCTGTTCGGACCAGAAAGATAAGCTCGCCTGTGCCGCCAAGGAAATTCCGCTGGCTCTCCAACAGATGAACCAGTCGCCTTCCGTAATCTCCTATCAGGTGGAGGTGGCGCTGGGAGCCGCGCCCGTAATCAAGCCCACCGGGGGAGAAATCAGTTGCTGGCCAGCAGACTGACAGAATTGCCAAAATTGCCATAATCGCCGGAATTGCCAAAATTGAAAACCGTAGACTCATCGCGGACGATGAAGTATCGCCAACGAAGCACTCAACGGGTTTTCAATTTTGGCAATTCCGGCGATTATGGCAATTTTGGCAATTCTCGCAATTCCCTCATCGGAATCGAACCGGATCCGCCGCGCATCTAACCAATAACAGATATACTGGTTGAGAGATAGTTTTGATCTTTGACAAAAAGGACGGCCAAAAGTCCTTTTCCGAATGGGGGCGTCACGGCTTCGACGGAAATGCTTGCGGCCAGGAGGCATACCGGGGCGCATTCCCCCGTAAGTGGTGCAAACACAATAAATGCTAACTCTAATCAGTTCGCATACGCAGCTTAATTAAATAAGCTGCCGCCTTCCACGGCTTTGTCTACGGGCCGTGAGCGGGCGTCGCACAGTAGGCTGGCTTTCGCGTTGGGCCTGGGCGCGGGAGTAAGACATTCGGGCTAGCGGTTTGCGTTTCTTGTCGGTTCTAAGCGCAAAACGCGAATGTGGCGGGGTAACTCCCGTCGCGTGAACTCGACTACGTATGTAGGCTCCTGACCAGTAACGTTTTCGGACGTGGGTTCAACTCCCACCGCCTCCACCATAACTCATTGAAAATAAATACTTTATATTGGTATTTAAATTGATGAAATCCGCCCACGTCAATAGATATATCTATATCGTTTATAATATCTTAACAGTTGAAGTGAAACTCTCTTTACGTTTCTGTGCGGGCGCGCCGGACCAAATCGGCAAATCGTCCGGAACCTTGGGATTCGTCCCGCGGTTGGCCCCCTCCTCAATGCTTCTGTTCCAAAAATGGAGATTCTGCGTCTATCACGATTGAGTGGAAGTGAAGCGTTTTCGATAATGCGAGCTCAGGATTTCGTTCAACACTTTCCGAAGCCGAGCGTTCGAAACTCGACTCACACCAACCAGCAATGATCGGGGGGATCGCTAAATGCGCCATCGGATTTCCTGCGATCACTTACAGTCTGCTGCCGGGTGATCGGCTGGGGTCAGCCGCCTGCGCCAGTGCCTGCCGGAGAATGCCCCGTTCCAGCGCACCGCAGTTTAGCGTAACTGAGTACTCGCGAGAGTCGCGTCATGAAATGGACGACGAGCAACCGCACGGGCCTATCATTTAGACCGAATTCGTGGGGTCAATCTTCCGTCAGAGGTTTCAGCCCGGAAGCCCGCAAGGTCTTAACGTCCAGCATGTCCTGTTCTCGCCCCGTTGAGAGTTTATTTCGGATCATGTCGTTCTTGGAGATGATGCTGACGCGGACTTCACCATCGACAACGCCTTCGATCCGGTTCTTCCAGGCTTCATCGAAGCCAACGCCGTCGATCTGCTGCAAGAGATCGATCCTTGCAGGAGGTTGTCCGATCTGGAAAGTAGAACCATCCATGAAGTCTGCCGGGGTTAGCCCACTGAGAGGTGCTCCGTATTGGGCGAGAGCGCGAAACACCGCTTGGCTGTTTTCTGCGTCGGATCGAATGAAGAGGTCAAGATCCTTCGTTGCTCTTGGTTCTGCGTGCGCTCCGAAAGCATAGCCACCCACGACAAGGTACTTAACGCCCTGATCGTTGAAGGCGCGTAATAGCTCTTTGAGGTCCTTGGGCATCATGTACCGGCGCTCCCTTGAAAGCTGCAGCGAAGGCGTAGGCCGCTTCGCTGACATCCCAAACAGCAGAAAGGCGATCGCTAACGGACAGGCTTTGCCAGTAGCGATACGTTTCCGCCTGTTGCTGGCTGGCGTCTTTGACCCTATGAATGGTTTTCTCTAAACTCACAGTGATTGACCTGCTTTCCGTTCAGGCGGAGAACCGGGCTTGACAATCGTTTCCGCCCCACGCTCCCATAGTAATTATAACGTTCTGCTGACAATTCTCCTTGTCTACTTGGTTCGGAGAATGCACGCATTTTGTTCGTGTGTTCCTCAAAAGCGGTGGCCGGAAGAATTCATGGCTTAGAAGGAACTCATGCACTGGGGTTTGAATCACTGTACGATCACTGTACGATGGCTACGGGGTTGTATGCGTTTGTTGCGTTTGATGCGTTTGCCGAATCAGTAAGTTACAGATTCCAAAGAGGCATTAGGGGTTCAACTCCCACCGCCTCCACCAACTTCTTGTGATAGAAAATGTCCTCCACTTGCACCCTTTCAACTGACTTCTTATCAACGTACATCAGCGGGAATCAGCGGCCAAATCTTTGGTTCTCAACTACCGCTCCCAGGAGGCCTGCCAACAGCCATGAGCAGCGGAGCAGCGGGACGGCGTGATCCAAGCGCATCGCTCTCGGCTACAATGGCAATAGCGCCCTGGGTGCAACTTGATGAGAACGATGAGAACTGCGCGCCTGATTCGGCAAATTCTGGTCCTTTTCTTTGCCTTGTACGGGCCATGTGCCTGCCTGGCGACTGGTTCGCAACTCGCAATCGCTCCGCCGGCGCAGAAATTTCATCTCGATGCCGGCACACAATTCCTGGATAGTGGCATCGACCTGAATCCGGGAGACCAGATTTCTCTGCGGTCCAGCGGCACTCTGAACTATCAGAACCGCACAGCGACTCCGGATGGAATCCCAAGGGGCTTTCTGGATCTGCTGCGCGCGCTGCCTCTGAACTCTGCGGGAACGGCGGCGATGATTGGCCGCATCGGCGGAAGCGAAGCTTCAGACTTCCTTGTCGGCTCCCACCATCAGCAAACGGTGAGCCAGGCCGGCAGGCTCTATCTGGGTATCAACCGGCTCGGCAGTGACTCCTTCAGCGGTCCAGGTTACGACGTGACCGTGCAGATTACGCGGAGCGCATCGTCATCCAATTCCAACGGAGCATCCTCTGGGAACAACCATAGCGGCGGCGCATCCGCGGGCGCGGGGTCTATCGTTGAATTGCCGGCCGGCACTTTTAAATTCCCTGAGATCCCAGCCCGCGTGAGTGATGGAAAGGGCCACGATGGCGATATGGTCAACCTGCTGCTGACCGGCACGCAGGAGCAGGTGCTGGCAACCTTCATGGCGGCGCAATGGGAGCAATCGGACAAGTCGATCAAGGACGCCGTACTGCATGGCGTGCTGTCAACGCTTTCCAAAGAAGCCTACCTTGCCCTGCCGATGAGCAATCTTGTGCTCTTTGGAAGGACGCAGGACCTTTCATTGGAACGCGCTGAGACGATCGCCGTGGCCGCCTCACGCCACCACTTGCGTCTGTGGAAGGCGTCCTTTTTGCTGAACGGAGAACAGGTGTGGGTAGGCGCCGCCACCCATGACATCGGATTCGACCGTGACGCCCGCAACAACGGAATCACGCACAAGATCGATCCCGATGTCGACCTGGAGCGCGCTTATGTCCGTGACAGCCTATGGAGTACGGGCCTGGTGGAAGCCGTGAGCTACTACCTGCCGGCCCAGCCAGTGACCACCGCCAAGACAGCCACCGGCGCGGAGTTCCATTCCGATGGACGCGTGCTGGTGCTCAAGATGAAAGGCCCGGCCACGCACGCCACCGGCCTTGCCCGGAACTTCTGTTCCGTCCTGGCGAATGAAAACCCTGACGGCGGCAGGTGGTCTGCGTGCGGCAGCTACCTGGGTGATGCGCCAACAGAAACGGCGGCGGCCCCGCTGGCGGCGCTCACCACCGATATGCCGGTGCTGATTCTGCCGGGTTTCTTCAGCGATTGCCTGAGCACTTCGCAGCCGTTTCATGAAGCGCTCGAACATTTGAAGTCCGCGCATCACATCAAGGGCGAATACTTGGATTTGAAGAACCTCTCCAGCGCCGAGAACGCCAGCTTGATCGCTGCCTACATCAACTCCCATTTCGACGGCACGCATAAATACCTGGTCATCGGCTACAGCAAAGGAGCGGCCGACGGCTATGAAGCGCTGGCGACCTTTCCTGAACTGCAGACGAAAGTCGCCGCCTTTGTGAGCGTAGCCGGAGCGGTGGGCGGATCGCGTCTGATAGACGTGCTGCCCGGCGGATATGCGCACTGGCTTACATCCACGTATCTGCAGTGCCAGGGCGATCTGACCGGAGCGATCGACAGCCTGAGCTACCGGAACCGCCAGAAATTCCTGGCCGACTACCCGAGCCTCGGCGTTCCCTCGTACACGGTGGTGGCCCAGGTAGATCGCGCTCATGCATCAACTATGATGGCCCAAACCTGGCAGGTGATGTCGATCTATGAACAGCCGCAGGATGGACAACTGCTCACACCCGACGCCACTATCCCAGGGTCGCAGTTTCTCGGGGCGGCCGCCACCGACCATCTGGCCATCGCCATCAACTTTGCGACAACAACAGACATTCCAGCATCCATGCGCAACCATAATGAGTATCCGAGGGCGGCATTGCTGGAGGCTGTGGTGAGGGTAGTGTTGGAGGATTTGGGGAAGGCGGGAGGCCGTCCACAATGAAGACAACCAAGCTATCTCCAAGACAGCTACGGATGGCGGTCATTGCTGAGAAGACCTGACCCTTCCATTCGCGCGGCCGGCATTCCAAGGTTTTCATCTGCGCTCATCAGCGGAAATCAGCGGCTAAATTCTGGTTGCGGCCGCGTCGCACTGTATTTCAATCGCCGTTTTTAGGATAATAGACAGCATGTTCGTTCGATCTCTAATCAGCTTTTTCCTGCTTTCGTCTTTTGCCTCTGCGGGCATCATTCAGGAAGTCCGCCTATCCATCTCACAGAACAACTTCCCGGCTGCTGAGTCGCAGCTTAAAGCCTACCGGGACCAGCGCGGAATTGATCCGGAATATCTTGAGGCGCTTTCATGGATGGGCCGTGGCGCCCTGGCGGCCGGGCGTCTTGACCAGGCCCAGGACTATGCCCGCACTACAGAGAAGCAGACGATCAGCTATATCAAGACCAGAAAGCTCGATTCCGATCCGCACCTGGGCATCGCGCTGGGCGCGGCCCTGGAGGTCGAAGCCCAGTCGCTCGCCCAGCAAAACAAAAGAGCAGAGGCCGTTACCCTGCTGAAACGCGCACTGGCCAAGTACGGCAACTCTTCCATCCGTGTGCGCCTGCAGAAAAATGTGAACATTCTAAGCTTAAGCGGCCAGCCTGCGCCGACGCTGGAGATCGTCCAGCATCTTGGCCCCCAGCCAGTGGCCTTGGGTCAGCTCAAAGGCTCGCCCGTACTGCTTTTCTTCTGGGCCCACTGGTGTAGTGACTGCAAGGCGGAAGCGCCTATCATGGCCCGCCTGCATTCCGAGTACAAAGACCTGAACCTGATCGGACCGACCCAGCTCTACGGTTACACCGCCAGAGGCGAGGAAGCGGCCCCCGCCCAGGAGCTAGCTTATATTGATTCCGTGCGGCAGAAATTCTACGCAAGCCTGGCGGATATGCCGGTACCGGTCAGTCAGGCAAATTTCAATGCCTATGGGGCGAGCACTACGCCCACTATCGTGCTGCTGGACCGCGCTGGAAAGGTGGCGCTCTATCATCCTGGCGCGATGCCCTATGAGGAACTTCACAAGGCAATTGCAGACGTGCTGCGGCCATAAAAGCCGGCCCCAGGCCATAATTTCGATCATTGTCTGACTCTGGGCGCGTAGCGTGTGTCACAATCGTCTCTGCCTTTCCGGAGAAACTAATGGCCACCAATCTCGACCAGCTCAGCATCAATACGATCCGCACACTTTCCATGGATGCGGTGCAGCAGGCCAACTCCGGCCATCCGGGCACGCCCATGGCCATGGCGCCGGTGGCTTACTGCCTGTGGCAGCGCTATCTGCGTTTCGATCCGCAGGACCCCATCTGGCCCAATCGCGACCGCTTTGTGCTTTCCATGGGTCATGCTTCGATGCTGCTCTATTCCCTGCTCCATCTGACCGGAACGCGGGCGGTAAATCCTAATTACGAAACGGTAGGCGAGCTTTCGGTCAAGCTTGACGACATCAAGCGGTTCCGGCAGCTCGATAGCAAGTGTCCCGGACATCCCGAATATCACTGGACTTCAGGCATTGAAACGACCACCGGGCCGCTCGGCCAGGGTGTGGCCACCAGCGTAGGTATGGCCATTGCCGGGAAGTGGCTTGCAGGATATTTCAACAGACCCGGCTATGAGCTGTTCAACTACAACGTCTACGCGCTTTGCGGCGACGGCTGCATGATGGAAGGCGTCTCCGGCGAGGCCGCCTCTCTGGCAGGGCACTTAAAGCTCGGAAACGTCTGCTGGATTTACGACAACAACCGCATCACCATTGAAGGGCATACGTCCCTGGCCTTCACCGAAGATGTAGCCACACGCTTCATCGGCTATGGATGGAATGTGACCCGAGTGGGCGACGCCAATGATCTGGACATGCTGGCACGGGCCATTGAGACGTTTCATCACACGAACGACCGGCCCACGTTGATCATCGTTGACAGCCACATTGCCTACGGATCGCCGCACAAGCAAGACACCGAAGCCGCACACGGCGAACCCCTGGGTGAAGATGAGATCCGGCTGGTCAAGAAGAATTATGGACGGCCGGAAGATGCAAAATTCCTGGTGCCTCCGGAAGTACCGGAAAACTTCACCAATGGAATTGGCAAGCGCGGCCTGGAGCTGCGCACGGCCTGGGCCGCGCTGTTTGAGCGCTACCGGAAGGAATTCCCGGCGCTGGCGGAACAATGGGAACTCATGCAGCGGCGCGACCTTCCCGCAGGCTGGGAGAAAGACCTGCCAGTTTTCCCCGCCGATCCCAAGGGCATTGCCAGCCGCGAATCTTCCGCCAAAGTGCTGAACGCCGTCGCACGC
>DATMNZ010000223.1:0-19417 GCA_035568495.1 Saccharimonadales bacterium (SeqCode) | reverse complement strand
GGTCGAGCTGGAAGTGCGCGAGCTGCTGAAGAGCTACAAGTTTCCCGGCGATGACGTGCCGGTCGTGCGGTTGAGCGCGCTGGGTGGCTTGAACGGCGAAGAGAAGTGGGAAAAGAAGATTGATGAGCTGATGGATGCGGTGGATAAGTACGTGCCGCTGCCGGGCAGAGACATCGACAAGCCGTTCCTGATGCCGATCGAAGATATCTTCTCGATTCAGGGCCGGGGCACGGTCGTGACCGGACGCATCGAGCGCGGCAAGGTGAAGATCGGCGAGGAAATGGAGATCGTGGGCTTCCGGGAGACGCGCAAGACGGTGGTGACGGGCGTGGAAATGTTCAAGAAGCAGTTGGATGAAGGCATGGCGGGCGACAATGCCGGCCTGCTGCTGCGGGGCACGGCCAAGGAAGACGTGGAGCGCGGGATGGTGCTGGCCAAGCCGGGATCGATCACGCCGCACACCAAGTTCAAGGCCGAGATCTACGTGTTGAGCAAAGAAGAAGGTGGAAGACATACGCCGTTCTTCAAGGGCTATCGGCCGCAGTTCTATTTCCGCACCACGGACGTGACGGGAGTAGCGGAGTTGCCGACAGGCACGGAGATGGTGATGCCGGGCGACAATGTGTCGCTGGCAATTGAGCTGATCACGCCGGTGGCCATGGAAAAGGGCCTGCGGTTCGCGATCCGCGAAGGCGGCCGGACGGTGGGCGCGGGGACCATTAGCGAGATTATTCAGTAAGCAAGAACAGATCGCCGGAATTGCCAAAATTGGCAATTGCCAAAATTGAAAGTCAAAGGCATTCCGGGTGAGTCGAAAGCGACGGGCGATTTAGAGATTTTGGCAATTACGGCGATTTTGGCAATTGCAAATCTAAAGACAAGGTTGGCAGTGACCAAAGCTTGAAATTGGCCTGACCACAAAGCTCTTTGAGGACACTACATTGATTGGTAAAGACAGAATTCGCATACGGCTGAAGGCTTACGATTACCGCATCCTGGACCAGTCCACGGGTGAAATCGTGGAGACGGCGCGGCGCACGGGCGCCCAGATCGCGGGCCCGATTCCATTGCCGACAGTCAAGAACAAGTATTGCGTGCTGCGTTCGCCCCATGTGGACAAGAAGTCCCGTGAGGCGTTTGAAATCCGCACACATAAACGCCTGATTGACATCCTCGAACCTACGCAGAACACAGTGGATGCGCTGATGAAGCTCGATCTACCCGCGGGCGTGGACGTGGAGATCAAGGCGTTTGGGAAAGAGCACAAGTAGGTAGTTGGTAATAGGTAGCTGGTATTTGGCAAGCGCCAAATACCAAATACCAAATACCAAATACCAAATACCAAATACTGGCAACCGAAGACCTACAGTTCCAGACTCGCACCATGGCTGGAATGATGAGGAGAGGACACAATGGTAAACGGAATTCTCGGTAAAAAAATCGGCATGACCCAGGTCTTTGACGACCAGGGCAATGTGCATCCGGTGACGGTGCTGCAGGCCGGTCCGTGCGTGATTACGCAGATCAAGCGTGCGACCAAAGACGGCTATGATTCCGCGCAGATTGGGCTGGTGGAGCTGGTCAAAGGCAAGAACCTGACCAAGGCCATGATCGGCCACTTTGGGAAGCATAATCTGCCGCCGGCCAAGTTCATCCGCGAGGTGGGCATCGACAGCGCGGAAGACGGCAAACCGATAGAAGGCGCGGAAGCCCCGGCCAACGGCGACAAAGTGGGCGACAAGGTCCTGGTCGATATCTTTACCTCGGAACGATATGTGGATGTTGTGGGTGTGAGCAAGGGACGCGGATTTGCGGGCGTCGTCAAACGGCACCACTTCGGTGGCGGTCCGGGGGCCCATGGTCACATGTTCCAGGTACAGGGATCGATTGGCGCATCGTCCTTCCCGTCGCGGGTGTTTCCCGGAATGCGCATGTCGGGCCACATGGGCGTGGACCAGGTTACGGTCCGCAACTTGAAGATCCGGGGCATTGACGGTGACGACAATCTGCTGCTGGTGGAAGGCGCGGTGCCTGGCCCGAAAAACGGATATGTAGTGATCTTCAAGGCCAAGAAACCGCCGCGTGAGCGCCGCGGCTTCGCCGGCTCAACTACGCTCGATCCGTTGAAGGCCGCCAAGAAGGCAGCGGCGGGCAAGAAGAAGTAACGCGCAATACGGTTGGATTGGCCGTATTGGATGTTTTTGAATTTTCGCCCGATGGCGCGAAGAGCGGCAAGGGGCAACGAAACCAGAGCTAGAGGCCAAAGGCCAATAGCCAAGAGCAAACTATGGCAAAGATTGACGTACTCGATCTCAACGGGAAAAAGGTAGGCACGCTGGACCTGGCCGATGAAGTTTTCGGCACAGTCAACAACGACCTGCTGTGGGAAGCGGTGAAACACTACCGCGCCGCAGGGCGGGCGGGCACCCATGCCACCAAGAACAAGAAGCTGGTTTCCGGCGCAGGCAAGAAGCTCTGGAAACAAAAGGGAACGGGCCGCGCCCGTGTGGGTTCCATCCGGTCGCCTCTCTGGCGTCACGGTGGCACCGTCCACGGACCACAGCCCCGCTCGTATGACTACCAGTTTCCCAAGAAAAAGCTGCAGGGCGCGTTGCGCGCGGCGCTGGCGGCCAAGCTGGCCGATGGGCGGCTCACGGTGGTGGAGAGTTTCGAACTGAAGGAACCCAAGACCAACGCGTTCCGTAAATCGCTGGACAGCCTGGGTGTGGAGAAAACGGCGTTGCTGATCGATGGCCCAAAGGAAAACCAGAACCTGCACCTCAGCACCCGCAATATTACGGGCGTGGAGTTGATTTCCAGCAGCCATGTGCATCCGTATCATTTGCTGAAGTATGAGCGGGCGATTTTTGCCCGGCCGGCGCTGGAAAAACTGCAGAATGCGCTGAAAGCCAGAGTCTCGCGGCGCAAAGCGGAGGTGGCGTAATGAAGTCGGCTTATCAGATTATCCGCCGTCCGGTGATCACCGAAAAAGGGTTGAACGTGAAAGAAGCGGAAAACACCCTGGTGTTCGAGGTGGCGGCCCGCGCCACCAAGACAGAAGTAAAGGAAGCGGTGCAGAAGATTTTTAAAGTCAAGGTAGACGCGGTGCGCACCGCCACTTTTGTGGGCAAAGAGCGCCGCCGGGGAAAGTTCTCCGGTTTCCGCCCTGACTGGAAAAAGGCCTATGTGCGGCTGAAGTCGGGCGAGAAGATGCCGGAATACGCGCAGAATCTGTAGGGAGCTGCTAGTGGCTGGCTACTGGCTGCTAGCGGGGCCCGGTAACGGGAACAAGTTGATTTAACGAATGCCTGGGCGAAAGCGCGGGCCCTTTAGAGGAAAAAGCTAGCAGCTAGAAGCCAGAAGCTAGTAGCTGCGAAGCAGAGGTTTTATGGCAATCAAGACATATAGACCGATAACGCCGTCATTGCGGTTCAAGACCACACTGACCAATGACGAGCTGACAACGGACAAGCCGCATAAGGCGTTGACCCGGATCAAGAAGCGCACCGGTGGCCGCCGCAATGGCGGGGACATCACGATGTGGCACCGGGGCGGCGGGCACAAGCGCAAGCTGCGGGAAATCGACTTCAAGCGCGACAAGACCGGCGTGCCGGGCACCGTGGCTTCCATTGAGTATGACCCGAACCGCTCAGCCCGTATCGCCCTGATCGCGTATGCGGATGGCGAGAAGCGCTACATCATTCAGCCGGTGGGTTTGCAGGTGGGGCAGAAGATCGTGAGTGGCCCGGAGGCCGACATCCTGACCGGTAACGCGCTGCCGCTGCGCAATATACCCGCTGGTACGACGATCCACAATGTAGAGTTGCGGCCGGGTAAAGGCGCGCAAATGGTCCGTTCCGCAGGCGGCGCGGCGCAACTGGTGGCCAAGGAAAGCGACTACGCCCTGATCAAGCTGCCTTCGGGCGAGACCCGCAAAGTCCTGATCGATTGCATGGCGACCATTGGACAGATCGGCAACGTGGACCACGAGAATGTGTCCATCGGCAAGGCGGGACGCAATATCTGGCTGGGTAAAAAGCCGGTGAATCGCGGCGTGGCCATGAACCCCGTGGACCATCCGCACGGCGGAGGTGAAGGCAAAACTTCGGGCGGACGCCATCCGGTGACCCCCTGGGGCCAACCTACACGCGGCTACAAGACCCGCAACAACAAGCGCACCGACAACCTTATCGTGAGCAGGAGACAGAAATAATGGCGCGTTCATTGAAGAAAGGCCCGTTCATTGACGGCCACCTGTTGAAGAAGATCGATGACCTGAACCAGAAGAGCGACAAGAAGGTCGTTCGCACATGGTCGCGCCGCTCCACCATCTCGCCGGAAATGGTGGGACACACCATCGCTGTGCACAATGGCAAGAAGTTTATTCCGGTGTATATCAGCGAGAACATGGTAGGGCACAAGCTGGGAGAGTTCTCCCAGACCCGCCAGTTCAAAGGACACTCGGTGAAATCGGCGGCCACGGAAACCACGGCCAAGCCGGCAGCGCCTCCAAGGTGAGCCCGCGAAGCGGGGCATGAGAGCTGGAAGAAGTGAGGCTGCGAGGGTGTGCAGGACTGGCAGGCACTAAAAACTAAGCGCTAAGAGCTAGATGCTAAAGGCTGACTTTATGGAATTTATCGCAAAAGCCCGATTTACCCGAGTTTCGCCGCAGAAGGCGAGGCTGGTGCTGGACCTGATCAAAGGCCAGATGGTGGAAGACGCGCTGACCACCTTGATGTTCGCGCGCAAGCGCATCGCGCCCGATATCGCGCAGCTACTGCGTTCGGCCGTGCAGAATGCCGTCTATCAGGACCAGGAAAAAGGCCTGGATATCGATGTGGACCGGCTGTTCGTGAAGAGTGCGATCGCCAATGACGGTCCGCGAATGAAGCGTATCCGTCCGGCGCCCATGGGCCGCGCCTACCGCTATCAGAGGCGCATCTCGCACATGGAAATTGTGCTGGCGGAAAAGGGAAAGAAGGAAGCCGGGAGCGTCGCCACAGTAGTGGGCGAAGAAGAGGCGGCTGCTGGAACCGTCAAGAAGAAAGCGCCGGCAGCGAAGAAGAAAATGAAACCGGCTGCCCGGAAGAAAGCGGCCAAGTAACTGAGATCGAATGCGAGGCCGCGAATTGATCGTGGCTGCGCCAATGAATAAAGAGGGAATATGGGACAGAAGGTCCATCCATACGGTTTCCGCCTCGGCTATACCAAGCCGTGGAGGTCGCGCTGGTTTGTGGAGCGCGATTACAACAAGCTGCTTCTTGAAGACGTCAAACTGAAGGAAGAGCTCAAGGAAAAGCTCAAATCGGCGGGCGTAAGCTCGATTGAGATTGAGCGTCCCGGCAACAAGCTGCGCATCATCATCCGCACCGCGCGTCCGGGCATTATTATCGGGCGCAAAGGCACGGAAATCGACAAGCTGAAGCAAGACATGCAGAAGCGCACTTCCCGTGAAGTGTTCATCGATATCCAGGAAGTCCACAAGCCGGAGCTGGATGCACAACTGGTGGCCGAGGGCATCGCGCTGCAACTGGAAAAACGCGTAGGCTTCCGGCGCGCGATGCGCAAGTCGGTGGATTCGGCGCTGCGCTTCGGCTGCAAAGGCATCAAGGTCCGTGTTTCCGGGCGGCTGAACGGCAATGAAATCGCGCGCTCGGAATGGTATCTACAGGGCCGTCTGCCTCTGCATACCTTGCGGGCGGAGATCGATTACGGCTTCGCCGAAGCCCGCACCACCTACGGCGTGATCGGCGTGAAGACCTGGGTGTACAAGGGTGACATTCTTCCGGCCAAGAAGAAAGTGCCGGAACAGCAGGTCGCGTCCGGAGCGTTTTGAGGAGCTGCTAGCCACTGGCTCCTAGCTAGAAGCCGGCAGCCGGCAGCTAAATATCAAGTACCAAATACCAGGTACTATGCACGTGCGGTAAAAAGGAACCAACGTCATGTTAATGCCCAAGAAGGTGAAGTACCGCAAACAGCAGCGTGGACGCATGCGCGGCAAAGCCTGGCGCGGCGGCACGCTGGCGTTCGGCGAATACGGATTGAAAGTCCTGGAGCCGGGCTGGATCACCGATCGTCAGATCGAAGCCAGCCGCGTGGCCATGACCCGCTTCGTCAAGCGTGGCGGCAAAGTCTGGGTGCGTTTGTTCCCGGACAAGCCGGTGACCAAAAAGCCCGCTGAAACCCGTATGGGTAAAGGCAAGGGCGCGCCCGACCATTGGGTAGCGGTGGTGCGTCCGGGGCGCGTGTTGTTTGAAATGGAAGGCGTGAGCGTGACCGACGCCAAGGAAGCAATGCGGCTGGCATCGCACAAGCTGCCGCTCAAGACCAAATTCGTGTCCCGTGCGGAGATGCACTAGACACCGGCGAAGAGAAGATCATCTATGGATGCTGAAAAGATAAGAAATCTGACCGCGGACGAGCTGCAGCAGCAGCAGCGCGACCTGAATGACCAGCTCTTCCGTCTGAAGTTCCAGCTCAAGATGGGACAGACGGAGAGTCTGAAGAAGATCCGCGGACTGCGCCGGGACGTGGCCCGCGTCATGACCATCATGCGCGAGAAGCAGTTGACCGCGGCCGGGCATAATCTGGGCCATCGCAGTGTCAAGGCAGCGCCGGTAGCCGGCCCGTCAGTGGCGGAAGCGCAGCCGGCGGCAGGCGAGCCCGCGAGCAAACCCACCGGGACGAAGAAAGCAGCCGCCAAAAAGGCAGTAGTTAAAAAGGCGGTAGCCAAGAAGGCAGCAGGCCCGAAGGCCGCGGCCAAGACGAGGAAGAAGTAAATGGCAGAGATAGCAACTCCCAAGCCAGCCGGCCGCCGGGCCACCAAGACCGGCAAGGTCGTCTCCACCAAGATGAACAAGACGATTGTGGTCGAGGTCAGATTGCGCAAAGCGCATGCTCTCTATCGCCGGGTGGTCTCCAAGTCGCGCAAGTTCTACGCGCATGATGAGACCAACACCGCCCACCTGGGTGACTTCGTGGAAATCGAAGAGACCCGTCCACTATCGAAACTGAAGCGTTGGAAGCTCAAGAACATTATCCAGAGGGCCAAGCTGGTGGCCGGTGAAGAGCCGGCAAAGACGCAGGCCAGTTGAACTGGGACCGGAACAGAAACGGAGAATTTTAGCCATGGCAGTCATGATGAGAAGCATCCTCGATGTGGCCGACAACAGCGGCGCCCGCCGGCTGCAGATGATTCTGCCGCTCAGCGGACACACCGGCTTGAATGCCAGCCTGGGTGACGTGGTGACGGCCGCGGTGAAAGAAGCCTCACCCGACGGAACGGCCAAGAAAGGCACGGTCGTCAAGTGCGTGATCGTGCGGCAGCGCAAAGAGTACCGCCGTAAAGACGGCACCTATATACGCTTTGACCAGAACGCCGCGGTCTTGATCAACGACACCGGCGAACCGATCGGTACCCGCGTTTTCGGGCCGGTAGCGCGTGAACTGCGCGAAAAAAAGTTTTTGAAGATTGTTTCCCTTGCACCAGAGGTGCTGTGAGGGCCAAGGGAGCCAGAGGCCAATAACCATGCATACAAGAATGAACATCAAGCGCAATGACACGGTGAAGGTCATTGCCGGCCGCGACAAGGGCAAGCAGGGCCGGGTGCTCAGGGTTTTTCCCGCCCGGGGTAAAGTACTGGTGGAACACGTGATGACGGTGAAGAAACACGTCCGGCCCAATCCGCAGCGCAACATCAAGGGCGGCATCGCGGAGCAGGAATCGCCGATCTCCATCTCGAACGTGATGGTGGTTTGCCCGACCTGCGGCCCGGCGCGCGTAGGCCACGAAGTGCAGGGCGACAAACGAGTCCGGATTTGCCGTAAGTGTAATGGTCCGTTGGACAAATAGCTTCTGGTGTTTGAGGCTGGCAGCAATGCCCGGAGAAAAGGGAATTGGCTGCGGTCAGCAGGAATCGCGCGCAGCCGCGAGTTAGAGGCCAGAAGCAAGACCAGCAGCTAGAAGCCAGTAGCCAGCAGCTATTTACCTACGAACCGGTAACCACTCCGAAACCGTAGGAACGAAGGAAAAGACATGGCAGCAAAGACCATAGCGAGACTGAAGCAGAAATTCGACAAGGAAATCGCCCCGGCGCTCATGAAAGAGCTGAGCCTGGATAATCCCATGGCCGTGCCCCGCCTGCACAAGGTGGTAGTGAACATGGGAGTGGGCGAAGCCACCCAGAACACCAAGATCATCGATCCGCTGGCCAATGACCTGGGTCAGATTGCCGGACAGAAGCCGGTCATCACCAAGGCCAAGAAGTCGATTGCGGCCTTCAAAGTCCGCGAAGGCATGCCCATCGGCGCGATGGTCACGCTGCGGGGCGACCGCATGTACGAGTTCATGGACCGGCTGATCAATATTGCGCTGCCCCGTGTCCGTGATTTTCGGGGCGTCTCGACCAAGTCGTTTGACGGGCGCGGCAACTATACGCTCGGCCTGCGCGACCAGTTGATCTTCCCGGAAATCGATTACGCCAAAGTGGATAAACTCAAGGGCATGAACGTGACCATTGTGACCACCGCCCGGGACGATAACGAGGCCCTCATGCTGCTGAAGCATATGGGAATGCCGTTCAGGCAATAGCAGTTAGCAATTGGCAATTAACAATTGGCCTGGGTGTGGAAGCGGTTGTGAGCATATTCGATGGCTGCGCTATCAGAATTAGCGTTATAGGGATTAGAAATAACGGCTGGTTAAGAGATTTAGAAGTAAAAGCAGCAGAAAGCAGCATGAGCAAGAAGACACGATGCAGATTTTGGCTAAAGGCTAAAGGCCATCTGCTAATTGCTCAAGCAAAAGGAAACTATGGCTACAACAGCGAAGATCGCCAAGACGAACAGGAAACCCAAGTTTTCGACCCAGCATCGCAACCGCTGCAGCATCTGCGGCCGTCCGCGCGCGTATCTGCGCAAGTTCGGTTTGTGCCGGCTGTGCTTCCGCGGACTGGCGCTCAAGGGTGAGATTCCGGGCGTTATGAAGTCGTCATGGTAAGAGCAGCAATTAGCAAATAGCAGTTAGCAATTGGCTGTTAGCGCTCAGCCTTATCGTGAAAAGGCCAATTGCCAGTTGCCAATTGCCAGATGCTTCTGCAGTACGTCACGGCAGGTTTCCCGCAGGCGGGACAAACGGGTGACGATAAGAGGAGAAAAAGAATGAGTTTGACCGATCCGGTCGCAGATTTCCTGACGCGCATCCGCAACTCGATACAGGCGCGCCACCAGAAGCTCGATATTCCCGCTTCCAAGCTGAAGCTTGAGATCGCGCGTATTTTGAAAGAAGAAGGCTACATCGCCAACTTCAAAGCGACAGAAGAAGAAGGCCGGAAGATCGTGCGCGTGTACCTGAAGTACGGCGCCGACAACGCGGCCGCAATTTCCAATCTGCAGCGTATTTCGCGTCCTGGGTGCCGCGTTTATGTGGGACGCAACGAGATTCCGCGGGTGTTGGGTGGCCTGGGAATCAATATCCTGACCACGCCCAAGGGCGTGATGACTGGACGCCAGGCGCGTAAACAGGGCCTGGGAGGCGAAGTGCTCTGCGAAGTATGGTAGAGGGCTTCTGGCTGCCGGCTTCTGGCCGTTGTCGCCAGATTCCAGACAGCAACGACCCGAGCGTGCGGTCTCAGGGTTTTTCAGAAATGATGCAGGCAGCCGCTGTAGCAAGATGCTAGCAGATGGCAGCCCGTAACCAGTTGTGGAACTCGATGGCGATAGCCGCCCGAGAGACTCACTTAGAAGAAGGAATAGAAATGTCACGCATAGGGAAAAAGCCGATTCCGCTCCCGCAGGGAGTCAAGTACGAAGTGCTGGGCAACACCATCAAGGTGCAAGGGCCCAAGGGACAGGTGCAAGCGCATCTGCCGGGGGGCGTGAAGCTGGAAACGAAAGACGGCAATATTAACGTCTTACGTGAAAGCGACCAGTTTGCTGCCGTCCATGGCCTGGCCCGTGCCCTGGTAAGTAACGCAGTGGAAGGCGTCACCAAAGGATGGACGAAGGACCTGGAAATCGTTGGCATCGGCTACCGCGCCGAACTGAAGGGCAAAGATACCGTGGTGTTTACACTGGGCTTTTCTCATCCCATCGAGTTTCCTCTGCCGACCGGTGTGACCGCGGCCGTAGATGCGAAGCAGACCAAGCTGACGATCAGCGGCATCGACCGGCAGAAAGTGGGGCAGGTGGCCGCCGACATGCGCAGCTTGCGCCGCCCTGACCCGTATAAGCAGAAAGGCATCCGCTACACGGGCGAGAAGTTGAAGAAGAAAGTTGGCAAGACGGGCGCGAAGTAGATTTAGTAATTGAGTAAGTTGGTGATTGGGTAATTAGAAAGAGTGGAACTCCCCGATTTTCAATTACCCAATTACAAAATTACTCAATTACCAAATTCTGAACACGAGCGAAAATGTATTTTGATCGTGGAATTCACAACGTTCTACGAAGCAAAGGTAAAAAACATGATTCCTGAGATTTCAAAAGACAGAACCCGCAAGCGGATCCATAACCGGCTGCGGCAGCGGCTGGAAGGCACATCTGGGCGGCCGCGCCTGAACGTCTACCGCTCGCTGAACCATATCTATGCGCAGGTGATTGACGACGCCCAAGGCGTTACCCTGGCCGCGGCCAGCACCGCCCAGGGCAAGAAAGAGACGCGGGGCAACGGCGGCAACGTGGCCAGCGCCAAAGCAATCGGCAAGTTGATCGCTGAACGCGCCCAGGAAAAAGGCATCAAGAAAGTGGTTTTCGACCGCGGTGGATATCTCTACCACGGACGTATCAAAGCATTGGCCGATGCGGCGCGCGCAGCGGGTCTGGAGTTCTAGGATGGCGACAACAGCAACCGGTAAAAAGAAGTTAGATGCGGGCAGCTACCAGTTGAAAGACCAGGTAGTTGCCATTAACCGTGTGACCAAAGTCGTGAAGGGCGGCAAGAACATGTCCTTTGCGGCGCTGGTCGTGGTGGGCGACCCGGGCGCCGGAGTCGTTGGCTATGGTTCCGGAAAGGCCAAGGAAGTGCCGCAAGCCATCCGCAAGGGCATTGAGTCGGCGAAGAAAAACCTGATCAGGGTCAATCTCACCCAGACAACGATTCCGCATGCTGTGCTGGGCCGTTTTGGTTCCGGCATGGTGCTGCTCAAGCCGGCCCCGGAAGGCACCGGCGTGATCGCCGGCGGCGCGGTACGCGCGGTGATGACCTCTGTGGGTGTGCAGAACGTGCTGACCAAATCGATTGGGACGGCCAACCCGCACAACGTGATCAAGGCGACGTTTGACGCATTGAAGAGATTGCGCGACCGCCAGGAAGTCGCCACCATGCGCGGCAAGGCCGTGCAGGAGCTTTAACCTATGACCGCAGAGAAAAAGAAAATCCGCATTCAGTACGTGCGCTCCAAGATCTGTACGCCCAAGAAGCACAAGCTGGTGGTCAAAGGGCTGGGCTTCACGCGGTTGAACCAGATCGTCGAACGCGAAGATACACCATCGATCCGGGGTATGATTGCCAAGATTCCCCATTTGGTCGAGGTGGTGAAATAATTTGGCAAGTGGGTAAATTGGTAATTGGGTAATTTGGAAGGCGTGGGAAACGCTGGTTTCTCAATTGCCAAATTACAAAATTAGCAAATTACCCAATCCATCAGACAGGGCAACCGAGTAGCCGCCGGCAACCGTGGCTGCGCCAGAAGGAAGCAAAAACAGTGCCTACGAATCTTTCCAATCTCAGACCGCCCAAAGGGGCCACCGCCAATAAGAAGCGTGTGGGCCGCGGCATGGGCAGCGGCATGGGCAAGACTTCGGCCCGCGGACATAAGGGCCAGCGTTCCCGCTCCGGCTCGCGCATGATGCGCGGCTTTGAAGGCGGCCAGATGCCTTTGCATCGGCGCCTGCCCAAGCGCGGGTTCACCAACATCTTCCGGGTGGAATATGCCGTAGTGAATCTCGACCGGCTGGCGGAGTTGGGCGAGAGCACTATCACCGTTGAAATGCTGGTCGCGCGGCGGCTGGTAGGCAAGAACGATCTGGTGAAGGTGCTGGGCGACGGAGAGTTGAAGTCTCCGCTGACCGTGCAAGCCCACAAGTTCTCAAAATCAGCGCAGGAAAAAATCACCAAGGCCGGCGGACAGGCGCAGATTCTCGGCGGCCCTGCAGCCGCGGAAAAAACGCATCCGGCCCAACCGAAACAGAAGAAGTGACGCCCATGCTGGAAAAATTTGCCAATATCTTCCGTGTTCCCGACCTGCGCAAGCGGATTCTGTTTACGCTGGCGATGCTGGCTGTCTATCGCCTGGGTTCGCATATCGCCACGCCGGGCATCGATACCACGCGGCTGGAGCAGGATTTCAATAGCCAGCGCGGCGGCGTGCTCGGGTTCTACGACCTGTTCAGCGGGGGCAACCTCAAGAAGCTCACGGTCTTTGCCCTGGGCATCATGCCCTATATCACCTCGTCGATCATTCTGCAGCTTTTGACCGTGGTCTATGAACCGCTGGCCCGCCTGCAGAAAGAAGGCGAACTGGGCCGTAGAAAGATCACCCAGTGGACACGCTATCTGACATTCATCCTCTCGGCCGTGCAGGGTCTGGGCATCGCCATCACGCTGAGGACCCAGGGCTATGCCCTCGATCCCGGCTGGAAGTTCACCCTGATGACCATCATCACCCTCACCACGGGCAGTGTGTTCATTATGTGGCTGGGCGAGCAGATTACCGAACGGGGCATCGGCAACGGAATGTCACTGCTGATTTTTGCCGGCATCGTGGTCGGCCTGCCGCGCGCTATCTATGAGCTCTACACCAAGGCACGCGACGGAGTTTGGGGTGGATTCACTCCGGTGGCGTTGGGCATGATTGTGGCTGTGATGGTGCTCGTGGTGGCTTTCATCGTCTTTATGGAACGTGGCGAGCGCCGCATTCCAGTGCAGTATGCCAAGCGGGTCGTTGGCCGGCGGATCGTCGGCGGCCAATCGATGCATCTGCCGTTGCGTGTGAATTCCGGCGGCGTAATGCCGGTGATCTTCGCTTCGTCGCTGTTGAGTATTCCGCAGATGCTGAACTTCGCGGTCAAGACCGATACCACTTTCGGAAGATATTTCAAAGGCCTGTTTGACCAGTTGAAGTGGGGCGAACCGCTGTACACGATGCTGTACTGTGTGGGCATCGTGCTGTTCGCGTATTTTTATGTTTCCATCGTTTTCAACCCGTCGGATGTGGCCGACAACATGCGCAAGCAGGGGGGCTTCATTCCCGGCATCCGTCCCGGACATCGCACGCGCGATTACATCAATGACGTGCTGACGCGCATTACTCTGGTCGGCGCGCTCTACCTGATGCTGATTTCGCTGATTCCGGAATGGATGATCGCCGGAATCCACTTGAACCACCTGCCGGTGTGGCTGGGGCAGAGTATCTTCGATAAGTTTCCCTCCTGGATGCTGAATGGTCTGGGTGTTTCATTCTACTTCGGCGGAACTTCGCTGCTGATTGTGGTGGGCGTGGCCATGGATACGGTGAACCAGATCGAATCGCAACTGATCATGCGCCACTATGAAGGCTTCACCCCCCGCAGCGGCCGAATTCGCGGGCGAAGGTGGTAAGGAGCGCAGCCGAAAGCAATCTCATATGCCGCCTAAAGAAATCGCAGTCGGTCCCATGATTCTGCTGGGCGCCCCCGGAGCGGGCAAAGGCACGCAGGCCAAGATGATCTCTGGGCGGTACGGCATTCCGCAGATTTCCACCGGCGATCTGCTTCGCGACAACGTAGGCCGGGGTACGGAACTAGGCAAGCAGGCGAAGGTAGTAATGGAGCGGGGTGAATTGGTTTCCGACGATCTTGTATGTGGCATGGTGACCGAGCGGCTGCAGCAGGCCGATTGCGCACGGGGATTCATTTTGGACGGCTTTCCGCGCACTACCGGCCAGGCGGAATGGCTGGACAGGCTGCTGGCCGGCATGGCCTACGCGGGACGGACGATGGCGCCCGTTGTGATCAGCATTCAGGTCGGGTATAATCAATTACTGCAACGACTTACCGGAAGGCGCACCTGTCCTGCCGACGGCAAGATTTATAACATCTACTTTCAGCCGCCCCAAACAGACGGAAAATGCGATGCCTGCGGTGCTGTACTGGTGCAACGCAGAGACGATGCGGAAGATGTCATCTCTGAACGCTTGAAAAGCTATGAACGCCAGACACTGCCGGTGGCGGATTATTACCGCAAGCTGGGCCGGCTTCATGATGTGGACGGTGATCGGGCGGCAGACCTCGTGAACGCCGATGTCTTACGGCTGATTGAAGGGCCGGCTGTACTGGCGGGTAACGGATGATCAACTGCAGATCACAGTTGGAATTGGACAAGATGCGCCGCAGCGGCGGCTATGTGCGTCAGGTGCTGAATGCGGTCAAAGAGGCAGTTGCCCCTGGAGTCACGACCATGCACCTGGAGCGGGTGGCGGAAGAAAAAATCCGCGACCTGGGCGCCAAACCGGCATTCAAGGGGTACCACGATTATCCTTGTGTGCTGTGTACGTCGGTGAACAACGAGATCATTCACGGCATTCCGTCGGAAAAGCGGGTGCTGAAAGAAGGCGATATCGTTTCGATCGATTGTGGCGTGGTGCTCGACGGATACTACGGGGACTCAGCGATTACCGTCCCGGTGGGTAAGACCTTGGATTCGCAGTTGAAGAAGCTGTTGGAAGTTACGGAAGATTCCTTGAAGAAAGCCATCGACGAAGTGCGGCTGGGCCGTACCGTAGGCGACGTCGGGGCTGCCGTGCAGGAATACGTTGAGGCCAATCGCTTCAGCGTGGTGCGCGAGTTTGTTGGACACGGTATCGGGACGCATTTGCACGAAGATCCTCAGGTGCCGAATTTCGGCGTACGTGGACATGGGCCGCGCCTGCGTGAAGGCATGGTGCTGGCGATTGAACCGATGGTGAACGTAGGCAAGCCGGAAGCGCGGGTGCTGGGCGACAAGTGGACCGCGGTCACAGTGGATGGCAGCTATAGCGCCCATTTTGAGCACTGTGTGGCCGTTACCCGCAATGGGCCCATGGTATTGACGGAATAGCTGCTGGCCAGTAGCTGCTGGCTTCTGGCAGAACATGATTTGAAGTGTGCGAGAGACTTAGTTTCAGCGGCGGCTATTTCACCGGCGGCCGGGAATGGTTGGCAACACAGAGAGTTCAGGTTTTGATTCGCAAGCAGCCAGGAGCCAGTAGCCGGCAGCTAGCCTAGGAGCTAAGTGAGCAAAGAAGACGCGATAGAGGTAATGGCCACGGTGATTGAACCGCTGCCCAACGCAATGTTCCGGGTAGAACTGGAAAACAAGCATCGGGTACTGGCGCATGTTTCGGGCAGAATGCGTAAGAATTTCATCAAGATACTTCCCGGCGATAAAGTGGCCGTGGAGCTTTCGCCGTATGACCTCACCCGCGGCAGGATCGTGTACAGATATAAATAGCGGGCAGCGGACATTGAGATTTTAAATTTACAATTCCAAATTTGAAATTTCAGATCTGCATGCTGCCGGCCCAATCGAGGACATTTATGAAGGTTCGTGCATCGGTAAAAAAAATCTGTGACAAGTGCAAAGTCGTACACCGCAAGGGCGTAGTGCGGGTGATTTGCGAGAATTCGAAACACAAGCAGAGACAAGGCTGAAGGGAATTTGGTAATTGCGTAATTTGGCAATTGGGCAATTGAAAACGCGACATCTGGATTTTCAATTGCCAAATTACTCAATTACCAAATTCGCATCGCCAATTACCAAATCTGGCCGAGTCTCAGGAGAATAAGAGTATGGCAAGAATTTCGGGCGTCGATCTTCCGCGGAACAAGCATGTGGATATCGCGCTGACATATATTTTCGGCATTGGCAACTCGCGCTCCAAGGCCATTCTGGCGGCTGCCAAGGTTGAGCCCATGAAGAAGGTCCAGGAATTGAATGAAGAAGAGGTCAACCGCATCCGCCAGGTCATTGAGAGCGAAGGCAATGTGGAAGGTGATCTGCGTAAAGACACCTCCATGCACATCAAGCGGCTGATCGAAATCGGCTCGTATCGCGGCTTCCGTCATCGCCGTAGCCTGCCGGTGCGTGGCCAGCGGACACACACCAATGCGCGCACCCGTAAGGGACCGCGCAAAGGCACAGTGGCCAATAAGAAGAAGGCCGCAGCCAAGACGTAGAGTTGAGCCGCTTTGCGGGCGTGAGGCCGCGTTTTTAGCGGCCGGGAGCCCGCAGGTGAAATCCTGAGAGGTTGTGACTTTTTTGATTTTTCGCGATTTTTTCACGCGTAAGTGTTTCATTTTCAACGTCGCAATTTGCTGAAAATCAAAAAAGTCACAGCCTCTGAGCGCAGCGAAGGACCGCAGATTCGAGCGGTGCCCGCGAAGCAAAGATTTTAGCGGCACGGAAGCCCGCAGGCGAAGTCCCAGGTGTAGCGAGGGGCCGCAGCGGAAGAAACAATTCGGTAAATCAGCAGAAGAGAGAAACTATGGCGAAAGCAGCAGCGGCTAGCGCTACGGGCGCTAAAGGCAAAAAGAAGGTCTTCAAGAAGAAGGAGCGCAAGAGCGTCCCTCACGGGATCGCTTATATTCAGGCTTCCTTCAACAACACCATTGTCACCATCACTGACGGTGAAGGCCGCACGGTGTCGTGGAAGAGCTCCGGTTCGCTGGGCTTCCGCGGATCGCGCAAAGGCACTCCGTTTGCTGCGCAGCAGGCCGCCATGAACGCCGCCAACCAGGCGCGTGAGCATGGCATGCGCAGCCTCGACGTGCGGGTGAACGGCCCCGGTTCAGGACGAGAGTCCGCCATCCGCGCCCTGGCCGCCACCGGTATCGAAGTGCGTTCCATCCGGGACGTGACGCCGATTCCGCATAACGGCTGCCGGCCGCCGAAGAGACGTAGGGTCTGAGAGAGTTTGGTAATTGAGCAAGAGAGATTTGGTAATTGCGTAATTTGGTAATTGAGTAATTGAAGAACAGCCGGCATCTGGGTCCTCAATTACCCACTTACCAAATTACTCAATTACCAAATTGATGAACACGGATCGGGACGAAGGGGCTGTTTCCCGTAAACCGATCGACACTCGAATCTAGAGGAGAATACAAGTGGCAAGATATAAAGGTCCTGTCTGCCGCCTTTGCCGCCGCGAAGGCATGAAGTTGTTTCTGAAAGGTCCCAAGTGCTTTACCGACAAGTGCCCGATTGAAAAGCGCAATTTTGCGCCCGGCCAGCATGGCAAAGACCGCAAGGCCAAGGTCGTAGGCTATGGACTGCAACTGCGGGAAAAGCAGAAGACCAAGCGCATCTACTTCACGCTCGAAAACCAATTCCGGAACTACTTTGAGAAGGCCGCGCGCAAGCCGGGCGTCACCGGCGAACTGCTGCTGCAACAACTGGAGCGGCGCCTCGACAACGTGGTGTTCCGTCTGGGCTTTGGCATCTCGCGCCGGCAGGCCCGGCAGATCGTCCGCCATGGCCATATCGACGTCAACGGACGGCGCGTGAATATCCCTTCGTTCCAGGTGAGCGTGGGCGACGAAATCCAGGTGCGTGAAAAGGCCCGCAAATTTACGGTCGTGGAAGGCGCGCGCGAGTTTGCCAGCCATCAGCCGGTGGCCAACTGGCTGGAAGTGGACCGCGACAACCTGAAAGGCCGAGTCCTCAATCTGCCCAAGCGCGCCGATATCAACCTGCCGGTGAACGAGCAGTTGATTGTTGAGTTGTATAGCAAGTAGCTGTGGGGAGCAATTGGCAATTAGCAATTGGCAGTTAGCCTTTAGCAATTAGCCTTTAGCTGCTAGCCTTGAGCGCAAGGATGCTGGCGCTGTGCTGAAGATCACTGGAAGCTGTCCCCTGGGCTTTCAGAGATGATTAAATCCAGGGGGGATTTTGCTCAAGGCTAATGGCTAATGGCTAAAAGCTAAAGGCTAACTGCCAATTGCCAATTGCTAACTGCCATCTGCTAACTGCTTTATTAGCAGCTCGTAGCCCGCAGCTGTCACACAATTGCCCGCACCAGATCAGCTCTGGGCCGGACCGGCCCAGATGCCCAACGGAGCGGAATTGAAAGGAAAAGAGAAAAATGGTTCTTTGGAGAGGTTTTCAGAAACCCAAGCGTCTCGCGACCGATACCGAGACATTGACCGACAAATACGGCCGCTTCTACGCGCAGCCGTTTGAACGTGGATTCGGCACCACCATCGGCAACGCCCTGCGGCGTGTGCTGCTTTCCTCAATCGAGGGCGCGGCGGTCACGGCGGTGAAGATCGAAGGCGTTCTGCATGAGTTCCAGTCGATTCCCGGCGTGGTGGAAGATGCCACCGACATTATCCTGAACCTGAAACAGGTGCCGTTCAAATTGAATGGCGAGGGTCCGAAGGCGATTTATCTGAAGGCCGAACAGCCCGGCGTTGTGACCTCGGGCATGATCGAGGCCGATGGCGACGTCGAAGTTCTCGACAAGACGGTTTACATTGCCACGGTTTCCGAAGGCGGCAAGCTCGACATGGAAATGCGCCTGAAGCGCGGGCGCGGGTATGTCTCCGCCGACAAGAATTTTGACGAGGACCTGGGCCTGGGCTTTATTCCCATCGACTCCGTTCACTCGCCCGTCCGCAAGGTGAATTACACCGTGGAAGCCGCCCGCCTGGGACAGATCACCGACTACGACAAGCTCGATATCGAAATCTGGACCAACCGATCCATCGCCCCGGCTGACGCTCTGGGCCTGGCCGCCAAGCTGCTTAAAGACCACATGACCATCTTCATCAACTTTGAAGAAGAGCTGGAAACCGAAGCGCGAGGCGAGGAAAAGCCGCAGATCAAGAATGAAAACCTCAACCGCTCGGTGGAAGAGCTGGAACTGTCGGTGCGCAGCTACAACTGCCTGAAGAATGCCAACATCCAGACCATCGGTGAACTGGTGCAGAAGACCGAAGCTGAAATGCTCAAGACCAAGAACTTCGGGCGCAAGTCGCTCAATGAGATCAAGGAAATCCTGGCATCCATGGGCCTCTCGCTCGGCATGAAGATTGACGAAATGGGCAACGCCGTCCCCGGTCCAACCAGCCAGATGCCCGCCGCCGGAATGGGCGTGGGCGAGGATGGACAGGAATACACCTAGAAGAATCGGGACAGCGGGACAGCGGAGAATCGGGACATCGGAAGACGGGGAACCGGGTGACGAAGATCGGTTGATCTGGCGATCGGTTGATCTGGCGATCTGAAGACCGGTCCCCCAGTTGAACAACGAAATTAAGAAACGCAGTTGACTGGCTGAATGCTGAGTGCTGATTTTGCTAATTGCTAATTGCTAATTGCTAATTGCTAATTGCTAATTGCTAATTGCTAATTGCTAATTGCTAATTGCTAATTGCTAATTGCTAATTGCTAATTGCTAATTGCTAA
>DATMNZ010000222.1:0-28946 GCA_035568495.1 Saccharimonadales bacterium (SeqCode) | reverse complement strand
GCGATGTATCCGCTCTCGCCGCCGCCCACGGAGTACCAATCGGGCCGGTCGATGGGGCCCCGGTCACTGGCGCTGGCAATGGCCACGCTGCTGTTGTCCTGCTGCGATCCGTAGACGAAGTAAGGGAAGCGGTTGTCGGTGACCACGTGGTAAAACTGCGCGGTTGGCTGGTTACCCTGAGTGGTCCAACTGGCGCCCGCGTTGGTGCTCACGTTCGCGCCGCCGTCATTCGATTCGATCATGCGGTCGGGGTCCTGGGGATCGATCCACAGGCCATGGTTGTCACCGTGGGGCGTGCGGATGGGCCGGAAGGTGTGGCCGCCATCGTTGGAGCGGTACATCCCGGTGTTCAGAACATACACGCCATCGGGCGACCGTGGATCGGCAAATACATGTGTGTAATAGAAAGCCCGCTGACGGTACTGGCGGTCGCTGTTGGCCAGGGTCCAATGGTCGCCCCCGTCATCCGAGCGGAACAGCCCGCCTTTTTCCGCTTCAACCAGGGCCCATACGCGGTTTCCGTTGCCATAAGCCACGGCCACACCGATTCTGCCGATGGTCCCGTCGGGAAGGCCGTGTCCACTGAGGTGCTTCCAGGTTGCGCCGCCGTCGGTCGAGCGATACAGGCCGCTGCCGGGGCCGCCACTATCCATGCTCCAGGGCGAGCGGCGCGCTTGCCACAACCCGGCAAAGAGAATGCTGGAATTCGAGGGATCAAACGCGATATCGATGGCGCCAGTGTTTTCGTCTTTGTACAGGACTTTGGTCCAGCTCTTGCCGCCGTCGGTAGTGCGGAAAACGCCTCGCTCGTTGTTGGGGCCAAACGGATGACCCAGGGCCGCCACAAAAACGACGTCCGGATTTTTTGGATGAACGATCAATCGTCCAATGGCCACCGTGTCGCGCAGGCCGGTGAAGCTCCACGTTTTGCCCGCGTCGATGGATTTATAAACGCCGTTGCCGCCGATGATATTGCCGCGAATGCATGCCTCGCCGGTCCCGGCATAGACCACGTTGGGGTCGGATGGCGCCACGGCGATGGCGCCAATGGACGCGGCCATGTCTTTTACTTTGTCGGCCACCGGTCTCCAGTTCAGTCCGCCGTCGGTGCTCTTCCACACGCCGCCACCCACACCGCCGAAGTAATAGGTATGCGGGTCGCCGATCACTCCGGTGACCGCCAGAGCTCGTCCGCCACGGAAGGGCCCAATCTGGCGCCAGCTAAGGCCGTGCCATGGCCCCTTGGCCTCTTCCTGATCGCCGTCGCCGTCATTCTGTGCGGCTTCGGTTTTTGGCGGAGTCTGGGCAGTGGGCGAGGCCTGGGCGTTTTTCACTTCCGCCCCTGGCTGGGGTTTTCTTTTGTCCTTTTCCTGGGCGAAGAGCATGGCAGTCGATACAAGCAGTGCGATGAGAACAATCAGGCTTCGCTTGGAAGCAGACAAAATCCGTGACATGTTGGGACCTCTCCGAGAGCGCATAGTAGCGAACCGCTCATCCTAAATTTGTTTGGGAAAAATTGCGAGAGGGACTGATGAAACGATTGAATTTAGCTATGAGGGGCAACCAGGGAATCGTACGCGCGCTCACAGTCTGATGATACCGCGGCGAGTGATCACGCTAGGGCACGCCGGTTGCATTGTCCGCGTTGGTTTCTTCCTGGACAGCGGAGAAAACGGCGGCGCTGCAGAACGCCAGCATCGTAAGAATGGGACGCGGGGAGAAACCAAATCTGCTTCCCCCCCGCGCTCTCGCAGTTAGTTGCCGTGGAGTAAGTACCCTGGTTCGAATGGAAGCTTGCCATCCACCCGGAGGACCTTCACCGCGCTGCTGATGGCATAAACGTTGACCACGCCAATCGCCCCCGGGTATTCCGAGACGGCCTTCACCACCATCTCATCGGATCCCAGGATTACAATGCTGCCTTTTTGGGTCGCAGCAAAGGCCTTCAGTTCAGCCGCTGTCATTCTGTAGGTCTTCTCCCGAAACAGCCGGCCATCTTCAGAAGCAGGGTTGCTCAGGAACACAGTCACTTTCTTGCCGTCGGACCACTTGGGGGCCTCGATTTTGAGCAACTTCAGGAGCTCATCTTTGTTGACGCTGGAAGCGGGGTTCGCTTTGTTGATGATGACGGCCGCGTCGCGCGCCAAGCATAAGGACGGCGTCAACAAAGCGAGAATGATGCAATATAACCAAAGCCTGTGCATATCTTTTATAGGTTCCTGGGTCGGAGGATAATATCTGCATTGGAATTCATTCAGGAATCCATTACAACATCACCATGGTAACCCCGGCCTTTTCGAAATGATAGCGGAATGAAAGCCTGCCGATAATACGATCATATACGGCTGTGGGGACACATTTCCACTCCGTAGGAACGTAGGATGTTGTATTGATACGCGTCGTTTGATTTCACTATGGGACCTCTTTCTGGCACAGCCGGCGGCACCGAGCAACGGTTTCCAACATCGGCACCGCTGCTGGACGTGTTGCGCTCTCTCCCTCAGCCGCCGCTCGACCGGCTGAGTACCGGCGACTACTTCTTCATCAGCAGCGCGGTCATTCTGGCGTTCGTTGAGCTTCCATCCATTCGCGCGCTGCTGGACTCCTTCACGGCAAGGTCCGCCATCGCGTTCTGGGTGGCATTTCTGACGACCCCGGCGGCGGCCTTTCTGGTCAGCGTTGCCATCCATAAGGCCGGCCATCTGCTGGCCGGGTGGCTGGTGGGTTTTGAATCAGCGAGCCTCCAGACTGGTCCACTGTGGTCGCGGCTTCCGCGGACCATGGCCCTGTTCCACCAACAGGAGCCTCTGCCCCTGGGGCTGGCCTTAATCCGCCCCAAGCGCAGACATCACCTTCGCGGCCGGCTGCTGGTCCTGCTGCTGGCCGGGCCGCTCGCCAGTTTGATTGTGCCGTTGCTGCTGCTGATGTCATTGCGGTTCTTGCGCGCCCCGGATTCGCTGGATTCAACGTATCTGCTTACATCGTTCAGCCTCAATGTGCTGGGCGTGCTTTCCGTGCTCTACGGAGTTGCTTCGCTGCTGCCCGATGTTGATTCCCGTGGAAACTTCTCCGATGGCGCCCGCATTTTGATGCTGTTAGAAAACGGCGCCCGCGCCCGGCGATGGTTTGCGATCTTTGAGCTTCATCTGCTCCTCAATGCGGGCGTGCGTCCCGGAGATTGGGACGAAAAACTGGTCGCACAGGCCACGGCCGTGCGCGATGAATCACTAGATGCCGTGGTGGCCAGTTGGCTGGCCTACCAATGGGCCGCCAGCCGCCAAAACCTGATGGTCGCCACATGGCACCTGGAAGATGCGCTCAGGGGTTCGGCGGCCGCCCCGGAACCCCTGCGCGACCGGCTATTTCTCGAAGCGGCGGTCTTTCAAGCATGGTTTCGGCACAACTCGTTCAAAGGGCGGTTCTGGTCTGACCAGATATCCAAGCTGCGGCTGCTGCCTGATCTTCAGCAGCAGCGGCTGGCCATTGCCCTGCGCTGGGCCGGCGGGAAACCCTTTGAGGCATGGGAGAAACAGCAAGTCTATCTCCAGCAGGTGCGGCAACTTCCCCCCTCGCCGGTTCGTGACATGGTTGAAGGCCAGGCCCTCGAATGGAAAGGGCAGATGGAATCACGCATGCTTTCCGGGGCCTGGGCCACCATGCACAGCCATCCGCAGGATTTCGAAGTTCGCTCGTCCGTTTAATGGGCCTCGGAAAAATGCCGGCACAACTGTCAAAGAGGGCGGCTTCAGCTGTAAGCTGAAGCCGCCCTCTTATACGTCACTGCAAACATTTTTCCGCAAGCTCTCAATACCGTGCGTCCCGTCGGACCATCATCCGCTATCATGAGCATGGTAGTATCCGGTCGTGGCGAAATCTCCCCAATCTACCTCGAAGTCGAAGCGCCCGCGTGAAGCCGCAGCTTGCGGGCTGCCGGGTGTTGCCACGCAACTGGTCATCATTACCGGCATGTCCGGCTCGGGCAAGGCTTCGGTGCTCAAGTCTTTTGAAGACCTGGGCTATTACTGCGTAGACAATTTGCCGATAGAGTTGATTCACCGCTTTGCCGAACTGGCCAAGGAATCCGCCCAGATTGAGAAGACCGCCCTGGTGGTCGATATTCGGGAGGGTGAGCAGCTCAAAAAACTGCCCGCAATCATCCGGCTACTGAAGAAGCGCCTCGCCACCACAGTTCTGTACCTTGAAACATCAGATGATGTGTTGCTGCGCCGGTTTAGCGAGACCCGCCGTCCCCATCCGCTGGGCAAGGATGCCACGGTGAAAGCCGCCCTGGCCAAGGAGCGCAAGCTGCTGCGGCCCATCCGCGCCCAGGCCGATATGGTCGTCGACAGCTCAAACTTCAACGTACACGAGTTGCGCGCCCATATCAGCGCCAAATTCCTGCCCGGAGGCAACGACAAGAGCATTCTGATTTCGTGCCTCAGCTTCGGATACAAAGCCGGCGTTCCTGCGGAAGCGGATCTGCTCTTTGACGTCCGCTTCCTTCCCAACCCGCATTTCGTACCGGAGTTCAGGCCCTTCACCGGACGCCATCCGCAAGTGGCAAAATATATTCGGTCGTTTCCGCAGACACAGGAATTCATCGAGCGCATCTCCGGCCTTTTGGTCTACCTCATTCCTCACTATGTGCGTGAAGGCAAGAGCTACCTGACCATCGGATTCGGCTGTACCGGGGGGCAGCACCGCTCGGTGCTGATCGCCGAAGAGGTGAAGAAGCGTCTGGCGCGTAGCGGCTACAAAGTCAAAGTCACGCATCGGGATTGTCCCAAATAGTTAACAATACTTAACTTTCGTGTAACCGGCTGCGAGACCTTTCTCCTTGCCCTCGATTAAAATGACTAGAACAATGTCTGCGTCCGCCAGGGGTCAACGATGCGGCAACTCCTAAGGTTGCTGGGGTACATGCGCCCCTACCTTCCGCAATTTCTGGCCTCGGTTGTCCTCATGGCCGTGGTAGGCCTCATGGACGCCTTTCGCATCCTGCTCATGGGGCCCATGCTCGGCTCGGTGCTGAACCCGGCGAAGCAGACGGATTCCATTCGGCTGACCAGTTTTCCCGGCTCAAGCTATGTGCTTTACCTGGAGCACTTCATCCCCAGGAATTTTCATAATGTCATGACTGTGGTGGCTGTGGCGCTGGTGGGCTCCACCATCATCAAAGGCGTGTGCGATTACCTCGGGACTTACCTGGTGAATTATGCCGGGCTGGGCATGATCACCGATTTGCGCAATAAGCTCTATAACCGCATCCTGTGGCGTTCGGCGAGCTTTTATTCCCGCAACACCACCGGCACCCTGGTGTCGACGGTCATCAACGACGTGGAAAAGATCCAGGTATCGCTTTCCACGGTCACGGCTGAATTCCTGCAACAGTTCTTCACCCTGATTTTCACCGTCGCGGTGGTGATCGCCAAAGGCCGTCAACTGGCATGGGTGCTGGTGCTGTTTATTCCCATTGCCATGATTTCTGTCTTCCGCATCGGCCGCCGGGTGCAGCAGACCACACGCAAAGGCCAGGACAAGCTGGCCGACATCCAGAACATTCTGCAGGAGACGATTACCGGTAACCGCATTGTGAAGGCTTTCGGCATGGAGCGGTGGGAAAGCCAGCGGTTCTTTGGCGCCGCCCGCAAGCTATTCAAGGCCAACCTGCGCTCGGTGCGCGCCCAGGCCATCAGTTCACCCATGATGGAAATCATCGGCGCCATCGGCGTGGCTGCCCTGCTCAAGTTGGGCCGGGTGCTGATCCAGAAGGAAGTCTTCGTAGAGAACAGCGATTTCCTGGTGTTCATCTTCGCCGTCTTCAAGCTTTATGATCCGATTCGCAAGTTCGCGGTCTTCAACAACAGCTACCGCCAGTCGATGGGCGCATCGTCGCAGATTTTCAAATTCATGGACGAAGAAGATGAAGTGCTGGAAAAGCCGGCGGCCCTGACGCTGCCACCCTTCCGGGAATCGGTGCGCTTTGAAGATGTAGGCTTCAGCTACGGCGAGAACGGCAACGCCACGATTTTGCGCAACGTCAATCTCGAAGTGCGCGCCGGAGAGATCGTGGCGATTGTCGGCTCCAGCGGCGCTGGAAAAAGCACCCTGGTGCAGTTGATTCCCCGCTTCTTCGACGTGACCGGCGGCGCGATCAGGATTGACGGTCATAACGTTTGTGAGGTGACGCTGGCTTCGCTGCGGGCGCAGATTGCCATCGTGACCCAGGAAACCATTCTGTTCAATGACACGGTGCGCAACAACATCGCCTACGGCCAGCCCGACGTCAAGGAAGAAACGGTGATCGCAGCCGCGCGGACCGCTCTGGCCCACGATTTCATCCAGCAGTTGCCCGAGGGCTACGACACCATCATCGGTGAAAAGGGGCTGCGGCTTTCCGGTGGTGAGCGCCAGCGTATCGCTATCGCCCGCGCGCTGCTCAAGAATGCGCCCATCCTCATTCTGGATGAAGCCACATCGGCCCTGGACAACGAGTCTGAATCCCTGGTGCAATCGGCGCTGCAGAACCTGATGACCGGGCGCACGGTATTCGTGATTGCTCACCGTCTCACCACCATACGCCGGGTGGACCGCATCGTGGTGCTCGAACACGGCCGGATTACGGATTCCGGCACGCACGAAGACCTTCTGACCCGTCTGGGAACTTACCGTAAGCTCTATGAGCTGCAGTTCATGGACTTGGAGACGGCCAGGCCCGTGGATGCAACTGCCGCCAGTGATCCCCGCCGGTAATTTGCGATACCATTCAAGGGCGTTTGTGTCGTAAACTCATTGGCACAGCGCTTACAAACCAAGACTATTATGCCCATCCGCTCCATGACCGGATTCGCGCAGGTGAAGTCCCAGGCCAGTGAAGGGACCTCGTTTTCACTGTCACTCAAGTCTGTGAATCACCGCTTTCTCGACCCCCAACTGCGTCTGCCCTCCGAAATGGAAGAGCTGGAAATGAAGATCCGGCGGGTGCTCAAAGAGCGTTTGGCGCGCGGTCATGTGGATGTCACTCTCAGTATCGTGCAGCGCGAAGGCGAAGGCTTTCAGTTGAACCGCAGCCTGGTCGCCGGGTATCTGGCCGCTTTTCGCAAGGCAGCCAAAGAGTTTGACGCCCCCGGCGAGCCCGACCTGAATGTGATTTTCCGGCTGCCGGGCGCGCTGGGTGGCACAGTCCCGCTCAATGGCAACTTCGGGGCGTTGGTCATCAATGCGCTGAACGAAGCCCTCGACAAATTGAACGTCATGCGCGAAGAAGAAGGGCGGGGCATGGAAGCCGAGCTGCGCCGCCGGCTGGAGTCGCTGAGCTCTGCGGCCCACGAGGTCGCCAAACTGCGTTCGGCGGTGACGCTCGCCTACATGGAACGAGTGAAGACCCGCATGCAGGAACTGGTGGGCACCGTGGATCAAGACCGCATTCTGCAGGAAGCCGCGCTGTTGGCCGAGCGCAGCGATGTGCAGGAAGAGCTGGTGCGCCTGCAGACCCATATTCAGCACTTTACCGGACTGCTCGACGAGGGTGGCGAGGTCGGCAAGAAGCTCGATTTCCTGCTGCAGGAGCTGAACCGTGAGGCCAACACCCTGCTATCGAAGACCTCCGGGGTGGCGGGCGAAGGATTGCGGGTCACGGAACTGGGCCTGCTCATGAAATCGGAGATCGAAAAATGCCGCGAGCAGGTCCAGAACATCGAATGAGCGGCATCCTTTACATCATCTCCGCCCCTTCCGGCTCCGGTAAATCGACGCTGGTCAACGAGCTGCGGAAGTTTGTTCCCAACCTGGAGTTTTCCATCTCCTACACCACGCGCCTGCCGCGGGGCAGCGAGCAGAACGCGCGGGAATATCATTTCGTTGCCCGCGAGGCCTTCGAAGGCATGATCGCGCGCAACGAGTTCCTGGAGTACGCTCTGGTATTCGGCAACTATTATGGCACCGCCAAGCACGTTTTCGAGCAGGCCGCCCAACGGGGCAACGATGTGTTATTGGATATTGACGTACAGGGCGAGCGCCAGGTCAAACGCGCGATGCCCGGGGCCGTCAGTATCTTCGTGCTTCCCCCCAGCCGCGCCGAACTGGAATCGCGCCTGCGCAAGCGCAGCCTCAGCGAAAACGTACACTCCGAAGAGATCATCCAGCGCCGGCTTCACCGGGCCCGCAAGGAAATCGAGAACTATCCCAACTACGACTACATTTTGGTCAATGATCACCTGGAAGAATCCGTAGACCGTTTACAGGCCGTAGTTCTCGGTGAACGCCTGGGCCGTGCGGGAAGGCCGCTGTCGGTGGAAGAAGTACCCTACGTGGAGACCGCCAGGACCTGCCTGAAAGAGAACATGGAAGACAAGATAAGAAGCATTCTGGCTTCTTTCGATGTGTCTCTGCCCAAAACGTAGCCACGTGGCCGCAGTCTAACGGGCATTTTTAGCCACGAACGAACACGAAATAAGCACGAATTGGAACTGGTATCCCATGGGACATGTCTCAAAGTCATTCATTCATTTATGCATTCCTTCGCTGATTTGAATCGCTGTGCCTTGCTGTGGTACGGTAAACAGCAACCCGCAGCTGAATTCCTTTAAGATCTGAGTTCAGCCTTCAGCCTCACGGTCGGCCCCCGGCCAAGAGATCATGCTGATTTTGCAGGAGATGGAGCTAGCAAGATGAAAGACGGAATAGAATCGCCAGCAGCACGGGTCCACGAAGGAGCCCAGCCGGAGTTCACGAATCGCAAGCTGATTCGGCCTTCGCTCAATTCCCCCGCAAACCGCACCGAGCCGGTCTCGGAGCGGCGCGACAGGCTGGAGCGGACTGATCGCACACCGGGAACGAAACGGACTACGCCTTCCGACCAGACGCATGCTGAGAATTTCTATTACCAGAAGCAGATCCAGAGCAAGACCTCGGTGGCCATCGTGCTCAAGGATGGCGAAGAACTCCAGGGTATCCTTGAATGGTATGACCGCAACTGCATCCGTCTGGCCCGCAGCAGCGGAGCCAGCCTGCTCATCTATAAGCCCGCAATTCGATACATCTACAAGATCGGTGAGAACAACCAGCCCTAGTACAGCGGCCCGTCTCCATTGACAATGGGCGCAGAAGTTCCATATTATCTGCAAGTTACACTTGATGTGGCCTAAATTGGCGTGGAGCCGGAAAAAGTGATCAAGCTCGACATCATCAACGAAGTCGTCACCAAGACGGGCATTACCAAGACCAAGGCCGAACTGGCGGTCGAAACCGTCTTTGAAAGCATGAAGACCTCTTTATCCAAGGGTGAGCGGATCGAGTTGCGCGGATTCGGCGTCTTCAACGTCCGTCCGCGCAAGACCGGCATCGGACGCAACCCGCGCACCGGAGCGGAAGTCAACATCCCTCCGGGCAAGGCTGTGCGCTTCAAACCCGGCAAGGAGCTTCAGTCCATCGACTAGCTGGCATCGTTCTCCACGGCGATTCACCAGTAACGTGGCTATCGGGTTTTCATGTCAGACAATTTACCTCCACCGCTGGAATACCAGGTCTACGACCCTGACCGCAACGAAATCAGAGTTGAAACAATTCAGCCTTCCCGCCGGCCCTACTGGCTGCATGCTCTGCTGTTTGTTCTGACCATACTGAGCACGCTGTGCATCGGCGCCTACCTGCAACGGAACTTTGACCAACACGTCACCATGATGTCGATGGGACGCGGCTTCTTCGAGCCCTGGACATGGGCCCTGGCCGACTGGCGCCGCCTGGCCCTGGGTATTCCTTTTTCACTTTCGTTACTGGGCATCCTGACCGCGCATGAGCTGGGACACTACATTCTGTGTGTGCGGCGGGGCGTCTACGCTTCCTGGCCGTACTTCATCCCCGCACCCACGTTGATTGGCACCTTTGGGGCGTTCATTCGCATCAAGTCGCCGATCCGCAGCCGCGACGATTTGTTTGATATCGGCATCGCCGGCCCTATTGCCGGCTTCGTTGTCGCAGTTCCGGTATTGCTCCTGGGGCTGTGGGCATCGAGGCCGATGATTGGTCTACTCGATAAGGACACCATTTTCCTCGGCTGGCCGCCCGCCTTCCATGTGGGCCAGTGGATACTATCTGCCCTCGGGAGCCACTCCTCGGGCGCGAGCTATGATCTATCGGCCCTATCACTCCATCCGGTGGCCATTGCCGCCTGGGTTGGTATGTTTGCCACCTCGTTAAACCTGTTGCCCGGCGGGCAGCTCGATGGCGGTCACATCGTTTTTGCGCTGAATCCAAGGGCCCACTCGGCGGTCTCGCGATTGGCGATCGTGGCGCTCATTCCGCTGGCCTGGTTCGGCTGGGCCGGCTGGATCATCTGGGCGATCGTAATCCGCCTGACCGGCCATCACCCCGATGTTCCGGAATCTCCCCGGCTCGGCGGGAGGAGAAGACTGGTGGCCGTGCTGGGGCTGCTGATCTTCGCGCTGACGTTCACCTGGAACCCGATCCAGGGAAGCCTGGGGGACGTCGTGAATGAGGCCATCGATTACTTCCTAAAGAAGTGAGAGCGCATCCACGTCCACAATCACATGGGTGCGCGGAATTTTGTTCTGGTCGGCAAACTGCCGCATGCGCCGTAGCGCCAGATTCAGTTTTTCTCTTCCGGCGGATTTCACAATGAAGTGATAACGGTAGTCGCGCTTGAGGCGCATGATGGGGGCGACGGATGGTCCCAGCACGCGCACCCCCTCATTTTTTGTCGACTCGAACCAGCGTCCGAGTTTGCCCGTCCACTGCAATGCCTGGTCAAGCTTGTCGCTGCGCACCAGAACGTTGGCCAGAGTGGTAAACGGCGGATAGTGCATCCACTTGCGATAGCGTATTTCCTTGTCATAGAAGCCTTCATAGTCGTGGCGCTGCGCGAACTCGATGGCGTAGTGTTCAGGATAAAACGTCTGCAATATGACTTTGCCCGGCGCCTCGCCGCGCCCCGCGCGCCCCGCCACCTGCGTGAGCAATTGAAAGGTGCGTTCAGCGGCACGGAAGTCAGGGAAGCCCAGCGCATAATCGGCGCCCACCACACCCACCAGCGTGACTCCGTGGACGTCGTGTCCTTTGGCGATCATCTGCGTGCCCACCAGCAGGTTGATTTCATTGGCATGAAACTGGTTCAGCACCCGCTCAAAGTCGTGGCGGGTCTTCACCGTATCGCGGTCGAGGCGTCCGATGCGGGCCCGCGGGAAGGCTGCGTGCAACCGCTCCTCAACTTTTTCCGATCCTGCGCCCAGAAAGAAGACATGCTCGCTCTGGCACTTGGGGCAGACTTTGGGGACGGCCTGCTTGTATCCGCAATAATGGCATTCAAGCCGGTAGCCGGCTTTGTGATAGGTCATGGCGATGGCGCAGTTTTTGCACTGTATGGTCTCCCCGCAGGCGCGGCACAGCACCACCGAGGAATATCCACGGCGGTTGAGAAGCACCATCGCCTGTTCGCCCCGCGCCAGGCGTTCGCTGACCTCTTCCACCAGCCGCCGGGAAAAAATCTGGTCTTCACCGGCCACCTGGAATTCTGCCTTCATGTCGATCACTTCCACCAGCGGCAGCGGACGCCGCTCCACCCGTTCGCGCAACTCGATGAGCCGGTACTTGCCGCTGTGGGCGTTATAGTACGACTCGACCGAAGGCGTAGCTGAGGCCAGCACGACCGCAGCCTGGCACAGCTTGCCCCGCATCACCGCGACATCGCGGCCGTGGTAGCGCGGTGTCTCTTCCTGCTTGTAGGAAGAATCGTGCTCTTCATCGACCACGATCAGCGCCAGGTTCGGGACCGGAGCAAAGACCGCCGAGCGTGTGCCCACCACAATTCTGGCCTCACCCCGGCGGATGCGATGCCACTGCTCCGCCCGTTCATCACCCGTAAGGGCCGAATGCAGGATCGCCACTTCATCGCCAAATACCTGGTGCAGATTGGCGGCCGCCGCCGGCGTCAAACCGATTTCGGGGACAAGCAGAATTGCAGAGCGTCCTGATTCCAGCACCGACTGCATAGCGGCAAGGTAGACGGCGGTCTTGCCCGATCCGGTCACGCCATGCAGCAGCCCCACGGAAAATTTCCGGCCCTCCGCCGCCTGCTGAATGGTGCTCAGGGCGGCCTTCTGTGCGGCGCTGAAGATGAAGTCCAGATGCGCCGGACCGCGCTTCTTCATGGTGCTGACGTTGAATTCCGCGGCTTCTTCCACCAGTTCAATCAACCCGCGCTTCACCAGCGTCTGCAATGTGCTGCGGGGTACGGAAGGCGTTTGGTCACGCAGGGCATCCACCGCCAGGCGGCCCTCGGCACCCTGCAAAGCGGCAATGAGCTTCTGCTGATTGTCGTTCAGCTTTCCGTCGACCTCTTTCAGGACGGCGATCTCAACCGTGCGCCGCGCGTCACGGGTGGTCGAGGCGTCCCGGCGGGCCAGCCATTTCTTCCTCACAAGGTTCTCAAGCACTTGGCGCTTCGCGCCGGTGGCGGAACGGATCGTGCCTTCCAGCACCTCGTCGGACATTGCCAGATAATTGAGCACGTCATACTCCAGCAACTGCGCATCGACTTCCTGATGGGAGCGGAGCGAAGATCCTATGGTGGCCGAAGCGTGCAGGGCTTCATGCCCGGTCTCTGTGATGGAGTAGACTTTGGCCTTTCTGATTTCGGCCGCCAGCGGCAGCATAGTGCGAAAGACCTCCCCAATTGGCGCTAGGTAATACTGTGAAATCCACTGCCCCAGTTGCAGAAGGGCCGTATCCAAGACGGGCTCGGAGTCGAGCACCTGGAGAATATCTTTGGTCTTAACCGAAGGCTCTGTGTCGTGCAGCGCGGTCACCACACCGGAGAGCCGGTCATTCCGGAAGGGCACCAGCACGCGCGCGCCCAGCACGGGCTGTTGGCCGGCAATCCGGTAGGTAAAGGCCATATCCAGCGGGACGGGCAGGGCGACATCGCAGTAAGTGGGCATGGATGTTTGGATTGTAACGGCAAGAACGAGAATTGATTGCTGCCGTGTGCTGTTATCATGAATGTTTGAACCCCAGAACCACATTGCCAGCTCCCGCTTCTTCCCAGCCTGTGGATGTTGAGTCTCTGCTGGTGGAAGTCTCTGACGCGCTCAATACTACGCTCGATCTCGACACTCTGCTGCATCGGGTCGCGGAGGTCGTGAAGCGGGTCATCGATTACGAAATTTTTTCTATCCTGCTGCTCAACGAACGCACCCAGGAGCTGCGAATCCGTTTTCAGATCGGCCACCGGCCTGAGATCGCGGAGAAGATACGCGTCAAGGTAGGCCAGGGAATCACCGGGCGGGCGGCGCAGGAGCGGCGCGCGGTCCTGGTGAATGACGTCACCCATGAAGCCGCGTACATCGAAGCGGTGGCCCATGTGCGTTCCGAGTTGGCGGTGCCTCTGATCACCAAGAACAAAGTGATCGGCGTCATCGATATTGAAGCTCCTGAACCAGGTTATTTCAAGGAAAACCACGCCCGTCTGCTGACGTTGATCGCATCGCGCATCGCCGTGAGCATCGAGAATGCGCGGCTCTACACCCGCATTCTGCGCCAGGCGAACACTTTGGTACTGCTCAACGATATCAGCCGCGACCTTACGTCCATCCTGAATCTTGATCAGTTGCTGCAGCGTATTGGCGACCTGCTGCTGAAGATCATCGATTACCAGATGTTTTCCATCCTGCTGGTGGATGACACCAAGCAGAAGCTGGTACACCGGTTCTCGCTACGGTTCAAGGAGAACATCCAGCTCAAACACGATATTCCGATGGGGCGGGGACTGGTGGGCTCAGCGGCCCAACTCAAAGAAGTTGTCCTGGCGCCCGACGTCGACAAAGACCAGCGTTACATCAAGCTCAATCCCGAAACGCACTCCGAACTCTGCATTCCTCTCATCTATAAGAATGAAGTCATCGGAGTGCTCGATCTGGAACACACACGGCGTGGATACTTCAATGACGATCATGTCCGGACGATGAGCACGCTGGCCGCCCAGATCGCCATCGCTATCGAGAACGCCCGTCTCTATGAGCGCCTGGCGCGGGAAGAGCAGCGTATGGAACGCGATCTGGCCATGGCCCGCGAAGTACAGCATCACCTGCTGCCGCCGCATTGTCCGGTGCTGAAGAATGCAGAGCTGGCGGCGCGATTCAATCCCGCCCACGCCATCGGCGGCGACATGTACGACTTTCTGGACTACAAAGCGCCGCGCGCCTGCATCACCATCGGCGATGTGAGCGGAAAAGGCGCGCCCGCTGCCCTTTATGCGGCATTGGTGGGCGGAATTCTCCGCAGTCTGGCGCCCGGTGAGCCTTCCCCGATGCAGATGCTGCAGGCCGTCAACGACTCCCTGAACCAGCGCCGCCTGGAAGCACAGTTCGTGGTCCTCACCTGCGCCGTATGGGACGACCAGAAGAAGACCATGGCGGTGGCCAATTCCGGCATGCCGCGTCCCATCCATTGCCGCGATGGCCACGCCCACATGATTGAAACCGCCGGCTTGCCTCTGGGAATGTTTGAAGGCGTTACCTATGACGAAATGACGATTACCGCCCGGCCCGGCGATGTCTTCGTCTTCTTCAGCGATGGCATCGTGGACGCCAGCAACGCCCGCGACGACCAGTTCGGACGCGTACGCATCGAACAAACGATCGTGAAACACGCCAAGAAGAGCCCCACCGAGATCGCCGACACGCTGTTCCAGGCGGCCTCCGACTTTTCCGCGGGCACCCCGGTGTTTGACGATCAGACCGTGGTGGTGTTGAAGGTGCGTTGATGTAAAATGTGTTTATGGCGAACACACAAAGCTCAACCCTCAGTATCCGTCTGAAACCGGCGGTAAAGAAACGGCTGGCGAAGCTGGCTACGGCTTCCGGGCGAAGCTCGAACTTTCTCATCTCCGATGCGGTTGAATCGTACGTTGCCGACCAGGAAAGGATGCTGGCAGAAGTTCGCCAGGCGGGCCGTCAGGTGAAGTCCGGGCACTACATCCGCCACGAGGATATGAAGGCTTGGCTGCTCTCCTGGGGCACAGACCACGAGCTGCCGCTTCCCAAATGCGTTTGCGGCAAAGAGCACCCTGACGGGCCGCAGTGCCGGTAGCACAGCGGAGGGGTTAGCGTTCTTGGCCGATGTTTCTAAACCATGTCTGAATCCGCACATCCGCGCAAGTCATTGAAATTCAAGGAAAATCCCGTTTCGGAAGACGTTGCCGATTGAAATCTCGTTGCGCAACGGTCGGCCTCGCTATCGTCATGAAACCGCCGGTGGAGCGGATGTGAGTTGAGCATCGGGCGATTCAACTTGCGATAGATATTTTCGGGTGCGATTCATCTGGCTCTCCTATTGAAGCATTCCTTTAAGGAATTTGCCCTGTTCGCATCATGGCTTGCAGAGGAGAACAAGTAAAGCTTTGCTGTCGAGGTGCTGTCAATCAGCCTTCGTCAGGTGGATTAGCGCCGGCGAGGAAGTCCCTTGCCCGAGGCCTCGGATCCAGCGGGCTCACGGAACGGTTCCACAGAAATGCACTTGTAACACACTTCCATAACGGTCAGGTATTCTGTACCACCCGGCAATTGAAGGACTACGCTGTCACCCACTGCCGCCTTCATCAATGCGCGCCCCAGAGGTGACACCCAACTGATGTGGTTGCGGTTGAGGTCGACCTCGTCGGTGCCCACGATGCTCACCATGCGTTCCGTTCCCGCGGCATTGGCATAGCGCACGGTCGCTCCGAAGAATGCCCGCGCCGCCGCCTGCCCCGATCTCGGAGCTTCCGGATCCACGACTTCCGCGGCTTCGATTCGCTTTGTGAGAAAGCGAATCCGCCCATCGATCTGCCGCAGCCGCCGCTTGCCGTACTGATAGTCGGCGTTTTCACTGCGATCGCCGTTGCTGGCGGCCCACGCTACCACCTCCGTCACGGCCGGGCGTTCCCTGGTGAGCAGAAACCGGTGCTCATCTTTGAGGCGCTGCAACCCGCTCCGCGTTATGTAGTTCTTGACTGGCGTCGCGGGCCCGTCGCCTTGTGGTTTTCTCGTAAACCCTTTCCGCATCTCGTAAGTCCTTCCAGGCGAATCCAGTGGGTGCCCCAATGAACGCGAATGAACGCCGACAGAAAACACCGTAGGTTGTCCGCGTTCGTGGGAGTTCATCTGCGAGCCTAACTGATTTTTTCACATCTTGCGATCATATCCATCATCTCGAGCCAATGCAGGCGAAGGCATGGTGAGCGCGAAATTACTCGCGCAAAATACCCAGCGTCTACGGCCCAGTTGCCGGACCTTCCGGTGTCGTGTCGCCAAGGGTGCTTAACCGTTTTGGGGAAACCGTACAGGAGCCGGCGCTGGAAGGGACTTCGGATCCAAGGTTTTCAACTACTTGCGTGCCAGTCCCCAGTTGATTTCTTGTTCAATTCCCCAAAACTGTTAAGCACCCTGTCGCCCTGTCGCCATCCAATATTTCATTACTTAACTTATTAGGTTAGAATGACAAATTGTTCTTGCGCGGGCTGCTGCGTGGTAGAAGGATATCGCAATCGGATATGCGAGTAACCATTGGTATTTTATTCATCATCATTACCTCGCTAGTGGCCATTCCTTTGGCTGCTCAAGGCGTGCCACTTCGTCGAATCTCACGAGGGGTAATTGATCCCTTCGAGCTCAGTGGTCAGCCGAAAACACTTGTTGTTTTATCACCGGCGAAGAGAGCACTCGCCCAAAGTACGGTATTGGAAAAGCTGAATTCGAAGGATCCCTTAGTCCTAACGTCCGTATTGAGCGACCTCACATTCTTCATTCAGCAAGCCCCGACTGATACGGATCTTTTTATTATGAGGGCAACCGTCTCGTGTGAAATCGCGGGCAGCAATAAAGAAGGAATACTTAGAGACATCGACACGTCCATCAAGCTTTGGAAGCCAAATGAAAACAGCGCGTTCGACTCCTTAAGAGATCACTATGTGCAGAAAGCGAAAGTCGACTTTCTGTTGGGGCGATATGCAGATGCACTAAATGATCTTGACGCGGGTATGCGAATCGACTACGGCCGCGCCGACCAAATGTTCAACAACGGCAATGTTAAACCAGATGAGCCGATAGCTATCCCGTGCATGTGGTCACAGGCTGACGTAAATAAATTGGCGGAACTGTTTCCGAAGGATTACCGAACGTCGCTTTACGTTGGCTTATACGAGCTTGCATTTTCCCGTTATTCTTTGGACACAGACCATCAACCCATCCTGAAATCATTTGAACATGCTGCTGAACTTAATCAGTCTTCGCCTGTCCCGTCCTATTTCAACGCGTATCCATACATTTATGGGGGCATAGGCGGGTTGATGTCGCTAGTGAATGCCAGATGTCTCGATGATGTCGTACCACGCACGAAGCCTTGCCTTGAATTGGATGAAATTCACCGCACTGGTGTGCGATACCTCACGAAGGCAATCGCTACTGACCCGGCATTTGAGCCTGCTTACGCTCTACGTGCCGGCGCTCACCTTAAATTGCGTGAGTACCGGCAAGCAATTCGCGACTACACAAAAGCGTTGGACCTCGACCCGAAGGCTAATTTGTATCAAGACCGCGCTTCGGCGGAGTCGGAGTTAAAAGAATATCAAGCAGCTATTCTCGATTTCACCAAGGGCATTGCCCAGGGCTGCGAGAATACGCTGTGTGGGGCCTACGAATATCGCGCAGATGTTTATTTGAGGCTCCACGATTATCCACATGCCATCAGTGACTTCGGCCATGCCATCAGAAATTATCTGGCGGGCACGATCTTTGGATTCAACATCGACCAGCTCCGGAGGATTTACCCTGAATATGACCGCATAGCTGATGACGTATTGTGTGAAAAGCTTCGAGTGCTGTTTAACCCGCAAATGAGCTACGCGGATTATTCCAAGCAGTTCTTGGTCAACGCGAAGGAAGTTGATGTTACTGTCTTGCCAGCACTGTTTTTGAAACGCGGTGATGCTTACGCCGCTATGGGAGACATCGCTCGCGCAAATCGAGAATATGACCGTGTGTCTGCTGGATTTCCGAAGTGGGCGGAACACGAATTTACGACGCGCAACGGAAAACGTATTCGCGTCCACCAATAAAATAAAAGGTCAAAAGGTATCCTCGGGTGCCCTTCCTTGGGAAACCTCACATCCCAAGGAAAGCGCCACTTTGCGAAGCTGCTATTAATAAGTCCTGATAAGTCGGCTTATGGGGAGTTTCACAAAACAAGAAAGGCCCGTGTGCCGAGTAAGCACCCCGGACTGTCGGCCCCCGGAAGCCATCCAAAAAAAAGCCAACTCCCTACTGCTCATTCAACACCACCACCGGATTCACCAGTACCGCTCTCCGGGCCGGTAAGAGACACGCCACCAGGGGCCGCCACTCCCAGCAGTGTCACCGCACTACCGATCACCACAGGGTTGAAAGGGCGGACACCATAAATCTGGCTGGAGGCTGCGGCGGGCAGGAATAGTGCGTCGGCAATCACAGAAGCAGTCCACTCCCCACAAGCACCATGACTTCGCGCGTGACCAGCTTCACGATTCTGCCCTGCCTACTGCCCAGGGCCATGCGGATGCCGATTTCCCGTCGGCGCTGTGTGATCAGATAAGCCAGAACGGCGTAGGCACACGGCCAGTTCAGGGGTCAAAGCTCGCTATGACAGTCTGGATTTCGTGCGCCATCATGCCGGTATCGCCGGCAGTCCTTACGGCCACGCCAATGTATCAGCTCGATTTCCCGTGAATTCTGGACGCCCACACCCAAAGGTGCTTCATCGGACGACATATTGTTCCAGACCGCGAGCTGGTGGCTTGACCGCGTGATTGTTACAGATTGAAATCAGAGAGCATCGCGTCCCACCCTTCGCAAAAAGCGCGAAGGATGGGGCAGCCATCCCTGAGAGTTCGGTACCGTTTTACACGGTGACGGTACTGGTCTCGAATAAGGTGCAAGGAAAGCCATGTGCAGACACGCAAGATCCTGGCAACTGCCGGAGTATCGTTCACCTGTGTGTTGGCAGCGCCTGTTTCCCTCATCCCATCTGGCAGTCCACCGTCTAAGCAAATTCAGGGGTTCAATACATTGACAAACGCAACAGGCCTGTTTTGCAGGGCCAAAGTCAATACAGTTCACTTAAGGAATGAACGTACATCCATCGTCAACATTCTCGTGTGATTGGAAGAATTTTTCCAGCCGTCAGCAAAGAGCATTTTTCAAGGCGCTCCACTTCGCTGCGCGCGCGCCCTGCGGGCGGCAAGGAAGGACATATCCCGTTCCTTACCCAGTGCTTAGCAGCTTCGTCCCGCTGAGGACGCGGGACGAAGCTGCACGCACTGGGCTAAATTATTCCGCGCCGCTGGCGCTGGTGCATTGTCCGGTCTGGCAGCCCCGAGGCCTTTAAGTGAACAGTATTGGGGCTAAAGCTAACACTTAAGGGAGAGTGAATCTCGGTTGTTAACATCTCGCTGGTCGTCCCCTGAAAATGGCTATGGGGTTAGATTCCGTTCTCGCCATAGATTCTGGGCCGCGATCTTAATTGTGTGTCCGAAGGACGCGCTGCCGCGCGCTTGGGCCTTCGCTGCCGCGAAGACCCAGAGACGGTGCCGAGCACCGTCTCTACGGCCGCGGTTGTTTATGCTGGTTGGCGGGACAGAAGGGTCTCGTCTTAAGTGTCCCTCAGGGCCCTTGGCCCGCGAAAGCTCATGAAAACACTAGGAGAAGCCTGGTTTTTCGACCCTGGACAGTATTGGAGCTAAAGCAGGATAGGCAATGAGGAATGCCTTGTGTCTGGATTTCGTGCGCCACCATGCCGGTATCGCCGGTAGCCCTTACGGCTAGAGGCCAATGTGTTCAACTCGATTTCCCATGAATTCCGGACGCGCACACCGAAAGGTGCTTTATGGATCAATGCAATTAGGAGTGTTCACGTTAACGCGTTGTTGACCGACAGCGGTCAAACGGTCTTGAGCCTTGACTCGCGGAAAAGAACCATAGAATTGGCGAAGGAGTTAGACCTGCCCGAAGACAAGCTGATGCTGGCAATTTTCGCCTTGGAGGTCATGCAGCGAGCGGCAGAAGAGGTGGCTTTGATGTTAACGTTTGCAGCCGTGGCCGCGGCAGCATCGTGAGAACGTGATCATGGGGTATGGCCTTGCCGACTCTACCTTCGCCGCGCGCCGGCCTGAGGCGGCAAGAAAGGGACGAATTCATTCGCTACCCAGCACTTGGCCGACCCGTCCCGCAAAGTACGCGGGACGAATCGGCACGTGCTGGGCTCAATAATGACGCCCGTCCCAAAAAGCGGGACGGGCTGGTGAGTCGCAGGACCGGATGCGCCCCCCTTCTTAAGTGAACTGTATTGGGGCTACTGTCGCTCGTCCCTTCGGGACTTCTTCCAGCGGGTTAGCATCCCAAAGTTCGAGGGACCCCCTATTCGGAGGTCCCTCTCGTCTCTCTAAAGCGACACTCTAAAACGAAGCATTTACTGCACTACGATTGTCGCCGTCGTGGAATGCGTCAAAGTCCCGCTGGTTCCGGTAATGGTCAGTGTCTTGGTCCCTGTACGGGTGCTGCTGGTCGTGTTCACTGTGAGGGTGCTGGTTCCCGAGCCGGAAATCGACGCCGGGGAGAGGCTTGCCGTTGAGCTTTTCGGCAGCCCTGTGACGCTCAGGCTGACGGCGCCGGTGAAACCGTTCAGGGCCCCCACGGTTACGGTATAACTGGTGCTCATGGGACGTGTCACAGTATTGGATGCCGGCGTTACCGAGATGCTGAAGTCGGCAGACGGCGGCGCATTTACAACGAGTGTGATGACCGTCGAATGCGTGAGAGTTCCGCTGGTTCCGGTAATGGTCAGCGTGTATGTGCCCGCCGGCGTCGTGGAACTGGTGGCAACCGCCAGAGTTGAATTGCCTGAGCCGGCGAGCGAAGCAGGAGTGAACGTTCCTGTCGCGCCCGCCGGCAGGCCGCTTACGGTCAAATTCACCGCACTGTTGAAACCGTTCACGGCGCTTACGGTTGCTGTGTAGGAGGCGCTCGCACCCGCCGTTACGGTCTGCGAACTGGGCGATGCTGCGATGGTGAAGTCCGGAGATGTCCCGGCGCCCTGGTTGATCCAGATGGGCGCCGACCACATTTCATCGCCCGAGTTCATGGTTACGTAGACGTAGTAGGCATGATTGCCCTGCGCCGGAGTGAAGGTGAAATCGAAGGGCGAAGCGGTAGCGCTCGCCACCAGGTTAAAGGCCCCGTTGGTGTCCCCGGGCACTGGCTCCTTGATCTTGATGGAGGTGACGGTGTGCGCGGCGGAGTCGAACACCGAGCTGTGGAGAGTAATCGCGCCCGACGTGGCTACAGGGCCCTGCGTACGAATGCCGCCATCGCCCATGAAGAAGGTCTTCCCGTTCGCGTTCATGGTAAAAGCCATCTGCGCCGTGGGCAGCGAAGTTGCGTACATTCTGCGATGCTGCCACGCATCGAACAAGGCCGCTTTGGTCAGCGTGGTGGCCGCGAATACCGTGCGGTCTCGCGTACTAGTGCCGTAGTTGGAGCAATGCACGTCTGAGTCGGCTGCGGGGGCCACGTGGAACCCCGCGCTGAGCGCCCGGTTATACATATCGATCGAGTTGAAGGGCGAGTAATTCGGCCCATTGACCGGTTCGCCCGCATAGCGGGAGCCGGTGTCGGTCCCGGCCGTGGAGGGATCGGTGGCCGGCCCGGAGATTACCGCTATGCTGTGAATCAGGTCGTCGCCATCCGTTGTGTACTGGAAGGTGTTGTAATCGATACCTTGACCGGCAGCGCTCTTCGTGCCATCGGAAGGATGGTTGAACTGTCCAAAGGCCCCAAACGGCGAAGGATTGGCGAGCGCCGCAGTGTACATGGCGGGGTAGTTTACGCCGGCGGGATCGGTGAAGACTTCATAAAAACAATCTGTTCCCAGGGTGCAGCCGGTGGGGTCCCAGCCGAGCAACTTCGGCACTTCAAACAATCCGATATGGCCTTCATTGGGAAAGCTGGAATTCGAGATGAACCCCCACTCCATGCCGTAGATGGCCACAAAACTTCCATCCACGTTGGCGGAGGTGGCGGCCGCCAGACCATCGTGGTATCGCTGAATCACCTGGGCCGCGCTGCACGTCGAGCACGCCTGCGCGAACAGGTGGTTATGGTCTGAGATCCCCAGAAAATCCAGGTGCCCGGTGTTCCTCGCATAACTATAGGCCTGCGCCGGAGTGAAATCGCCCGCGGCGTGAGTTGTCGAAGACGCGCAAGTAGAGTCGTTGGGATGTCCGCCATCGCTGAAAGCGGTTTGCGTGTGCAGCGTTCCGTAATAGTGGTTGAACGGGAAGGCGGAGTCCTGCCCGGTCTGTGAAAGAGGCGCAGGCGCCACCGATGAAGCGGTCTTCACTGTGCTCGCCCCAATCTCGAGAGTCATAGATTGTTTTTGCACAATGCGATTCACGCGCTCCCCGGGGTTGGCGCCCGGCTGACTTGAGGATTGACTCACGGCCGCACTAGCCGAACTCAGTTCTACTTTGACTTCCACCGTATACTTCGCGAGGGGTAGCCTGCGGCTGTTGTCGTCTCGCCCGTCCCAGACCACCGAGAATTCCATGGACGCGCCGGGCCGGAAATCCTGCGCTCCGCCCAAGGACCGTACGACTTGTCCCTGTTGGTCGTGAATTGTGAAGCTGAATTGCGCGCTGGTCACCGCATCGATGGGATGGAAGACCGCGGCCGTGAGTCTTGCTTGGTCTCCGGATACGATTCTTGCGGAATCAGAGCGGAGAACGACACTGCTATCGTCGGTCCACGCAGGCAGATCGATAGCGATCGCCCGCAGGCACAACAGGATTGCAACTCCGAATATTTGTGACACTCGTTTCATGGGTTCTTTTCCTTCCTCTTGTTATTGCAGACACTCCCGAGAAAAATACCACCGAGCGATGAAGAGGGCTTTAATGTCATGTAAATTGTTGTGTTATTGATAATGCCGCAGGAACTGCTCCTCTGGCTTCGGATCAGCGCGGCCGGCATTGCGTACAAGAACGTTTCCGGAATTCTCGCGAAGCGTCTTTCTTCCTGCTTTTCCTCAATATCCACTGAGAATTGCACAGCCATCGCGGCGAATTCATCGAAAATTCATCAACCTACCATGACCTTGTAACTTCCGCGAGGACAATACAACGTGGCCGCAAACAAAACCTTTGAAACACAGCGCAACGAGTTGCAACGAAAACCTTTGCAACACAGAGGAACAGAGGAAGCGGAGGATTTTGGGGTTGTGAGGCGGTGGAGAAATCACCGCAAGCCGCGAACACTCTGATGGATAGTAATACCGAGGGGCGCAGAGAGAACCAAGAGCTGAGGTGTGTTTTGGGGGAACAGATTTGTCTCAACCGGAGGGTGTCAAGTATCGTCATCATACCGCCTGTAATCCTGAATTGGAGAAACCATCATGTCAACCTTTGGATTCATCGAATATGAAAGCGCCGGCCCAGAAGTGCGCGCTGTTTATGACGACATCAAGGCCACGCGCAAGACCGGCACGATCACGAATTTCTGGAAGGCCATTGCCCACGATCCGCTCACGCTACGGCTTACGTGGGAAAGCACCAAGCAGATCATGGCGCAGGGCGTCCTCGATCCTCTGGTCAAAGAGCTGATTTATGTGGCGGTGAGCGCCAGCAATCAGTGCGACTACTGCATTGCCGCCCACACCGCTTCCGCGCGCAAGAAAGGCATGACCGACGCCATGTTTCAGGAAATGATGGCCGTGGTGGGTCTGGCCAATGCCAATAACCGCCTGGTTGCCGGCTATCAGGTGGAGACTGACGAGCAGTTTCGGACGCCGTAAGACCGCCGTTCTGGTAGATCGGCGCCCGGCCCTGTCCGGTTTCATCTGACAAAACTTTGTGTGCCGGTCTGATTTTGGGCCTTTCTTGCCGGATTTCTGCTGGCGAAGCTCGCAAGTCATTGACTGCCGCGATTGATCGATATATAGTCCGCGTGAGTTCCTTTTTTGAATTTTGCGTACGGAACCAGTCATAACATTCCCGTTGGCGGCTGTGCGAGTCGCAGCCCGTAGCAGTCGTATTCTCACGACCACGCACCAATCTATGTCCCTGGGAGAGCGCGGCCATCAGAACGTGGGCCCCGCCGCTACCTTTCCGATTAAGTTAGTCAACGCACCATCGCAAGGAGGATGACCTATGCCGTTTCAATGGCCTATCACCATCAGCAGCGGTACACCGGCAAAATTTAGCCCTGACCCGCAATCCATGGACGTGGGCGACGAAGTTTTCTGGACCAACAACGACAGCCAGCCACACTGGCCGGGGCTGGTGAATCCTGACGGAACGATCAACACCACATTTTTCATGCCCAACCAGATCGCTCCGAAATCGACTTCCACAACATTCATTCCCAATGCTTCCGGGGCGCTGCCCTACAAGTGTTCTCTACATCCGAACGAATCCGGGACCATTCAGGTGGCCAAATCAACGTAAGCTGACGAGATCCAACCATCAGCAAGGAGCGTGTATGAAAAAGAGCATATTCATCACTCAGGATTGCTACCAGAGTTACTCTGACCATCAGCAAGGCCGGCGCGCTAGCGGCATGTTGCGCAAAAAACTTTCAAGCCTTGCCGGGACCTGTGGCCTTTTGCTGCTTTCGGCGATGGCCCTTTTTATTCCTAGGGCGAGCGCCCAATCGTTGGTCCCCTGCCCGCAGCCCTCGCAAGCGCTGATCACCATTCCGGAAATCAAGAGCACCAGCATTCCGGCCGCCAAGGGCGCGAGCGTAAGTACGCCTGGAAAGATTCTGGCCGAACTTACCCTCACCGACGGACTGCGCACCCTGTGGGGAGCGCCGGGGGACGCACGCTGCGCCAGCCAGTACATCCGGTTCTTCCAGGGCCGCAATCTGCTGACTGGCGCTCCGGTTGATCCGCTGTTTAGCGGCGCGGCGCCCATACCGGGGCCGACGTTCCGTTCGCGGGTGGGCGACTTGATCGAGATCGCGTTCAACAACCGGGTCAACACTCAGCATTTTCCCAACTCGCTGGACCGCGGGGAAACCGGGCAGACCGATGGATGCGACGTGACCTATGCAGGTTCAGCCGGTAAAGGATCGCAATCCGCGAATGCCGACACCATGCCGAACTGCCTGCATGGTTCCAGCACCGCCAACGTCCACTTTCATGGCACGCACACCACGCCCAGCACTACGGGCGACAATGTGCTGGTCTATGTGCGTCCGTCTTTGGATCCGTTGCCGGAGACGGCCCACACGGCGCTGTCTCAGATCTACGGCAACTGTGAGCAGAACGGCTCCCCCACGCAATGGTCGCAGATACCCGAGGCTTGGCGCGACTGGCAGGCGGGGCTGATCGCCCGCTACGACATCACCGCCCCCTACAAGGGTGTGCCCGGCAACCTTCCCCTCCACATGCGGTTGACGCCCCTGAACCGCGCCCTGATCGGCGCGGGACTATGGCCGCAGTATCACGTCGGATGGTATCCATACTGCTTCCGCCTGCCCACCTATGTGCCCGGTTCCGTCAAGATGGGCCAGGCCCCGGGCACGCACTGGTATCACGGGCATAAGCATGGCTCCACGGCGCTGAACGTCGCCAACGGCATGACCGGGGCGTTCATCATTGAGGGCCAATACGACGCCGATTTGCAGAGCTACTACACTTCCACACCGGGACAGGACCTCACCGAACATGTGATGGTCATTCAGCAGTTGACCACGGTGCTCAACCTGACCCAGCCCGGCCAAGGTCCGGGTACCCGCAAGGTCCCGCTGCTGTCTGTCAATGGAAGCAAGACGCCTCAGTTGACGATGCAACCCAACCAGGTGCAGCTCTGGCGCTTCGTGAATGGCGCCGAACGTGACGCCACATACTTCCAGAACTTCACTCTGCAAGGCGCCACTACCCCTTGCAGCGGCAACCCGGCGACGCCCTGCATGCATTGGAGGCAGATCGCGCAAGATGGCGTGCAGTTCGATCTGGCCAACTACCAGGGAACCAAAGTCGACAATCAGCTCTACCTGGCGCCCGGAAACCGCGCCGACTTTTTGCTGCAGGCCCCTTCAACACCCGGAGTCTACAACCTCAATGTGGTGGGTGCGCTTTGCCGCAACCTCAAAGAGTGCAGTGAAAAGGCGCAGGAGCCAGCGTTGCGGCCGCAGGTGCTGCTCACCGTCAACGTCACGGGGGCCGCGATCAACCCGCCCATGACCTTCCTTCCCAACTCCGCGACCCTGCCGTTCTTCAAGAATTTCCCGGTCTTTCTGAAAGACATTCCAGCGTCCGATATCTTCCTGCACCGTGAGCTGGTGTTCTTCGACGATCCCTTCCAAAACGGCGCTGCTCCCAAGCTGGAGATCAACGGCGCTCAATTTAACGATGAGAAAATCAACCAATCCATGGCCCTGAATTCGGCGGAAGAATGGAAGGTGTCGAACAAGGACAACGCCAAGGAGCATCCATTCCACATTCATGTGAACCCGTTCCAGATCATTGAGCTTTTTGAGCCGCAGAACCCGAAGGCCATCGACAAGAACGATCCATGCTATGTGAACCCCGATAACCCGGCGACGTTCAAACCGTGCCCAGCGCTCCAACCTACGGCACCCTGGGTGTGGTGGGACACCTTTGCCATTCCGGCGGCGCAGCAGATTGACCTGACCACCAGATGCACAAAGAACGGTAAGGTATCGATCGATAATTGTCCCAAGCAGTTGCAGCCCTACACCCAATGTGCTGCCGCTTCCGGCGGAAACCCGGCAAAGTGTACCGAATACATCCCCGGCTACTTCAAGATGCGCAGCCGGTTTGTGGATTACACGGGACAATATGTCCTGCATTGCCACATTCTCACGCACGAAGACCGCGGAATGATGCAATTGATCGAAGTCGTTCCCGACAAAACGCTGTACTCGCACCACTAGTGCTGCGACCGGGAAGTTAGGAATCATTGTAGATCTGGACATCGGGTAATCGGGACATCTGGACATCGGAAATGCCAACCTGTCTTTTTGTCAGCATTACCAATGCAACCGGTCAGGGAACTAAAGCGCACGAAGCTCACCGTAACGAGGGCCCGCTTCTGGAAGATTCGTCAGGTCAACATTCCAGAAGCGGGCTTTGTTCAGGGACCAGGAAGTTTAAATAATCCTTGAAAATCTGTTGATCGGGAGATCGGGTGATCTGCTGATCGGGTGATTGGAACGGTGGGCGGCTGTGATGGTCGAAGTAAGTCTCCCCTCCCAGCGCTTGTTTTTCTCTGTGCCCCCTGCGATCTCTAGAGCTTTGATCTTTAGAGCTTTGATCTTTGATTTTTGCGCACTCTGCGGTCCAGTCTTTTGTTTTTCCTTTGCGCCCTTCGCGCCCTTTGCGGTGGATTGTCTTTGAGTTTTGCCCCGCTGTGAGACCCATTTGTGTCATCCTGAGACGCTGCAAGTTGCCCTGTCCGGCCCTCATTCCAAGGATATAGGCTTAAGAATCAACGATTTGCGATTTTCCGGGTTTGGTCGTTGTCTTGCTCTTATCTCAGTGAACTACGACCATGACATCTACTGCGCTCAATCTGGGCGAGATAGCGGCCTTCTGGCGCAATGCGCGGCGGCTTTACACGATCTATTCGGCGCTGAACCGCACGTTTGAGATTGGCCTGCCCCTGTGTCGCGATCTGGAATATCCGATCGATCGCTCTGAACCTGAAATCGTCGAGCGGGTGCGTACCTGGTTCGATGACATGGATACCCGTGTCCAGGTCTGGCAACTCCGCCAGCTTCTGCAGAGCACCAACCTGCAAACCGAAGAGAACCTGCGCGCGCTTCTGCGCCGCCACATGGACCACAAACAGAACACTGAAGTTGACCGCGACAAGATCGACTTCCTGCTGGTGCAGTATTTTGCTCATTGCGCCCCTCCGGGTCTCTACGAACAGCAAATCTCCCTGGTCGAAGTGTCGCGGGTGCTGGAGCCGGTGCTGGGCACGCTGGGCGATGGCTATCCTGAATGGGTGGAAGGTCTCGACAGCAAGCTGGAAAAGCTGAACCAGTGCAACAGCCTGGAAGAGCTGCAGAAGCTGGGCGCGCTGCGCGAGGTGCGCGAACTGAAGCTTTCGTTGGGTGAGGGCTATTTCGACAACGCCTGCCTGGTGACGTTTACGCGCTTCAATTTTCTGGCCCGGCGCGCGTTCTTCCGCGCCATGCACCTTGATTTGCATGCCATCCGCAATGTCATCAACGATCTGGAAGCGCGGGGTATTACCGAAATCGATTGCAGCGGGGCGGGCCTCGCCGCTCGCGAGTCGATGGAGCACATCCGTCATGTGGTCCATCAGTGGAAGACGCCATTCCGCGCTCCCTATACAGGCGGCGCGTCCTTTGGGCAATTGATTCTGCTGCGCCACAGCCTGCAGAAGGCCGTGGAGCAGAGTACGGCAGGCCCAACCGATGGGCAGGTAGTGCCCGCAAAGCCCGGGTCAGCCACGGCCAGCGCGCCCTCCAAGGCCGAGGCTTCTGGCACGGGGACGCTGGAAGATTTCCTGCCGCCGGCTGCTCCGGCTGCCGATTCTACGCCGATCAAGGAAAAGCAGAATCAAGAGAAGATTGCGCTGGATGTCCCAGCCGCGCCGGAGTTGCGCCCCGAGCCGCCGCTGCAGCGGATTAGCATGTCCGCGGTGGCGCCACCGCCGCTAGCCGTGCCCCGTATCGCGCCCCTCGCCGCCCCGGTCAATGCAACGCCGGTTCCAACTGCGGCCGCAGCCGTGAGCGCCGGGGCTGTACCCGAGCCGGTTCCGGCATCACCGCCCGCGCAAGCAGAAGACGATTATCTTTCCGAGTGCGTTGCCGACATCGCCCAGCAATTGAAGGCCATGCCAGCCCGCAAAAGCGCCGGGGTTTCCGCCATCT
>DATMNZ010000221.1:0-15738 GCA_035568495.1 Saccharimonadales bacterium (SeqCode) | reverse complement strand
CGACCACAGCACTCTTCCGCTGATGCCGCAGTTGTTTTCCACGGACGTGGTGAAGCTCACGAGTTTGTGCACATTGGCCTTGATGCGCTGCTCCACGTTGTGTGTGAGATCGACGTCTTCATAAAGAAAGGGAGTATCGAGTCCGAAATCGGCCTGTATGTGTCCATTCTGCTGGTGGGTGGCGTCTTCGAATTCCGTGCCGAAGGCAAAGAACTTCACTTTTTGCGGCTGCAGTTCCCATGTCTGGTCCAATCCGCCTTCCTCCACCGGCATCCACAGGTCCCACATAACGTCCAGTTCGTAGGCATTGTCATCCTGCAGAAACTCCGAGGCCATGGCCAGGACGTTTTCGGGAGCGACGCGGTAATCAAAACTCTGCTCGAACAGCAACGGTTCGCTGAACGATATGGAATGCACCGCCAGATACCCAGCGCCGGGCTTCTTCGACGAAAAAGAGAACTGCCGCAACGCTGAAAGCAGGCGCGGCATAATCCCGATGGCCGGAAACGTCGGAAACCAGATACTGAGATAGAGACGGTCAGACATAAACTCGGGACTATTGTAAACGGGAGGAGGGACGCGGGCGCTAAAATCCAGAGGATAAAAGATTGGCAATCGGGTAATTGGTGTGCTTTTGGTTGCGGCCAGAGCATGATGTAGACTGGCGCAGATGCGCTCCCTTATTTCGACCGCCATTCTTGCCGCCTTCCTGCCATTGTGCGGCCCGCAGTCATCTTGCGCCCAGACATGGACGTTCGCCGTTTCCGGTGATTCCCGCAACTGCGGCGATATAGTCATGCCCGCCATGGCCCGGAAAGTTGCCGCCGATCATGCCGCTTTCTACTGGCACCTCGGCGACTTCCGGGCAATCTATACGCCCGATCAGGATTACCTGCAAACATCGGGTCCCAATCCCGCGCTTTCTCAGTACCAGGCGGAAGCCTGGCCTGACTTCATTCAAAACCAGATTGCGCCTTTCGGAACTTTGCCGGTCTATCTCGGCATCGGCAACCATGAAACCATAGCGCCCAAGACCCGTGCGGAATATATACAGCAGTTTGCCGACTGGCTGGCGGCTCCGGTGCTGCGGGACCAGCGCTTGCGCGACGACCCCGCCAACCACAAGATTGCCACCTACTTCCACTGGATACAGGGAGGCGTGGATTTCATCACGCTCGATAACGCCAGCAGCGAACAATTCGATAGCGCACAGATGGAATGGTTCATCAAGGTGCTCATGCGGGCCACCGGCAATAAGGAAGTCCGCAGCGTGGTGGTGGGCATGCACGCTGCCCTGCCCGACAGCCTCTCTGCCGGACACAGTATGAACGACAGCCCTCAGGGAACCAAGAGCGGACGCGCAATGTACGCGGCGCTGGCCGGCTTCCATACCCGGACGAAAAAGCCTGTCTACATCCTCGCCAGCCACTCGCACTATTACATGAGAGACATCTACGACACAGCCTGCCGCAAGGCCGCGCAGCAAACCATACTCTCCGGATGGATCGTCGGCACCGCGGGCGCCGTTCGCTACCGCTTGCCCAAGGAGTCAGCCGGCGCCAGCGCCGACCAGGCCCAGTCCGACGTGTATGGCTACCTTCTGGGGACGGTCGCCGAAGACGGCAGCATTCGCTTCGAATTCAAGCCGGTCATGGTAAAAGACGTGCCCCAATCGACCAGCGACCGCTACACCCCGGCCTTCGTCAGCCAATGCTTCACCGGCAACAAGAGCAAGACAGTCATCGAAGGGCCGGCGCAGCCGCCGAACTGTCCCTGAAGGGATTGGGAAAAGAATTAAAATTTTAAGTTTTAAATTTAAAGTCTCTTATTGTGGCAACTGACTGGCGTTCCCGTTCAACAGGCGGATGGTTTCCAGAATTACGTCGCCGGTGATCTGCAGGCTTTGAGGGCTGAGTTTGTCGAGCGTGTCCTCCACGGTATGGTGATAGGAATCGCCGTAGCCGTAGTCCATGTCGATTAAATCAATAGCGGGGACGCCGCGCCGCACGAAAGGCATATGGTCATCGTCAATCGGAATCTGGCGATGGAAAAAATGCGATTGGTAGCCCAGCGAGGTGGCCGCTTTCAGCACCAGCGCGCGCAGCCAGGGAGTGGAACGGTCTTCTTGATCGATGTTCAGATCGGCATCGCCGATCATATCGGCCAGCAAGAGCGCCTTGATCTTGCGTAAGGTGCCGTCTTTTTCCCAGCGGGCCGCCAGGCGCCGGCTGCCGTAGAGGCTGTCGGTGTCCGTCCATTCTTCTACGGCTTCTTCTCCATCCAGGAACACCAGACAGATGCTGAATCCCTCAAGCTTCTTGCCGCGCAGTTGATCGGCAATCGCCAGTAGCAAGGCGGTGCTGGAAGCGCCGTCGTTGGCGCCCGCGTAGCTGGTCTTGCGCAGCGGATAGTTAGTATCAAAGTGCGAGGCCAGCACGATCATGCCTTCCCTGCTCCCCGTGAACTTGGCGATCAGGTTGCGCATGGGCTTCTTGCCCGCCGGTGTCTCCTGTTCGAATGCGTCCTCTTCGAGATTGTCATTCTTCAGCTTGGCCCGCAGGTAAGCGGCAGCCTTCTGCTGCCCTGGACTGCCCACAAAGCGTGGTCCCAGGGCAAAGATCTCTCTCGTATATTGCATCGCGCGAGCGGCATCGATGCGCAAAACCGGCCCGGCAGGCCCGGCATCCAACGACACGGCTGGAGGAGAAGGAGTTGGAGTCTGAACCGCAGCTTTAGTCCGCGCGGGCGCCGCGCTTTCGCTGCTGCATCCCAGCAGAAATACCATTCCTGCCAGGGCCACAACCAGAGTTTGGCATGTCATGCGACGATGCTTCATTGCCCCCTCAAAGAGTAAATGGAACACAAGTCAGGCAAGGCCTGCGAGGCCTTGCCTGATAACTCAAACACACCCGAACATTACGGTTTCAATATCTTCTTGTCCCGGCGTTTCTTGCGCTGCCTCGGATGCACCAGCCACACGATGCCGATGCTCAATATATAAAGGGCAATCAACGGAGCGGCATAAATCGTCATGTTCAAAGGGTCGGTGGTAGGCGTAAGGATGGCCGCCACCACAAAGAACATGAAGACCGCCCCGCGAATGTGTTTGAACAGGAAGCGGGCATTCACTACCCCCAGCATTCCCATGAATCCCAGAACGATCGGCAACTCAAAGATGATCGCCAGACCCAGAATGATGGTGAGGAACAGGCTGAAATATTTATCGGCCATGATCACCGGATGGAAATCCGTGGCATAGCCGATCAGAAAGTCCAGCGCTACCGGAAATACGATCTTGTATCCAAAAAATCCGCCGCTCAGGAACAATCCCACCGAAAGGAACAGGAAGGGCAGAACGAAGCGCTTTTCACGCCGGTAGAGACCGGGAGAAATGAACATCCATAGCTGGTAGAGCAAGATCGGAGAGGCGGCGAAGATTCCTACGATCAGCCCGGTCTTCATGTAAAGATTGAAAGGACCGGTTGGATCGTCATAATTCAGATGGGTATCCATCTTATGGGCAGCCAGCGCATTCTGGATGGGGACCTCAATGAGCTTGAATATCCGATCGGCAAAATACCAAACAGCCAAAAAGCACACGACCACAGCGATCAGAGAGTAGATGACCCGCTGGCGCAATTCCTGCAGGTGCTGCAACAGGCCCATCTGCCCCAGATGCCGCTCTTCTTTTATGGTTTCTTGACCGTCCATGACGTCAGGCATCGTAATCCTGGGGAATGGACTTGATCCGATCAGTCAGACGGCTTAGAGCATTGGTGATGGAATCGGGATCATCGGGGTGGGCGACGGCGTCTTTGGTGTCTTGCATCAGTTTTTTGGCCGACTCTTCGATCTCCATCTTGTTGATTTCCTGATGGATCTGTGCCTGAAAGTCGTTGCTGGCGCGCTTAAATTCAGCAATGAACTTTCCCATTTGCCGGGCAATTTCCGGCAGGCGCTTCGGCCCGAAAAGAACCAGGCCCAGCAACACCAGTACACCGATTTCGCCCATTCCAAGATTCATAAGAAGTTTTGCGCACAGCGGTTTTGCTGCGGGCTTCCATCATAACGCAAACATCGCGTATTCTGCTTTCCTTTTTTTGCACCACCAGTCTCTAATACAGTGACCAGGTGAAAAAGTAAACTCTGGCAGATCGGGACATCTGGACATCGAGCAATCGGGACATCGGAAATGCCGGCCTGCTTTCTTTGGCGGCATTACCCAATTTAACCGGTCACGGTACCGTTGAAGGACCGCATTGCATCCAAATTACCAGAGTAACCGGAAGCCTGGCGATATCCTGCGATATTCTTGGAGTTGCCGGGAAGGGGTGCAGGGCGCACCGGCGAGCAGTACAGGGTTTCTGCCATTAAGAGGCAATAAACCCTCCGGAATCTGGTGCTATACTTTTGACATAAAATTGCGCGTTTTCCGGGCCAGCCCGGCATTGGAAGGGAAAACATGTCACGTAGCTCGCGTCGTTCTAGTTTTGCAGTGCTTCTTGTGATCCTGGTGTGCGGTTTTCTGGGTCTGGGCGTGGCCCAGAGGAGCTTCCCGGCGCCGGCGGCCGATACCGATGTGCGCAGCAGCCTCAAGCAATTCGCCGATATCTACGACCTTATTGAACAGAATTACGCCGAGCCGGTCAGCGCCGACAAGGCCATTTTCAACGGCGCGATACCGGGCATGCTGCACGTGCTCGATCCTCATTCCAATTTCTTCGATCCCAAGTCGTATTCGGCCATGCGCGAAGAGCAGCGCGGCCGCTATTACGGCGTGGGCATGACCATCGCCCCACGCAACAATAAGATCATCGTGCTGGCCCCGTTTGTGGGCACCCCGGCGTACCGCGCCGGCCTGCGTCCCGGCGACGTGATTATCGCCGTCGACGGCAAGGCCACCGACAACATGAACGCCGGTGAAGTGGCCGATCTGCTCAAAGGCCCCAAGGGCACCAACGTACACATCAGCATCCTGCGCGAAGGCGCGGAGAAGCCCCTGGAATTCAGCGTGACCCGCGATGAAATTCCGCGCGACAGCGTTGACCTCAAGTTCCTGATTCGCCCCGGCATCGGCTACATGCACATCACCGCCTTCAATGAAACCACGGAACATGAAGTGGAAGACGCGCTCGAAGATTTCGGCGAGTTGAAGGGCATGATTCTCGATCTGCGCGGCAATCCCGGCGGCCTGCTGATGGAAGGCGTAGGCGTGGCCGATAAGTTCCTGAAGCGCGGCCAGGTCATTGTTTCCCACCACGGGCGCAGCTCCCCGGAGAACCTCTACCGCGCTGCCCACGGCAACGCCGGCAAGGACTATCCGCTGGTAGTGCTGGTGAACCGCGGCACCGCCTCCGCCGCGGAGATCGTTTCCGGCGCCATCCAGGACCACGACCGCGGACTGATTGCCGGTGAAACCACTTTCGGTAAAGGCCTGGTTCAAACGGTATTCCCGCTTTCCGGCAATGCCGCCCTGGCCCTGACCACCGCCAAATACTACACACCCAGCGGACGTCTCATCCAACGCGATTACAGCAGCGTTTCCCTCTACGAGTATTACTTCACCCGTGAAGACGAAAAGAACGGCAGCGTTCCTTCCGCCGCCAACAAAGAAGTCAAACTCACCGATAGCGGACGCACCGTCTACGGCGGCGGCGGCATTAACCCCGACATCAAGATCAACCAGCTCAAAACCAGCCGCTTTGAAGACTCGCTGCTCCAGAAGTATGCGTTCTTCAACTTCGCCGCCCGCTACATTCAGGGCCACACGGTAGACAAGACCTTCGAAGTCAGCGACAGCGTGCTTCAGGACTTCCGCAAGTTCCTCGAAGCCCAGAAGGTCCCCTACACCGAAGCCGAAGTCAACGAAGGGCTCGACTGGATCAAGACCCAGATCAAAGCCGAAATGTACATCTCCCAATACGGCCAGCAGGAAGGACTGCGCGTCCGGGCAGAAAACGATCCCCAGATCATCTCCGCACTAAACCTGCTGCCCAAAGCCAAAGAGCTGGCTGACAACGCGAAGAGAGTGTTGGCACAGAGAGCGGCGGCGGTGAATGGGAAATAGTAGTTGGTAGTTGGTAGTTGGTAGTTGGTAGTTTGTCTTTTCGCAGAATTTGAAGCCCGCTTCGTGCGGGCTTTTTCTTTGTGCACACAATGGTGTCATCCCGAAGCCCGTTAGGAGCGCGCGCTTTCTTCAGCGCGCGAGTAGGGCTGAGGGACCTTGCGGTGAAGTTTCCTTCTCAACAAGGTGTCACCAGTCCTCGGCGAGGTCCTTCCACTCGGGGTTCATCAACACAACAAGCGCGTTCTTCTTCTCTCTTCTCCATCCCTTAATCTCTTTCTCTCGTGCGATGGCGGTCGATGGGTCTTCATAGCGTTCGAAATAAACCAGCCGGTGACATTTGCACTTCTTGGTAAATCCTTCGATCAGATCGTTTTTGTGCTCAAACACGCGCTTCCCCAGGTTTGACGTTACACCGGTATACAGAGCACGGCGTGAGCTGCTGACCATCATGTAAACGTAGTAGATATATTTTGCGAGTGCGGTGGACTCTTGCGGCCGCTGTACTCCCAGAACTTTCATTTGTGGACTCCCTGATTGGAACGAAGGGTAGCCAAGAACTTGCACAAAAAGTCACGGGTTCTTTACAAGGATACTGCACCGCAAGGTCCCTCAACCCTACTCGCGCGCTGAAGAAAGCGCGCGCTCCCTACGGGCTTCGGGATGACATCGTGTTTTTTACCGGCGCTCAATTACAAATCCCCTTCTGTCCGCTTCAACTGCCCGCAAGCCGCAAAAATATCTCTCCCGCGTGGCTTGCGAACAAACGCCGGAACTCCCGCCCGCACCAGCACGTCCTGAAAGGCCCGTACGCGCTGGTCTTCTGGTGTGGCGTAGTCGATGCCTGGGCCGGGGTTCAGCGCGATCAGATTCACCTTGCAGCGGATACCGCGCACCAGCTCTACTACCTGGCGGGCGCATTCCAGGTCATCATTTATGCCGTTCAGCAGAACGTATTCGAATGTGACTTTTTCGCGGTTGCGCAACGGAAACTTTCTTACTGCCTGCATGAGCTGGGTCAGGTCCCATTTGCGGTTGATGGGCATGATGCGCTCGCGCAACGCATCGTTGGGGGCATTGAGGGAGATGGCCAGCTTGGGACGCAACGGCTCCGTGCCGAACTCGTGGATACGGGGCACGATGCCTGAGGTCGAGACCGTCATGCGGGATTCGGAAAGTCCTACGCCTTCCACCAGCAGCCGGACGGACTTCATGAACGCTTCGTAGTTCAGGAACGGTTCGCCCATCCCCATGAAGACGACGTTCACGCGCTGACGTTCGAGATCCACATGGCGGTCGTTCAGAACTGCGGTAATCTGCCCTACGATCTCACCGGCCGTCAGGTTGCGCTTCACGCCCAACAGAGCCGTCAGGCAGAACCGGCAGTTTACGGCGCAGCCTACCTGGCTGGAAACACAGATCGTGGCGCGCTTCCAGTCGCTGTCATCGGCGTCGGTGCCGTCCCCGGCTTCACCGCCATCGCCTTCGGGCATCCACACGGTCTCTACGGTCTCGCCGTCGGGCATGGCGATCAGATAGCGGATGGAGCCGTCGGTGGATTCAAAGCTCCGGGCAACCGCCGGGGCCGCTACCTCCAGCCCTTCTCCCTGCAGGGCGCTCAGGAAAGGGCGAGGTAGAGTTGAGATCACGTCGAGCCGGGGAAGCCGTTGCGGATAAAGCGCATCAAAAAGCTGGCGTCCACGGTACTCAGGCTGGCCGTAGCGCTGTACAAGCGCCGTAAGCTCTTGTAAATCAAGGCCTAAGAGGCCGGTTTGGGGGGGCGTCGGCATGGTTGTTGGGTTGCCATTCAATTCTACAGCCATACCGCCGGCAGGGGGCTCTCAAGTGGCCCTCCTCGCAAAGTGCTCATTAATAAGGCACATAGAGATTCCCCCATGTCCGCCTGAGTGTGTGAGAATCATAGTTAACCTGATGACCAGCCCAGTCATGAATAAAGCGATCAACGAACCTCGCAATATACGCCGCGAAATCTTGCCCAATGGGCTGACTCTGCTCACGGAAGAGATGACGCATCTGCGCTCCATCTCCATCGGTATCTGGATGAAATCCGGGTCACGGGATGAGTCCCCGGAGATCAATGGGATCTCACACTTTGTGGAGCACATGTTGTTCAAGGGCACCACCTCGCGCTCTGCCCAGCAGATTGCCCGGCAGGTCGATTCCATCGGCGGCAACATGGACGCCTTCACCGGCAAAGAGGTCATCTGCTTCAACATCAAGGTACTGGATGAACACCTGCCCACGGCCGTCGACATTCTCAGCGATCTGGTGCTCAACCCGGTCTTCGAGCCCAAGGACATCAGCCGCGAAAAAGGCGTGATCCTCGAAGAGATCAAGATGGATGAAGACAATCCGGATTACCTGATCCACGAGATTTTCACGCAGAATTTCTGGACCGACCATCCGCTGAGCAAGCCGATCCTGGGGACCAAGGAAACCGTCCGCTCATTTGAGCAGGAAAAGCTGTTTGACTTCTACCATCAGCGCTTTGTGCCCAACAATATCATCATCTCGGCGGCCGGCAACCTGAACCACCAGCGTTTTGTCGATCTGATCAAACAGCATTTCTCCGGCCTCAGCCGGGCTTCCAATGGGTTCCACCAGCAGGCCCCGGCAGTCACGCCGCGCATCGTCACCCGCAACAAGAAATCGCTGGAGCAGGTACAGCTTTGCATCGGTGTCCCCTCGCACCCCATCTCTCACGAGAAACGCTATGTGTCGTATGTAATGAATACGGTCCTCGGCGGGGGCATGAGTTCGCGGCTGTTTCAGAAAGTCCGGGAAGAGCAAGGACTGGTCTACTCTATCTACAGCGACCTGAACCCGTATCGCGATACCGGCTGCCTGATGGTGAATGCCGGCACATCCCTGGAATCAACACCTAAAGTGGTGGATTCAGTGCTGCACGAATTCCGCGAGCTCAAGAACACACCCATTCCCGAAGAAGAGCTGCGCCGCGCCAAAGACCAGCTCAAAGGCAACCTGATGCTGGGCCTGGAATCGAGCACCTCGAGAATGTCAAACCTCGCCCGCCAGGAAATGTATTTCGAGCGCTTCTTCACCCTTGATGAAACCATCGATCAGATCGAAGCGGTGAGTGGCGAAGAAATTTCAGGCATGGCCAATCAACTGTTCCAGACCGACAAAGTCGCCATCACCGCCCTCGGCAATCTCGATGGACTGGAGTTGTCGCGGGAAGAACTCGTTTGTTAGAAGCAGTTGGCAGTTAGCATCTGGCAGTTAGCATTCAGTACTCAGTACTCAGCACTCAGCATTCAGCCCTGAAAGGTTCTTCGTTCCAGATTCCTTCAATTCCCTTCTGGTTTTTAGTTCGTGTTCATCCGCCTTAATTCGTGTTCATTCGTGTTAATTCGTGGCCAAATTGGTTTTCCCTGCACAACGGAAATGTGTCATGGCTGAGTGCTGAGTGCTGAATGCCTTTTCCATCTCCTTACCTCTCGACAACGCTTTCCAGCACATTAAAGAACTCCGGGAACGAAATCCTCGCGGCATCTGCGCCGTGGATTACGCTTTCGCCTTCCGCGCGCAGGGCGGCCACCGAGAACGCCATGGCAATGCGATGATCGCCGGTAGAATCGATTTCTGCGCCATGCAACTTCTGGTTTCCAGGGACGCGCAATCCGTCTTCCCGCTCTTCGCATTCTGCTCCCATGGCGCGCAGATTGCGGGCCACGGCGGCGATGCGGTCCGATTCTTTCACGCGCAACTCTTTGGCATCGCGAATCTCGACTCCCTGGGCCGTAAAAGGCGCAATCGCGGCCAGCACCGGCAGCTCATCGATCAGGGCCACGGATTGTCCGCCGGCAATCGTTGTTCCCTTCAGTGGGCCATGTTCAAGCTTTACCGTGCCTACGAGCTCTCCGTGATGTTCTTCGAGATTGATCACCGAGATGCGCGCCCCCAGGGCGGTCATCACGTCGAGCAGAGAAGCCCGCGTGGGGTTGTGCAGCAGGTTTTCAATCACCAGGTTGGAATCGGGAAAGAGCGCGGCGGCGCACAGGAAGAAAGCGGCAGAGGAAATATCGCCGGGCACATAGGCTTCAATGGCCTTCAGTTTTTGCCCACCGCGAATGGTCACCCGGTTGCGCTGGCGCGCCAGCTCTACACCAAAGGCGCGCAACGCCTGTTCGGAGTGATCGCGCGTTCGGAAAGGCTCTTCCACCGCGGTTTCGCCCTCAGCCAGCAGGCCGCCAAAGAGCACCGCGGACTTTACCTGCGCACTGGCTACCGGGGTAGTGTAGTCAATCGCATGGAGGCGGCCGCCCCGCACCCGCAGCGGTGGACGATCACCCATGCCGGCGCTGATCTCGGCGCCCATTTGCCGCAGCGGAACCATCACCCGCGCCATCGGACGCCGCGATAGTGATTCGTCGCCATGCAGCGAGCACTCAAAATCGTGCCCAGCCAGCAGGCCGCACATCATGCGCATGGTGGAGCCGGAGTTGCCACAATCGAGGCTTTCCGCAGGAGGCGCGAATTCCGAACGCCCTTCGATCTCGGTCATGCCGTCAGCGGTCTTGCGCACCGTACAACCGAGTTGCTGTATGCAACTGAGAGTGCTGGCACAATCGGCCCCGGTGGAAAAATTACTCAGCCGGGTAACGCCTTCCGCCAGGCCTCCCAACATGGCGTAACGGTGTGAAATGGATTTGTCGCCAGGCAGCCGGATGGCGCCCAGAATATTCTTTGCTGGCCGGATGATCAATGAGGAGACTCCCTGTGACTCACAGCAAGTTAGCCACGAATTTACACAAATCAACACGAATTGCAACCAGAACCAGGAACCATATTTATCCCAAATCTGGCTGCACTGATTTTGTGTTGTTTAATTCCGTGTTCTTTGATCTTAATTGATCTTCATTCGTGTTGATTCGTGTTCATTCGTGGCCAATCGCCTTACCGGTAATAGCCTTTGCGCACGTTGACGATCAGCTTCCCTTCGCGCAGGCGAATCTCCGGGGCAATTTCCAGCTTCAGTTCATGGAACCGGCCAGTGGCCGCATCGGCGGGTGGATGATATCCCAGGGCATAGCGCGTCCTGATCTGGTCGATCAGATCGGCCAGCCGTGCGCCGGCCCGGCTGGGACTCCAGGATTCCAGCACTTGGCCTCCGGTTTGCTCCGTGTAGCGGTACACATCGCCCGGTGGATACCGTCGGCGGCCCAACCTATGCATCGGGTCGTTCAAGTTGTGCATGAATTCCCGCTCAGAGATGTCGCTGCGCAACAGCAGGGTGTAAACCACAACGCCATCTCTAAATAGCTCTTCCAATGCTTCGGCTTCACTGTGTAACCCACTGATTGGAATACTCTTATGGTATTTATATTGCAATTCTTCAGACGGAAGATTGGGGATATTATCGGTCAGCCAGATGACGATCCGCCGCCTTCCGTTGGCGGCCTGGGCAGCCTGGGAGGCCGCCTGGAATAGCCCTTCGTTGAAGAACGCCGCTTCCGGGCTCTCCAGCCGGCTGGCCCGTTCGATGGCAGCTTCGATCCGGTGGTGGTCGGTGGTGAACCCTTGCAGCAGTTGTGTGGAGACCGCGTACACCATGACGGCAGCTTCATCTTCCGGCTTCAGATGGCGCAGCGCCTGTAGCGCTCCGGCTGCCAGCGGCTTCAAAACCGGATGGACGCTGTCGGTCAAATCGAACAGGAAGACCACCGAGAGAGGAAGCTCATCCTGGCTCAGGTAGGAAATCGGCTGACGGATTCCATTCTCAAACAGCCGGAAGTCGCCGGGCGTCAGGCCGATAACATTCTGCCTGGTCTTCCGGTTCAGGACTTGAGCATCCACCACTACCAGCCGGACATTCGTCCGGAAAACCGCCTCCGGCTGGGGCATGGATTCCGACTGGCTCCACGCACACGACACTGCCAGCAGCAGCGGCATCAGTACGGTGGGCCGGTTAGGCATCGATTTCCCTCCGTGGCTGCTCAGAGCATATCGCAGCCACCTTTCCACTTCAAAGAAAGAACGGAGGAAGACGGGAATCTTGCAGGGAGATTGTTGCCGGATAACAGAGACTTCTAGGTTTTGTCCGACTCAAAGCACTTCTTGGGAATTCCCAGAGAAATCAAGCGCTCTAGAATAACCTCGAGGGCATCGACTTTGGGTGTCGCGAAGAGGAAAGGTGCGTGTGAGACATAGTAGAAAGATGCCATTCCGTGGTCCCGGAGAAACTCTCTCTTGACCTGTCTTTGCATTTGACGGCTGAGTTTGTGGCTGCGGTGATAGCTCTGGTCAAAACAGATCACGTACATTGGACGAAGACTCGCGCTGAGTTGCAATATGAAAGGCAACGACGCGTGCGAAGCGTTGACTCCCTTGACGGAATCTGTGGGAAGTGGAATCCCCGTGTCGGGGTCGAGCAGAATTCCGAACGGATTGTCGGGGGGCAATTCAAACACCGGAATAGATGTCACCTTGGCATACTCGGTGCGAATTGCTGCAGGCACGAACCGTTCATGTGCATACAGCGGCGCTATGCTTCTGAGGCTTTCGGACCAGAAGCGCTTAACGAGATCGTATGAGTCGCCGAGGTAAATGTCCCGCAAATCTTGCCCTCACATCGCCCGCCACATAACTGTCACCTTCCAACGCAGGTCTTCCGTTTAAACTCCCTGAGTCGACATGGGAGGCCTACCGCATCACCGGGGTCTTTCGACTCCGCGCCCGTGCGTTTTGGGCGGGACACGTTTTCGAGGCGCTACGCTCAGGATGACACGTTATTTGTAGTGATGGCATTGTCTCCAGCGAGCACCAATTCTACGCATTCACCGCGCTGCCGGGCTCGGCAACCGGCGCAAGAAGAGGCAGCGGCTCCTCTTCAACGGCGATCCAGGCCACCACGTACGCGAGCAGGCCCCAGCCGAACAACGCGCACACCAGCCAGACGACCCGCACCAGGGCCACGTCGATATCGAAGTAACGGGCAAAGCCCAGGCATACGCCGGCAATTTTGCGTCCGGAACGGGCGCGCAGCACCCGGCGCTGAGAAACATTGCCGACAACGCGCTTGCCGCAATAAGCGCAGAGATTGGCATCGTCTTGGATTACTTTTCCGCAGTAGTTGCAGTACATGGGGTCTCCTCTCCCTCAATACGCACCCATCCCCCCCAAAGTTCCCTACCGCCCTTTATAGGGTTTACTCATCCTTTTGCGGGCTCGGTCGGCCTCGTCGGTGGAGGAATCGAGGGCTTCGGCGGCGCGGTAGTCTTTCATGGCCGCATCCCGTTTGTTCAGAATGTCATAGACCTCGCCGGCGGAAACGAGGGAACGCTGGCGCAGTTCCTGATTGATGGAATTTGAGTGCCCGGCGGCCTCGTAGGCGGGAATGGCTTCCGGATATTGCCCCTGGCCGCGTAGCGATTCTCCCAGGGCGTATTGCGCCAGCTCGGTGTGCGCCTGTGGATACTTCCCTGCCTTGCATGCCTCCAGCAGGCTACGTAAGGCGGTGACTGCGGCTGGTCCCTTGCCTGCGTCTTTGGTCAGGTTTGCCTCTTCGAGCGCAAACAGGAAATTCTTGGGATGTTCCTGGACCAGAGTGTGGACGACATTGATGGCGTCCTGAAAGCGCTCTTCGCGGCGCAGGAACAGCGCCAGGGCCACGCGGGCATCGGCGCTCGACTCGCCCCCGGCCTTGCCTGCTTCTTCCAGGTATTGAAGGCCCTTATCTTTGTCGCCGCGAACGCCGCCGATGCCGATGGTGATTTTGAGCGGCAGGGGCAAGCTGCCGACCACAAAGTTGTGCGCCCCGATAATGGTCTTGGCGTCGGTAAAACCGGGTTGCAGTTTGAGCACCTGCTCGTGGTCGCCGCGCGCCGAAAGCGAGTTTCTGACCGCGGCAAACCATGCGTGCTCAATCAGCGCCAGATAGGTCGAGCGCAGGCCTTTGGCAACACCGCGCGCATATAACGCCCGCACGTCCTGCGGATTGTTCTTCAGTTGTTTATCCGCCAGGGCGATGGCCTTATCCGCCAGATCTTTGATCTTCTGTTTCACCGCAGCATCGGCCGGGACCTGCTTGGTGCTGAGAAAACTCTGGTGGGTATACAGACTGGTATCGAGAGCATCATGCTTGTAAAGCTCACGAAACAGCACGGCCTCGAGCAGATGGTTCCAGGCTTTCGGGTCTTCGGGATTGAGTTCGGCGGCCCTCTGAAAGTCGCGCACCGCCTCGTCATATTCCAGGCTGTAGTAGTGGTTCAATCCGCTGCTGGAAAGCGCCTCAAAGGGCGAAGGCTTGGGCGGGTCGGTGGCCAGAATTGAAGACGCCAAGAAAATAACAACAAGGAATGCCAACAGCCGTGCCTTCCTTACAGGACCTTGAAATCCATGGGCTTGAAGTATCATGGGCTCTTATTCTGAAGTCTACCTGATTCCCCGATCTGATAACTTGTACAACGTAATTCTTTCTTCCCTTCCTGCGACACCGTTACCTTTTGGTCACTAAGCCATGGCCTCTCAATCAGTTAGCAAATCTGGGGCTTTGGCATCCCGTGTGCTCTATCTTTGGGTGAAAGTGTGGGGCCTATCTCGATGGAAAATACCAGCAAACAGGATTTTTGGAAGCCCGCCCTTGCGCCCCGGGAACCGGCGCAGGCTCCGGCGCTATCATGCCCACATTGCGGCATCGGCTTGGCGGCTGGTTCGCGTTTTTGCCATGCCTGTGGTGACGCCCTACAGTCCCCCACGGCGCCTCCTCGTATTCGCGCTCGGACTACGCTGGCATCGGTGCGTGATTCTCTTGGCCAGACCACGCTATCGCTCATCTGCCTGCTTCTGGGAGCAGTCTGCGCAATCGCAGCCCTGGTGACCGGCTTCTTCTTTTCGGCCAGCACCTTGCTCGACTGGCAAGCAGTGCAGATATGGCGGATCGAATGGCTGCTCGCGGCCAACGCTTCATTCGTTGCCGGAATCCTTGTGAAGAAAAATCACATCACCGGGCCTTAACTGGTACGGGCCTGCCCAAAAGCGCCTGCTGGACCACGGCTTGAATGCGAATCGCAGGTAGCGCTCTATCGAGTCTTGATGAAAAGAAAAGCGTCTTTCCCTTGACACTACACAGATTCTCTTAACAATTCCTTACAGCCGCCGGAGTTTTGTTGGAGCCGTGTACGGGCAACGCCCAGGATTAATGGGATAATTAATAGGACATCCGTCCGTCGTATGTTTCCAATCACATCAAAGAGGTGTTGCCGGCCTGCGGGCAGACAAGCGATGAAATGCCTGTCCCGTTGCCGTCAGCGCCTGGAAGTAGGAGTAATGGTACGCACCCCAATATTTTGTAGCTTCGCTCTTATCTTTATCTTGATTTTGGCGTTATTCTCCCCGAAGCAATTCACTGCCCAGCAGACTCCCACAAGCCCCGCAAGCCCTTCCGCCACCACACAGACTGCGGGGGCCGATCAGAAGACACCACCGGCGGCCCAGCAGCGCACGGAGGAGGACGAAGCAGCCCTGCAGAAGAAAGAGCAGTCGCAGCGATTGCTCGGTGTGGCGCCGCTGTTCAGCGTTACCAGCCGCAAAGATGCGCCGCCGCTAAAAACCGGCCAGAAATTCCACCTCTTCGTTAAGTCCGCGACCGACCCCTTCGTCTTCGCAGCCACGGGGTTCCAGGCGGGGCTCAG